>JAEEHF010000047.1 GCA_016280725.1 Bacillota bacterium | reverse complement strand
CCGTGTCATCGATAGCTGTCACGGTGCCAATGAAAAAAGTCACTGTATCAGAGGGCGTGAAGACGATGATCAGAGAGCCCCGCTCAACACGTACTTTCATTTTGAAATCCTCCTCTCAATTTGTAAAATCAAACTTCCCACGGGAAGATTACCCACTGGTCACCCTTGACGAAGCCATAACTTTCAGGCTTCACAGAGGATGACTCTTTGTAGAAGAGAGTTACGAGGTGATAACCCCTATCACGTCCAGCATCGGAGGAGTTCCGAGCGTAGTGGACAAGGGTTTCCCCACTGTCACATATATCATCGATGATAATGCAGTTGTCAGCAGCGCCCTGAAGAAGGGGAACATTCATTTTATACGACAGCCATGTAGCGAGAACGATTCCGCCACGCGGGATACCATATATCCCAGAGATGTTCATTGCTGAGTATTTTTCAGCAATCCGGTCCAGAAACGAGTCTACTTCCGCCCAAGAAACGGTGGGTCTTTGCATACTCATGTGGATTCTCCTTTCAAAATATATTTTCATGAGAGATTATATAACGAAATTTACATAATGTCAAGAAACTTGGGTAGGCAGAGATTTTAGTAAAGGATATAAAGCTAATTTGTTTAACAAATTAGAAAGATTTAATAGTAAAAAGTAAAGCACACACTTTGTAACTAGTGTGTGCCAACAAACAGACAAGTAGTAACCTTTTTGCCTGCGTATTACCTCCTCATACAATTACCATCTTATTGAAATCCCTGTAATACTTTTTACTTTCCTCGGGGACTTTCTTGGCGGTATTCTCCATATACTGGAGATCCGTCTTTTTTAAGTACTTCCAAGCCCCTATTGATTCAGCATAGATGGTTACAAGCGGGCCATTTGGGGTGTAATATCCAACTGCTTCTTTCCCTTCTGAATTCAACAAGAAAACCTGAGGAGCGATGATGATCCGATTCCGTTCCATGAACTGAACTCTTCCAATGACGATCGGGAGAGCAGGCAGATTTGTGTAAATGACAACCAGTGCTTCTTCACCAAATTTAATGACTCTTTCCATGCTAATCCTCCTATACACGGTCCAAAATCAGAGAGTTTAGGTAACCAATTATGAGATTTACCTATTTGTTATACAGTGTCAAGAATATTATACCACAAAGGTTTACATAAATCAAGAGCGTGAGGATGCTTAATTTGTACTTCCAAATCCACCTTTCCTTGTTTCATTAGTATTTAATGTATTATCATTGTCAACAATTAAAAATTTCTGAAAGAAGCCTTGCCCAACGGTTTCGTGCTTTTTTATTGTAATATCAAACGGGAATACATTGTAAAAAGCAAACATTATATTTCCATCGTTATCTTCATTTCCGTAGTAGTCAGAATCTATTACTCCAATACTATTAGCAAGTATAAGACCTTTTTTTGCCGGATTAGAGCTTCTATTTGCCAAAATTAGTACTTCATCCTCATTAAAGTATGACTTTATTCCTGTTTTTACTAAAGTAGGCTTAAAAGACAAATCTGCCTTTTCTCCTTTTATGATACTTTTTATATTTTCAAAAACGCTTTTCCAAATAGAATGAACTACTATTTCTTCGGCTGCTTCAAAGTCATATCCAGCTGAGTTTTTAGTCTTTCTAATTGGTAAATTTATATCTCTATCTTCAAATCCTTTACATACTTCAAATCCTCTATTTTTCATAAACTTCCTCCTTGAATAATAGCTATGTTGATTATCTTTGAAAAAAGGGGATGGCCCCTTATTCCGAAGGGATAGGGACATACCTTATTTCGAAAATAATTAAACTATTATAACAAACAAATTCTATCATACCTAAAATCGATATACAATTCAAAGGAAAAGGTGTAAAATTATTTGGTTAGTAGGGAGGTAATTAAAAGTGGACTACCAGTGTAGCAAAAAATTTTATGTTGGATATAGCGATGTTGATTCTAATGATAGATGTAGATTATCGAAAATTTTGGATCTTTGTCAAAATGTGGCAACTATTCATTCAGATGGAATAGGATATGGCACAAAAGGAATGATGGAAAGAGGCTGGGCATGGCTTGTAACAGGAATGAAAATACGAATTTTTAAATACCCAATAGCAGATAGAGAAATCGAGGCAAGAACGTGGAGTAGAGGCATAAAAGGAATTCTTGCCAAACGTGATTATGAAATATTTAATGATGAAGGTGAAAGAATTATAATTGGCGATTCTTCGTGGGCACTATTTGATTTAAAAGAACAAAAGCTTATGAAAGCTCCACAAGAAATGCAAGACGCTTACCAAAAGATTGATAGAAGTGTTTTTGAGGGAGAAGAACCTACAAGGCTTAAAGATAACGACATCGTTGAGATTGAAAAAGAATTTGAGATTGGTAAAAGAGATATAGACACTAATCATCATTTAAATAATGCTAGATATTTTGATTTAGTTTCGGAAGTTTTGCCGGATGAATTAGAAATTAAAGAATTTGAATGTGCATACAAAAAGCAAATAAGATATAGGGAAAAAGTTAAGGTTTCTTATGGCGCAGGAATTGCAAGAATTAAAAATGAAGCAGGAGAAACGTGCTTCTTAGTAAAGTTTAATTAAAGGAGGTAATACAATGGATGATTGTATTTTTTGTAAAATTGCAAACGGAGAAATTGGAAGTTTAGTTTATGAGAATGAATTTGTTGCCGCATTTGACGATTTAAATCCACAAGCACCAGTTCATACACTAATAGTTCCTAAAAAGCATATTGAAAATATTGAAGCATTAGAAATAGGTGGTGGAGAGGGTTGCCACCATCACAATGAAATACATGATGAGCATGAAGGACCTTGTGATGGAAAATATATAAAAGAAATATTTAAAGCTATAAAAGAAGTTGCAAGAATAAAAGGTGTAAGTGAGAACGGTTATAGAATAATTAGTAACTGTGGGAAAGATGCAGGACAAACTGTAATGCATTTACATTTTCATCTAATTGCAGGAAAAGAGCTAGGGGATAAAATAGTTTAAAGGGGACACCTATGGATGAGGAGATAAAAACATACAAGTCAAAGTATAGATTTTATGGTATTATAACGATTTCTGTTTTTATATTTGCTAGCGTATTCATATTTTTGCAAGCAAAGGAAATAGTTAAATCAAATAATAAAATCGAGACAGAGGCAATATGTACTAGGACAGATTATGCATATTCAAAGTTTAAGCTTATACCTCGTGGTAAATATGATGATAATAGCCATGAAAGGATTTTTAATAACTGTACGCTAGTGTATACTATTGATGATAAAGCTTATAGTTCGGTGGTAGTAAGCGACAAAATCATTTACGGTGAGAGGGTTAATATTAGAGTTAATCCAAATGATTACCACGATATTAGCATTATAAATAATTATTCTGCATTTTTGATTATTTCACTTATTGTTCTAAGTTATTTTTTTACTGGTAGTATAATTTGTAAGAGGTTATTGAAAAAAGCTCTAGTTGAGCAAAAAATGAGAGAAGAATTGGATAACCCAATCAAATAAATAAAAGAAAAAAAGATGCTTTTTATAAAAGCATCTCTTTTTTTACTATGATTATTCAGATTCCTTAAATGATTTTCTATCTTCTTTTTTGTTTTCTTTTTGCTCTTCCTTAGATTCTTCTTTTTCTTCGTAAGAACCAGTATATTCTTTTAGTGTAGCTTTTAGTGAAAGCATTTTGTTATCTCTAACTATTCCAACAGTTACTTTATCACCAATCTTGTGTGAAGCAATTGCATTTGAAACGTCTGAAGAAGAGGATACCATTTCACCATCGATTGAAATAATTTGGTCATCTACTTTAATTCCAGCTTCATCTGCAGCACTATCTTCTTCTACTTCCTTAACATATGCACCATAGTACGTTCTAGTGTATGAACTACCATCTCCATAGAAGAAATCAAAAATTGAATTTCCGCCAGAATATGGAACTGAAGTTTCTTTAGTGTCAGAAAGGACAACACCTAAATAAGGTCTTCCGCTAACATATCCAAGTTGTAAAATATCGTTTATAACATTTGCAACATCATTTATTGGAATAGCAAATCCAAGGCCTTCAATGCTAAGCCCAGAAGATTTTGCAACAACGATGCCTACAAGTTCACCATTGCTATTAAACATTCCACCACCAGAATTTCCAGGGTTTATAGCAGCGTTTGTTTGAATTAAGTTCATCTTTGTTCCTTCAATATTCATTTCACGTTCAAGAGCACTAATAATACCATTTGTAACTGTTCCACCAAGTTCTCCTAGAGGGTTTCCAATTACTACTGCTGTATCTCCTACAGAAAGAAGTTTTGAATTTCCAATTTTAACTGGCTTTAAACCTTCAGCTTCAATCTTTATTACCCCAACATCGGTCTTGGCGTCGGAACCAACTACTTTAGCATCGTATTCGGTTCCATCATGAAGTTTTATTTTTATATTGCTTGCACCAGTTATTACGTGGTTGTTCGTCAAGATATATCCATCTTCTGAAATGATAATACCACTTCCACTGCCGGTTGTTGTGTAAGTTCCAAAGTAAGCACTTTTTGCAGTTGCAGCTATTTTTATTTCTACAACAGAATCTAAATTCATTGCAGCAATTTCTTTGATAGATAAAGAGTCTCCTTTATATGCACTTTGAGTAGGAGTAGTGGCAAGAGCAGTTGATATAATTGCTTTATTTTGAATAGGCTCTGCAACTGTTGGTGGTGTCGTAGAAACTTTATAAATGTTTCCAATAGCAAATCCAGCACATAATAGTAGGGCTCCTGTTGCAAGTTTTGAGACTGTTCCTAATACTTTTCTGCCAGTTCCTCGTTCCATTTCGTTATAAATATCATGATTATCAAAAGACATAAAAAAACCTCCTCAAATAGTTCAGTTGATATGTATTAATTAGTAGCATAAACTTACCTATGTTACAAGAATAATAATATTGATAGTATGTGAAGAAAAAATGTGTCTTTTTTGTCTTTTTTGTGAACTTTTTATTTCTTTCAAAAATGTTAAGAATTAGCCCAAAATATTGATAAAAATGCATAAATAACGTAATATATATGTGGATAATAGCAAGCTTTAATAGGAGGAGCCATGTTTGGTAAAAGAAAAGTAGATATACTTGGTCAAAATACGGTTAATTTTTCTGAAATAGATAAAGATATTAAAGTTGAAATTGCGACTTTGGGTAGTTTGGATATTTTTACAAATGCCCATATTTTAGGTGTTGTTAAATATACTACAATGATATGTGAGACATTATCACTAGATGCAGAAACCTCAAAGAGTCTTATTCTTGCTGCATATTTGCATGATATTGGTAAAATCATGATTCCACCTCAAGTCTTACAAAAGCCAGATAGACTTACAGAAGATGAATACGAAATTATGAAAATGCATACTACGTATGGTTATGACATTGTTATGAGATATGAAAATTTCAGGTATTTAGCGCCGGCTGTTAGAGGTCATCATGAAAAACTTGATGGTAGTGGCTATCCAGATGGCCTAAAAGGAAAAGACATTCCAGAAGAAGCAAAACTGATTGAAATTGCGGATATCTATGATGCATTAACCGCAAAGAGGCAATACAAGGAAGGAATGTCACCTAGTAAAGCTGTTGGCATAATGTTAGATGATGTAGAAAAAGGAAAACTTGGTTCTAAGTACCTTTATTACTTACTTCTAAACATTGTTGATCAATATGAAGAAACAATAATTAATGACAAAAGAGAAATAGATAAGCTTGAAGAAGACATCATGACACTTAGAGAACTTGATGATATATATAAGCAAATATATGATCAAGGATACACTAAGAAACTAGAAAATACGCTAAAGCGATATAATTTGCCTTCGGGATATGATGTTACAAAAAACACAAGCGCACTTATTGCTAAGCAAAATAGAATGGAGCATGTTAAATCAGAATACAAAGAATACAAATTAGAACTAAGCAAACTAAAAAAGCAACTTCATCAGTCGCGTAAAAAGATTAAGCTTATTGAGAGAAATGTTAAATTATATGGAAAGCGTGTTCTTTAATTATGTTAGAAGAGTGCACACTATGTGGCTTTAAATGCAAAGTAAATAGAAATAAAAAAATTGGAGTATGTAAGTGTAAAGATATCCCTAAAGTTGCACTTGTCTCCAAACACTTTTGGGAAGAACCATGTATATCTGGAACAAATGGCTCCGGAACAGTGTTTTTTTCCGGTTGTAATTTATCTTGCATTTTTTGTCAAAATTATGAGATAAGTGCAAATCAATTTGGGAAAGAAATATCGGTGGAACGATTAGCAGAGATATTTATTGAACAACAAGAAAGAGGAGTTCACAATGTAAATCTTGTTTCACCAACACCATATGTTCCGATGATTATTGAAGCGATAAAAAAGGCTAGAGAAAATGGTTTTAAATTGCCAATAGTGTATAACACAAATGGTTATGATAGTGTAGAAACAATCAAAATGTTAAATGGATATGTAGATATATACTTGCCAGACTTAAAGTATTTTGATGATGACATAGCTATAAAATATTCAAAAGCACCAAACTATTTTGAGGTTGCTACTAAAGCAATCATCGAAATGGAAAAGCAGGTTGGAAAACCAAAATTTAATGAACAAGGAATAATGACAAAAGGACTTATCGTTAGGCATCTAATATTGCCTGGTAATATTATTCAAACTAAAAAAATCTTGGAGTGGATAAAAGATAATTTATCCAAAGATACATATATAAGCATAATGGCACAGTATTTTCCGGCATATAAGGCTAAAGAGGATAAAATAATAAATCGAAAAATATCTAAAAGAGAATATGATATGGTTTTAGACCTAGTAAAAGAATTTGAAAATGGTTTTATTCAGGAGCTACGGAGAACATGAGGAAGAATATGTTCCAAATTTTAATTTAAAAGGAGTTGAATCAAATGACCTATGAGGAATTTGAAAAGAAAGTAACATCATATGGCCAAGACCACCTTATTAAATTATACGAAAGACTAGATGAAAAAGGAAAAACAAAGCTGCTAAATCAGGTTTCATGCGTTGATTTTGATGGCGCAAAAAAACTTTATGATTTAACAAAAGAAAAAAAAGAGTTTAAAGATTTTAAAATTGAACCTGTTTCTGCAACTGATGCTGAGACCATGCCAGAAGAACTAAAAAATGAGTGCATTGAAATTGGCACGGAAGCAATTAAAAGTGGCAAACTAGCAGTTGTTATGATGGCAGGTGGGCAAGGAACTCGACTTGGTCATACAGGTCCAAAGGGAACATACGATTTTGGATTAGAATCACACAAAACGATTTTTGAAGTGTTTGTAGATAAGTTTAAGGAAGCTGAGAAAAAGTATGGAGTAGCTGTTCCATGGTATATAATGACAAGTAAAGATAATAACATGGAAACAATAGAATTCTTTTATGAACATAACTATTTTGACTATGAAGAAGGAATAAAAACTTTCTTTAGTCAAAATGAACTTCCGATGCTTGATGAAGAAGGAAAACTTATAATTCAGGAAGATGGATTAATTAAAGAAGCGGCAAATGGCCACGGTGGAGTATTTGAAGCGCTTGTTTCAAATGGAATTTTAGAACAGTTTAAGGAAAAAGGGATTGAATGGGTGTTTATTTGTGGCGTAGATAATATACTTGCTAAGGTTGTCGACCCTTTAGTGATAGGATATTCAATAAAAAATAAGCTTTTGGCTACTTCTGTTTCTTGTATAAAAGCCAATCCAGAAGAAAAAGTTGGAGTCCTTTGCATTAAAGATGGAAAGCCATCTGTTGTTGAATACACAGAACTTACCGATGAGCTTAGATATGCCAAAAAAGAAAATGGTGAACTTCTTCTTTCGGAAGGACACCTTTTAATGAATTTATTTAATGTTAGTGTGATTGCTGACATAGCAAAAGAAGAATTACCATATCACGTTGCACACAAAAAATCTGACATTATAGATGAACATGGAAATGTGATAAAGCCAGATAGTCCAAATGCCTACAAATTTGAAACATTCATATTTGATGCTTTTGATAGATTACCTGAACTTGGAGTTTTAAGATATAAAAGGGAAGAATGCTTCGCACCAATTAAAAATGCCGAGGGAGTTGATAGTCCAGAAACGGCACGCAAACTTTATAAAGCATATTATAATCTATAAAAATGAGAGGGAATTCATATGAGAAAAGGACAAAATAACAAAGGCTATTCAATGATTGTACTTGTAATTGCTTTAGTAATTATACTGATACTGGCAGCTGCTTCAATATCCCAGTTATCAATGTCAAGATCAAAGACACAAATGATGAATTTTATTTATGATCTAAATGCTATTCAAGATAAGGTTGTAGATTATTATATAGAAAAAGGAACACTTCCAACTAAGGATGGCTCTGAACTTGATATAAATAATGTATCAACTTATATTGGCGATGATCAGGAAGAGTTAAGATTCCAATTATCAACGTATGATGATTCAAATTATTATTTCATAGATTTTTCACAGCTTGGTGCATTATCACTTAAGAACTACAATGGGATTCATGACGTTGATGATGACATTTATACAAAAAAATTCTTTGTTAATGGTGGCTCTTTAAAAGTTTATGTTTTGAGTGGAATTGAATATAAATCAGAAAATGACAGCATTGCTAGAAAATACTTTACATTAACACCAGATATTGTTACTGGCCAAGACACTTATGAATTTCAAGAAGAAGAAATAGTAATTGTAGGAAATCCTCTTTCTTGGGTAACTGAAGCAAAACTTAGAGTGGTCTTGCCTAGAAGAGATTTAAGTAGAACAGATTGGGATAGATGGACTTTTAAGTGGGATCATGGTCCTAAGAATTTGGAAGAAATGAAACGAATACCGGATTCGGACCCTAGAAGATCATTTGATTATGGTGATCCACTTTTGGCTAAAAATAATGGACTTTATACAGTATACGTTAAAGACTCAACGGGCAAGGAATCACTAATAAATATCAACGTTACTAAAATAGATGATATAAATCCTAAATATGAGTTTTATAATGAAAATACAAATATGATAATAAAGGATGACGAAACAGGCGTAAAAGAAATAATGTATAAAACTTTAGAAACATATAATAATAACAAAGCAGAAGCGGAAGCAGGGGATGACTACGAATCTAGAACAATAGTTGATTTTTATTTGATGGATGGTAAAGGGAAAGACGTAGTAAATGACTTAGAAAATGAAATTACAGAGTTTGTAAATGCTAAAAAGAAGTTGTTAGCAGATATTGAAAATGAAAATGGAGATTATTCAAGATGGATCTCTGAGCACCCAATTGATGGGATTGTAGTTACACAAGAAGATGTTGATAATGCTTCTCAAGCTCACATTAATGCAATAACAAATCTAAATCAACAACTAACTGAGTTAAATGAAAAATATCCTTATCTAGCAGATTTAGAGGGAACAAGTGCAAAAAGTCAGTTAGCTATCTATGTTGAAGATTTTGCTGGGAATTCAATAGTAATAGGCGAAATAGGGCAAATATCAACGGAGCTTATTGCAGACTCATTTAATATTTCTTTAGATGAAATTAGAGCTTTACAGTAGAATTAATAATAGGAGGATTATTATGAAAAGCAGAAATTTAGTTGTAGTTTTGTTATTAGTAATTGTTTTAGTTATGGCATCTTCATATTTCTTTTTTATTAGAAATTTGAATTCTAATAGTGGAGGAAATTCAATTGCGCCAACACCTACTACTAATGTAATAGTGACTGAGGATGAAGATTCACACATGTCATTTGAACATTTATCTGATGCTAGAGTAACTTGTGAAAAAGAAAAAGACGATTTTATTCCAACAAATGAAGTTGTGTTTAATATTAAATTTGCTGATGATGTACCTGAAAACTATGTAAAGAATTCTTTTAAGGTAGAAAGTGCAGGATTTTCTAGTTCTTCAAAAGTGGAGACTACGGTTATAAAAGAGAGTCCTTCTTCGTACAAATTAAAAGTAGAGAATCAATTGGCAGAAGGAAATGTATATAATGTTGTTGAACAAACAACTAATGGCACGAAAAAATGGGCATTTCAAACCAAAAAGACATTTAAAGTTGAAAATACTCATCCAAATAACGGATTATATTTAGAACTTAGTGAAGTTCCAGAAATTAGATTCAATGGAACACTAAATACTGATTCATCTACGATTAATGACTACTTTTCTATTACGCCGCCTATAAATGGGTATTGGGAAAATAGATATAACGAAACATTCCTATTCAGACATCCTGATGAAAACTTTAAAGAAAATGAAAAATATACAATTAAAGTGAAAAAGGGAATCTCTGATATATATGGAAATTCTTTAGAACAAGATTTTGAACTAACATTCACAGCTATAAAATCTAAAGAAACCTCTTATATCAATGACATCGTTTTATACTCAGAAAATGTATTTAACACCAAAGAGGATGTTTCATTTATTTTGTACGTAAGTGTTCATAGAAATGAAGATATTACAGAAATTCCTATAAAAGAAAACTCTTTTAGGATATTTGAGATAGAAGGAACAAAAGAATATATCAATGTTCTAAGAAACATTAACACTAATGTTAATTATGCAAAAGAACTATTTGAAAACAGTCATTATAAGGTTGTAACCGAGAAAAAGTTGCTTGAGCAAAGTGCTCTAGATATCAAAACAATTGATTATCCGTATGATATGGAATTTCAAATAGACTCTAATTTTAGCTCAAATAGTTCAGGTTATTATTTAGCATTAATTAGATTAAATGATCAATATGAGATTCGTCCTTTCCAAATAAATGATGATTTATGTACAATTAATTTCTTAAATACTGGAGAAGCTATAGCTCTTTACAAAAACAAGGATAATTCTAATAACGTAGTTGATGTATTTTTTAACAATACTAATGTTGGAAAAACTAACTCGGATGGTACTTTATACATTATTGATGCCAAAAAAGCTACTGCTGATTATGATGAAGAATTTAACTATGTTGAATTTAAGACTTCAACACCTATAGTGTTTGATGCTACAGGAAGCTTAGATTATAGAAATAGTTCATGGGATGATATTTATTATACTGAAAATGGTGATTATGCATATGTTTCGAATTATGACTATGACACTGCAGTATATTCTAGACATAACAATGGATACATCTATTCGGATAGACCAGTATATAAAGTTGGTGAAACGGTTTGCTACTGGGGTTTTGCAAGAAATAGAGTTTATGATGTGAAACAAGCCGTTATAAGTATTTATAATGATGGAGTTCTTGTTAAGGAAGATAAACTTGCTTTAAATGAATTAGGCTGTTTTAAATATGAATATAAACTTGATAGTGTTAACTCTGGAACAGATATTAGGGCTGAGCTAAGTATTAATGGTATCTATTCAGCGAGCACATATAGCAATATTTTAGATTATACAAAAAGTGCATATGCAATAAATGTTGAACAAGAAGGTAGAGTATTCTTAATTGGAGAATCTACAGAAGTAAAAGTTACCGCAAACACGTTTGACGGAGTTCCACTTGGAAAAACAAGTTTTAATGTAGGCAATATTGGAAATTCAGATAATTATGTAAATGCTAAAGCAGAAAATATAGTGACTGATGAAACTGGAGTGGGATATGGGAAAGTTACATTTAATGCAGGAAATTATCAGGATCAAATATATTCTAATCATGTTGAAGTGAGGTATGATAATTCACTTTTGGATGGAGGAAGTAAGTACTTATCATATAGTGTTTTTCCATACAAAAATGATGCTGAGATTTATAAATTGACTTTCGATAGAAAGACTAATAAATATACTCTATGTATAAATGAATTTGATGTTAAAAACCATGGAATTCCTGGAAAAGATACTATTACAGTTAAAGCTTTAGCTATGCATGAAGAAAAGTATTTGTATAGAACTTACTATGACGAATATACTAAAAAAGAAGAAAAAGTATACTCTTATAGAAGCATTCCTGATTCGCAATATGATAAAACATTTGAGCTAACTCTTCAAAATGGAAAAGTAGAACTAAATTTAGATAACTGGACAGATGGAATAACAGATTATAGGTATTATTCGTTTAATGTATATATCAATACGGATGATGGAAGACAGCTTCTAGCAGACAGTTTTGGTAATACAAGATATTTGGTTTATGATTATAATGATGATGAAGACAATGAAGACACAGTTAATAATGAAAAACCGTCAATTACAAAAAAGAATGAAATACCAACCTATCATGTCGCTATTAGAAATGATTTTGCTAATTACGGCGATAAGATTGAGTTGCCTCTTGTAGAAGGAATTCTTAGAGGTGGCTGGGAAGGCAATACAATAGAAAAAGAAAAAGAAATAAGTGAAGACGATTATAAGGGTTTAGAGATTTATACATTTATAGTTTCTGGAAAAGGAACTAAAATACAGAAATATATTGGAGAACCTATAAGATTTTTATATGAAGAGCAGTTTGGTTCTAATATAGAAATCTACCCAATAATTTATGATGGGGAAAAGATATATTGTGCAAATCTTATTGATTTTTCATACAATGGGTATGATGCAAATTATCTAGAAAAGTACAGATTTGGCAGTAGAATTGCAGCATATCAAGAGAATTTGAAACTTGATATTGATATTAGCATGAACAAGGAAAAATATAAGCCTGGTGAGGAGGCTATAATCAAAGTTAA
Organism: Bacillota bacterium; assembly: GCA_016280725.1. Taxonomy (GTDB): domain Bacteria; phylum Bacillota; class Clostridia; order TANB77; family UBA1234; genus RGIG6105. The sequence goes on along the minus strand of JAEEHF010000047.1, from coordinate 158,632 downwards.
AACTTCTCATGATGGCAAAGGAGTATCTAGTGGAGTTAATTTATCTGCTATAGATTCAGCTTTTATTGATGAAAATGGTTCAAGCTATGACAATATTTTAGGAGCGTTAATTAATCCTTATTCAATTACTGCTAGAGAGCTTTCTTCACATCTATTTATTAATTTTGATAGAACTGATGGCGGCGGAGGCGGAGGAGACGGCTCTGGCATAAGAGATGATATTGTAACAACTGCATATTTTGAAAATATCATAACAGATAATAATGGTGAGGCTACTGTAAAAGTTAAATTGCCAGATAACATTACAGAATGGACAATGACGACACAAGCTATTTCTAAAGACTATAGAGCAAATAAGAAAGTTACAAAGATAATAGTTAGTAAGGACTACTACGTTTCTCTTTCACATAAAGATAAATATTTAGAAGATGAGTTATTTGCATTTAATGTTAAAGCACTTGGCAAAAAATATACGGGTCAAAATACATCTGTAAAAGTTGCTATTTTAGACAAAGATAATACTGTGATTGAGAGTGGGGAAATAGCTACAACCGTTGGAAAGGTAACAAGCTATAAGGTTAAAGAAGGACTTAAGGAAGGAAACTATAAGATAAAAGTTTCAGGAACTTTGAATAATCTGGAAGATACACTTGTTGAGACGTTTGAAGTTAAGAAAAATATGTTGGAAATCTTTACTAGAGAATCATTATCTTTAAATCCAGGAACTGAAATTAAAGTTGTTTCTCCTAATAGTAGATTATACGTTCTAAATAAAGATGTTGAAAGAAACATAGGCTTGTTGTTTTCATTAATGGATATAAGATTCAACGGAGAAAGAAATGATAGCAAAATAATAGGAAAGGCTGCGTGGGATTTATATCAAGGTTTACGAAGAGGAAATACTAGTGAAAGAGTAACAACATCATATGAGACTGATACTCTATTTATGCTTATGAATAATTCTGGATATGATTATGATTTAGCATTGAGGAACTTTGCTATAGGTACAATTGATGGATACTATGAAACTGCATTTGATAAAATTTTATTTAATAAGGGACCAGAAGCGGCTTTGTGGGCAAGAGCAGCTGTGGGTAAACCTGTTCTTAAGAATTTGAAGGAAGTATACAAAGATATAACAGAGGGTGAAGAAGGAAAATATACAAAAGAACAAGTTTTATATGTTGCATTAGGTTTGGCTGAATTAGGCGATTTTGACGAAGCTAATGCACTATACAATAGCCTAAAGCCAGCAATTCAGGAGAGAGATGAAAAGGAATATGTTTTATTAACAGCTCTTTCGATAAAAATAAATGCAGAAGACAGAGAGACATATTACAAGAATTTATTAAGCAAGAACGCATTGCCTGAGATTAGAAACTACATCAACTTGTATTACCTTCAAAATGAGATTTCTAGACATTTTGCTGAAGGAAAACTTGTATTAAATATTGATGGAAAAGACGAGAATATTAAGATTAACAACATCGGATTTACAGAGAAAAATGTTTCTAATAGATCGACGTATTCAGTTAAGGAACTATCAGACAACATAAAAGTTATGTTAGAAGATTATAAGCCTCTTGACATTTCAAAATATGAAGATCATGGAATTGTTACTAAATCATACAGCACAAAGAATCCTAAAGAAGGAGAAGTTGTAACGATTACAATTACTATTAACAGAAACAAACTCATAGAATTAGGAGGAGAAAAAGGATATATCCTTCAAGATGTTGTTCCAAATAATATGGCATTTATTGACACCATTTCAACAACACATGCATGGCAAGGTGGAAAAGATGGTCAAAAGTTAGAATACTATATCTATGCATCTCCACGTGATAATGACAACATAGAAATACAATATCATGCAAGAGTAACAAACAATGGAGAGCAAAGAGAATCAGGAATAGTTATTACGAACTATGACAATGAAGTAATAGATGTTCTAAAATATTAATAAAAAACTTGTGGACGCCATTATGGCGTCCACAGTCATATATACTAAAAAGGTGAATTTAATCCATGAAAAAAATAATTATAATCTTTGCTTCAATTATTTGTCTTGCTTTAATTGGTGTATGCATTTTAGTTACAAATAATCACCAGAAAGAATATTCTAAAATTGATATTAAAAATGATTTTGTTCAATATTTGGAAAGTAAGATTCTAGAGGATGGTAGCTTTAAGTACATTTCTTATTTTGATGATACAAAAAGACTGGATGACTATGATATTCTAAGACATTCGCTATCGTATTTTGCGTTATTAAAAGGGTATGAAAATGACGATAAGAAGCTTTCTAGTCAAAGAAAAATAATTGAAAAAGGAATAAGACATATATTAAATAATTTAATATATGATGAAGAAGACCATGCATATATTATCTCATCAGATTCTGAAGAAATAATAGTTGGTGATTGCGCATTAGCAACAGTCTTAATGTGTGAATATCAGAAAGCATACGGTGATACACAGTATCAAGAAATAATTAAAAAGCTTGCAAGTGGCATTATTTCGATGCAACGACTTGATGGAAAGTTTAATCAAATATACTGGGCGGAGTGGAAAACCTTAAAAGATCAAGATAGGATTGTGTACTATGAAGGAGAAGCTGTAATAGCACTTTGTATGGCTTATGAAATAACTGAGGAAGAGCAGTTTTTAGAAAGTGCCAAAAAAGCTATGAATTATTATATTACCAATAATTTTGAAACGTATGCAGATCATTGGCAGGAATATGCAATTAGGGAGCTTTTGAAGTACTGTTCAGATGACATATATTTGGTTTATGCTATGAATAATCTTCGAGAAAAAGTTTCTCAAATCGAAAGAAACAGTAACTACTATAATACGGATTTAGAAACATTAAAATGTGGAATCGAAATAATAAATAAGAGCAATTATAGCGGAGATAATACTCTAATTGAAAAGGCCAAGTTATTGTATAATGATGGACTTCACGAGATAGAGGATAAATTTAATAGTCTTAAAACTAATAAAAACAGAGTAGAGCAGTATTTTGAGCAAAAAGGGAAGGATTATGTTAGAATTGACGAAATAGCTCATTATATTTTAGCCTTATAAGCCTGAAGAAAGCTAATTTCTTATATACAGTTTGGCTATAAAAAGTTATTTTTCTAAGAAATTATGGTTGATTTCTACTAAAAAAAGTGCTATAATGTGCCTAGTTTAATAAAAACATTGAAGAGGACATGCTTTATTTTGAACATACTTTTAGCGAGTTGGGGATGGTGAAAGCCCAGTAGTTAAGTAAGAATAAAGATATCACCTTGGAGTTTTGAAAGTAAGCTTTACGCAAACTTTCAACGTCTGTCCAACGTTACATGGAACGCATATGTTAGTATGTAGGTGGTATAGCGAATTTAAGATAATTTCGTCCTAGACTAATTATAGTCTAGGACGTTTTTTGTTATTGATTTGCATGAAAAATGGCGATAGTTTTGATTTGCAGCGACATAAAAAGTTTTTAATTATTATTTCAATTTGTGTCAAAATTGCCTTTATACAAGGAATTAGGGAGCGAGGACCGCAGTCGTATGATATACGTCGAGGACCGCAGACGACCGTAATGACGAAGTAGAAAGGTGATTTTCACACAAATTGCATGAAAGGAGATATAAAAAGATGAGTTTGTACAAAAAAGTTTCAACAGAACTTAACTTTGTTGACAGAGAAAAAGAAATCATCGAGTTTTGGAAGAAAAATGATATCTTCCAAAAAAGTATGAAAACAAGAGAAGGGCATAAAACATTTATGTTTTATGATGGCCCTCCAACAGCTAATGGAAAGCCACATATAGGCCACATCGAAACACGTGTATTTAAAGACGTTGTTCCAAGGTTTATGACCATGAAAGGCTATGAAGTTCCTAGAAAGGCAGGTTGGGATACACATGGTCTTCCAGTAGAACTAGAAGTTGAAAAAGCACTAGGTATAAATGGAAAACCTCAAATTGAAAAATATGGTGTTGAGCCATTTATAAAACAATGTAAAGAAAGCGTTTGGAAGTATAAACACGAATGGGAAGAAATGTCAGATAGAGTTGGATTCTGGGCAGATATGGACAATCCATATGTAACTTATGAAAACAATTATATCGAATCAGTTTGGTGGGCATTAAAGACAATAAATGATAAAGGTTTATTATATAAAGGTCATAAAGTTGTACCATATTGTCCACGCTGCGGAACATCACTTTCTTCTCATGAAGTAGCACAAGGGTATAAAGATGTTAAAGAAACATCATGTATAGCTAGATTTAAAGTTAAAAATGAGGAAAATACATACATCTTAGCATGGACAACTACACCTTGGACACTTCCATCAAATACAGCACTTTGCGTAAATCCAAATGAAATGTACGCTGTATGCAAAATGGAAGATGGTACTAAATACATCTTGGCTGAGGCACTTGCTTCTTCTGTTTTAAAAGGAAAATATGAAGTTGTTAGAAAATGTGTAGGTACAGAACTATGTCAAACAGACTATGAACCTTTATATCCATTCGTTAAAGACACAGTAGAGGGAAGAGCATGGTATGTAGTTGCTGATAACTATGTTACACTTACAGACGGTACGGGTATTGTTCATATAGCTCCTGCATTTGGTGAAGATGATGCTAGAGTTGGTAGAGAAAATGATTTGCCATTTATACAATTAGTTGATGAACAAGGAAACTTTACAAAAGAAACGGGAGAGTGGGCTGGAACTTTTGTAAAAGATGCTGATAAGCTTGTATTAAAAGACTTAGAAGAAAGAGGTCTTTTATTCGAAGCAATCCCATTTGAGCACTCATATCCATTCTGCTGGAGATGTGATACACCACTTCTATACTATGCAATCGATACATGGTTTATAAAGATGTCTTCACTTCGCGATAGACTAGTTAAAAACAACAACACTGTAAATTGGATGCCAGACAATATCAAAGAGGGAAGATTTGGAAACTTTCTAGAAAACGTCATAGACTGGGGTCTATCTCGTTCTAGATACTGGGGAACACCACTTCCAGTATGGGAGTGCGAATGTGGTCATCACCACGTTATAGGTTCAATAGAAGAACTTAAAAAACTTGGTGATAATGTTCCAGACGATATAGAACTTCATAAACCATACATAGACGAAGTTCACATTAAGTGCGAAAAATGTGGAAAGACAATGAACAGAGTACCATACGTTATAGACTGTTGGTTTGATTCTGGTTCAATGCCATTTGCACAATATCACTATCCATTTGAAAATAAAGAATTATTTGAAAAGCATTTTCCTGCTCAATTTATATCTGAAGCTATCGACCAAACAAGAGGATGGTTCTATACACTTATGGCAATATCTACACTTCTATTCGATAAATCACCTTTTGAAAATTGCTTAGTATTAGGACACGTTCAAGATAAAGATGGACTTAAGATGAGTAAACACAAGGGCAATGTAGTAGACCCTTGGTCAGTATTAGATAAGCAAGGCGCTGATGCTGTACGTTGGTATTTTGCAGCTTCTTCATCACCATGGCTTCCAACAAGATTTTATGATGATGCTGTTTCTGAATATCAAAGAAAATTCATAGGAACATTCTGGAATACTTATGCTTTCTATGTATTATATGCCGATATAGATAACTTTAATCCAATGGAATATAAGCTTGAGTATGATAAGCTTTCACAAATGGATAAATGGGTTTTATCAAAACTAAATAGCTTAGTTAAATTTGTAGATAGCAACATGATGGAATACAAGATAACAGAGTCTGCAAGAGCAATCCAAGACTTTACAGATGAGCTATCAAACTGGTACGTAAGACGTTCAAGAGATAGATTCTGGGCAAAGGGAATGGAACAAGATAAGATAAATGCATATATGACTCTATACACAACATTAGTTACATTATCTAAAGTATGCGCACCATTTGTACCATTTATGACAGAACAAATCTATCAAAACTTAGTTGTAAACTTTGATAAAAATGCACCAGAAAGTATCCATCTATGCGACTTCCCAGCTGTTGAGGAAAGCTTCATAGATGCAAAACTTGAGCAAAACATGGACCTAGTATTAGACATAGTTACTCTTGGAAGAACATGTAGAAATGTTTCAAATATGAAAAATAGACAAGTTCTATCTAAGGCATATGTTGGAACAAAGAGACATTTAGATGAAGGATATTATTACATCATAAAAGAAGAATTAAACGTTAAAGAAGTTGAATTTACTGAAGATGCTGGTAAGTTTGTATCGTATAATGTTAAACCAAATCTAAAGACATGTGGACCAAAATTTGGAAAAGATTTACAAAAATTAAGAACATATTTAAATGAAACAGACGGAACAAAATTCGTTGCCGAACTAAATGCAAATGGTAAAGTTGTAATAGAATTAGACGGAACAAAATATGAACTTCTTGAAGAAGACATGCTTGTTGAAACAACAAAATCAGATAAGTATGTATCTGCACAAGGTGGCGATTTAACAGTAGTTCTAGACGTTGAATTAAATGATGAATTAATCGAAGAAGGATTTGTAAGAGAGTATATCTCTAAGATACAAAATCTAAGAAAAGATTCCGGATTTGAAGTTCAAAATCATATCGAAATGTACTATTGTGGCAATGATAAATTAGAAGAAATAATAGAAAAGAACAAAGAGCAAATAGCAGATGAAACTTTAGCAGATAAAGTAGAACAAAAAGAAAATGCTGGTACAGAATTAGATATAAATGGAGAGAAGATTAAAGTATCTCTAAAAGTCTGCTAACCAGGTTTTTGGGGACACGACGGTTAAGGTTTTTGGGGACACGACGGTCACACCTGCTTACCAGGTTTTTGGGGACACGACGGTCACACCTGCTCACCAGGTTTTCGGGGACAGGTCAGGGAAACTAAGATTAGCAAATATAATCAAAAAAAGCACCCTTTCGGGTGCTTTTTTGTGTTCTGAGGATAATTTTACCTCCGGAGAGGAATCTCGTTGAAAATCCATTCCATATCGGCATTCTCGCCGAGATACTGAGCCACTACCAGGGTCGTTCCATTCAGACGGATGGCTGTCCATACTTCCGAGCCATTCTGAAGAGACATTTTCCATCCCATCCGGGAAGCAACAGCCCAGCATTCTTCACGATCCATGTTCCAGAAAAAGGCAAGGTTGTTTACCAGAGAATTGAATCGCTTGGAACTCCTGATCATGCGTACATCCTCCTTTTGAGCTTACAAGCTCGGTCGATTTATTGGGATACACTATTACCAACCATTATGTTAACATAATATGCAGGAAAAATCAAGTGTTTTTGTTCAAAAGTTGGGGGGTGACCTGTCCCCAAAAAACTGGTAAGCAGGTCTAACTGTCGTGTCCCCAAAAACCTGGTGAGCAGGTGTGACCGTCGTGTCCCCAAAAACCTGGTGAGCAGGTCTAACTGTCGTGTCCCCAAAAACCTTGTCTTGAAATGCAATTTTAGTAATGATAAAATGATATCAAATAATAACAAAAGAGGAGATAAAATGGCTACAAAAGAAGATACGTTTAAATACCCGGATGACCTGGTAGACAAGGAATTAGAGGTTATCTATTGTGGTTTAATGCATATAAATCCAAAGTCTATTTCAAGGTACTACCTTGAAAATTCAGAGTGTTGTTTCAGCGTGCCAAATTTACTAGATGTATATAAGCTTGTTATCTTTAGGGAAGGCCAGGCTTACGTTGCTGAGTCTGTTAAGAGTCCGTTCTCTTTCCCAAAAGTTAGAGACGATACGCAAATGCATATTGATACTTGTAAGCAATATGCTCAAAAATCTGGTGCTAATATCGAAGACACTTTCGTTAAAATAAAAAAGCTATTTTTGCTAAAAAAAGCATATAAAGTTGCTCCAACCGAAGTAATTCAAAAAAAGATACTTCAGATTAGGCATTATGCTCGTTATGAAGACATGACTATTGCCGAAATTCAAAGTAGAATTAACAATTTGGATTTCTTAAGTAGTATTAAAGAATCAGTAATGAGTGAGTATGTTACTGACTTCTTGCTAACAGGTGACAACAACCTAACGACTGGAATTTCACTTCCATATCCAATTTTATCAAAAACATTTAAGGGTTTTAGAAAGGGTGAGACGGCTGCATTTGCTATGCCATCTAACTCAGGTAAATCACGTTTTGTAGTTTCGCTTTTGTGTCATATCGCGTTTGTTGAACATAAAAAAGTTTTGCTAATATCAAACGAAATGACGGAAGATAAAATGAAACTATGTTTAATTACAACAATTGTTAATACTCCTGAAATTCAAGCAATTCATGGTCAAAAACTTCACAAAAAAGAGGCAGAACTTCTTGCAATGAAATTTAGAGTTGATGAAGATAAAAAAGACCAAGTTGAAGTTGATGAAGACGGTTTTATAATTCAAAAAGAAGATGAATCTAGAAAAGATTTTATTAAAAGATTGGAAAAATATTCAGAAGAATTTAAAAGTACAGTAAAAGTTACGGATTGGGTTGAAACGCAAATCAATAACTCTATTTATATGGTTTATACATCAGACCATACGAATGACGAACTTAGAGATATTATCATGGACTATTACTACAAAGAGGGAATGGAGTATTTCTTCTATGATACTTTGAAAACTGATATTGATAACATTGGTAATGTTGAAGAAATTAAAAAGACGGCAACGGTTCTTTCTACAATAGCTCAAAAGTTTGAAGTATTTATTGGCTCAACCTTACAGCTTGCAGAAAGTTCAACACCACCTTTAAGCATGAATATTAATGATATCGCAACATCAAGAACAGTTAAGGAAGTATTAGATAATCTTTGCTTAATAAAAGAAATTAATAATTCAACATATGATCAATACGAAGTAAGTGACGAACTAGATGTTGATGATGAGTCACAGAACCATTTTAAAGATTTTGAAAAGCCAGATGTATTTAATACAAGGTACTATGCATGCGTAGTAGATAAGAACAGAGCAGGTGAAAAACCAAGAATAGTATTTAGACTAAATCTTGACTATAACCGTTGGGAAGAGTATGGCTACTTGAGGCTAAAGCAAAGACCTATTGAATAAAAAACAAGAGACTTGAAGATTTCAAGTCTCTTTAATTATCTTATTTTGTAGCCTCTAATGAATAGCCACCAAATATATGGAGAATAATCCTTTTTAAGTAATTTATTAATTATTTCTTCTTTCGTTCTAAAGTAGTTAAATCTAGCAATATCTAATTGTTTTTCGGTTAGAAATAATGTTAATAATAACATTTTTCTATAGTTAAAATAAATACCTTTTTTTCTCAAATACCTACATGTAAATAATTTGCAAGAAATGTTTTGCGTGCTACAACTTTTGTTTTTTAAATATGGACATACATCATATTCTTTTGGACGAATCGAAATGCTAAAAATACTATATGAGTCAAAAAGATGACAACATCCCATTGAGTCAAAATTATGTATTTCTCTATTTGCCAAGCATTTATTATCTTTAAATTGGCACAAATTGCAATTTGAAAATTGCGAATCTAAATAGTCGCAAACATTTTCGTATATATATGTAATACGTTCTTTTTTATCTTTAATAGATAGTGCATGAATACACTTTTCAAATTCCGAAGTATATGTTGAGTCATTTTCTACTAGAATTATTGGCAGATTGCTTTTGACTGCTTCTGGAATCTTTTTTCTAAATTCTTTTTTTATGTGCTTATAATCATTGTCTAATTGAATTATCACTGCGTTATCTGGCAAATCAGTGTTTTCTATTTCTTTTATATCTTTAACTCGAATTATATTTTCCATAAAAATCTCCTCATAAAGATTATAAAATAATAAAAAAACAAATAAAAGCATTTAATTGAAAATTTGCTCTATATGTGCTATTATTTCAAGGCACAATAGTGTAGGAGGTTTAATATGAATACATTTTTTACGTCGGAAAGTGTTACCGAGGGACATCCAGATAAACTTTGCGATTTCATTTCGGATAGCATTCTTGATGCATATATTGAGAAAGATCCGTTTTCTAGAGTGGCAATAGAAACAGTTGCAGGAAAAGGAATAATTTTTGTTACCGGAGAAGTTACATCAAGTGCTAATTTTTCAAATGATGAGATAGAAAAAATAGTTAGAGACGCAATTAAAGAAATCGGATATTTTGGTGATGCAGATATAGATTATAAAACATGCAAAATCGAATTATCTATTTCGAAGCAATCAAGTGATATAAGTATGGGCGTAGATAAATCTTTTGAAGATAAAAATGGTGAAGAGATTTCATCAGGTGGTGCAGGAGACCAAGGCATCATGTTTGGTTATGCAACTGACGAAACCGAAGAGTATATGCCAATTACCATATATTATGCTCATAAGCTATCAAAAAGACTTACTGAAGCTAGAAAGAACAATGAAATAAGCGGAATAGGTCCAGATGGAAAAACGCAGGTAACAGCAGAATTTGAAGATGGAAAAATTAAAAGGATAGATGCAATTGTTGTTTCAACACAGCACAGAGATGATAAGAATATAGAAGAGTTAAGAAGAGAGATAAAAGAAAAAGTTATTGATGCGGTTATTCCAAAAGATTACTTAGATAACAAGACAAAAATATTTATTAATGCAACAGGAAGATTTGTTATAGCTGGTCCAAAGGGTGATAGCGGACTTACTGGCCGTAAGATTATCGTCGATACTTATGGAGGAGTTGCACATCATGGAGGTGGTGCATTTTCTGGCAAAGACCCAACAAAAGTTGATAGGTCAGCAACCTATATGGCAAGACATATTGCAAAAAATATTGTTGCAAATGGATACGCTAAAAAGTGTGAAATCCAGCTTTCATATGCAATTGGAGTTGCAAAGCCAACATCAATTTTTGTAGATACTTTTGGAACTAATACTATTCCAGAAGAAGAAATAATTATAAAAATCAAAGAGACTTTTAACCTTACTCCGACGGGAATAATAGAATATTTAGATTTAAGAAAACCTATTTATAAAAAGACAACAAACTATGGTCATTTTGGAAAGCCAGATTTACCATGGGAAAAAATAATCAAAATGTAGTTAATAAATTTTTCGATCACCAGGTCAATGGGGACACGACAGTTAGACCATGTGAGCAGGTCTAACTGTCGTGTCCCCAAAAACCTGGTGACCTTATTTTTTCACGCTATAATAGTTTTTTTCTTAATTCATCATCGCTTTCATTTGAAAGCATTTTTGGTGGGATATCAAAAATAGTTTTTGCACCATAGTCTTTTAATTTTTGTAACCTATAATTTGCTCTTGCGTAAGCAATTAAGACAGATGAAGTAAATTCTGGATTTGAATCAAGCTTTAATGAAAACTCCATAACATGAGAGTTATTATCGCCAGTATTTCCAGAATGAATTACAAATCCACCATGTGGAAGTCTATTATGGTTTTCTTTAAGTTCTTCTTCAAAAATAAAATGAACCGTTGTATCGTATTCATCAAAATAATTTGGCATTTCTTTTATTTGTTTTTCAATTTCTTCTTTGTTAGCACCATCTTCTAAAACAACAAAACACTCTCTAAAATGTTTTTCGCGTGTCGTAAGAGTAGGGGCTTCACCAGCTCGAACTTTCTTTATTGCTTCATCATTTGGAATTGTATACTGTACGGCATTTTTTACACCTGCAATTCTTCTAATAGCGTCTGAATGGCCTTGACTCACGCCTTTTCCCCAAAATGTATAGGTGCTTCCATCTTGAAGAATAGAGTTAGAATATAGTCTCATAAGCGAGAATAAACCTGGATCCCAACCAATAGAAATAATCGAAACATGATTATTTTCTTTTGCAACTTTATCAACTGTCTCAAAGTATTCAGGTATTTTTTTATGTGTATCAAAACTATCAACTGTATTAAAAAATTTAGCAAATTCTGGCACTTGAATAGGCAAGTCTGTTGCTGAGCCTCCACACATAATCATGACATCAATTTTATCTTTCCATTTTGCTATTTCCGTAACATTTACTACCTTTGCCGAAGAATTTATGGTTAACTTGTCAGGTTCTCTTTTCGTAAAAACTGCAACTAGTTCCATATCTAAAGATTTATTTATTTCGTTTTCAATGCCTTTTCCTAGGTTTCCGTAGCCGCATATACCAATTTTAATCTTTTCCATATAAATTCACCCCTTAATTATAAATAATTTATTTTACCTTTATAAAAAAGTCAACAAAAACCTTGCTTCCTTAAGAAAAATCGCGATTTTATCTTACAATTTTGTTACAATTGTGTATTTATATAAGAAGTATTGTAAAATGTATTAGGATAATAAGCTTATTATGCAATTAATAGGTTTTATTGATAGATTGATTTTATTGAAGACGTATAAGGAGGCCTTCATTATGTATAAAGAGGTTAATAACAAAGAAGTTGGAATTATAAAGAGACTTCTTTCAAATAAATTTTTGTGGGGAATAATACTGCTCATGTTTTCTATGGCGACATCTAAAGAAGCATATGCTAGATGTGCTGCCTGCGCAGGAACAGATAACCAGTATGGTAATGCCCACCACTATGCGTGTACAGTTGGTTTCACATATCATAATCCTAATAGTACGGGTCACCAAGTTTATTGTAAATGTGATGATATAAGCGTTTCGTTTCAGGCCCATTACTATTTAACATCGTGGTCAAAGAATTCTGAAGGCCACTGGCATGCATGTAAATGGTGCGGATATCAACAATCAGGGACGTTTTCAGCTCACAGCTTTGGTTCTTGGCATGTTGTAAATGGATATAATGTTAGAACATGTTCAGTATGTGGTTATGAACAAAAGTATAAAATACAAAGCACAACACCAACACCAACACCGACTCCAACTTTAATACCTGGTCAAACAGCAACACCTACACCTTCACCTACACCTATACCATCTGGTGTTGTTCCAAAACCAGTGGAACCAGATTCTGATAATGTACAATATATAGTTGTTGACAATTCATATGGTACTAGCGATAGAAATGTTACGGTTAAAATTTGGGGACAAACAACATCTTCTTCTAATATAGGTGGAAGGTATCTAGAATTTGTTGATAGTATACCTTCCGGTAATAAGAGGGCATATGTTGTTAAATATAATACCAATATATCAACAGCAACATGGTTACAATTCGGAAGAGTAACTTATGGTGGTGGATCCGCAGGCGAGGTTGTAGCTCTTGTTGCAGGGCAGAGTACGAGTACACAATTTTCTAATTATACTGCTGGAACCACTTTTACAGTTAATCTTGATTGGAATAACCTAGATACATGGAGTGATGCCTTATCTTCAGGAGGTTCGCAAGTTGTCTTAAAGAGAATGAATACATCGACTTTTGGAATAAAAGGGGCATTCCAAACAACTAAATATGATTTTGCATATATGGGATTAAGAGGTGAGAATGCCTCAGGCTACACGACAACATCGAAAAACACAACCACTCATTATCCTAATGGACATGTTGTGCTAGAGTATGGTGAGCAACCAACTCCAACACCTGCTCCTACAACGCCTATGCCTGAGGGTGCAATTTTGTTAGAGGATGGACAAAGTGCGTACATTCCTGTTGGAGCAACTAGAAAATATAGAATACAAATAACAGAAAATAAAGTACCTTGGTACGTTAATGGGGTAAGTCATACGGAATTGCCAAATAATTATGTTGAATTTTCGAATATTACAGTTGGGTCTAATAAAAGATATTTAGATGTTACTGTTACGGCACTTTCTGCATATACACCACCAGGGCAACCTTCAACTATTGTATTTACTTGCATAAATGTTAGAGGAGATTCAGCAACTTCCATTCTTACGAATTTTTACGTATATGATCCGCTAGAACTTCCTACTATTGAGGATAAAAAATATAATGGTAGTGAACAAACGGTAAGTATTTCGAGTGACTTTACAGTGCGATCCGATAGCGTTACAAGTGCAACTAATGTGGGGACATACTCTATATTCATTTCTCCTAAGGCAGCAAGTAATGGAGAACGTTATAAACGTTGGGAAGATGGAACAAATGGTTATAGGGAAGTTACATGGAAAATTACTCCGAGAAATATAACAGTAACACCTAAAAATCAGACAATCAATTATGGCGGAAGTATGTCGTCTGCAACTTCGCAGGTAACTATAAGTGGTGATGGACTTGCTACGGGGGATACTTTATACAGTGTTGAACTTGAGGCACAAGATAATGGAACGCCACTTACTAAAGATATAAATGTTATAGATGTTCAAATAAGAAATGGTAGTGAAAATAGAACAAGCAATTATAATATAACTTATGGCACAGGACTTTTGACGATCATAAAACCAGCATTAACAGCACCAACACTTACAGGTTCTTCAAGTATGTACGATGGGCAGGCGCATAGTCCACAAGTTAGTGCAGGCTCAATTGGTACACTTATGTACATATACAGTGAAGATGATGGTACAACATGGAGTGAATGGAGTGAAACCATACCAAGTATTACAAATGTTGGAACAATAAAGATTAGAGCATTCTTGGTAGGCGATGAATCACATGATGATTCTCCACCTTCAAATGACGTTGATGTTGAAGTTACACCTCGAACAATTACGATTACGCCAATTGCACAAACAATTGACTTTGGTGGAAGCTTTAGTAGTGATACATCAAAAGTTGCAATTTCAGGAAGTGGATTAGCTACAGGAGAGAAGGTGTCAGCAATAACAATAACAGCTGATTCAGCTGCAGTTGGAACAACGACTCTTACTCCAAGTAATGCTACCATTTCTAAAATAAGTGGTGGTGCAAACACAACAGATAATTACTCGATAACATATGCACCGCTTGTAGATGGTGGAACAATTAATCCATTAACTCTTTCATATACAGCTAACGACTATACTGGGACATATGATGGCGCTGAACATGGTATTTCAGTGTCATGTAACACATCGGGGGCAACAATTAAATATAGAAAAACTGCTTCTGGTACATATAATTTAAATGCTAGTCCTACATATACTGACGCAGGAACATATACAGTTTATTTTCAAATAACCAAAACAGGTTATACAACAGTTACTGGAAGTAAAACAGTAACAATTAATCCAAAAGGATTAACAATTAAAGCAAATAACCAAACCGTAACTTACGCAAATCCTTTACCAATTACAACTGGTACGGGAGCGGTAACAGTTACAGGACTAATTACAGGTGAAAGCCTTACTTCAATTGGAGGACCAACATCTAGTATCACAAATGTTGGGACAGGAACACTTACATTAACTGAAAATAGTGCTGTAATTAAGAAAACATCAGACAATACTACTGTAACGACTTCTAACTACACAATTACACTTCAAACAGGAACTATTACCGTTAATCCAGCAACTATATCTAAACCTACTATAACAGGTTCTAGTGGAACATATAAAAATGCAACTTATACAGTTACTGGTCCAAGTTCGGTTCCAGTTGGAACAGTTCAGTATTCATATAAAGAGAGCACTTCATCAACATGGAGTGCGTGGAGCACAGATGTACCAACAAGACTTGATGTAGGAACAACGAATGTTAAGGCAAGAATTCTTGCACCAAACTCAAACTATACTACTTCGGCAGAGTCTAACTCAGTTAATATTACGATTAACAAACGAACGATTACTATAAAAGCAAATAATCAAACGATTAATTATGGTGAAGATTTTGATAATACAAAATTTACTGTTGTTAATACAGGAGATGGTTTAGCTCCAAACGAGACAGTAACAGTAACATTATCTCCAACTACTGCTGGAGTAGGTCAGGTTACCTTAACTCCAACTGCTGTAATTAAGAGAACATCAACTGGTGCTGTTACCACAGGAAATTACACCATTACTACTCAAACGGGAACAGGAACAGTTAATCCACTAACAATTCAATATACTGCAACAGGATATAATGGTGCGTGGGATGGAGAATTACATGGTGTTACAGTACAAGTTTCAGATCCAAGTGGCGCGATTGTTAAGTTTAGTAATAATGGAGGAGCTACTTATACAGAAAGCGAAAGCCCTAAATATAGAGATGTAACATCTTCGCCTATTACAGTTTATTTTGAAATTTCTGCCACAGGATATACACCAGTTCATGATTTTAGGACAATAAGTATTACGAACAACCCTATAACTGCTAATGCTAATAATTTCAGTGGCCAATATGATGGAGAATCACATGGAATAACGGTTACAGTTACAGTACCTTCTAGTGGTGCTGAAGTAAAATACAGTACTGACGGAGGAACAACATATACTTCTAATACAAGTCCTACTATTATGCATGTATATGAAAGCCCACTTATGGTTTATTATAAAATTACTGCAACAGGTTATGGTGATTTCTATGGAACAGGAACTGTTACTATTACAAAGGCGCCTGGTGTTGGTACTGTTTCACTTGATGACTGGGTATATGGTTCTCCAAAAGATCCACAGCCACATTCAGATACAAATGGAGAAACAGGCGTAACTTATAAGTACAAGGGAAGAGGCTCAACAACATACACCGAAAGTGCTACAAAGCCTGAGAACGTAGGAACATATACAGTAACTGCGACATTCCCTGCTACAGGAGATTACACTTCGGCTACTGCAACAGATACATTTAGTATTACTAAAAAGTCAATAACGCCTCCGACTGGAAAAACATTGAATTACACGGGCAGCCAGCAAACTGGTGTTGATCCGGCTTCTAATGGAGAGTATACAATTACTGGTAACACAGGAACAGATGTAGGCAATTACACGGCTACAGCAGAAGTAACATCTAACTATAAATGGAGCACAACAAGTAATGCATCAATAGATATTTCGTGGAAGATTCAATCAATTCCACTAGACTATACAGCAAATGGATACAACAAAAAGTATGATGGTGCTGCACATGGAATTACTGTAACATGTTCTGGTGCAACTATAAAATATGGAACATCGTCAGGACAATATACACTAACGTCAAGTCCAACGTATACTGATGTTGGAACATACACAGTTTATTATCAAATAACTAAAACAGGATATACAACAGTTACTGGAAGCAAAACAGTTGTAATTACTCAGCGAAACTTGACTATTACTCCAATAGCACAAACAATTAATTATGGGCAAAACTTTAGCAATGATCCTTCTAAGTTCACTGTCACAGGAGATGGAATAATATCAAGTGAAAAACTAAGTAGTATTACAATTTCTCCAACTACAGCTGCTGTTGGTACAACAACGCTTACTCCAAGTAACGCAACAATTACAAAAACCTCGGGTGGAACTAATACTACAGCAAATTATGATATAACATACGCTCCTTTGACAGATGGTGGTACGGTTAATCCATTAACATTGTCGTACACTTCGAGCGGCTATACAGGTACTTACGATGGCGCGGAACATGGAATCACCGTAACTTCTGCTGGTGCAACTATTAGATATGGTACAACTTCTGGAACATATGGTTTAAGTTCAAGCCCACAATATGTTGATTATACAACTGGAGTGACAGTTTATTATCAGATAACAAGAGAGGGATATACAACTGTAACTGGAAGTGAAGTAGTTAAGATTAATAAAAGACCTATAACAGTTAAAGCAAATAACCAATCAATTGTTTATGGCAATAGTATTGAAAAAGGTTTAAGTGCTGTTACTGTTACGGACAATGGAACAACTATTACTAATGGAAACTTAATACCAGGTGATGTATTATCTGTTGCAAATACATCTCCATCATCTAATACAACTAATGTCGGAAGTGGTACGCTTTCTGTTGCTGATGCAGATGTAACAATTGTAAAGAGCGGAACAAGTACAAATAAGAAAACGAACTACGCTATTACATATCAAACTGGAACACTTACAATTACAAAAGCTCCTATAGAGACTGCACCAACTATTACAGGTTCTACAAATACATATAATAACACTCCATATACAATTACTTATCCAAGTTCGGTATCTGGAGGAACATTGAAGTATTCATATAGAACATCTACAAATGGTGGTTCAACTTGGAGTAGTTGGAGTTCATATAGCACAGAAGTTCCAACAAGAATAGATTATGGTATTACACAGGTTAAAGCAAAGATTGTAGGTGATAGTAACCATAGTGATTCACCTGAATCGACTGCTGTTAACATCACTGTAAATAAACGAGCAATTACAGTAAAACCAAAGTCTCAAACGGTATATTGGGGAGATCCTATTAATAGTGGTACTGCTTGGGTAGATATAACAAATGGAAGCTTGGCAACAGGTGAAAGTATCACGTCTGCAACGATTACTTCAAATCCAGCTTCAACTCAAACGGATTCAGTAACACTATCTGCAACAGTTGTTATTTCGCGTACTTCTGGTGGAGTAGTTACAACAGGTAATTATAATATAACATATCAAACAACAGGGATTCCTATACCTAAAAGGACATTTACTTATACTTCTGCAGGATTTAGCGGACCTTATGATGGACAGCCACACAGCATTAGTGTCAGTGTTACAACGCCAGATAGTGGAGTAACAATTAAATATAAAGAAACAGAATCAGGAACTTATAGCGGAACAAAGCCAAGCTACATAGAGGCAGGAGAATATAGAGTATACTTCCAAATTACAGCAGATGGATATACAACGGTTGAAAGTAGTGAAGTGGTTGCAATTGGTGATCACTTTGTTCAAGCTACAGCAACGGGATTTGATGGGGTGTACGATGGTCAGCCACATGGAATTACAGTTCAGGTTACGGACCCTTCAAATGAAAATGATTATAGTATTAAATATGGAACATCTGCTTCTAGTGTTACACAAAATAGTAGTCCAACATATACAAACTTTACAAATGGATTTGTGACAATTTACTATACAGTAACTGCAACAGGATATAATCCTCGTAGTGGCTCGGCACAAGTTAGAATTCAAAAGGCTCAGGGTTCTGGAAGCGTAACAATTGCTGACTGGACGTACGGAAATACATCAAGTGTGCCTCAACCAACGTCTTCGACAAATGGAACAAGCAATGTAACCTACGAATATAAAGTTCGTGGTGCAGCAGACAGCACATATACTGCATTTACAAGCTCTGCACCTTCAAATGCTGGAAACTATACCTTAAGGGCAACATTTGCTGAAACAACAAATTATTTAGCTTGTACTGCAACAACAGACTTTACGATATATAGAAAAACCATTCCATATCCAGTAGCAAATGAAACTCAAGAATATACAGGTAATCCTATTATCGGTGTTCCTGCAAATCCAGCTCAATATAACATAGTTGATAATGAAGGAATAGAACCAGGAGATTACGATGCTATAGCAACTCCTAATTCAAATCATCAGTGGGATAGAGGAACAGATCGTACAGGCCCAATTACTATTTCATGGCGTATTAAAAAAGCACCTGGCACAGCAACGCTATCAATGTCTGGCTGGACATATGGTGATAGTCCTACACCAAATCCTAGTGTTACTTTTGATAAAGATGAGATACCATCTATTACTTATAGATATGTTGGAATTGGAGATACATCATATGCTTCTTCCACAACGAAACCAACTAATGCAGGCACATACAGAGTAACTGCAAGTTTTGGTTCAACTACACACTATACTTACTCATCTGTAAGCCAAGACTTTACAATTGAAAGACAGCCGATTGCAGTACCTGTTGGATTGGAATTAACATACACGGGAAGTGAACAAACCGGTGTTTCTGAGGCAAGTGGCGGTCAATATACTATTACAGGTAATAAGGGAACTGCAGTTGGAGTTTATCATGCAACGGCAACACCAACGTCGAACTTTAAATGGAGCACTGGTGATAACCCAACTGGTTCAAGAGATATCGTTTGGTCTATTGGGACAGATACACTAGTATATACAGCATATGACTATAATAATTATTATGATGGAGCTGCTCATGGAATTTCAGTAACATGCACTGGTGGAAATATAACGTATGGTGAAACTGAAGGAACATATAACTTAAATAGTAGTCCTACAATAACAAATGTAAGTCAGAGTCCAAAGACAGTTTATTTTAAAATAGAAAAAGCTGGCTATGAGACAGTAACAAGTAGTAGAAGCATTATTATTAATCCAAAACCAGTAACAATTAAGGCAAGTGATCAAACAATTACATATGGTGAAGAAGTAGGTACTGGTGTTGATTATGTTTCTGCAAACGGAATAATTACAGGAGAAGAATTAATATCAATTGGTGGACCAACATCAAATATTACTGATGTTAGTCAGAGTCCAGGAACACTTACAATTGCACCTAATAGTGCTGTAATTGCAAAGAGTTCAAATCATTCAAATGTTACAACAACTAACTACGCTATTACACTTCAAACAGGTACACTTACAATCGTTAAAGCGGGTACACAAGCACCTACTATAACAGGTTCAAATAATGAATATAATAATGTAGATTATTCGGTTACTGGACCAAGTTCAGTAAGCGGAGGAACGCTTAAATATTCATATAGTACAGATGGTGGTACTACGTGGAGTAATTATAGTGAAACAGCACCAAAGAGAAAAGTTGTTGGAACAACAAAAGTTAAAGCTAAGATAGTTGGTGACAGTAATCACAATGATTCACCAGAATCATCAGTTGTAGATATTGTAGTAAGTGCAAGAGCTATTACTGTCAGACCAATTAATCAAACAATATTCTGGGGAGATAGTATTAGTAGCGGAAAAGATTATATTGAGATAACTGACGGATCATTAGCAACAGGTGAGAGCATTACGGCTGCTACAGTTACTTCAACATCAACTCAAGCTTCTAGTGCAACACTATCTATAACAAATGAAAGTGTAGTAATAAAAGCAGGAAGTACAACTACTACAAGTAACTATACAATAACGAGAGATACAAGAATAATAAATCCACAACTTAGAACCTTTGTATATACCTCATCTGGATATAATGGAGCATGGGATGGGCAACCACATAGTATAACTGTTAACGTTACAACTCCAAGTTCAATGAGTGGAGTAACAATTAAATATAGAACTACATCAACTGGTGCCTATAATTTAGCAGACAATCCACAATACACTAACCCAGGTGAATATACAGTTTACTTCCAAATTACAAAAGATGGATATACTCCTGCTACAGGAAGTGAAGTTGTTTCTATTGGTAACAATCAGATGACAGTTACTTCTTCTGGATATAGTGGAGTATATAATGGACAACCACATTCAATTACTGTAAATGTTACGGTACCATCTAGTGGCCGAACAATATATTATAGTACGGATGGTGGAAGCACATATTCTACGACAAATCCACAGTTTACTGACTTTACAAATGGTGCTAAGACGGTTAACTATCGTGTAGTTGCTGATGGATATCAAGACTATACAGGAAGCGAAACAGTTAATATTACAAAAGCAAATGGTACTGCTAATGTAACGCTTGCAAGCTGGACGTATGGTTCGCCAAATAATCCAACTTCGGCATCACCAACGAATGCCGGCGGTACAGTTACATATTCATATTCTGGAAGAGGAAGTACAACATATGGACCATCTTCTACAAGACCATCAAATGTTGGTACATATACAGTTACAGTAACATTTGGAGTAGTACTAAACTACAATCAAGTAACTGCAAGTACAAACTTTGAAATCTATAGTGCTCCAGGTGAAGGTAGTGTAACAATGGCAAGCTGGACGTATGGTGGAACTGCTTCAAATCCACAACCAGTATCAAGTACAAATGGAACATCAAATGTTACATATTCATATAGTGGAAGAAATGGAACAACTTATGGACCATCGGGTACCAAGCCATCTAATGCTGGTGATTATACCGTAACAGCAACATTTGTTGATCCAACTGGAAACCATAGCAACGCAACAGCATCAGCAAACTTCTCAATATATAAAGCTAATGGTACAGGAAGTGTAACAATGGCAGGATGGGTTGAAGGAAACACAGCTTCAAATCCAGTGCCAACATCTAGCACGAACGGAACAACAAATGTTACATATTCATATAGTGGAAGAAATGGAACAACATATGGACCATCTGCAACAAAACCAACTACGGCTGGTGATTATACAGTTACAGCAACATTTGTTGATCCAAATGGAAACTATAATGATGTTCATGCATCTGCAGACTTTACAATTGCAGAAGCAAACTATAGAGTAGGAACAACATACTTTACAACTATCAAGTCTGCTTATGATAGTATAAGTGGTTCAAGTGGAACAATTGTAGTAGTAAGAAGCAATACGGATACTTCTACACTAACTATTGCATCTGAAAAGAACATAACAATTGATTTAGATGGAAAAACTATACAAGTGACTCACGGAATTGTAAACAATGGAGGACTAACCGTTGGTGGTGGAGGAAGTATAATATCAAACACAGGTGCATTTAATACACTAATATATACTACTGGAGCATTAATTGTTAATGATGTTACTTTAGAAAATCAAGGATATGGATCTTCTGCTTGGTTTACTATACTAGGAGCTTCGTTTGGTTCTGTGACATTGAACAATGGTGCAAATATAATTTGTAATGACCATTATACAGCATCTTCTTCATCTTCAGCTAGAGCTGTAGGTATTAAAGGCCATACAACTTTGACGGTAAATCAAGGAGCTTCGATTTCGGCTGATGTTGCAAATAACAAAGCAAAAGGTATCGAGGTATGGGGATATAATAGTTATAATGATGCAGTAGGAAATATTACAATTAATGGCGGAAGTATTTTTGGTGACAATAGTGCACTTTCATTTGGTGGAGAGAACGGATATAAATGTACATCAGATGCTACGATAAGTGGTAATGCACAAATAAGTAGTATAAGCGATAGTGCGATAATGTTCTCATCGACAGGAACTTTAACAATCAATGATGCTACAATAACTTCACAGGATGGTTATGCACTTAGAAAACGAAATATGGATGGAAATATGAATAGTAATATAGTAATTAATGGTGGCTTGTTACAATCTCAAAACAATATAGCAATATGTGATGAGGCGAATGCATTAGGTTCATTAATTATTACAGGTGGTACTATCAAGTCGGATTCAAGTATAGGAATTTATTCTGAATCAAGTAGCACCATTACAATTGGTACTTCGGGATTACCTGTTTCAACAAGCGTTCCATTAATCCAAGGTTTAACTTATGGTATTGACGCTTCAAGCTGGAATTTCTATGATGGTATCATAAAAGGTGCTACTGATGCATATACAAACGCACCTATAGCTGTTGAACCTGGTTATGGAGTTGTTCACGAAAATGAAGTTATTTCGGGAACTACTTATGATACAGCGTTCTTAGGATTAACACTTTCAAATTTAGTTGCTTCAGTAAGCCCTACAACATATGTTTATGATGGAACTGCTAAGACACCAACTCCAAAATTAATGGATGGTACAACCGAGCTAGTTCTAGGAACACATTACACTGTAACATATAGTAATAACATTAATGTAGGAACAGCAACTGCAACATTTACAGCTATAGAGGGAAGTGGATACTCAGGAACAATTGCTGTTAACTTTACAATTACTAAAGCGCCTATACCAATTCCAACATTTGCTGAGAAAGTTTATAATGGTTCAAGTCAGACAATTGGAACTGGTACAGCGCAATATACTATTGGAAGTGTAAACACTGCAACAAATGCAGGAGTATACGCAGCAACAGTAACACCTACTTCAAACTATATGTGGGTTGATGGTACGGATGGAGCTAAACAAATTCCATGGCATATATCTCCAAAACCAATTGCGGTTGTTTGGGGAGCAACAGATACATTTACATATAATGGAAATCCTCAAGGCCCAACGGCATCATGTGCAACAGGAATTTCTGGACAAACAATTACATTACAAACGACTAAATATACAAAAGTTGGTACATATGTATCACTTGCAAGCATTGATTCAGTTTCTGGAACTGGTGCACTTGCATCGAACTATGTTCTAACAAACACAACAAAGACATTTACAATAGTAACAAATGATAACGTAGCACCAACAGGAACGATTTCAGTACTAAATACAGTTACAGCAAATTCAAATAGAGAGTTTGTAAATTCTAATGATGTAATGCTTAGAATTACAGCTCAAGATGATTCTGAGGTAACTGATATGGCAATTGCAAATGAAAATAGTAGAAATACAATCAATTGGCAAGATTACAATGGTCAGGCTTCAATGGATGTTTCTTGGTCACTATCAAATGGTGATGGAGAAAAGACAGTATACTTAATGCTAAGAGATGAACACGGAAATACAACAGTTTCATTTGAACAATAAGACTTTTGGGGACACGACATCGAGGAGAATTTTTTCTCCTTTGGGGACACGACATTGAGGAGAATTTTTTCTCCTTTGGGGACGCGTCTAAATTGTTTCCTAGATAAAAAACAAGACAACCAATCACTTGGTTGTCTTGTTTTTTGTTAGAGCTTGTCGAATTTCTTGGCAATCACAGTTGTGACATACGTGTTATCGACTAGTGTTACTTCTTTTATTCTGTACTGTTGAAGTTCAAAATGTACTAAGCATCCTTGAAGAAACTTGTACTGCTCAGATTCATTTTCAAATTGTTCACCATTTGCATACCACTCAGGAATTACTACTTCGCGAATACTAAAAGTAAAGTCAAAAGCATCATGTGAAACAAATCTGATATTTGAGCAGAAGGTAACTTTTCTAAGACTCTCACATTCACTAAAAGCAAGTTCGAGAATGTTTTCAATTTGGCAAGGACTTAAGTCAATTTCCTGAAGGTTAGTGCAGCCAAAGAATAGTCTCGCACTTATTTGCTTTAGCTTTTTTGAAAGAGCTACTTTTTGCAGATACATACATTCACAAAATGCTTCATCACCAATTTCAGTAACGGAATCTGGCATTAAGAAAAGTTTAATGTCTGTTCCTTTGAATGCTCTGTTTCCGATTACCTTTAGATTTGGTGGAGGAGTAAAAGTTCTAAGGCGTTCACATCCTTCAAAAGCACCATCACAGATTCTTAAGATTGACTCAGGAGTTTCGAATATGAATTCTTCAATATGAGTACAATCTTTGAAAGCGTCGGTTTCAACAGTTTCAACAGCTGGATAAAGAATTTTTGTTAGGCTTGCGCATCCTTCAAAACTACTTTTTCCAACATACGTGGCGCTTTTTGATAGAAGAATTTTACTGAGAGTTTCACATCCCTTAAAGCATTCATCGCCAATATAAGTGAACTCGTTTGGACCGATGATAGTTTTAAGTGCAGTGCAACCAGAGAATGCTTCTTTTGAAAGGACCGTAATATCCGGAGTAAGCTCAACAGTTGTAAGAGAAGTACAGTCCTTAAAAGTTCCTTGAGGTACGGAGAGATCACCAGTAAATGAGACTAATTGGAGCTTGGACTTTAGGAAACAATAACGTCCCATGGATTTGAAAAGAACAGAAAGTTCCAGTTTCTTAAGTCCACTAAGTGCAAAAGCATAGTCAGAAATTCTGCAATCTTTTGCAAAAGAAAAACTAGTAAGAGATTTGCAACCATAGAAGGCACGCTCACCAATTCTCATAATAGAAGAACTTGAAATTGACTCTAGTGATTCACATCCCTCAAAAGCACGGTCTTCAATTGTCTTAAGATGAGTGTAGCCGATGGTCTTAAGCTTGGTACATCCTTGAAAAGTTTCGCTCTGAATTTCGGTCACGTCATATGGCCAATTAACAGTTTCAAGAACTCTGCATCCACGGAATAGTCCTTTTCCAAGACTGTAACCATTTACTCTATAAGGAAGCTTTACTTCTACAAGGTCAACACAGTTATCGAAGGCATAGTCACCAAGCTTTTCAAGCTGTGTACTACTTAGATCGACCTCTTTTAGGAGAAGACAATTGCGGAATGCTCCTGCACCCAAAAGCCAAGAACCACCACTTATAGTGACTTTTTCTATGAGAAGTCTTTCCATAAATCCGCCTTCGAAAGAGTGAGTAGTACTGCTACCTTGAATCTGAACTTCCCGAAGAGAAATAACGTTACTAATTTTGGAAATGATGCTATAAATACCAGAGGCAGTTTTAGGAATAATGAACGTAGAGATTTCAGTTACGACCAAAATGACATCATTGATTGTTTGCTGAGTCGATTTTTTCTTGCAAATCTTTTCGAGCTCGTCACACAGCTTTTGGAGATTGTCTGGTGACATGTATAGACCTTTGAACACTGTAAGTTCAATTGTCAGCTTCGAATCGTTAATAATGATGTAATAGTTATTTCCTTTGATTTTTTTAACGTTCGAAGGTTTACCGGAGAAGAAGCGCAAGAAAGAATTTGGCTTTTTCTTTTTTACAGCAAGCTCTTGCTCGACTGGAGAAGTGATGATGGTACTATTTTCTTCAGTGATGATAATGTCAGTGCTAGGGTCATATGAAGGATTCTCAATTTGTGCTAGCACTTTCCAAAAGTCAAGATTTGTAATCATATCTAAAGAAAGTTTGATAAGAAAGTCACTAATCTTATGGGCAAGAGTAACTTTGCCATCAGCTATAAGTCCCTTTACAGAGTCTTTATAGCGATTGTAAACTACTAGCACCATATCATAGTCAAAAGTGTCCGCTAAGTTCTGAGCATCAGTTAACATGTTTTCATAGAGAAGCTTCAGCATATAGATGAATTTTGCTTTTGCAATCTCTTTTTCCAACATATTAGAGTAGACATTTAGTTCGCGATATTCTCTTTCAACAATTTGAATAGTAGAAATAATCGCGTCTAAAGTATTATCCGTAGATAAATTGTCTAAGTATGATTTTAGAACTTCAAGTTTAGTCTTTTGAGTTTCAATGTATGAAGAATTAGATTTTACTAAGTCCAAAAATTCTTCTTTTTCACTCTCGTCAGTAATCTTTTCAGATAAAGTTGGGGAGAGTTCCAAAAAAGGATTTGTACTTTTGCCACGGATTACATAGTACTCAAGTCTTTGAGATAGTGAAAAAATACTGCTGTAAAGTTTTTGAGGAACAGTAACATCTTTAGGGAGCGCTTCTAAAATAGTTCTATACTTTAAGTATTCGGTTTGAAGCGCATTTTTATAAATGTCACCATCTGGAATCCGAAGTATTAAAACTTCAATC
The DNA here is from genome assembly GCA_016280725.1 of Bacillota bacterium. Taxonomy (GTDB): domain Bacteria; phylum Bacillota; class Clostridia; order TANB77; family UBA1234; genus RGIG6105. Next base: position 131,476 of record JAEEHF010000047.1, on the reverse strand, counting down.
TTGTCGAGTAGTCTCACTGCCATCTTGATCAGGCTCCTTTCTACTAAAAAAGTCTTTTTAGGGTAACAGGTAGGGAATATTTAAACGATGCGATTATATCACGTTACTTAACATAACGCAATATTTTTCGTCCACCAGGTTTTTGGGGACACGACGGTCACACCTGCTCACCAGGTTTTTGGGGACACGACACTTAGACCTGGTGAGCAGGTGTGACCGTCGTGTCCCCAAAAACCTGGTGTCCAATTTCGTTTTCAAATTTCCAAAATCGCTTTATATTTTGTAAGAAAAGTGTAATAATTATCTTGTTAAATCATAATTGAAAGATAGGAGGAAAAATTATGAGAGAAGTATTAAAAATCGAAGAAGTTAGAGCACTTGAGGTATTAGACTCAAGAGGAAATCCTACAGTTCAAGTTGAAGTTAGAGTTGAAGGTGGAGCAAGATGTGTTGCTATGGTTCCTTCAGGAGCTTCTACAGGTGCTTTCGAAGCAGTAGAACTTAGGGATGGAGATAAATCAAGATACTTAGGAAAAGGCTGTCTAACAGCAGTTAAAAACGTAAACGAAATTGTAAGACCAGCATTAATTGGTGAAGATGCATTAAATCAGCCAGCAATCGATGCTAAACTTATAGAATTAGATGGAACAGAGAATAAAGGAAAATTAGGAGCTAATGCAACACTTGGAGTTTCTCTTGCTGTTGCAAAAGCTGCAGCTGATTTCCTTGGTTTAGAGCTTTATCAATATATTGGTGGAGTAAATGCTAAAACTCTTCCAGTTCCAATGATGAACGTATTAAATGGTGGCAAGCACGCAGATAATACAGTTTCTTCACAAGAATTCATGATTATGCCAGTTGGAGCTCCAACATTCACAGAAGCTTTAAGATGGTGTGCTGAAACATATCATGCACTAAAAGCAATTCTTAAAGAAAGAGGACTTTCTACAGCAGTTGGAGATGAGGGAGGATTTGCTCCAAACTTAGGTTCTGACGAAGAAGCTCTTCAACTTCTAGTTGAAGCTATTTCAAAAGCTGGATATAAACCAGGCGAAGATATTTGTCTTGCTACAGATATTGCTTCTACTGAAATGTATGACGAAGCAAAGAAAATTGGTAAAGAAGGAAATTATTATTTCTGGAAAACAGAAGAACTTAAAACTCCAGACGAAATGATGGATTGGCTAGTAATGCTTACAGAAAAATATCCACTTATTTCTATTGAAGATGGCTTAGCAGAAGAAGACTGGGAGAACTGGAGAAAACTTACAGAAAGAATTGGAGACCATGTACAATTAGTAGGTGACGATCTATTTGTTACAAATACAAAGAGACTTCAAAAAGGATTAGATAATAAGGTAGCTAACTCAATTCTTATTAAGCTAAATCAAATCGGAACTCTTACAGAAACATTAGACGCAATTGAACTTGCTAAAAAGAACGGCTACACAGCTGTTGTATCACATAGAAGTGGTGAGACAGAAGACGTATCTCTTGCAGAGGTTGTTGTTGCTACAAACGCTGGCCAAATCAAAACTGGTGCACCATGTAGAACAGATAGAGTTGCAAAATATAATAGATTGCTAAATATTGAAGCAGACCTTGGAAAAACTTCTTGCTACTTAGGAAAGAAAGCATTTAGAATATAATTTAAAAGGAGAATTATATGGAAAAATCTAAAGTGTATTTTTGTAGAGAAATAACACCTGAAAATGTTGTTATGCTTTACGAGAAACTTGGAATAAAACTTCCAGGAAAAGTTGCTGTTAAGGTTCATTCTGGAGAAGAAGGAAATCAAAACTATTTAAGGCCAGAATTTATGAAACCAATGGTTGATCATGTTAATGGTACGATAGTTGAGTGCAATACTGCTTACGGCGGTGAAAGAAATACTACCGAAAAGCATTTAAAGACACTAAAAAAACATGGTTGGAATGATGTTTTCGATGTAGATTTAATGGATGCTGAAGGACCAGATGCAGTTTTCCCAATAGAAGGTGGCAAACATTTACATGAAAATTTTGTTGGTAAAAACTTACTAAACTATGATTCAATGTTAGTACTTTCACACTTCAAAGGTCACCCAATGGGTGGTTTTGGTGGAGCATTAAAGCAATTATCTATTGGTTGTGCTTCAACGGAAGGAAAGGCTTGGATACATTCAGCTGGAACAAATAAAGATCAATATACACTTTGGGATAATTTGCCACCACAAAATGATTTCTTAGAAAGTATGGCAGAATCAGCATCGTCTGTTGTTAAACATTTTGATGGTAACATTGCTTTTGTTAATGTAATGTGTAATATGAGTGTTGATTGTGATTGTTGTGCAGTAGCGGAAGACCCATGCATGAAAGATATTGGAATTCTTGCTTCAATTGATCCAATTGCAATTGACCAAGCATGCATTGATTTAGTAAATGCATCAGATGATCCAGGAAAAGAGCATTTCTTAGAAAGAGTTAATTCAAGAAATGGAATACATACTATAGAAAGAGCAGCAGAACTAGGTTTCGGAAGTAGAGAATACGAATTAATTGAAGTATAAAATAAAAAAAGGCCGCAGCGGAGATACCGCTGCGGTTTTTGGTTACGCCTTGGGAGCAGCCCGACGCCTACGCGGAGCAGGCGCTTCATCCTCGACAGGAGCGACGGGCTTGGGAGCTGGGTTACGCTTCTTCGGGGCCGGTTTCTTGGGCGGCTGCTGCGGCTGCTTGGGAAGCTCACCAGACTCCTCATCATCCTCGTCTTCATCCTCGACAGGAGCGACGGGCTTGGGGGCCGGGGTACGCTTTTTCGGGGCGCGCTTCTTGGCTGGCTGAGGAGGAAGCTCTTCCTCATCGTCCTCTCTGTAAAATCCAGTGGGAAGAGGGAGTTCGTCCTCCTCGTCCGGCTCATCAACGCTGTCCCAGTCTTCAACCTCCTCAAGGGTAGGTTCCCGGTCCTTCTTCTTCCGGCTGAGGTGCTTGATAAGCAACTGACTTCCTGCGTAGAAGCCGGCAATGAGGCCAGGGATGGTTACGCAGTACCCGACAACAGTCATTATCGTCGGACCGACCTCACTGATGACCACCAGGAGGATGGTAGCGGCACAGATGACGAAAAAGATCACGCGAATGATGAGTTCCTTGATGCTCTGAGTCCTGAGATGATTGAACATCCTCGAATTCTCCTTTCATGTCTTGACGTTGTATGCTTGAGCTTCGAACTTCTCTGCTCCTTTCGTAATAGATTTGGTTACCGATAGTAATTCTAACATAACTTTACATAATTGTCAATAAACTAGATGACATAATTTTAAAAAATGTAATATAAATGTAAAATTCTCTTTGTTTACTTTTAATATAAACTATTCTAAAATATTAGTAAGTAGTTGTAATTATTTTGCCAGACCATGTTTTCCGTAGGAAAAAACGGTTTGGCTTAATGAAAAGGAATGATAAATCAAATGAAAAAAAAGAGTTTATTTCGTAATAATGAAGGAAGAATTAGCGGGAAGTGGGTTCTTTGTATTCTAGCTCTAATTGCCATGATTTTCACAATTAGTGCGGTTTCGCTTGGAGAAGACTCAGAAGATAGTTATGTAAAAACTGCAAAGCAAGGAACCATGGGATTTTTTGAAAGTATTATAAAAACAATAACGGACAGTTTTACGGGGGATAGTAACAAAGAATCAAATAATAAACCTGCACCAGCCAATACACCATGTAATCACCCAATAGGAAAGTATGTTCACTATAATTATGTATATATACATAGTGTTCAACATACATACGACATTAAGTGTGGTCTTTGTAATAAAGTACTAAATAGGGGAATTGTTGAAAACCATAATATGCTAGGTACTCCACAACTATGTACTTTGTGTAAAGTTCCAGGTAATGGAACAGCTACAACTGCACCTACATCAGCGCCAAAGTTAAAATCAACAACAACTCCTGCTCCAAATACGATAGATTCGGATGAGTTTATGATTCAAGGTCCAACAATAGTGTATGTAGGTGAGACAATTGATGTTTCAGCTGTTAGCAAAAAAGGTGGATTACTTAATGCAAATTGGTCAATTTCATTTACTTCGGGTAAAGCTTCACTTATAAATACATATGGGACAAGTACTACTGTGTATGGATTAGAGCCAGGAAATGTAATTCTTCGTGCACATGTTGATGGATATGGAGAGTCAGATGGATTTGTTATTTTGGTTAAGGAAAGACCTGCACCTACAACAAAACCAACAAAAGTACCAACAGCAGTACCAACGGCAGTGCCAACAGCAGTTCCAACAGCAGTTCCAACAGCAGTTCCAACAGCAGTACCAACGGCAGTTCCAACAGCGGTACCAACAGCTGAACCAACGGCAGTGCCAACAGCAGTTCCAACAGCAGTACCAACGGCAGTTCCAACAGCGGTACCAACAGCTGAACCAACGGCAGTGCCAACAGCAGTTCCAACAGCAGTACCAACTGCTGAACCAACAGCAGCACCGACGGCAGCACCGACAGCAACACCATCTGCTGCGCCAACTTCAACGCCTACACCTGCTCCAACAGCAACACCAGATCCAAATGAAAAACCGCCTATGGCGATGGATTATAATAACACAATCTACGTTAATCAAACATTAACAGATTCAGTTACTGTTAAACTAAATGGTGGAAGTAAAATTAAAGACTTTGTTCTTGAAACAAAACCTCAGCATGGAACTTTTGAATGGGTAGAGAAAGATGGATCATTTATTTATACCCCAGAAAAGGGATGGATAGGTAAAGAGAACTTTAGCTACCATTGTATAAATGAAGATGGCGTTAAATCAAATACTGCTAGAATTACGATTAATGTAAAAGAATCATCAGGAAGACCTACAGGAACAGATACAACTGAAGTTACAGATCAAGATACTCCATTTATATCTGAAGTTAAGGGAACTGATGATAAGGGAATAGTAAAAGTTAGATTAATAGATAAGCCAGATCATGGAAAAGCAAATAATAATGAAGAATACTGGCCAGATAGAAGATATCAATATGTACCAGATCCAGGTTATTACGGGTGGGATTATTTTATAACTGTATTAGAAGATGGTGATGGAAATATTTCTGATCCGGTAAGAGTAGACATCTATATTAGAAAGAAATTAGAAGAATCTGACATAGTTAAGAAAAAGGATAAGCTAATAAGAATTCATATGAATGAAACTTATACTTCTCCTGAATTGCCACAAAAAGATAAGAATCTTGGTGAGTATGCTGAGCCACTTATTTATACTATCTATTCACAACCACTTGATGGACAAGTTCAGATAGTAAATAACTCACATATAAGATATATTCCAAAGTATAATTCGCTAGCTAAAGATTATTTCCAAATTCGTGCTAGAAACAAACATGAATCAATAATAATTGACTACACAGTAGAGATTTATACTGAAAATGAAGAAATCTTGGATAATCATATTTGGTATATTAGAGGATATCCAGATTACACAGTTAGACCAGAAGGAATAATAACAAGAGAAGAACTAGCTACAATATTATTTAGACTTGATACTGATTCTGCAGAACCAAGTAATGTTCTATCACTTATCACATATTCAGATGTTGAGAGAGACAGATGGTCATATAATGCTATTATGCATCTAACAAATCTAAATGTATTAACTGGTTATCCAGATGGAACATTTAAGCCAGAGCAAACTATGACTAGAGCGGAATTTGCAACTGTAATTGCTAGATATGCAAATCTATCTTCAAATACAACTTTACCATACTATGATGTAAATCCTGAGCATTGGGCAAGAAAACAAATTGCGCAAGTTACGTCAAGAGGATTCTTTACAGATGATGAGAATGGATACTTTGGAGTAGATTTTCCATTACAAAGAGGATATGCTTGTAGAGTAATTAATAGACTTCTTGAAAGAGATGATTCTACAGCAACAGTAATAGATATGCCATTTAGTGATTTACCAGCTACGCATCCTTATTACCATAGTTTAGTAGAAGCATTTACTTCTCACTATAGTTATGATAATCCAAGCGGTGGAGAGATTTGGAAAACACATTCATATCCATGGGCATATAAAAACTAAATTAATATTTTAGAGCGTTCCTAAACGGAGCGCTCTTTTTTTGACCAGGTTTTTGGGGACACGACGGTCAGACCTGCTGACCAGGTTTTTGGGGACATATCATCGTGTCCCCAAAGGAGAAAAAATTCTCCTCAATGTCGTGTCCCCAAAGGAGAAAAAGTTCTCCTCAATGTCGTGTCCCCAAAAGTTCGAATTCACAAATTGTTCATGATTTGGATATATTTTTTCTATGATTGTAAGTTAATATAAAAACATCAACATGAACATTAGGAGGAAAAATATGATTAAAATAAGAAGTTTAAAAAAGGAAATAATAGTTTGTTCGATATTAGTTGCGATATATATGATGCTTGGCATGTCGATGGCAGCAAATACAAATTCGTTTACATTTTCCAATTCTGGAATAACAGTATTGAGCAGTAATTCAAGCGGTTATGAAATAAAAGGTAATGACCTAACAATTAACGAGCCTGGAACGTATACAATTACAGGTAGTGCAGAAGAGGGAAGTATTAAAGTTAAGAAAGAAACACAAAATGTAACGTTAATCTTAAAAGATTTAACACTATCATCATCAAAGACAGCACCAATTTCGTTAAATAAATCTACAAGTACTGTAATAACTATTCAAGGAAATGTCACATTAAAAGATAACGAAGATGCAACAACAGAGGATACAAACGAAGATTTTGAAGGTGCAGCAATTAAAGTTAAATCAGGTGGAACACTTTTAATTAATGGAAATGGGACACTAAATATAGATGCAAGCAATTGTAAAAATGGAATTAAAGGCGGAGCACTTACAAAGATTACATTAGATGGAACAGTAAACTACAAGATTAGCTCAAAAAAGAATGCAATTGCGTGTGATAATGAATTAATAATAAATAATGGAACATTTGATATATCTGCAGAAAATGATGGAATTAAAGCTGAGCCAGATGAAGATGATACGGAATCTATTGCCGAGATTACTATTAATGGTGGTAAATTTAAAATTAATGCTTCAAGCGATGGTATTTTTGCAAACAGTAAATTAACAATAAATGGTGGAGATATTACTGCTACAGCAGAGGAAGGCATTGAGTCAACTAGCGTAGTAATAAATGGTGGAACAATAGATATTACTTCAACAGATGATGGAATAAATGCATCAAATAAGTCTAGTAGATATCCAGTTGGTGTTGAAATCAATGATGGAAATATAACAATAAAAATGTCTGCAGGAGACACTGACGCAATTGATGCCAATGGTAGTTTAGTAATAAATGGTGGAACAATAAATATAACTGGGAAATCCGCATTTGATTACGATAGCAAGGCTGAATATAACGGAGGAACATTAATAGTAAATGGTGAGACAGTTACTTCCATTTCTAATCAATTTGGTGGTGGAAGAGGTAATTTTGGCGGAGGAAGAAATTTCAATACAGATGGCAATACAACCGAAATGGAATTTAATGATAGAAAAATGGGTCGACAAGGTATGAACCAAAATGGTGGTCAAATGACGCCTCCGGATATGAGCCAAAATGGTGGCCAAATGACTCCACCTGATGGTAAAATTCCAAGTGGTAATGTAGATAAAGCATGGTCAAAAGCATCATCGTGGGCTGAGGAAGAACTAAAAAGTGCAAATTCAAAAGGCCTAATACCATTTACATTATTTAATAAAGATTATACAAAAAACATTACAAGAGAGCAGTTTGCAGAAATTGCAGTTAGATTATATGAAGCTTTAACAAATACTAAAAGCATGGCTACAATAAAGAATCCTTTTAAAGATGTAAATAATGAAAGTGTCACAAAAGCATATGAATTAGGAATCACAACAGGTACTTCAAGTACAGAGTTTACACCAAATGCTGAAATTACAAGAGAACAAATGGCTACAATGCTTACTAGAGCACTTGAAAAAGCTGGTATAGATGTTTCAACAAGTAGCAAAACTAAATTTACTGATGAAAAAGATATGCACGATTGGGGAAAGAACGCAATTTATTTTATGTCTGGCAAAGGAATAATAAAAGGTGTTAGTACGTCTGAAAATAGATTTGACGTAAACGGAAAAGCTTCAATAGAGCAGGCACTAATTGTAGCATCAAGAAGCGTAGAAGTTTTTAAAAAGTAATAAATGAGGTGAATTGAAATTAAAAAATACAGAAACGAATGGAAATATCTATTAAGTAATCAAGAACTATCGATGTTAAAATCAAGGATTTCACAAGTTTTAGAGTTAGATCCTCATACACCATCAAATGGTAGATACTTAATTCACTCACTTTATTTTGATGATTATAAAGATACATCAGTAGATACAACTCATTCAGGCCATTCAAAAAGATTTAAATGGAGAATAAGATACTACGGGGACGACTTATCATACATAGTCTTAGAAAAGAAAGAAAAGCTTGAAAGCAGATGCCACAAAAAGTCGTGTAAATTAACGCTTGATGAATTTAATAGCATAGTAGACGGAAATGTTGCAGATTTAGTATATGCCACCAATAAGCCACTAATAAAAGAACTAGCTGTAGATATGATTGCAAACCAGTATAAACCAAAGGTAATTGTTGACTATGAAAGAATTGCTTATGTTGAACCAATTACAAATGTCAGAATTACTTTTGATATGAAAATATCTGCCTCATATGAATTGGATAAATTCATTTCTGGAGATTACCAAAACTATTATGTTTTACCAAGTGGAACAAATCTTTTAGAAGTGAAGTTTGATGATATTCTTCCTTCACATATAAGAAGAATAGTGGAGTCATATAACTTTAAACAAACATCATTTTCAAAATATTATTATGGAAGAAAAATAATTGATTGCTATATGAGATAATTAATAGCAATAACAGAAAGGATAAGACAAAAATGTCAAATGTTTTAGAAAATTTATTTAGTACGTATTCAAATGAAAGTATTACAACCACAACAATTATAACGATGTTATGTATGGTTTTATTTATGGCAATTTATGAGTTTTTTGTATATAGATATGTATCACACAGATCTTTTTACAATAAATCATTTAATATAACGGTTGCAATATTGCCATTTTTTATCTCAGCGATTATACTATGCTTGCAATCAAATATAGTAATAACGCTTGGTACAATTGGTGCCTTAGCAATTATAAGGTTTAGAACTGCAGTAAAAGACCCAGTTGATATGCTCTATTTATTATGGAGTGTATTTATAGGAATTATTTGTGGGTGTCAATTATATGAGGTTGGAATTCTAACTAGTGTAGTTGTTACAATTGTTCTATTAATCCTTGAAAACCTTACGTTTGGCCGTAAGCCATATGTATTAATACTTCATAGTGAAAAAGACGTGGAAGACGATTTGACAAGCTATTTTAACAAAAAAAAGATAAAAAATAGATTTAAATCAAGAAATCTTACTTCAAAAGGATATGATTATGCGATAGAATTCACATATAAAGATATCCACGAAATTAGTTCGGAATTATCAAAAAATGAAAGGATTAGCAAGTATTCTATTATTGAATATGATGCTGATGATATAGTTTAATATGAATAGAAAAATAATACTTGTTATTATCATGGCAATATCACTTTTGGCTATTTCTATATTAGTTTTGGCTAATCCATCATATTCATTTGAATCGCTTAAAATTGATGAAGCCAAATGGAATGAGCTTGCAAATAGTAAAGAAAAAGGAGATCTTGCTTTAAATAGTCTAAAGTTTAATGACCATGAATTAATAATAGATGAAAAGAATAATAAGGTTTATTACTCAATAATAAAGAGTAGTAGCAATAAATATTCTCCAACAATCAGATATAAAGCAAATTCTGGTAATATAAAGCTTGCATTTTTATCGGATGAGATAACTGACGATAAAATTATGACAAACCATGAGTTTAAGCTAATGCTTTATAATGATACTCAGTATAGGGAATATAGCATGTTTTGCACGAGTATGCCAATGTTAAACCTTGTTTTTGATGAAGAAATGCTAAATAATCGCATTCCTATTGCAATGGAGATGTTCTTGTTTAATAATATGGATAGCAGTGTTAATAGGATTGTTATGTCAAACGGCAGCATAAAGCTTGTAGATAAAATAGAAGGGGAAACCAACTATTCATTCTCAATGTCAAAACTTTCACCGAACAATAACGAAAGAGAAAACGTTATGTCTTTACTAAATATGAGACCAAGTAACGAATATTATTTGAATGTTATTAACTCAGGCGAAAATATTAATAATGATACGCCAAACCTTATGAAATTAGTTCCGAAAGATTTTAGACCAAGTGGGGATATTAAAGAAAAACCTCTAAAAGATAAAAAGAATCGAACAGAGCAACAAGGAGAAAGCGGAGATAAATTAGGAGAATTTGGCGAAGGTAGAATTGAGCGACCGGTGGAAGTATTTGTTAACAATGAATACAAAGGCTTATATGCGTTAAGCTATAATGAAAAAGATATTATAAGAAATAGAAAAAGATAATAAGGAAGGTTTATATGAAAAGAAATTTATTAATTGTTATATCACTTATGATGATTCTTACCTTGATTATAACAGCATGCGGAAATGATAATGGAACAAGTGAAAACGAAAACAGTAATGTTAATAATATAGATACTATTTTTAATGGGAGCGATTTATTTACTGGTCGCGATTTAGAGCAAGTGCCAGAGACATCCGATGAAGTATATGATGTTTCAAGTACAGGGGATATTACCATTACAGAAGAAGGAATTTATACTTTAACAGGAACGGCTAGCAATGTTACTGTAACAGTTGATGCGAGCGATACAGAAAAAGTGCAACTTGTTCTTAATGGTTTAAAAATAACTAATGACAATATGCCATGCATATATATTAAAAGTGCTGACAAAGTTTTTGTTACTACAACTGAGAGTGAAAGCAATCTGACTGTAACAGGTGAATTCAAAATAGTTGATTCAGTTGAATTTAATGGAGTAATTTTCTCTAAGACAGATATTACATTTAATGGTGTAGGAACGTTAAATATAAATTCTAGTAAAAATGGTATTACTGGCAAAGACGACGTAAAAATAACTGGAGGAGCATATAATATTGAATCAAAGGCAGTAGCAATTAGGGCAAACAATTCAATTCGAGTATCAGGAGGAACTTTTAACATTAAAGCAGGAACTGATGGTTTCCACTCTGAAAATGGCGATGGGGATGCCTTGGGATACATATACATAAATGATTGCACAATTAATGTACTTGCAAGTGATGATGCAATTCATGCGTCGTCAGTAGTTCAAATTGATGGTGGAGCAATTAAATTAAGCGCTTCGGAGGGAATAGAAGGAACATATATTCAAATTAATGATGGCGACATTTCTATTAATGCTCAAGACGACGGTATTAATGCTGGCAAAAAATCAAATTCATATTCGCCAACATTTGAAATGAATGGAGGTAATGTCTCAATTACAATAAGTGCTGGAGACACAGATGGAATTGACTCAAATGGAGATATTATTGTAAATGGTGGAACAATTACCGTAACTGGAACATCTACATTTGATTATGATGGAAAAGCAGAGTTCAATGGTGGAAAAATAATAGTTAACGGTACTGAAGTAAAAAAGATTCCAAACCAAAAGATGGGTGGTAAAGGAGAACAAAAAACTAAATAAAAACAAAATGAAAAAGCTGCAAGGAATTTGGCAATTCCTTGTAGCTTTTGTGGTATAATTATTATAATGTTTAAGATACTTTTTTTGAAACAAAGGATGAGAATATGACGTTTATAGAAGTAATGACATATGCCATTAATAGTCCAATTTTATTAATTACGCTTCTTATAGTAATTGGACTTGCAATATCTGATGGAATGACAGATGCTCCGAATAGTGTTGCAACTTGTATTATGACAAGAGCTATTAAGCCCAAATATGCGCTTATAATATCTGCAATTTGCAATGCTCTTGGCGTAACAGTAATGGCATTTTTTAGTGTTAAAGTAGCAGATACTATTGCTAATATAGCGAATTTTAATAGTAGTATAAATATGTCTTTAGTAGCATTGTGCTCTGGTCTTGTTGGTACAATTATTTGGTCAGCGTTTGTTAGAAGAATAGGTATGCCATCATCAGAAAGTCACGCATTAATAGCGTGTATAACAGGCTCTGCAATTGCGGTTCATAATAGTTTTCACGGAATCAATTTTAGCGAATGGAAGAAAGTGCTATTTGGGCTTGCTATTTCACTTATTATCGGGTTTGCAATTGGATTTTTCATAACAAAATTGATAAGAATTCTGTTTAAAAATTCGGATAGAAGAAAAGCAAATAAAGTGTTTAAAAAGGGACAAGTATTGGGCTGTATTTTTATATCTATTATGAATGGAGCGCAAGATGGATTAAAGTTTGCGGGAATCCTTTTGGCTGCTATTTTTATTAGTCAGGGAAGCACAAGTCTGACAGTAAGTGAAGTTCCAATCTGGATTTCAATTATGATAGGTGCTTTTATGGGACTTGGTTGTTTGTTTGGTGGCACAAAAGTAATAAAGACATTGGGAGGAAGGCTTACTAAAATGGAAACTTATGAGGGAATGTGTGTAGATATTTCTTCTGCAACATGCCTTCTAATATCTAATATATTCGGTATTCCAATTAGTTCAACTCATACAAAATCAGCATCAACGATGGGGGTAGGTGCTTCTAAAAGGCTGTCGAGTGTGAACTGGAATGTTGCAAAGAATATGTTAATTTCTTGGATAGTTGTTTTTCCTTGTTGCATATTATTAGGCTTTATACTTACAAAAATTTTATTTGCTATTGTTTTCTAATTGGAGGTTAATATGAAAAGAGAAGTGTTAAATTATTATGACGAATTCATAGAAATGGCGAAATATTCTGTAGAAATAACTGATATTTTGAAGGATTTTATACTTTCATATAATTATGCTGAGGCCAAGGAAAAGGAAAAAAGAATACACGGCCTTGAAAATAGTGCTGACATAACTCAGCACCGTATCTTGAATTATATTATTAAAGACTTTGTCCCACCAATTGATCGAGATGATATTATAACAATCACTAGAATGCTCGATGATGTGGTTGATGCTATTGATGAAATAGTAATCAATTTGGATATTTATGCTGTAAATGAATTAAGGCCAGAAATTGTTTCTTATATGGACCTTCTTGAGACAGCAACTTCAAAGATGCATGAACTATTTTTAGAATTTAAAAACATGAAAAATTACGAAAAAGTTAAGAAGATTGTTGTAGAAATAAATGATATTGAGGAACAAGGAGATAAGCTATATCAATCTACAACAAAAGATCTATATCTTAACGAGACGAATCCTATTGAAGTAGTTAGATGGACATCTATTTTTAATCACTTGGAAGATTGCTTTGATTCAATTGAACATATCGCAGAAAGTGTAGACGGAGCTTTCATGAAAAACAGTTAGAGTGCGACTAAGATTGTGATTATCACAAAAAAATATGTTTTTATTTAAAAGGAGAACGCGGATGTTATTATATAAAAATGAAGAAGATAGAAATAAGATGAATAATTACTACCGCACTTCGGATATGATAAAGCTTCTTAAATATTTTCCGGATATTAGCCCAATAGTAGATTTAACAATTGTTGAAAATGAACAAGACTTTATTTCGAATGCTAGTTATATTGGTACACTAAAAAATAATAGAGTTGATACATTAAAATCAAATATTAATTCATTAAATACAGATAATAAAGGAATTGGTGAAGACTTCTTAGAACTTATAAGATACATTAAGACAAAAGATAGTAATGCTGTTTTGGCCTTATTTAATACTCTAAATAAACCTAGCGAACGTTACGACAGATATGCTGGTATTTCTATTGGAGTTGAACTTGGTGAATATATTAAAATTGATGCTGTTGGAAAAGGATTTGATGGACGAGAAGTGTCAAAAAATCTCTATACTCATGAACGCTATGATATACCATGGTTCGATTTAAGAAACATTAATTTAGATAATTTTAGAGATTATAGAACATATTTGGTTAATGATGAAGAATATAAGAAAACACGAGAAGAGAGAGTAGAGTACTTATCTAAAATTGGATACAAATCTGAGATAATAAATAATGCAATTCCAGAAAAATATGTAGAAATCCCAGATTTTATATGGGTTGATGTTATTAAAAACTTTTTAAAGATATTAGAAAAAGAAGAGGATATTTTAAGAGCTGATGATGTAACAAGTTTTGCAATTAGTGGGCACACAGAAGGAAAGAGATATCTTCCTTGGCAGTTATTTGATAAATCTCGTGGAGGTAAATAATTAAAGCAGTCACTTTTATGAGTGACTGCTTTTATTTGATTAATTAATGTTTTTAATAAAAGATGCAATTTGCTCTGCAAGTTCTTTTTCTTTTCCATAATATGAATGGTTTGCACCATCAATATAATTAACATCAAGATGTTCATTTTTGATTTTACGCTTAATAAAATCTATTTGTTTTTCGACAGGTAAAACCATTATTTCGTTTACGTTACCCCATCTAAAAAATAGTGGAATTTTAAAGCTATTTAATACTTTAAAATCATCTTCTTCATTTCCAAACTTAGCAAAATCAATATCTGTTCCATTTTTAGCATATCTTAAAAATGTTTTTGCAGAAAGGGGATATGGAAATGCTTCATCTTGCATAATGAAATTTTCTTCTCCAGTTGATATTTTTTCTTCTGCAAATGAAATAAATTTTTTTCCAAAATAATTCATTACCATTGGCAAGTCGACCAGCGAAATAAGTATAAGAGCTTTAATGTTATTAACATACTCGCTTTTTTCTTCTAGTAACTTGTTGTATGTATATACTACCTTAGTTGATCCAAGGCTATGTCCTTGCAAATATATTTCTGAATAACCTTTTTCCAATGCAAGTTTAATAACTCCACAAATATCAAAATAGCATTCCGTTATTTCTTCATATGATGTGCCAGCAAGCCTAGTATTACCATCAAAACCTTTTATCAGTTTTGCTACATCACTTCCTCGATTGTTAAAACATAGTGTATCTATACCAAGGCTTGCAACTGCTTCCTGAATAGCGGTTTGTCTATATCTAAAGCAATTACTTGTCATTCCATGCACTTGAATAAGCAATTTTTGTGTTTTTGTTTTGCAGTGATAAATATAGCCATCAAGAGTGACACCATCCGTTGCTTGAATTTTGATTAATTCTACTTCCATCATTACACCTTCCTAACTTATGACATAATTTTATCATAAAACCTAATAGGAACAACCATTTTTGCCTACTATTAGCAAAAATATTGTTCAATTTTGTCACAAGTAATATAATAATTAGAAGGGAAGGTGATTTCCATGAAAATAGATAAATCAGATTTAATTATAAGAAAACTGGACTTATCTGAACTCGATACATATATGAAATTCGAACAATATGTAAAGGATCATATGGAGCATCCAGAATGGCTAGGCGATATTCCAAGGGATGCTTACGAAAAGATGCTTCAAAATAATTCATTTATATATGTTTGGACAAAAGCGGAGAATAAAGAGATTAAGCTTAGTGATATAAGTCAATTTGTTGCTAGTGGAGTATTAATTCCTGCTAGACAAAAAGATTTAGATAGATTTTTACAAACTGATTTAAAATTTGAAGAA
The DNA here is from genome assembly GCA_016280725.1 of Bacillota bacterium. GTDB lineage: Bacteria > Bacillota > Clostridia > TANB77 > UBA1234 > RGIG6105. The sequence goes on along the minus strand of JAEEHF010000047.1, from coordinate 115,728 downwards.
GTGGCAGACTTTGGACCAGAAATGGTTTCACCAGAGTATATAGGAAATGGTCTTCAATGTGATGTAATTAGATATATAGAAAAAGAAGCAATTGATTTAGGTTATAAACATGGCCTTGGGACAGTACACCCTGATAATATATATTCACTAAATAATTTAATAAAGTGTGATTTTAGAGATGTTGCTCATGTAGATCTATCCAGGGGTCCTAGAGACGTTTTAAGAAAGGAATTTAGGATTTAAATGAGTGTAAAGGTACGTTTGATAGAAATATTAATGTTAATATTGGTTATTTCAAGCGTATCTTTTGCAAGTGACACGCTTGATTCTAAAGTAATGGGCGAAAGTATAAATGAAGATGATTGGACTGGTTGGATTGTTTATTCAAAGAGTTATCACATTCGTTATTGTAAAAAGTCATTTTCACATTATGAAGTAAGCTCTCATAGGTTATTTCAAGGTGTTTGTAAAGATTGCAAATATGATTCTTTTATGGGTAGAAAAGCTCCAATTTCCTCAGGAAGTTCTCCCAATCTTCCAAAACCAGCAGAAAACCTTGATATAGTTAAGAGTAACACACTAACTAATTATTACTATAGTTTTCTAACGCCAGTTCAAAAACAAATATATCTAACTCTTAAGGATAACTGTGAAAGATTTGAAAGCATTATTAGAGTCAACAACGTGGCAGTATCTGATTTAATTATTGCAAACTTTTCACTTAAAAATGATCACCCTGAGTTCTTTTGGATCGACTCAATTGGATGGAGATGGGATAAAAATCAAAACGTATATGAAGTAATCTTTGATGTCCCAAAAGATATAAAAAATATTATTTCAAAAATCGAAGAAAGCGTAAATGAGATTTTAGGAAGTCTATCGGGGAGTATAGAAGATCAATTAAAAGAAATATATGATTGGATAATTACTAATACAACGTATGACTATCGTTGGTATGAGGATAATTCTATAGGGCAAACAATAGAAAGTGTTTTCATCGATAAAAAGTCAGTATGCGCTGGTTATTCAAGGGCATTTCAATATCTATGTAATAAGATTGGAATTGAGTGCACTATTGTTGAAGGACTTATTAATGAACAGAATCATATGTGGAATTTGGTTAAAATAGATGATAATTATTATTGGATAGATGTATCATTAAACCAAGAAAAGAATTATTTAGATGATAATAAAAAACTAATCAGAGTTATTGACTATTCAAATTTTCTTGTCAATGATTCTTTATTAGAAAATCGAATAGTAAAGTACGAAATCATTGATACAAATGGTATTCATTACTATATGAATTGGCAGTATCCAGCATGTAAAGATAATTCAAAAAATTATTATGTACAAACAGGGTGCTTTTTTGATGATTTTGATGAGGATAAGCTTACTAAATACTGTGAAAATTCAATCAAGAATAATAAAACTTGTAATATTCCATTTAAGTTTTATAGAGAAGATGACTATAAAAGATTTATTGAATGGTTAAAAGAAAATGGACTTCTTAGTGCTTTAAAAAAGAGCAATTCTTTAAGTTTGGAGAAGAGAAATGTTTGGTCGGCTTATAGTAATGAAAAATTAGTATTCTATACGATTACAAATAATTGAGCTTTTATATTTGAGAGGAGTTTTCGATGAGATTACGTATTATATGTCTATCACTTTTGATGACGATATTATTTTCTAGTATATCTTTAGCAAATAGATATTCAGATGTTCTTCCGTCGCATTGGGCATATCCAGTTATTGAGACTATGTCCAATAAAGGAATTATAAATGGATATCCGGACGGAACATTTAATCCGGACAAAAGTATTACTAGAGCAGAATTTGCAAAAATATTTGTTATTTCATTAAATCTAAATTTAAAAACAGAAATTGATTTTGTAGATATTGATAATTCATTTTGGGGTAAGGGCTATGTTGATATTGCAAGTAGATATATGAATTATTATATGACAAATTCCAGACTCTATTTTTCACCAAATGATGATGCGCTTCGAGAGGATGTTACCAAAGCGATAGTTACATCTTTAGGATTAGCCGAAACAAATTATAATATAGAAGTATTAAATCGATTTTCCGATAAAAACCAAATATCAGATGAAACAAAAAAATACATTGCTATTGCGGTTGAAAATGGACTAGTTAACGGGTATGGTGACGGAACATTTAATCCTAAGGGGAGTTTAACTAGGGCACAAGTTTGCCAAATAATGCAAAATGCTTTAGATATAATCTCTAGAGGCACAAAAAAGTCATCACCAAAACCTACGACTAAAACTACATTAGCTCCAACGCCTATGCATAGTTCAGTGCCAACTACTAGTGTTCCTTCAATATCTCAAACTAATGTTCCAACCATTGCTCCAACTGTTATATCATCAACAGATAGTCACACACATAATTGGAGTATATGGATGCCATACACTGCAGAAGTACATAGACGATATTGTACATTAAATATGGCACATTTTGAATTTGAAGAACATAATTTTGAATCTGGTATATGTACAGTTTGTGGTTTTGATCCAGATTTTGTTACTTCAAGTAGGGAAGAAATGGTCTCAACAAATAGACCTTCTACTACTAATGTAATAATTATTACAAAAACACCAACTAAGGTTGTTACATCAACGCCAAAAGTAACCACTACAAAAACACCAGCTAAAACAACAACATCTGTACCTAGAGTAACTATTACCAAAACACCAGCTAAAACAACAACATCTGTACCTAGAGTAACTATTACCAAAACACCAGCAAAGACGACAACACCTGTACCTAGAGTAACTGTTACAAAAACACCGGCAAAAACAGCAACATCTGCACCAATAGTAACTGCTACAAAAACACCAGCAAAAACAGCAACGCCTGCACCAAGAGTTACATCTACTGATGCACCGGTTTCGTACATATCAGTTAAGGTTCCTACATTTAAATCTATGCAATACACCGGAAAAGAACAATCAATTTCCGAAGAAGAAGGATATACATTAATTGGAACTACAAAAGCAACTGAAGTTGGTGAGTATAGTGTCATTGCTAAACTTAAGGCTGGATACGTCTGGGAAAATGGAAATTCTGGAAATGTAGAAATAAAATGGAAAATAGATAAGGGTTCATCAAGTATTACTGTTAATGATACTATCGGAAACATAGTCGAAGGAAACTCTAAAAAAATAACTTATTCCTATGTTGGTGATGGAACGCTAACAATCACATCAAAAAACACGGATATTGCTACTATTTCTACGGATACAATCAAAAATGAAATAACAATTACTGGAGTGAGACCTGGTGTTGCAACGTTATCGTTTTCACTTACTGAAGGAACGCATTATAAAAAGACATCTAAAGCAGTTAATGTAACAATAAGCACTTCTAATAGGCCAATATATAATCATTCATTTTCAGGTAGACTTTTAGAGCATTATCAGGATTCTTCTATTGATGTAAAGATTGAAGAAGCAGATGGATTTTTCATAACTAAAATATGGATAGCCGATCCTTCGAAACAGATTCTGAAAGAAGATATCGGAAGTTCATGGAATAAAAAATTAAAACGAGTTGAAGAAATGATGCAAGGCAAAAATAATGCTATAGTAGCTTGTAATGGTAGTGGTTTTGCTCATACGCCATTTTGGGTTGAACAGGAAAAGTATGGAGGAGACTGGGATAATACGCCAATAGGACATTTAGTTATAACAAATGGAGTCATTAGAAGGAAAAGATCATCATATAACAAAGATACACTCCTTGGAATTATGTCAGACGGCTCTCTTAAATTTTTTAGTGGTGCATCTTATGATACAATTATTAATGCCGGAACAATTAGTACAATTCGCTTTGGAGGTTTATTAATTAAGGATGGGGTAAAAAAGACGAGTTCTACAGGTACTGGTTCTGCTCCAAGAACAGCGATTGGGCAAATTGACCGAAATAACTATATTATAATAGTTGCTAAAGCAAGTCGTAGTGGTACAGGCGGAGGAACATATAGTGGCATTAATACAAGTGGTAGAATGGTGGGTGGTAATAATACTAATAGAAATGGTTCTTCATTGTCTACATACTCTTCAAATATTAGTGGAAACAATAAAACATTAGATCAAGTAGCAGAAATGGGTATGAAGCTCAACTGTAATATTTTATACAATTGTGACGGAGGAGGTTCTTCTACACTTTGGTATAATGGTGCAAGTTTCTGGTACGCACAGGCAGCCTCAAGTATGAGGTATGATGCAAATAATGATGATGCATATCGTTATGGACCAAGACCAGTTGGAGATTGTATATACTTCATCAGTACAAAGAAATAATAAGAAATAGGGAGATTTTTATGAATTTAGAAGATATTGAAATGGCAAAGAAAGCTAGAGAAAACGCATATGTACCATATAGTAATTTTAAGGTTGGCGCATTACTTAGATGCAAAAATGGAAAAGTATTTGCAGGGTGTAATGTTGAAAACCATGGGATTCAATCCATATGTGCAGAAAGAGTTGCATTTACAAAGGCTATTTCCGAAGGTGAAAAAGAGTTTGAATCAATTACAGTTATTGGTGCAAAAGAAGATGAAAGCCCAACTTCCGAGTGTTTGCCGTGTGGATATTGCAGACAATTTATGAGTGAATTTGTCGATAAAGATTTCAAGATATATACAGTAGAAAATGAGAATGTTACTAACGAATACACAATTAAAGACTTACTTCCATATAGTTTTTCATTATAGTCTAAAAAACTTTTAATTGACAAATAATAAATTTCGTGTAATAATAAATTCAATAACCAAAGAGACGATGATTAAGGAAAAGTAACAAAGCAACACTATTTAGAGAGTGAGCATCGAAAACGGCTGAAAGTGCTCATATATGAGTTTTGCGAAAGAACACCTTATGAGTTTGCTTGTGCAAAGCAAGCACGCTTGCGATGGCGTTAACATAGAAAGGATATTGTTAGATATCAAATTTGGGTGGTACCACGATTATAAGATTATTCGTCCCTTGCGTATTTTACGCAAGGGATTTTTGTATCAAAGCATATTTAGATAGCTTACCACATAGGGAGTATATCTCTAGATTGCTTTATAATAGTCAATAATATAATTCGTCCCATACGTGATTTATTCATGTATGGGACGTTTTTTTATTATATAAATTTTTAAAAAGAAAGGAATGATGAAAATGAGTATTTACAGAACTTTAAAATGTGGTGAAATTAGACGAAATAATCTAAATGAAACTCACAAGCTAGCAGGTTGGGTTGATACAATTAGAGACCATGGTGGAATTTTGTTTGTAGATCTTCGAGATGAAACCGGAACTTCTCAAATTGTAATTCACGATGATACTATGCTTAAAGATGTTCACAGAGAAACTGTAGTTTCTTTTGAAGGAAAGATTATTTTAAGAGATGAGGAGACTTACAATAATAAAATTCCAACTGGCGAAGTAGAATTATTAGCAGAAAAAATAGAAGTTCTTGGGTCCTCAAAATCAGAACTTCCTTTTGAAATATCAAAATCTATTGAATCTTCTGAAGAATCAAGACTAAAGTACAGGTTTTTAGATTTAAGAAACAGTAAAATGCACGATAACATTATATTTCGTTCAAAGGTTACAAGCTTTTTAAGAAAGAAAATGGAAGAGTTAGGTTTTTTAGAAATTACTACGCCTATTTTAACTTGCAGTTCTCCAGAAGGGGCAAGAGACTTTTTAGTTCCTTCTAGAAAGCATAAAGGGATGTTTTATGCTCTTCCACAAGCACCGCAACAATTTAAACAACTATTAATGACCTCAGGGTTTGATAGGTATTTTCAAATTGCACCATGCTTTAGAGACGAAGATGCAAGGGCAGACAGAAGTCCTGGTGAATTTTATCAACTAGATTTTGAAATGGCATTTGCAACGCAAGAAGATGTTTTGGAAATTGCAGAAAAAGTTTTATATGATACTTTTATAACATTTTCAGAAAAGATAGTTTCAAAACCACCATTTGTAAGAATTCCTTATAGAGAGTCAATGCTTAAGTATGGTACAGATAAACCAGATTTAAGAAACCCACTTGAAATAATTGACCTAACAGAATTTTTTAAGGAGGTAGATTTTAAACCTTTTAAATTAAAACCTGTAAGAGGAATAGTCGCTCCAAGTTGTACGAGTATGCCAAAGTCATTTTTTGAGGGAATGCTTCAGTATGCTCTTAGTATTGGTATGCAAGGATTAGGATATATTGAGGTATATGATAAAGAGTCTCTTAAATTAAAGCATGAACAATTAGGTATAGTAGACTCTGATGAAGAAAAAACATCTGAGATAGAAGTAGATAGTAAGACAATTTATAAAGGACCAATCGCAAAATATTTAAGCATAGAAAAGAGAATTGAATTAAAAGATTCATATGGTCTAAAAGATGGAGATGTAATATTCTTTATTTCTGATGTATTTGAAAAAACTACAAATAAATTTGCAGGTCAAATAAGGCAAGAACTTGGAAAAAGATTAGACCTAATAGATAAAGACAAATTTGAATTTTGTTTTATAACAGATTTTCCTATGTATGAAGTAGATGAAGTTACTGGAAAACTAGGTTTTATGCATAACCCATTTTCAATGCCACAAGGTGGAATAAGTGCTCTAAAAGAAATAGAACCACTTAAAATACTAGCTTATCAATATGATGTTGTGTGCAACGGTGTAGAGCTTTCTTCTGGAGCTGTTAGAAACCACGTGCCAGATATAATGATAGAAGCGTTTAAGATTGCAGGTTATGGCGAGGAAGAAGTTAAAAGAAAGTTTGGTGCTTTATATACAGCATTTCAATATGGTGCACCTCCACATGCGGGTATGGCACCAGGAGTAGATAGGATGATTATGCTGCTTAAAGATTTAGACACTATAAGAGATGTAATAGCATTTCCATTAAACAAAAGTGCTGAGGATGTTATGTGTGGCGCACCAAGTTTTGTAACTGAAGAACAGCTAAGAGAAGTACATATTAAAATTAGGTAATAAAAAAAGATGCTTCTTTACTAGCATCTATACTGATAATATGTTTTTAAACGCAAACACGGGGCAGCATTCGCTGCCCCGTATCTTTGTTAACTGTTGTAACCCTTAGGAAGGTAATGATCGCCAAAAGTACGATCACAGGGTCCTTCCTTCGTACAAGCGCCACCTTTGTTGTAACCGCAGTATACACAAGGCCCATAGGGACGATACCCCTCATAGGGGATGGAAGAGGCTTCTTTCGGCTTGTTGTCCGTTTTCTTTTTGAACATACTGATACCTCCATCATTTATTATTTTGGAACCACTTATATTATATCGCAGTTATGTAAACTTGTCAATTATCCTTGTATGCCTATACAACCTACAAACTGCATTTTTAACATATTTGGCGGATTTTCATTAGTAGTCGTGCACTGCGTTCACCAGGAAACAATCGAAAAAAGGAACGTCCCTAGAATTCATCATCTAAAAGTGGTATAATTTCCCTAGATTATTGAAAAAGTAGGTGAGGAAGATGATTAATTGTTAATTTTTGAAAATAAATTACGAAAGGGTGATTATATGTCAGAAATTAACGTTAGTCATCTTTCTTTTTCGTATCCAGGAAGATATGAGAAGATATTTGATGATACAAGTTTTATACTAAATACAAATTGGAAGTTAGGTATTATTGGTCGAAATGGAAAAGGTAAGACCACTTTTTTAAAAATTCTAAATGGTGAGCTAGATTTTGAAGGTAGCATTTCTAAAAATGTCGAGATAGATTATTTTCCATTTGAAGTAAAAGATCCTACGCAAAATACGATGGAACTTATTCAGTCTATAGCGGTTGGTGTAGAGGATTGGGAAATATATAAAGAAATGAATCTTCTGGAAATTGATGTAGATGTATTATATAGACCATTTAATACATTAAGCGGTGGAGAACAGGTAAAAATTTTACTTATCTCACTATTTTTAAAGAATAATAATTTTCTACTTATAGACGAGCCAACTAATCATTTAGATGCATATTCTAGAGAAGCAATAGCAAACTATTTAAAAAGAAAAAAAGGGTTTATCTTAGTTTCACATGATAGAGAGCTATTAGATAAAGTTGTGGACCACATAATTTCAATTAATAATACAACAATAGACGTTCAAGCAGGTAATTATTCTAGCTGGAAGCAGAATAAAGATTATAAAGATAATTTTGAACTATCGCAAAATGAAAAACTTGAAAAAGATATTAATAGATTGAAAGTGGCAGCGTATGATACAAACAGATGGTCAGAAGCAATTGAGCGAACTAAAATTGGCATGGGGCCGTGTGACAGAGGACATGTTGGACATATGGCTGCAAAAATGATGAAGCGTTCAAAAGTTATTGAGAAAAGAATTAATAAAGAAATAGAGGAAAAATCAAATTTATTAAATGATATTGATAGACAAGATGCACTTGAAATTAAGCCTTTAGATACCAAACGTAGCAAATTAATTGTGGCAGACAAACTTACACTAGCTTATGGTGATAAAGTTATAATAGATAATTTATCATTTGAAATTAATAAAGGAGACAAAGTTTGTTTTGCTGGGAAAAATGGTTCTGGAAAAAGTACAATCTTAAAAGCAATTTTAGGAGAATATAATGATTTGCAAATAAAAAGTGGAAGTTTAAGCGTAGGAAATGAGCTTAAGATTTCGTACGTATCTCAGTTTACAAATCATTTAAAAGGAACTTTGAAAGAATTTGCAGAATCTAGTAAGATTAATGAGAGCATATTTAAAGCTATGCTAGCTAAAATGGGATTTTCAAAAGAAGAATTTGACAAGCACATAGAAAACTTAAGCGAAGGGCAAAAGAAAAAAGTATTAATTGCAATGAGCATTACAGAAAATGCAGATATATATGTTTGGGACGAGCCTTTAAACTTTATAGACATTCAAACGAGAGAGCAGATAGAGGCGATGATATTAAAATTTAGCCCAACACTTATATTTGTAGAACATGACAATACGTTTGTACAAAAGATTGCTAGCAAAATAATATCATTATGACAATGTACCGGCGCACTGTGTGCGCCATAGAACACTCAAAATTTTAAGGAGGTAAACATGAAAAAATTAGGATTTGGACTTATGAGACTACCAAGACTAGAAGGTGGTAATGAAATCGACGTTGAGCAAACTAAAGTAATGGTAGATAAGTTTTTGGAAGCAGGATTTACGTATTTTGATACAGCATATGTTTATGGTGGTAGTGAGGAAGCAATTAAAAAAGCTTTAGTTGAAAGACACCCAAGAGAAAGCTATACTCTAGCTTCAAAAAATGCTGCCTGGGCAGGATGTAAATCAAGAGAAGATGCAATTAAACAGTTTGAAACATCACTAGAAAGAACTGGAGCTGGATATTTTGATTATTATCTTCTTCACAATCTTGGAAACGAAAGAACTAAATTTTTTGATGACTGGGATTTATGGAATTGGGCATTTCAAATGAAAGAAGAAGGAAAGATAAAGCACGTTGGTTTTTCTTTCCATTCAACTCCTGAAGAATTAGATGAGATTTTAACAAAGCATCCAGAAGCAGAATTTGTTCAACTACAAATAAACTATGCTGACTGGGAAAGTCCAACAATAAAATCTAGAGAATGCTATGAAGTTGCTAGAAAACATGGAAAGCCAATTGTCGTTATGGAACCGGTTAAAGGTGGAATGCTTGCAACTCCACCGCAAACGGTTGTAGACGTATTAAAATCTGTAAACCCAGATGCATCATCTGCTTCGTGGGCTGTTAAGTATGCTGCCGACTTAGATGGCGTTATGGTTGTGCTTTCTGGTATGAGTAATATTGAACAAATGGAAGATAATATTTCATACATGAAAGATTTTGAAAAACTAACTGATGAAGAAAGAGATGCAATTAAAAAGGCTCAAGAAGAGTTAGCAAAAATAGACTTAATTCCTTGTACAGGGTGCAATTATTGTGCAAAGGTTTGTCCAATGAATATTGCTATTTCTGCATCATTTAATGCCATGAATATTCTTACTTTGTATAACAATATGGAAGCTGCCAAAAAAGAAGAGGGATGGGCAGTTAAAGACGGAAAGGCAAGAGCAAGTGAATGTATAAAGTGCGGTGCGTGCGAAGGCGTATGTCCACAACATATTAAGATTAGAGATGAACTAGAAAACGTTTCTGCTCGTTTAGTATAGCAACTCCTCAAAATACGTCATTATATACAAGGAGAATGATTAAATGACAAAATTTAAACAACTAAAGAAAAATTCGAAACATAGCCTTAAAAAGAATTATGTTATATCTGTACTTGTTGCAATAGTTGGATTATTATTCTTATCTTTATATTCATCCACAGCGGGTGCATTAATAATTGGATTTGAAAGAGTTCAAAACTTTTTTGATAGCGGATATTTTGCAACTGATTCGGAGATATACTTCTATAGATCTGGGTTAGAAGGAAAAGAAGTAAATTATGATGAAGTGTTCAAGTTAACTGATGAAGAACTAACAGAGCAGGGATATAACGAATATGCAATTAAATACATTCGTTCTATAGATCCAAATATAGAAGATAAAAGGACATATGTAGAACGTTTTAAAGTACGTGACGGATTTGTTAAGCCTTTATTAGCGTTTGCTAGTAGCGATACTAAGATATTGTTTTCAAATATAGAGGATGGAACTTTAAGTATTATAAATGAAGGGCATTTTAACGTTTTAACTTTTACCTCAATACTAGGTATTGTATTTATGGTGCTGTTTAGGATTTTAGCTGTTAACCCAATGCGAGTTGGTTATTCTAGATTCTTTATGGAAAACTCAAAGTATCACCAAACTCGACTTGGAAGAGTATTTACATTTTTTACTCATGACTATTTTAAAGTTACAAAGGCGATGGCAAGAAAAACACTTTATCAAATCCTATGGAATTTAACCGTTATTGGTGGATTTATAAAAATGTACTCATATAAATTAGTTCCATATATAATTGCAGAGGATAGTAAAATATCATCAAGACAGGCTATCAAATTATCGGTTAAGCTTATGAAAGGGTTTAAATTTAAAGCATTTTTACTAGATGTATCATTTTTTGGTTGGAATTTTTTAAGTAATATTACCTTTGGTCTTGTTGGAATATTCTTTGCAAATCCTTATATAGAAGGAACGATGGCAGAATTCTATAAGGCAATTGTAAAGCACAGACAGTATGATGATTTTTATAAAGAATATTTAAATGGTAGAGAACACGCCGACGAAGCGTTGTATGTAGAAGAAGAAAAAGACTTTTATCCAGGAACTAGACCGGAAGAAAACTCTTTTGCAAAGCAAAACTATAAGCCTCTAACTTTAGTTGCACTATTTTTTGTATTTGCATTTGTTGGTTGGTGTATGGAAGTAATATTGTTCTTATTAAAAACACACACGTTTGTAAATAGGGGAACACTATACGGTCCGTGGCTTCCTATATATGGTTTTGGTTGTGTTTTAATTTTGATAGTTTTTACAAAAACAAGATTAAGAAAGTACATAGACAATCCAATAATTCTTTTCTTAAATATTATGCTTCTATGTGGAATTTTGGAGTATTTTTCATCGTGGTTTCTTGAAGTTACAACGGGACTTAAATACTGGGATTATGCAGGACACTTTTTAAGTATTAATGGAAGAATATGCTTGGAGAACTTGTGTGAATTTGGTGCTGGTGGGTTACTATGTATATACTTAGTTGCACCTAGATTAAATGGCATTTTTGAAAGAATAAATAAAAAGGCAATTATAGCAGTTGTCTCAGTATTAGGTTTATTGTTTATAGCAGATAATATATTAGTAAGATTTTACCCTAGAACAGGCTATGGAATTACAGATTCAATAATAGATGAAGAGGGGAATGTAATAGATAAAGGTGGAAATATAGTTGAATAAACAAAAAAGAAGATACACTATTGTATCTTCTTTTTTATGGATATAATTAAAAATCTGTTTTAGACATACCAAATCTAAGTAATTCTCCAAATGCATCAATTATACTTTTCCCAGTTGATTTTAAGATATCAACAAACTCAGTAATAAAGTTTTTTGTTTCTTTTTTTATTTTTTCAAAATCAGGCATTTTAATTGATACAGTATTAGTTTTTTCATCCCAATTTATATCAAAATCTATATTTTCTACTATGGCTCTAAGAGGAACCATAAGCTTTCCATTGATAATTTGGGGAGGAACATCAATACTAATTTCTTTGCCATTAACATTTACTGTTGTACTACCAACCTTAAAGCGAATTGTGTTTTTGTCTATTTTTATTGTGACTGTATCTGTTTTTTGATCCCAAGTAACTACGCCGCCTAATTGTTCAAATACTTCTCTTACAGGAACTAGAGTTTTATTGTCTATAATTATAGGCGGCATTTCTCCTTCTTTTGGAATGTATTTTTTACCATTTAAAATAAGATTAACCATAGGCCCTATATATGGAATTTCATCACCATTTATTAACAAATCAAATGCAAAGGCATACGAAAAAGAAATAAGTAGGGAGAGTATAAAAATAAAAAATATCTTTTGCTTCATTAATATTATTTCCTCCAATTATACAAACGATCATTTATGGAATTATCTTTATTATTATTTTTGATAGCTTACCAGTATCATCATATTCTCCTGAAATGTTATACTTCATTTCTTGTTTGCTTGAAATAAGGGCAATCATTTCAGTTACATCAGAAAGTTTACTTACAGAAGATTTATTTTTGTTTTCGTCAATTAATGTGATTGAAAGAGGATTATTTGAGTTGTTGTTACCAATGGTAGCATAAGAAACTAAAATATTCCATGCGTCATCATAATTCTTATTCTCACCCAAATGTGATTCAAATCTGTTATTGAACAATTTTGCAGAATCTTCACTGAATGAAAAATTAATATCTTCTAAATTTGCAAGGGTAGGGAGAACGGGAAAAACATTTGAACTAATTGATACTGTGTTTGTGAAACCATCCCATTCAACATTTAAGCCACATTTTTCAGAAACAAAACGAACTGGAACCATCGTTTTATCGTTTATTATTTTTGCTGGAACGTCTAGTTTGACTTCTTCACCATTAACAGTTGCTGTAAGATTATCTATTATGAGTTTAACTTCAATGTCATCTAGTGTTATGCTAACAGTTCTTGATGTGGCATCCCAAGAGACATTTCCACCTAAAAGTTCGAATACTTCTCTAACAGGAACCAAGGTTCTGTCGTCAACTATTATAGGTGGCATTTGATCTTCTTTTGGAGTAAAAACAGTATCGTCTAAAACTAAAGTTACATCTGGCCCAGTGTAAGGAAAAGACTCCCCGTCTATTGTAAGGTCAAGGGCAAATGCAAAAGATGAGGAAAGAATAACTAGAATCATTATAAGTATTTTTAAATTTTTCATTTTCTATTCTCCTTTTGTATTTATACAGTTTATTACTTTTTACCAAGGTATTCTCTTTAATATTAGTTTGTTTAAAAATCCTGCTTCGTTATATTCACCAGAAATATCATAAAATGCCTTATCAAATTTAAGAATATTTGACGTTATATCATGAATCGATGCAACCGTATCTGCGCTAATAGTTTGTTCTTTTTCGTCTATAAGAGTTACTGTCATAGGACTATCAGGATTTGCTGCGTTATTTGACGTTGCTAAATCAGTTAGCTGGTAAGCAACAGTTTTACTTTTCTTTTCACCAAAGTATCTTGTATATTTCTCATTAAAAGATTTTGCAGCGAAGCTTATTTCTTTAGGTTCGGTTTCGATTGTGTTTGCTGGAGCAGGTTCTAGTACTTGCTGTGGAGTAGATATTGTAACTGTAGATGTTTCACCATTCCAATCAACATTTAGTCCACAATTTTCGGAAATAAAACGAACTGGAACCATAGTTTTATCATTTATTATTTTTGCTGGTACGTCTAATGAAGTGTCAACTCCATTAACTTTTGCACTTAGACTATCTATAACTAAATTAACTTCTGTAGTATCTTTTGATATTGTGACCGTTCTAGTGTTGCCATCCCAAGACACGCTTCCACCAAGAAGCTCAAATACTTCTCTGACTGGTACTAAAGTTCTACTTTCAACTATTACCGGCGGCATTTGATTTGCCTGCGCTTCAAATTTAGTTCCATTTAAAACTAGATTTACGTTAGGCCCTTCATAAGGAACGGTTTTTCCATCCATTGTTAAATCAAATGCTTTAGCACTTGTAAAAGAAAGTATGGTAATAAGTGCACTTAGAATAATAATTTTATTTTTCATTTTAAATCTCCTTTGTAAAAATCTTTATATTATTTTATCACAATGGCTCTTACAATAATATATTCTTGCAAAAAAAATAATGTTGTATTATATTTAAATGTGAAAGTAGATGAACATATGAGGAGAGATATAGATGAAAAAATTATTAATGTTGTCACTAGTTGTAGTAATATGTTTTTCAATGGTGGCTTGCGATAAAGAAGAAAAACCAGAAAATACTGAGCCTAATACGACTAATACCGAAACAAGAAACAATACCGGCTCAGACAAACACATTGAAAGCACTCTTAGCGAAATTAATAAAGGTGGAGAATCTCGTCAGGCTGGCAATAGATATATTAAGAAATTATCAGATACTGTGTATGGAGTTTACTATGTTGAAGATGATGAGGTAGTTGGATATGAACTTTATTCAAAATTTGCAGATGCTGAAACAGCAGGGCAAGCGAAAGCAGAGTATCCAGATGTTAATCAAACTGTAGATTATATTGATGTAGTTAATGACACAATGGTAGTAGTGTTTAAACCTATTGAATTTGAAGGAACGACTGTTGAAGATATCGAAGAATACATGAAATAAACAAAAAACTGGCTAATTAATAGCCAGTTTTTTTATTGTCTCCAAGGATTGTTTTCATTTGGATCTGTAGGATCCCAGTTTCTTCTTTCTATATCTTCAGATATTTTCATTCTTTCTGGTTTTCCAAATGGACCAGGATTATCATCCTCATAAAATTCTACCCAAGTACCTGGTACAATATTATCATATATCCATTTAGCATCTTCAACAGCAAGTCTTATACAACCAAGCGAAGCTTTTGTTCCTAGTTTATCATATTCCCAATATTCTAATGATGTATTATCCCTTTTTGTATATGGTACAGAATGGAATAGTATATTTCCAGTAATTTGTACAGCATATTGGCCATAAACATTTCCTTTTAATTTATTCCATAAAGTTCTATATGATGTTATTTTATATTTGCTTCCCGTTTTTGGAGTAGAGGTTCCGGTTGAGCAAAGCATTGCTTTAAATGGAACTGAATATGCACCTTCACTATCAACAGTATATACATTTACAACATTTTCTTTTTTATTTACTTTAATATAGTACGGTATTTTGGTTGTTACTGGTGCTAAAGTAGGCTCTGGTGGTGTGATTTCATTTACCGCTGGTACTTGAACTTCTTCTTGAGTCACTTCTTCAACTATTTCGTTTGTTGGAACTTCATTTATTAATTTTGAAGAAGCAACATCTAATCCAGAAACAGCCATCATAGTACTAATAAAATATGCGATTAGTTTTTCCATAAATCTCCTTTATATTAAAATAATCCACTAAAAATATACCAAATAATAGGTCAAAGTGCAGAAAAAAGCACAGTTTTAATGATAAATTAACGATTTAGTAATATAATAACTTGTTAGAAAGGAGCGTACCCTTTTTCCTGTTGCGAACTAAAGTTAAAAAAAGGAGCAAGCCAATGAAATACATGTTCATTTCAGATCTTCATGGAAACCTTGAAAATCTAGAAAAATATATCGAAATATTTGAGCAAAAGAATGTAGATAAGCTAGTAATTCTAGGAGATACTTCAGGAGGATACTATGACGACAAAGACTATTATATAGCCGAAATCTTAAACAATATGAAAGGTAAGGTTGAGGTAATGCGAGGTAACTGTGACACAATAGATTTTGAAGAAATGTTAGAATTTGAGGTGTTTGACGACGACATTTTGCCGATTGTGACTAAAAATGGAGAATATAAGTTTATAAGCATAACTCACGGACATTTGTATAATTATAATCATCTTCCACCAAACTGTGGGGATATATTTATACAGGGGCATACACACGTTCCAATGCTTTTAGAAAGTGGAGGCAGGATTCTAGCAAATCCAGGTTCACCAACTAGGCCAAGGGGAAGTAACCTAAAATGCTATATTTTGGTAGATGAAGAGGCCATTTACTTAATTTCAATCGACGGCGAAATCATTAAACAAATGAACTTTTCTCCTTTGGGGACACGACATTGAGGAGAACTTTTTCTCCTTCGGGGACACGACATTGAGGAGAATTTTTTCTCTATCGGGGACACAACGACGTGTCCCCAAAAACCTGGTCAGCAGGTGTGACCGTCGTGTCCCCAAAAACCTGCTGACCAAAGAAGCGCTATTTATATAAGTAAATAAATTGACTAAAATGGCGGTTTTGTAGTAAAATAAATAGGCTAGAATGTTAGATGGGAGCCAGTATTTTTATGAATGATTCAAATAATTATCCAAAATTTACTGTTTTAATGGGAGTATATTGTAAAGATAATCCATTATGGCTTGAAGAAAGCATAAATAGTATAATAAATCAAACTGTTCCGCCTGACGAATTTCTTATTTTTGAAGATGGCAAGTTAACAGAAAACCTAGAAAACACATTATTGAAGTATGAAGGCAAAAATAATATTAAAATTGTTCGATTTGAAGAGAATCGAGGGTTAGGCCCTGTATTGGAAGACGGAGTTAACATGGCGTCAAATAGCTTGATTGCTCGTATGGATGCCGATGATATTAGTGTTAGTAACAGATTTGAAAAGCAACTTAAGGCTTTTTCTAAAGACACTCAATTATGCGTTGTTGGTGGGGCAGTAAAAGAATTTACTGGAGATAGTACAGAAAACGTTATTTCATACAGAAATATGCCTGAAACAAACGACGAAATATATAAATACGCTCATAAGAGAAATCCATTCGCACACCCAACAGTTATGTTTAAGAAAGATGTTGTTCTCAAAGCAGGAAACTATAGAAAATGTGAATTATTTGAGGACTATGATCTTTGGATTAGAATCATTAAAGATACAAATAATAAATGCTATAACATTCCAGAAACGCTTGTTTTTATGAGGGTTAATAGTAACTTCTATAAAAGAAGAGGCGGATTAAGTTATATTAAGAAAATAGTGAAATTTAAATATAGACTTTATAAAGAAGAACACTTTTATTCTTTCTTTGATTTTTTATATTCGGCAATTGGACATTCGGTTATAGCACTTGCACCGAGTAAAATAAAATATATAGTGTATACCAGGTTTTTAAGAAAAAATAGTAAAATTGGGAGTGGGCAATGAATAAAATTAGGATTCTTCAAATTGTACCAAGTTTAAGCCTATCTAACGGTGTTGCAGCTTATTTGATGAATTACTACGAAAAAATGAACCTAGAGCCATTTGAAACTACAATTCTAGTTCTTAACGAAGATAATAAAGGTAGGTATGATTCATTCGAAAGATTAGGCTGTAAGATAGTTGAACTATATAAAACAGAATCATGGTCTAGATATCTAAAAAGAATAAATAATTTCTTTAAGGAAAACGAATTTGACATTGTGCATTGTCATGCTCCAAATTATGGAGCATTTTATATGCACTATGCCAAAAAGAATGGTGTAAAAACAAGGATTTTACATAGTCATGCCAAAATATATGCTGAGACGTTTATAAGAAGTATCCGAAATATACCATTAGCTAAAATAGCAGTAAAAAATTCTAACCAGTATATGTCTTGCTCAAAAGAAGCGGGAGAATTTTTGTTTGGAAATAAACCATACACAATTATTAATAATGCAATTGACCTTTCTAAATTTAAATATAATGAACAAATGAGGCAGTCAATTAGAGAGCAATTAGCTTTAAATGATTGCTTTGTGTTAGGAGAATTTGGAAGATTTACACCAGTAAAAAATCAGCTGTTTTCAATCGAAGTATTGAAATGTGTTTTAGAAAAAATTAATAATGCTAAGCTTTTGCTAATTGGAGAAGGCGAACAAGAAAAAGAAATTCAAAGTAAGATTAACGAATTTGGAATACAAGATAAAGTCATTATACTGAATGGAAAAAGCAATATAAATGAATATTACAATTGTCTTGATGCATTTTTATTACCTTCGTTAGGTGAGGGGCTAGGGATGGTGCTAATCGAAGCACAAGCCAATTCCCTTAATTGTTATGCTTCAAAAGAGAGGGTACCTGAACTTTCGAAAGTATCTCCACTGCTTAAATACTTGGAATTAGAAAAAGGACCTTGCTATTGGGCGGAACAAATATTAGACGATAAGGATAATACTAGAAAAGATTTCTTCTCGGAAATACTGAAATCAAACTTTAATATAGAAAACGAAGCAAAAAAACTAGAAGAATACTATATTTCTATTGTGAAGTAAAAAGAGGTGAAATATTGGATAAGATAGATTTTGTAATACTGTGGGTGGATGGCTCGGATCCAAAATGGCTTGAAGAAAAGAAAAAATATAAGCCAGAACTAGATACAGTTGATGCTGTGAATAGATACAGGGATTGGGAGAATCTTAAATATTGGTTTAGAGGAGTAGAAAAATTTGCTCCTTGGGTTAATAATATCTATTTTGTAACATGGGGCCATTTGCCAAAGTTCTTAAACACAAATCATCCAAAGATCAAGATTGTTAATCATAGAGACATTATTGATGAAAAGTATTTGCCAATATACAACTCAAGCGGAATTGAAGTGAACATCTTTAAGATTAAAGGATTAAGTGAGAAGTTTGTGTATTTTAACGATGATGTTTTTTTGACAGACTTTGTTAAACCAACTGATTTTTTTAAAGACGATTTACCTTGTGATGAATTTGCTGAAAATGTAATTGGCCCTTCGCAGGATATTTTTACTAATATGTTATTTAATAATGTTTCAATAATATCAAAGTACTTTGATAAAGGAGAGGCAAAGAAAAGATTAAAGAACAAGTATTTTAATCTTAAATATGGGAAAAACAATATTAGAACTTTACTATTATCGCCATATAAATATTTTGTTGGCTTTTATGATCCGCATATATCACAGGCATATTTGAAATCAAACTTTGAAAAGGTCTATGAACTTGAAAAGAATGAATTTGAAAATACTACATCTCACAAATTTAGAGACAAGACTGATATTACGCAGTATTTGGTTAGGTACTATCAATTACTAAGCGGATCATTCGTTCCAAGAAGTTCAAGTTTTGGAATACATTATGAAATAAGCAATGATAGTAAAAAGATGATAGAGTCCATTAAAAAGCAGAAGTATAAAGTTATATGCTTAAATGATAGTAGAAATGATTTTGACTTTGAGAAAACAAAGAAAGTTGTAATAGATTCATTTGAAGCTATCTTGCCAGAAAAAAGTAGTTTCGAAAAATAAAGGAGCACTTTGAAATGAAAAGTACTTTGATATCAATCATTGTCCCAGTCTATAAGGTTGAAGAATATATTAATAAATGTGTGGATAGCATAATAAACCAGACATACAAAAATCTAGAGATAATCTTAGTTGATGATGGCTCGCCGGATAATTGCCCTAAAATATGTGATGAATATGCCAAGAAAGATAGCAGAATAAAAGTAATCCACAAACCTAATGGAGGCCTTTCAGATGCCAGAAACAGAGGGATTAAAGAAGCAACAGGAGAGTACATTGGATTTATTGACTCTGATGATTATATAGACGAGGGAATGTATGAGTATCTTTATGAACTAATTAAAAAGTATGATGCTGATATTTCAATATGTGGGCATAGAGATGTTGGATTAGTTAATAGGGAAGGCGTAGTCCCAAACGAAGAATTAAAATTAAATAATATTGAAGCCCTTAAAATACTCGCTGAAGATGGAGTAATAAAAAATCATGCTGTTACAAAACTATACAAAAGGTCATTATTTATTGACAACAATATAGAATATCCTGTTGGTAAGATTATGGAAGATATTCTTACTACGTATAAGCTAATTGAAAAATCTAAAGTTATAGTAGTTGGAACAAAGACATTTTATAATTATCTAAAAAGAGAAGATAGTATTACTGGTAAGAAAAGTGCACAAAGGTACATCTCTCATGTAGAAAATTCATTGGTACAATTTGAACATTTTAAAGAAAATGAGCAATTAGGATTTTATTTTTTTAAAAATGTGTTTTACGTAATAATGAGAGTGTATATTGATGATAATGATGAGGCAATAAAGTATTTGGATGATAATAGGATACTGGAAAATCATCTAGAATTGGGAAAAGAAAAGGGATATTATAATAAGCTCGGGATAGTAGATAAACTTAGACTAATTCTTTTCAAAAGAAATAGAAAACTATACAAATCTTTTTTTCAGAACAGAAGAAAACTAATCTCTAAAATAAAGGGATAAAATATGAAGAATAGTTTTAGAATTTTTCTACAATTATAAAAATAGGAGAATAATAATGGATGATAAAATTGACTTTGTAGTTACTTGGGTTGATGGAAGTGATCCAAAATGGATTGCTGAAAAACTAAAATGGCAAGGAAAAGAAGTTGATACTCAAGACGTACTAAACGCTTCTAACAGATATAGAGATATGGAAACGTTAAAATATTGGTTTAGATGTGTCGAAAAGTATGCTTCTTGGGTTAATAATATTTTTTTCATAACAAATGGACAAAAACCGGAATGGTTGAATATTAATAATCCCAAGCTAAAGTGGATTAAACACGAAGATTATATTCCAAAAGAATATTTGCCCACTTTTAATTCAAATGTTATAGAAATGAACCTTCATAGAATTAAGGAATTAAGTGAGTGTTTTGTCAATTTTAATGATGACGTTTTCGTTACAGCTAACGTATCGAAAGAACATTTTTTCAAAAATGGACTTCCAAGAGGCACTGCTTTATTTTATCCTATTTTCCCAGTTGATAATCACAGACATACTACATTAAATAATATTATAATCATCAATAAGCACTTTGATAAGGATGAAGTTGTAAATAAATATTTTGGAAAATTCTTTAGCTTGAAATATGGCAAGCAAGTTTTGATTAATGCTTTTTTTAATCATTATAAGCATAGGGTATGTGGCTTTAGAGAATATCACTCAGCTCTTCCACTTTTAAAAAGTACAATGAGTGAAATATGGGATAAAGAGTATGATACATTAAACAAAGCATCTTGCAACAGGTTCAGAGCGAATACTGACATTAGTGATTGGGTGGTTGAAAAGTGGAACTTTATGACAGGAAAATTTGAGCCTATAAGTCAAAAACAGAATAAGCTCATGGAACTATCTGATGACAATAGAGAAGTAGTTAAGGCAATTGAAAATCACAAGTATAAAATTTTATGTATTAATGACGGATCAATGAACTATGATTTTGAGAAAGCAAAAAGGGATATAATAAATGCATTTGAAAAAGAGTTCCCAGATAAGTCAAGTTTTGAATTATAATTGTCTTGATATAATTTAGGAGAAAAAATGAAGAAAATTACTTTTTTTACGATAGATATTTATCCTGCAGGAGGGACAGAAAAAGCTATTTCAATAATAGCCAATGAATTAGTTAATTTTTACGAAGTAACAATCATATCATTTCGACATACATCAAATAGTCCATTCTTTTATTTTGATCCGAGGATAAATATAATTAATGTTGATTATAAAAAAGAAACTGAACCTTTGAGAAAAAAAGCTATCTTTATTAGACATTTCTTAAAAAAATATTTGAAAAATTATAAAACAGATTATTTCGTTTGTGCTGGTATGAGATATGTTCCAATAACGATTTTTATGAGGAAAAGGAGCAAATACATTGCGTGGGAGCATTACTCTTCTTTTGGGAAGAGTAGATTTACTTTAACTGGTATTGGAAGATGCGAGGCTGCAAGGAAGGCACATAAAGTAATTGTGCTTACAAAAAAGGAGAAAAAAAGATATATCACTTTTTGGAAAGCCAAAGAGGATAAGGTTGTTCAAATATATAATCCAATTGAGAAGCTCAAAAGCGAGAACTTTGATTATGATGTTAATTCAAAACAGATTATTACTGTTGGTAGATTATGTAGCGAAAAAGGATTGGATAAACTTGTGGAAGTGGCTAAAATTGTAAAAAAATCACACCCGGATTGGAAATGGGATATTTATGGTGATGGTAATAAATATGAGGCTTTAAAGCAAATGATACTTGAAAACGAATTGCAAGAATTTATTACACTTAAAGGCAGAGTAAAAAATATAAATGATTTATATAGAAAATATGCGTTTTATGTTATGACATCTACAAATGAGGGGTTTCCAATGGTTCTTATAGAAGCACATACTTCTAAATTGCCAATAGTTAGTTTTGATATTAATTGCGGGCCAGATGAAATAATTACAGATGGAAAAAATGGGTATTTAATTGAGCCATTTGATATAGAAAAAATGGCTCAAACAATTAATCATTTAATAGAAAATCCAGAAATAAGAAAGAATATGTCAGCTAATACATATTTGGATAAAGAAAAATTAAGTATTACTACTATAATTAAACAATGGAAATCATTATTTGATGAAGAGGAATTGAAATGAAAAAGATTACATTTTTTTATGAAGATATTTACATGGTCGGGGGAGCTGAAAGAGTTCTATCAATTATTGCGAACGAATTATCAAAAAAGTATGAAGTGGAAGTTATTTCTCTTTTTAAGCCAGTTGATAAAGATAAGCCAGTATTTGAATACTTCAGTGGCATTTCAATTCTTAGCATCCTTGAGGAGGGAAGATATAAGCCATTAACTCATCATTGGTTTGAAATATCTAAAGCAGTAAGAAAATTTTTAAAAAACTATCAGACTGATGTGTTTATTTGTGCAACAGTAAGAATTATTCCTTTTGTAAGATTTTATATGAAGAATAATAGATTTTTTATGTGGGAA
The DNA here is from genome assembly GCA_016280725.1 of Bacillota bacterium. GTDB lineage: Bacteria > Bacillota > Clostridia > TANB77 > UBA1234 > RGIG6105. Next base: position 92,686 of record JAEEHF010000047.1, on the reverse strand, counting down.
CATAGTAACTCTTTTGCAAAGTTCAAACTTGACCTGTGGCAAATTGGACGATTTATTGGTGCTAAAAAAGCTGATAAAGTAATAGTTTTGTCGGATAGAGATAAGAATAATTATATTAAAAAATATCATGTTAAATCTTCTAAAGTGGTTAGGATATATAATCCGTCTGACAATAATCCTTTATCTTCAGAATATGATATTAATTCTAAATTGATAATGTCTGTAAGCAGAATCGTTGAAGGTAAAGGCTATGATTTGCTTATTAAGGTCGCTAAGCAGGTCTTTTCAAAACATCCAGATTGGAAATGGCGTATATATGGAGATGGTAATTATAAAGCAACACTTGAAAAAGAAATAGAAGCAAATGATTTAAGTAACAACGTTATTTTAATGGGGTATGTTAAAGACGTAAAGGAAAGATACAAAGAACACTCAATTTATGTAAGTTGCTCTAAAACAGAAGGTTTTTCAATGGTTTATATAGAAGCTCATAATGCAAAACTTCCAATCGTCAGTTTTAATATTAATTGTGGACCTGATGAAATAATAACAGAGGGTAAAAATGGATATTTGATTGAGCCATTTGACATAAATGAAATGACCAATAAGATTAATTACTTAATTGAGAATCCTAAAGTTAGGAAAGAAATGTCGGATAACACTGGGTTTGATAAAGAAAAACTCAACATAGAGAAAATTACGAAAGAATGGATAGAATTAATAGATGGTTCAATTAAATAATATTTTTTGAAGGTGATATAACATGATACCAAAAGTCATTCATTACATATGGTTCGGTAAAGGAAAAAAGAATAGATTAATTGAAGAATGCATGAAAAGTTGGAAAAAGTATTGCCCAGATTATGAAATTAAAGAGTGGAATGAAGATAATTTTGATATTAATTCGAATCAGTATGTTAAGGAAGCATATGAGAATAAAAAGTGGGCGTTCGTATCAGATTATGTTAGGCTATATGCTTTGTATAATGAAGGAGGAGTATATTTAGATACAGATTGTGAATTACTTGGAAGGATAGACTCATTTTTAACAAATCCAGCATTTAGCGGATATGAAAGTAAAGAGGCAATTCTAACTGCTATAATGGGCGCAGAAAAAGGAAATGAATGGATAAAACTCCTTTTAGACTATTATGAGAACAGAAGTTTTTATAACCAAGATGGTTCATTGGATATTACAACAAATGTAATTATTATATCGAACTTAACTAAAGAACAATATGGTTGCAAATATGATGGAAAGCAAATAAATATACCAGGAAAATTTACAATTTATCCGGTCGACTATTTTTGTCCTAAAAGTTGTATAACAGGTGAATTAAATTTAACTGAAAATTCAGTAGCGATTCATCACTTTAATGCTTCATGGATTGGCGATTATACAGTAAATTTGAGAAACAAAAAGTTTTCATTTGTAAAAAAGTATGGAAGAGAACTGGGAGAAGAAAAGTATAAAAGGTGGTATAGGAGAAATAAAATATACATTTATTTTAGACTATATGGTGTTAAAGGAGTAGTCAAAAGTGCTATAAAAAAGTTTGATAGAATATTTAAAGGAGCAAGTAAACAGTGAATACAAATTCAAGGATAAAAAATTCTACATTGAACTTTATCTCCAATGTTGTCATTCAAGGCATTGCATTTGTTACAGCTTTTGTTGTAAGAAGAGTTTTTATTCAATCATTAGGAGTGGAGTTTTTAGGAATAAATGGTCTCTTTAATAACATATTAACCATACTATCTTTAGCTGAACTTGGAATTGGGACGGCAATGTCTTACAGTATGTATAAAGCAGTCAAGGATGCTGATAAAGATAGGCTGACAGGATTAAATAATTATTATAGAAGCCTCTACAATAGGATTGCAATTATTGTCTTAGTGTTAGGATTAAGCTTATTACCTTTTTTACAATATATTGTTAAGTTAGACAGAATGATTCCACATCTTCATATTTATTATGCACTGGAAGTTGTTAATTCGGTTATTTCTTACTTGTTTGTTTATAAGACAACTATAGTAAATGCAGATCAATCAGGATACAAATTGAATTACATTGGTTTTGGGTTGCAGCTTATCACAAGTGTTTTGCAAATAATGGCATTATTAGCCTTTAAGAAGTATATGATATACTTACTAATAGGAATAGGTATCACTTTTGTTAATAATCTAGTAAGAAGTCATTTTGCAGAAAAATGGTATCCGTTTATTAAAGACAAAACTAAAGTATTACCAGATGTTGAAAAGAAAGAGATATGGAAGAACATCAAATCCATGTTTATGTATAAGATAAGTGGGGTTATACTAAACAATACAGATAATATTTTAATATCAGTTATTGTAAATACAGCTATGGTTGGAATTTATTCAAATTATCTGATGATTTACAATAAGGCAAATGTTTTAATAAATATGGTATTTAGTGCTATTATTCCAAGCGTGGGAAATTATAACGCCAAAGCAACACCTGAAGAAAAATATAAGCTATTCAATACGGTTGATTTTATTTCATATATATCTTATTCACTAATAGCAATTTGTGTCTATTTCTGCGGAGACGATTTAATTAGAGCTGTTACGGGTACAAATACTTTATTACTTACTAAGAATGTGTTAATAGTTACAATCATATACTTTTATTTAAACATGCTAAAAAGAGCAATTGCAGTTTTTAGAGAAACAACAGGCCTTTTTAAGTATGGAAAGTATTCTATACTAATCAGTGCCATATTAAACCTCATTTTTTCAGTTATTCTTGGAAAACTATATGGAATATTTGGAATCCTTTTAGCAACAATTATTGCTAGATTACTAAGTGATATTTGGTATGAGCCATTTGTTCTTTACAGAGTGATTTTTCATAAGAAAGTTGGAGAATACTATGGTAAACAAATATTTAGACTTTTGGTTGTCATCGGAATCATTATTTTGATTATTCCTATAAATAGTGTCATTGCAATAGATCATTTGTATTTTAGACTAGCCATCAAGGGAATGATAACAATGACTATAACATTGTGCATATTTATACTAGTCTTTAGAAAGAATCAAAGTTATATCTATATTAAGGGAAAATTTAGGGACATAATAATGAAAAGTATACTGAAGGTTAATGCCAATAAGAGTTTCAACAATGCGAAATAGATAATATATATTTTTTTAGAGGTAAAAAATGATTGCTAGAAATTATATTAGAAAACTAATTAATAAGTTTAGACCAATAAAGAAAGATAGAGTCGTCTTCATGAGTTATAATGGTCACTATAATGATAACCCAAAGTGTGTTTATAAAGAAATGATAAAGATTGCACCAAATTTAGAATATATATGGCTAATAGATGATAAATATAAAGAATGTGTCCCAAAAGGAATAAAGACATTGTTGTTGGGATCATACGAGGCTCAAAAAGCATATAGCTCGGCCAAATTGATAATCGACAATGTTTATGGTGGAAAAGAAACATATTTGGAATGTAACAGTTTTAAGTCAAGAATAAAATTTAAAGTTCTTACTTTTTTAAATACAAAAAGAAATCAGCATGTTTACACAACTTGGCACGCTACATGCTTAAAGAAGATGCAAATAGATCAATTCGGATCAAAGATTATAGACTTTAGTTGCCCTAATACGACAATGATTATGGGAAATAAGTACTCGTTGGATATACTAAAGCATTTAACTTTTAATAAAATAGAGATGAAGTTAATTGGAACTCCGAGAAATGATACATTGTTTGATTTAAATGATGAAAAAATAAATAATACAAAGAAAAAGCTTAGATTGCCATTAAATAAAAAAATAGTATTATATGCACCAACATTTAGGACAGATGATTTTATACTAAAGAAAAACATCGAAAGAAGCGGAATAAATCAATTGGCTGAAATGAATATTAATTTGTTACTAGAAAAATTAAGTGATAAATTTGGTGGAGATTTTGTTTTTGTATGTCGATTTCATTATCATGTTTCTAATATGGTAGACTGGGAGGCACTTAAAGAAAAATATGGAGAGAAAATAATAAATGGTAATGAAAGTGATGAAACTTCAGACTATCTTATATGCACAGATGTATTAATATCTGACGTTAGTGGTATAATGTTTGATTTTGCTACAACTAAAAAACCTACATTTATCTATTTCCCAGATTTAGATAACTATGTTAATAAAGAGAGGGGAGTATATATACCAATTCAAAACTTGCCTTTCCCGGGTGGAGTCTCGTTTGAACAATTAATTAAAAATATAGATAACTATGACTATTCTAAATATTTGGGAAAATTAGGAATATTGATGAAGGATTTGGGTGTTGTAGATAGTGAGAATTCCGCAAAGGAAGTTGCCAATTATATTATTAATGATTCTGGGATTGATAACATAAAAAAACCAATTTTATAATATAAAATTGGATTTTTTAATGGTTCATGTGTGAAATTTGCATTTTACTCAAAGTGTAAAATGTTATTGGTAAGCTTGACAATCTTATGGGAAACGCTAGTTAATGTATTCCATTTTGAGTCAAGATATTTTCTAAATACTATATCAACTGTTTTCAATCGAATTTGGTCTATTATAAGACATATCAAAAATATAATGCCGACTTTGGCTATACAGAAAAGAGGTAAGTATGGTGAGTAAAAAAATTTAATGTTGGGAAAGATTCTTTCCCAAATAATCGGTATAAGTAGCGGATTGTGATGAAGTAAGAAAATACCTGTTACAGATTTAGCTATATTATTTATATGTACATTATAAAAAGCCTTTTTATTAATATAAAGCCAAAATAAGCTTGTGGCTACGATAACGTTAAGTATACTTGTTGCGCTTGAGAAAAAAGTTGCTAAATTTTACAGACTCATATAGTTATCCCATTATTCTTGTACATCAATTGTTTATTTCGGGGCAAGTGTGTTTAATGCACATATATGATAACATTAGCCTTAATTTAATTGCCTTTTTGTGTTTTATGCTAGTATATGCATATTGCTTTGGGTTATTATCTAAGCAGGTTGTCTTGTTTGTAAATAGCTTGTATGAAAAATTGGAAATTACTATCAAGAATAAAACAGTATAATTCAATTACTAAATATATCAAGATGTTCTCCTGTATATTGGTTCTAAAATCACTAATAGCCATCTCAGCTCATTTTTGAAGAAGGGATAAGTCAATGAATAATATAAAGAAATATCTGTTTGATTTTGTATTGAATGTTAATACTATTGCATTATCTTTATATCTGTTTTTTATTTATTATTCACATTGTGTTCTTAGCAGCGTTGATAAGGTAGTTTCTTTAGGTGATGCGTTCTTTATTTTTGCGATTTCAATAGTTATCTCATCGGTGCTTATATTCATAATAAAAAAGATAAAAATTGAGATTGTTTTTGATGGTAAAAACAAATTTCATAAGAGATATTATAGAGTGGCGTATTTCTTATTTCCTTTTCTTGTTTTGCTGATAAAGTATCTTTGCTATTATCCTGGTGGTTTCTCATCGGATAGCATCGGACAGTATTCTCAAGTTATAGATAATTCATATAATGATTGGCATCCTGTAATTCAGACTTTAATTGCATTTAAAATACCGCTTTTAATTACAAACGGCTGGGTTGGATCTATTGTACTATTCCAAATTATTAGTATTTCTCTGGTTATCGGGTATGCTTTAATTCAGATAGATAAGTATATTAATTCAAAAGTAGCTGTTTTTGTCATGTTTCTATTTATTCTTAATCCATATACTGTCAATATTTGCATGTATCCTTGGAAGGATGTTACTTTTGCTATATTTGCATTATTACTGACTGCATTTCTGTTCAAGATTGTTTTTTCTAAAGGGGAATGGAGCAGCGATATAAAGAACTTAATCTTACTTTCTATTCTTGTTGCAATTACTACGTTGATTAGGCATAATGCTATGTTGTTTACAGCACCTTATTTGATAACGATGTTCTTTTATTGCAATAAAAAGAATTATTTAATTCTTGTTGGAACTTCAATTTTGTGCATTTTTTTAGTTAAAGTGCCATTATATTCTGCTTTGAAAGTTAAAAAGCCAGCTAGAAGAGTAGTAGAAACAATAGGATTGCCACTAAGTATTATTGGAAACGTTGTTTCAAAGTCACCAGATAAATTGAACCGTGACATTCTTGATTTTGCTTATCAATTATCTCCGAAAACTAATTGGGAGCTAAAATTTCGAGATGGGTTTAATGATGTCAAGTGGGATAAACAAACAAATTTGAATGTTATAGATATTCATGGCCCTGATAAAGTTATTAAGATATTACTTGAATGTATAAAGGTAGATCCATATGAAGCGTTAAAAGGTTTTTTTAGGACCACTTATTCAGTATATTCGATTTTTGACAATTGGTATTACGATTTTAAGCCTTATGTAACAAATAATATTTACAAAATCAGCATGGAAAGAAGCGATTTTTTAGATGGTTTGCATCAAGAATATTTTAAATTTATAAGTACTTATCTTCCACATATTTTTCTTTATATTGGCTCTATGCACCTGATACTCATTGTTGTGATTACAGCGAAGTACAAGCTAAATGTTGCATCCAATTGGAAAACTATTCTAACAGCTAGTCCGATATTTGTATATAATTTTGGAACGATGTTTTTGCTTAGTGGCCATGACGATGGATTTAGGTTTTTTTACTATACTTTTTTAGTTACACCAATTGTTTTACTTATACTTCTAAAGCCCAATAGTGTTGAAACAAAATTTATGTCGGGAAAAGAAGAAAAATAGAATTTGACTACACAATTGTAGTTATGGAGGAGTAAGCTAATTAATGATTATACTTTACTTAATTTTTTGTTGTATTTTTTTATATGGAGCAAAGGTATTTATAAAAGGGTTTAATCCAGAATATGTTTCAAAAAAACAAACGACTATAATTAATGGTCTTTTTGTGGTTACCATTATTTTTAGTCATATTCGAGGATATATTGATACAAGTGCTTTTTATGATAATCTACTAGTAAAATTAATGAACAATATAAGTCAATTGATGGTTACGACATTTTTCTTTTATTCAGGATATGGCATTTATGAGTCTATTAAAAACAAACAAGATTACATTAAGCATTTTCCTAAAAAAAGAGTGTTCCCACTGTGGCTTAATATGGCTATTGGCGTAACCCTATTTTTGGTAATGAATATAATACTAGGAATAAAGTATTCTATAGCGGATATTTTACTTTCATATACTGGAATTAAGTCCATTGGTAATTCAAATTGGTTTATTTTTACCACGTTGGTATTATATGCTTTTACGCTTATATGCTTTAATGGTAAAGTTCTAAAGCTATTGAGTTATAAAAAGTCGCTAATAATATTTACGGCTTTATCAATTTTATACATTACATGTGGGCAAGTAATAAATAACACCTTGTTCGTTAACACTTGCATATGCTTTTCTGCTGGGATGTGGTTTTCAGAGTATAAAGATTCTTTTGAGAGATTCCTAAAAAATAAATACTTTTTAAAATTGTTTTTATCTTATATGGTATTTTTGATATTATTTATTTTAAATAAAAAACTAGGGCTAGGTAATAATAACTTCTTTTATAGTATTTACTCAATTTCATTTGTTTTATGCATATTAGTTACTAGCATGAAAGTATCACTAAATAATAAAGTATTTGAATTTCTTGGCCAGCATGTGTTCTGGATTTATGTTTTACAAAGAATACCAATGATATGCTTGAAAGGGAAAATCGACAATAACTATTTGTACTTTATGATTTGCTTTATTATAACTATTCTGATGTCATATGCAATGAATAAATTTTCTAAATTTGTATTGCAAAAGGAGAAGAACACATTGGAGACTCGTAGCTAATTTCATTCTAGTGGGAAGTTAGGGGATAGATTAAAAAAGGACGTCACTTTTAAAGGGACGTCCTTTTTATTTTAATATATTAATATATGAGTCCATATCAAAAGGCTCACCATCAATGGAGAAGTGCTTGGTTTTCTCGTTAGATATATCTTTTGCTTCTGCATCTATAGATGTATTATTAACTATTTCCATTAGAATAGGAGCAACACTATTATATTGTTTGTCGTATATATTTGATAGTTTTTTTACGTATTCGCCTTTAGAACGAGTTAGGGATTTTTTGTATGTTCGGTGAAGCATGAATGGAAAGCCAAGTGTTGCGATGAGAGTTAATATAATTACTGGTAAAATAACAAGTAGGCTTAATATTCCCAAAAATCCGGCTGAAAAATAATCTAGGTTTATCATTGGAAACAGTAATGCATATAATGCTACACATAATACAATAAGAGACCCGGCTGTGAATATCACGTTTCTTTTTGTGGTTTCCTTAACATATATTTCTCCTTTTTTATCGTCTCCTGGAAGATTTGCAACTATTTTCCCAGATTGTCCATTCATTGCAAAGTGATATTTTGTATTATTGTATGTATATGTACATATCCAAATTGGAACCCAATAGTCTTTTTTAAAAATAGTAGTATAATCGTATGAATCTGAATTATTATTTATTCTTGGATATACAATGTTTCTTTGATTTTTTTTAACATTTAGAGTCATGTTTCGCGTAAAACTATCCTGTAATCTATTGATAGCTCTATTTCTTTTCACTACTACTGATTCATCATCTGCAGAAGAAGCAAATCCTAGCATGTAATATGGAGAAAATGGAACTGACAATCTTAAGTCATATGGAAGAAGTGAATCAAAAACATTATCTTCCACATTTCTTAATTTATCATATACTAATCTAACGCCATAGTTTGCTTCGTAAGAATATTCTTTATATGATACTGCACCATTATCATTAAAGGAGATTGTTCCGGACGATTTATAGTTTACGAGATATTCTGTCACGCTAAGCGGAACGTATAAGCCTATGGTTTCTATAATATTCTTTTCTGAAAATGCATCTTTTTTGGCGAAACTGTTTGATGCAATGAATGACTTAAAAGTATCTATTAAATATTTTTTTGTGGTTCGAAATGGAATAATTTTTCTTGATGTTAATTCCATTTTTTTACTAGTTAGGGAAAAGTTATGACTCCCGCAAAAATTACATGTTGAAACAACAGAAGTATCTATGGTTGAAATTTTCGCACCACATGAACTGCAGTAATACTCTTTAGTAGTTATATTGTTTTCATTAAAAGAGAAAGATCTAACATCATCATATTGGTTACAATAAGAGCAATAGACTTTTTGTTTTGATGGATCAAATATTAAATTGGCACCGCATCTTTTGCAAGTAGATATCATTTGTAAACTCCTATCATAATAACTGTCTCATTCTCAATAAATTATACTATTATGAAAAAAGCATGTCAAAATAGGGAAGTGATAACTGGGTGACTAGCACCTGAATTCATTTTAGAAGAATGATTAGCGATAAAAACCGGAAAGAAGCTTATATTTTACAAATCGAAAAAGTAGTAAAAAATAGTATAAATTTGACAATTAAAGAAAACGTTGACAATTCCGGAATGGTTAAATGTTCTAGCCGAAAATGAAAATATAAACTTTTCTCAAGTATTACAAGAAGCTTTAAAAGGAATTTTGATTACTAAATAATCAAATCTTAAGGGCGCTCCTTGCTTTCGAAAGCAAGGAGCGCTTTTTAATTTGGTGCCAAATTTGGCCCTAAATTTTCCCTTGGGGTGAAATCAAATACGAGTCCCAAAAGTTTCCCAAAACAGTTGTTATATCCCTAGAAACTTGATAAAATGTTAGGGAGAAAATAAGTCTAAAGATGGAGGATATAATGAAAAAGGTAATTATTATAGGTGCTGGGCCTGCTGGTCTTACGGCAGGCTATGAACTATTAGATAAATCAAAAGAATATGAAGTCACCATTCTAGAAGAAAGCGATTGTTTCGGAGGTATTGCTAGAACAGTAAATTACAAGGGTAATCGCATGGATATGGGTGGACATAGATTTTTCTCAAAAGTTCCTGAGGTAAATGAATGGTGGGAAAAAATGCTTCCGTCTCAAGGAGCTATGCCATTTGATGATATAGAACTTGGAAGAACTTCTACAGTTAAAGAAGGAGGACCAGATCCTAAAAAAACAGACAGAGTCATGCTTAAAAGAAACAGAATCTCAAGAATATTCTTTAAGAGCAAATTCTTTGATTATCCAGTTTCTTTAAAAATGGATACGATTAAAAATATGGGATTTCTTACAACTATTCAAGTTGGATTTAGTTACTTAAAGACAATCTTTTTTAAGAGAAAAGAAAATTCCTTGGAGGATTTTTATATTAATCGTTTTGGCAAGAAACTTTATTCAATGTTTTTTGAAAACTATACTGAAAACTTATGGGGAAGACATCCTAGCAAGATATCACCAGAGTGGGGAGCACAAAGAGTTAAGGGACTTTCTATTACAGCAGTTATAAAAGATATTTTTGGAAAAATATTTAAAAAGAAAAATAGAAAAGTTGAAACTTCACTTATCGAGGAATTCTCTTATCCAAAATTTGGCCCAGGTCAACTATGGGAACTTACCGCAAAAGAAATAGAAACTAAAGGCGGCAAGATTATTAAAAATGCAAAGGTTGTTAAGCTCATTAAGGAAAACGATAAGATAAATAGAGTTGCATATATGAAGGATGGCCAAGAAGTCATCGCTGATGCGGATATTGTTATTTCTTCAATGCCTGTAAAGGATTTAGTTGAAGGAATGAATGATGTGCCTGAAAATATTTCTTCTATTGCAAAAGGTCTTCCATATCGTGATTATATGACGACAGGTGTATTAATTAAAAAACTTCATCTTGAAAATAAAACAAAAGTTAAAACCATAGGGAATATTGTTCCAGATAACTGGGTATATGTTCACGATAAAAGTGTTAAAATGGGAAGATTCCAGATATATAACAACTGGTCTCCATATATGGTAAAAGACATCAAAAACAGCGTTTGGATTGGTCTTGAATATTTTTGCAACGAAGGAGATTCAATGTGGAGTATGACCGATGAAGACTTTGCTAAAATGGGAATATCTGAAATGGTTAAGATGGGGCTTATAGAATCAGAAGATGAAGTAATCGATAGTCACGTTGAAAGAGTTAAAAAAGCATATCCGGCTTACTTTGATACATATGATCACATGGAAGAGCTTAGAGAGTATCTAAGTGCAATAGATAATTTATATTGTGTAGGGCGTAATGGACAACATAGATACAACAACATTGACCATAGCATGTGTACATCTTTTGAAACAGTTAAAAATATTCTTTCTGGCAAAAAAGAAAAAGATAATATTTGGAATGTAAACACAGAAAAAGAATATCATGAAGAAAAGAAGGGTGCATAAAATTGAAAGAGTTTTTTGAATTGCTAAAGAAATTTGACTTAAAAGGCATCTTTATAACACCAACAAGCAATGGGTTTCTACAGTTTTTTAGATATGCTTTTGTTGGTGGGATTGCTGCAGTAATAGATTTTGCTCTATTATATGTATTTACAGAATGGTTCCATTTTCATCATATGATCTCAGCAATCATAGCTTTTATTGGTGGTCTATGTACAAACTTCCTATTATCTAAGCTGCTAGTTTTCAATAAGAATGCTGTTGAATCTCGAGTAAAGCCAGTCTGGGAGTTTTTATCATATGCGCTAATCGGAGTAATAGGGTTAGGAATAACTGAATTAATACTTTTTGTTTTTACGGAAAAAATAGGCATACATTATATGATTTCTAAGCTAATTGCGACGATAGTAGTCCTAATTTGGAACTATTTGGCAAGAAAGGTCTTTATTTATAAAAAAGCTAAATAGCTAGAGGCTAGTTTAGGTATATTATTATTCTTTAAGGAGAAAAAAATGAGTAACAAAGAACAAAGTTTAAAAGCAAAGCCTGAAGAGAAAGGTAATGATAGCAATATTTTTATTAAATTATTTCCTAATATGAAGGAAAACTTTAAACATTTGCCAATAAACATTAGAAATGTTTTTCTAGTATTACTTGGAGCTGTAATATTCGGGTTTGTTGCAATATGTTTAGCATATAATACAAAAATGGATTATAAGTTAGAGTCATTTATCAATTCGGTTAAAACTTTTAGTAATGAATCAGCATACAAAAAAGTAGATTCGACTAATTCATCAACATTAGATAATTATACGGATGCATTAATGGTAGCTACAGCGTTTCACCCAATTAAAAGCGGTGATTCAACTATAAAAGAAGCAATGGATAATCCAAGAAATGTTGTAAAAGGGAAAAATCCATTTGAAGCAATTACAAATCCTAATTTTGTTAAGAATGGGCAAGAGGATACATATGGGAGATATTGGCACGGTTATCTAGTGTTTCTAAAGCCATTACTTTCTCATCTCGATTATGGACAAGTTAGGATGCTTAATGCTGCTTGTCAAGGAGGCTTACTGACAATTTTAATAATTCTTCTAGCCAAAAAGAAATACTATTTTTTGATAATTCCTTTTCTTGCTAGCTATATAATAATTAATCCGATAGCAGTATCATTATCGTTTCAGTATAGTAATATTTGGTATATTATTCTAGTAAGCGCAATTGTGTATTTAATTTTTCAAGATAAGATTATTGAAAAGAGACTACATTATTTATTGTTTTTTGTAGTAGGTATTTGCACAAGTTATTTTGACTTATTATCATATCCTATTGCTACACTTGGTTCACTACTAGTTTTAATGGTTTGTACCGAAGATTTAAAATTCTGGGATGCAATAAAAAGAATTATTATTTGTGGATTTATGTGGTCTTTTGGGTATGCAATTATGTGGCTTGCAAAGCTTGTAATTTCAAGCATTATTCTTAATAAAGATATGATTGAAAACGCCAAAAAGGCATTTGATTTTAGAATTAGCGACAAAAATGCAGCGGGAGCAGAGATAAAGTATTCCGATACATTGAAGAAAATTTTTGGAAGACTTGATCCTAATTCTGTTAAAGGTGCATCAATTTTTGCAATTGGTTCTGGATTATTATACTTAGCATATCAAATAGTCAAAAGAAGAAAGAACAAAAAGGCGAGTGATAAATCATTTGTGCAATTAACCACAAAGGAAAAGCTAAAAGTTGTATTGTTCGAGGAATTGAGAATAGACATTGTTTTTGCAATGGCACTTTTTCCTTTTGTGTGGTATTTTGTTATTCCAAATCACTCATATATTCACAGCTTTTTTACATTTAGAGCGTTATTTGTGGCATTCTTTGCAATTTATGCACTTTTATTTAAAATTGGATACGATATTTCAAAAAGTGAGTGAACTTTTCTCTTCTTTTAATTATATAGGTTGCTTTTTACGTATAAAGTCATTGAGAATAGTGAAATAATAAAAAAGATATAATACTATATTAGGAGTGTATGTATGGCTAAACGAGAAAAATTGGATACTTATAGTCATTATAAAAAGGACAATAATAAGATAGATAATAAGGTTAAAGACCTTAAGAAAAGTGAAGAAAGTGGAAGTAAGGTTGAAGGTCGAAATGCAGTAATTGAACTATTAAAATCAGATCGTGAGATTAATAAGGTTTTAATTGCGAAAGGAGAAAAACAAGGTTCAATAAATGAAATAATAAGGTTGTGCAAAGAGAAAGGAATTGTTTTTCAAGAAGTAGATAGAGCCAAGCTTGATGATATAACCGAAACAAATCATCATCAAGGTGTTATTGCATTTGCATCTCCAATCACATATGTTGATGTTAGTGATATTTTAAAAATTGCAAAAGACAAGGGTGAAGAACCATTTATAATAATTGCCGATGAGATAGAAGATCCTCACAATTTAGGAGCACTAATAAGAACGGCTGAGATTGCAGGATGTCATGGACTTATAATTCCAAAGAGAAGAAGTTCGCAGGTTACAGAAGTTGTTACAAAGGTTGCTTGCGGTGCGACAGAATACTTGCCGATAGCTCGAGTTGGCAATTTAAATGATGCAATAGAAGAATTAAAGGAAGCCGGCGTTTGGGTGTATGGTACAGATGGATCTGCTAAGAAGCTATATTATGAGGAGAATTTATCTGGACCTATTGCTATCATTATTGGCAGTGAAGGTAGAGGAATGAACAAGCTTACGATGAAAAAGTGTGATGTTCTTTTGAAAATACCAATGAAAGGACATATAACATCGCTTAATGCTAGTGTTAGTGGGGGAATAGTAATATTTGAAGCTGTAAGACAAAGAATGAAATAAGGTTTTCGGGGACACGACGGTCACACCTGCTCAGCAGGTGTGACCGTCGTGTCCCCAAAAGTATGCTCAAAAATTTATTTAACTTGATGTTGATTCATTGGTATTTGAACTGTGAATGTAGAACCTTTTCCAACTGTTGATTCAAATGTTATATCACCATTGAATTTACCTTTAATTGTAGAGTATGACATATATAGTCCAAGGCCTGTACCGTTTTTACCTTTTGAAGTATACATTTCTTTAAATAGTTTGTCTTTTATCTCATCTGAAATACCACAGCCTTCATCAACAACTTTAAAGAATACATTCTTTTCATCAGAATAGATGTTAAATAAAATCTCTTTTCCAGGAGTTCCGTTATATGCTTGAATAGCATTTCCAATTAAGTTGTTGATTACTTGAATTAAACTATTGATATCTCCATTAATCTTTAGAGTAGGGTCACATTCAATAGTAATTTGTAAGTCTAGATTTGCATGTTTTAATTCATGTTTCATAAGAATATCTACTCGTTTTGACAAATCATAAACTGAGAATGATTCGTAGTTTGATGTACTAAGCTGTGATGCTTGACCTTTAACTGTTGTAATAATGTCTGACATATACGCTGTATGTGTCTTAATTTTTGTGATCCAATCAAGCATATCTTTAGCAATTTCTTTGTGGTCGTCTTTTGTAACTTGTGGATTATCTATTGAGGCAACATACTCAGAAACAAGCTCTGTAAGACCTTCTGCAGCGCCTGAAATTGACATTATTGGTGATTTCATGTTGTGAGCAATACCACCAATCATTTGACCAAGAGAAGCAAGACGTTCTCTTTCGATAAGCATGTTCTGACTGTTTTGAATTTCTTCGATATATGTCTTTGAAAGTGACTGTACTTCGTTAAATGAAACTACAAGTTCACCAATTTCATCGTTTGAAGTAACTGGAAGACTTTCGTTATATCTACTCTTGGCAACGATTTGCCTCATTCCTCGTGATACAGACTTAACTTCCTCGGCAAGTGAGCCAGAAGAGAAGTGAAGTGTGAATAAGTTTAATACAAACAAGCTAAACATTGTTGCTCCAAATACTGCAAGTGCTGCGTATGATGTAAGCTCATATTGAACGCCAACGTAATAGACTTCGTTATTTACCATGGCCTTGATAAATGCTCCACGAATATCAAAACCATAATAGTCATAAATCATTGTATCATTTGGAATAGAGAACTCATTCATGTACTTTTTCCAAAAAGTACTAAATTCCATTTCAGCTTTATCTTTTCCATGAAAACTTCCATCTGGGTAACGAATGAAAGGTTTATCATTTTCAGAAGGGAAGTTTATATTAGCAACCTTAGTGTATAATTCATCAACTGAACTATAAGTTGTGTTTTCAAATTCATCTTTTAGTAAGGTCTTATACAAATTATAGTTTGTTTCAGATTTTGAATACATTAATACGGAATAACCCACAAGTGAAGTGAACATTAATGCAACTATGATAAGTGGGATAACCTGATACCTCATTCTGGACATTAGGCTTGATTTCTTTTCAAACGAGGAAAGAGGAAGATTAAGTCTTGCCAGAATCTTTGCAAATTCTTTTCTTACATATACAGATGTAAACGTTCCTATAACTATAATGAACGATGCATAGATTATAAATACTTTAAGTGTAGTTACTCCAATAAATCCAGTAGAAATAGAATATAGAATTGGAACACCTATACTTGGTATCATTATTTGAAGCATATATAGTTCATCTGGAACTTTAAACAGCTTTTTCCTAATCTTAGTTAACTCTGCTACATCATTATTCTTTATTGCTTCTTCTAAATGATTTAAGAATGAAAGCTTAATAAAGACTAAAATCGCATAAGTTATAAAAATTACACCTGTTATTTCAATAAACTGAACTGTGTAGTTTGCTTGTTCAACTTCCCATTGGAATTGATTGTTATATGTATTGTCGGGGTAGTCAAACATTTTAGGCATAAGAGGGAAGAATATGGCAATTAGTATTAGTATCATTACAAAGAATACGGACATTACCTTAAACTTCAGCTTATTCCTTTTGAAAAAGTTAATCATAGCATGACCTCCTAAAGAATAATAAAACTACTTCATTATTTTTAATGTTTCATTAATATAGTCAAATGTTATATCTGGCCATTTAAAACCTAATTTCTCTAAATATTTATTAGTTATCTTGTTATCAAGTATTACTGAAGGCATAAATCCAAGTCCTTTTTTATTATCCAAGTCATTTACAACAGCTTTAAGTGTTCCTTTTGACTCGTCATCCTTAGAAATCTTTTTAACATCTTCCAAGAATACATCAGATGGTAATTCTTTAACATCGATATTAACATCTTTAAGCATTTTCAAAAAGTCTGGAATAGGTAAGAACTTCTCATTAAACACATTAAATGTTTTGTGGTTCATATTATCTAGTTTTGATAGCATTATTACTGCTTTTGCACATAAATCAACCGGAGTAAATTCTAAGGTTTGGAATAGCATATCTTTTGGGATGATTTCATTTGCTGCAATAAATTTTAAGATATTATAAAAGGCATTATCGTCTTTATTCTTTTGGAATACGCCATCCTTTGCTCTAGCTGTAAGGTTTCCTACACGATAGATGTTGTAATTTAGGCCATCTTTTTTACTTTCTAGAATAGCTTTTTCTGCCTCAAACTTAGAATGTATATAAACGTTTTCATCGTATATTTGCCCTATGTAGAAATCGTTTTCAGTAAATAGGGTATTTGGCATTGATTGTGATACTAAGTAATTTCCAGATACGCCCATTGTAGAAATGTGGTGTAGGTGTAAGTTATATTTTTCACAAATCTTCATTGTATTTTTAACAGCTTGAACATTTATAAGCTCGTGATTTTTATAATCGCCATAGTATTTAACATTTGCTGCACAGTTTATTACAGCAGAAACTTTTGAACATATATCATCAAGTGTTTCTTTAGATAGTCCATAATTTTCTTTTGTAATATCGCAAACTACTAAATGAACTCGCTTAGTATCAAGTTTTGAAGAAGGGAAGAAGTAGTCCCAACTTTCTTCGAATCTTTTGTCTGACTTTAAGTTATCTTTTTCTCTAATAGGACAATAGATATCTACGTCAGTAGTTTTAAGAAGCTCATGAAGTAAGTGAATTCCAAGATAACCTGTAATTCCAGTAAGCATATAGCCTTTTTCAGGAGCTTTTTCTTTTATTTCTGGTTCACCTTTATGTTTTTCTACTAACTTATTTAAATCATAAAGTTTTGGATTTTCTTTAAACTGTGTTTGAACTTTGTTTTCATCAATCATCTTTGCAAGAAGTCGAACGGTTCTTAATTGATAGAAGTCTTGAGTTTTAAACTTCATGTCAAATGGTATAAGCATAGTTTGAATTTGAATGATTGTAAGTGAGTCTGCATGATAATTAAAGATATCATCTTCAACACCAATCTTTTCGATTGTAAGAGCATCGGCGACTGCCTTTGCAATTATTTTTTCTGTTTCTGTTCTTGGTGCCACATACTCAGTTTCATTTGTTATAAATGAAGTAGGGGCAGGTAGCGCTTTTCTATCGGTCTTATGATTTGGTGTTAGTGGGAACTTTTCAAGTTGCATATAACTTGCTGGAACCATATAGTTTGGTAAACAGGTTAGTAGATATTTATGAAGCCCGTTTGGATCAATTTGAGTTTTAGCAATAAAGTATGCACACAAAAATTGTTTTCCATTTTTATCTTTTCTATCTACAACAACACTTTTTGTAATTCCTTCAAATTCGTTAATGTGAGATTCAATATCTCCAAGCTCAATTCTGTAACCACGAATTTTAATTTGGTTATCAGTTCTACCAAAGCAAAGAAGCTGCCCATCTGGAAGCCAAGTTGCTAGGTCACCAGTGTTGTAGATTATTTCGTCTTCGTTGTATGGATTTACTATAAACTTTTCATTTGTAAGTGTTTCGTTTCTATAATAACCTTTTGCAACACCAGCACCACCAATGTATAATTCACCGTGACAACCTGGAGGAAGAATTTTTTTGTTGCTATCTAAAATATAGATAGTTGTATTTTCAATTGGTTTTCCAATTGTAATTGTTGTTTCTCCAGTAAGCTCTTTAAAAGTAGAGTATACGGTCGTTTCTGTTGGACCATATAGGTTAAAAATTCTTGCGTTTGTATATTGTGGTAAGCCAGAAAGAAAACTAATAGGGAATGGCTCGCCACCTAGAATTATTTCTTTAAGTGTGCTTAAACATTCTAGATATTTTGAATCTAAGAATAATAGCTGAATTCTAGAAGGTGTTGTAAGTATCTTACATATTTTCTCTTTCATGATTAATTCACTAAGTAGTACTGGGCTCTTTTGCTCGTCTTCGTTTGCAACTACTAAGTGAAGTCCCCAGATAAGTGTAGGGAATACTTCAAATACAAATATATCAAAACACATTGTAGTAACAGAAACTACTTTGTTATCTGATGATGAAGTGTAATCTAATCTTTTTCTCATGCTTTCTGCAAAGTTTAAAACAGAGTAATTTCTAATCATAACAGCTTTAGGAAGTCCTGTTGTTCCAGATGTATACATGATATATGCAAGTGAATCTGGGTCATATTCATCTTTGAAGTTTTCAGTTTCTTTTGATTTATCTAATTTAACATCTTCAATGTTGAAAATGTTAGTATCTATAGTTATATTCTTGCGTAATTGTGGAATTGTTATGATAGTTTTTGCTGTGCTATTTTCTATCATATAGCTAACTCTTGACTCTGGATATTCAGGTTCAATAGGCATATATGTAGCACCACATTTTAAAATTGCCAAGATTGATATTATAATTTCGCAAGACCTTGGAAGCAAAATACCAACAATATCATTTGGCTTAACATCATTTGCTTTAAGTTCTTTTGCAAGTTGATTTGCAACGTTATTAAGTTCTTGGTATGTATATGATGTATCTCCAAAAGATAGGGCGACTGTATCAGGGTGTTCCTTAACACCTTTTTCAAACTCCCATACAATTGTAGAATTTCTATTAAATGCACACTCTGTATCGTTAAAATCTCTAAGAAGCATATTCTTTTCTGGAAGAGAAACGATTTCAACATCTTTGCATTTTATGTCTTGATCTGCAAGGACTTGATACATAACTCTTTCAACTCTATTGTGCATGTTTTCGATTTCTTCTTCTGTAAATACAGCTGTTTGATAATCATAGTTAATCGATAAAACTCCTGTATCGTTAGTATCGGTAATGTGAATCATAAGAGACTCAAGTTGATTATCTGAAGGTATCCAGGTTATATCAAATGGAATATCAATTTTCTTAACATCTGAACGAGCATTTTGATATGAATATACGATGTCGTAAAGTTTCTCGGTAGAATCAGTAACTTCTTTAACTCTTTTTGATATCTCAGAGAATGGATATTTTAAATGTCTATACATGGTTTTTTGACCAGATGTAATTTCCTTAACTCTCTCAGCAAATGTGGCTTCTTCGTTATATTTCATGATGAAAGGCATTGTTGTTATAAAAGTACCAAATGTATTTTTCTCTGCAAAATTACTTCTGTTTAAAACGGGAGTTCCTAAAGTGAAACTTTCGATGTTTAGAAGCTTGCTAAAGTAAAGCGAATAAGCTGTTAGTAAAAATGATGGAACTGTTGATCCGTTTGCTTCGTTAAAACTTTTAATCTTACTTTGAATTTCTTTTGGCAATTTATATGTTTTTCTTACGAAATGAGTGTCGTCACTAAAATCTTCTTTTTTTAGGGTAGAGAAGTTGTAAGTTTCTCCAATTTGATTGTTCCAATATTCTTTGTCTTGTTCATAACGATTAGTTTTTGTGTATTCTTTTTCTGATGTTACAAAATCTAAATATGATGGGTAGGTGATGCTAGAAACGTCTTCACCATTTTTAAGTGCGTGATATAAAGTCATTGTTTCGTTAGTGTATAGAGAAGTAGTCCATGCATCGCAAATAATATGGTGCATGAATGTTATATAGGCACCTTCGCCATCTTCAAATCTATATAATTCAAAAGTAAATAGCTGTGAATCCACCACCGGAATAGGAGAAGGGACCAAGTTTTTAACTTTTTCTTCAAATTCTTTTTTAGTAATATCAATTATTTTGTAATCTTCTTCTTTAAAATCTGCTACATATTGATATGGTTTACCATCTTCTAAAGTTATGCGAAGTCTTAAACCATCATTTTTTTGTACTGTTAAGTTGAATGCTTTCTTTAGTAATTCAAAATCTACTTTTTCTAAAACTCTTAGAGTACCACCCATGCAATTGATATTTGTGTTTGGATAAACCTGCTCAATTGACCAAATTGCTTTCTGTGGATTTGTTAATTCATACAATTTCTTTTCCATTTGTTACACCTCAAAATTACATGTGACAAAAATGTCACTTTGATATTTAGTTTGTGTTCATAAAATATGCTAAAGTGCCTAAATATCAATAAATTCTCAATAAAATTATATAAAACAGGCCTGCCAAACACAACAAAGCAACACAATTGTAATATTATTGTGAAATACCAGTAACTCGACCAGGTTTTTGGGGACACGACGGTCGCACCTGCTGACCAGGTTTTTGGGGACACGACGGTCAGACCTGGTCACCAGGTCTGACCGTCGTGTCCCCAAAAACCTGGTCGGTAATAGAATTGACTTTTGACCTATATTTTTGTAAAATTAGTAAGATATTTTTTACTATGCCCTCATGGGCTTAAAAGGAAGTGATTGATTTGGAAAATGAGGAAAAAGCTCAAGAAAAAATAAATGAAGAAGAGAAGACCACAGAGCCTGTTAAAAATCAAAGTGAAAACATTGCAGAAATGTTTAAGTCAAGTCAGAGGAAAGAAAAGATAAAGAAACACTTAAAAAGAATTCTTATTATTCTTGCGGTGCTTGCAATTTTTGTGCTTCCTAGACTTCTTAAGGAGCCTGAGATAACAGAAGAAGAGTTTAACTATGATATAGTTAAAGTCGAAAAAGGGAAAATTAGCGTTACTGTTGAAGGCGATGGAGTAATCACAGCAAACAGTATTTATAACATCGTTCCAAAAGTAGCTGGTGAAATTCTTCAAGATTATGTTGAACAAGGTAAATATGTAAAAAAGGATGAGCTTCTTTATGTTATCGATTCAAAAGATGTTAATAACAGCATAAATCAAGCAAATCTAGGAGTTCAGCAGTCTAAGGTTTCGGTTGAACAAGCACAATCAAATTATAATAATATTCAAAATCAAATTAATGACTTAAAAATTTATGCTAGTGCTGATGGATTTGTTGAAAAACTTGCAATAGATAACGGATCGTACGTTAATGCCATGTCACAAGTTTGCTCAATTTCAGAGAAAAATACTTATGAAGTTATCCTTCAATTTAGAACGAACAACTCAACAGACATAAAAGTAGGAAATAAAGTCTCATTATTCTATTTAGATTATTTTACATATGTTGAAGGAATAGTTTCTAAAATTTCAGATAGCAGCTCGCTTTCAGAAACTGGTGCTCAAGTAACGGAAGTAACAATTCAAGTTAAAACAGATGGTTATAATATACAAGATGCTAGAGTAGAAGGAACAATTACTTTAAGCAATGGCGAGCAGGTTTTAAGTATAAATCAAAGCAATATTGCTCCAGTGAAATCAGATGTTGTTGTTTCTGATTCAGCCGGTGTAGTTAAGCAATTATTCATCGAAAATGGTTCATACGTTCACAAAGGCGATTTGATAGCAGTCTTAGAGAATAGTAATTTGAATACTCAATTAGATAATGCAAAATTATCAATAGACAATGCTAATATTTCAAAGAGAAATGCTGAGAACAACTTATCTACAACAAGAAAACAGCTTGATAACTACAACATCACTTCACCAATTTCTGGCACAATAGTATTCAAAAATGCAAAAAAAGGTGATGTAATTTCATCTTATCAACAGTCTGCTTCAAACATTATGGCAGTTGTTGCAGATATTTCTGTTATGAAATTTGAAATGCAAGTGGATGAACTTGATATCACAAAGGTTAAGGTAGGGCAAGAGGTTACTGTTACTGTTGAAGCACTTGATAATAAAGAATTTGTTGGAAAGGTTGCAAATATCAACACAATTGGTATAAATGCTGCTGGCAGTACAAATTACACAGTTATTATAGAAATCCCTGGTAATGAGGAAATCTATTCAGGAATGACCGTGGATGCAACTGTAGCCGTTGCCGAAAAAGACGATGTAATTAGAATCCCTCTAACAGCAGTTAGAAAAGGTGATGTCGTGTACAGGAAGAATACAGATGTAGAATATCAAGATGAAGATACAACTGTTCCAAAGGGCTATGAAAAAGTTAAAGTGGAACTTGGATTAAATAGCAGTGAATATGTAGAAATTCTTTCTGGTCTTGCTGAAGGTGATGAGATATTAGTAGATAAAGTTACGCAAAGTGGAACCTTTTCTTTAGAAAATCTTGGTAAAATGATGAGGGAAAATTAAGAAGGAGCATGAAATGATAGACTTACAAAATGTTTATAAGATTTATCAAGTTGGCGATTCGACTGTTCATGCTTTAGATGGAATGTCACTTCATATAGATGATGGTGAATTTGTAGCTATAGTTGGACAATCTGGTTCTGGTAAATCAACACTTATGAATATAATAGGATGCCTAGATATCCCAACGATGGGGACTTATATACTAGATGGAATCGACGTTAGCACTTTATCTGATGATGAACTTTCATATATTAGAAAATATAAACTTGGTTTTATTTTCCAGCAGTACAATCTAATTCAAAAACTAAATGTAATTAGTAATGTTGAATTACCTCTAATATATAAAAAAGTTTCAAAAAGGGAAAGAGTTGAAAGTGCAAAAGAGGCTCTTAAAAGAGTTGGATTGGAAGGGAAAGAGAATAGATATCCTCAACAACTTTCTGGTGGCCAGCAACAAAGAGTATCAATTGCTAGAGCGCTTGCGACAAGGCCATCAGTTATCTTGGCGGATGAGCCTACAGGAGCTTTAGACTCAAAGACCGGTAAAGAAGTATTAGAATTAATTAAAAAACTAAACGATGAGGGTAATACAATTATTTTAGTAACGCACGATATAAACATTGCTATGCAGGCTAAAAGAATTGTGCGTATACAAGACGGAAAAATAATAGAGGACTTGAATAATCAAATTGGAATTTAGTATTGGAGGTGAAGCGTATGGACATTTGGCAGTCATTTTTACTGGCATTAAAAAGTATTATGGCTAATAAAATGAGAGCGCTTCTTACAATGCTAGGAATAATCATTGGTGTTGCAGCCGTTATACTTATTGTTGGATTAGGAAATGGTGTAACAAATAAAGTTGAGGATACATTTAAGGAGATGGGCTCAAACATAATAGTTGCATCTGCTTATGTTCAAAATTCTAGCAAACACCTAGAATTAAGTAAAGTTGAAGAACTAGTTGCAAATGATGATAATATCACAGAGTTTTCACCTTATGTTCCAGCAACCAAAAAAGTTAAAGCAGGTAAGGAAGAAAAAAATCTTTCGGTAGATGGAGTAAATAGTCAGTATTTATCTGTTAGGAGCAAAAAACTTGATTTTGGTAGAAACATAGAATATATAGATGTTAAAAGAAGCCAAAAAGTCTGTGTACTCGGAAATCATGCAATGACTGATCTTTTTGGGAAAGAAGCGGATGGCTCTCAAGTACTTGGACAATATGTAAAAATTGATGGCTCAAAATATAGAGTAATTGGAATATTAAAAGAAATTTCAAAGTCTCAATTTAGTGATGAAGATAATATGATTTTAATTCCATATACAGTTGCTCAAAGAGAGTTTAATCAAAAATATATTACTACTTGGTATTTCACATATATAGATAAAGAATCATCAAAAACAGCTACAGATGTTATTGATAAGTTCTTCTATAACATTTTCAAAGATGCAGATATGTACATTATTATCGATGCACAAAGTATTATGGATAACATGAATGATACAATTAATACTATAAAAATGGTTTTAGTAGCAATCGCTGGAATTTCTCTTTTGGTAGGAGGAATAGGTATTATGAACATAATGCTTGTTTCAGTTACAGAAAGAACAAGAGAAATTGGTATTAGGAAGGCGATAGGGGCAAATAGGAAAGACGTATTGAAACAATTTGTTATAGAAGCAATTACAACTTCGGCACTTGGAGGAGTGATTGGAATACTTCTTGGAACAATGCTTGTAAATACTGTTTCAAACGCGTTTGAAATTAGAGGTTCAGTTAGCTTAGATGCAGTATTAATTGCAAGTGGAATATCTGTATTTATTGGAATAATATTTGGATATTTGCCGGCGAACAAAGCGGCAAACTTGCATCCGATTGATGCATTAAGATATGAATAACAAGGCAAGAAAAAGCTCTAGCAAATTGCTAGAGCTTTTATTAAACATTAATTATTCAGCTTCACCAGAATTTTCATCAACTACTGGATTAACAAGTGAATCGATGATAGTATCTTTTTCAGCTATTGTCGCATTAAGACGTTTAATTAATTCTTTATTACTAATATTACCATCTGTTGTATCTTTAACGATATCTCTAATAAGTTCAGCTCTTTCAGAGTTAACCTTTGAAAGTCTAGCATTGTCTTGTTGAACAGTTGCTAAATTACTTTCTAATCTAGTGCATTTTTGGTTAAGAGCAACAATCCATGCTGTTGTGATGATCAAAACTACCAATAAGATAATAAACCAGATGTTAAATTCAATTACTTTTCTTTCTTTCTTTTCTTCTTCTGCCATTTATCTCACCCCCTTGAGTGTTTCATCCTAAGTAAGTTGCTTCATAATCACGAAACAACATAATATTTACAAAAACATTATATTATTTAAGAAAAAGAATGTAAACTAAATATACTTGTTTTAATATTAAATTTGAGTTACGCAATTGTTACAACCATCATATAAAATCATATTGATATTAAGGGCTTTGTTTAGTATCATATTAATGAAGTTAAGATTTATGTATATAGAAGAGGTTTAAATGAAAAAAGCATTTATTATTATACTAACAAAATTATTATATAAAATTGGAAAGTTACTTAAAAAGGGAAGTAGCAAGCCAGGTCAAATTGCACTTAAACTTGATAAGAACATCTTGTCAAAAATAAAGTTACCTGAAGATGTAATAATAGTTACACGGTAGCAACGGAAAAACTTCAACGACAGAACTTATTTATCACGTGCTTTCACAAAATGGATTAAAAGTTGGTTGCAATCTTGAAGGGTCAAATCAGACTGAAGGCGTTGCAACAATGATTTTAAATAATTGTAGTCTTGGTGGCAAAGTTTTAAAAGATGCTTTAGTTATTGAAAGTGATGAAAGATATTTAAGGCATACTTTAAAATTTTTTAAACCTAAGTATTTAGTTATCACAAATCTATATAGAGACCAGATGACAAGAAATGGTAATCCGGAGCATATTTATGAAATTATTAAAGAAGCGGGACTAGATGATATTCATCTAATACTAAATGCAGATGACCCATTGTCATCACTTTATGGCTTTAACCGAAAAGAAGTAACATATTTTGGAATAAACGAGTGTAAAATTTCAAGCAAGGAATTTTCAGGAGTATATAACGATGGTTATTATTGTCCAAACTGTAAAGGAAGATTAAGTTATTCTTATTACAACTTTGCGCATATAGGCGGATTTAAGTGTGATATCTGTGGACATAGTAGACATACTCCAGATTTTGCAGTGACTAGTGCAGATTTAGCGAATGGAAAGGTTAAGATTAATGATAAATATAATCTAACGATTTCACTTAGAAGTTTTTATTTTGTGTATAATGTATTAGCTGCTTTTTCAGCTTGTAAACTTATCGGTCTTGATGAGAAGAAAATAATTAATACATTAAATGATTATGTGCTTCAAAACGATAGAGTTCAATCATTTAAAATAGGTGAACACGAAGGAATGCTTTTAACTTCGAAACATGAAAATTCAATTGCATATAATCAATCAATTGATTATATTATCAAAGAAAATAAACCATGTACGGTAGTAGTAATCGTAGATCAAATATCTAGAAAGTATTTTACTTCTGAGACTTCATGGATTTGGGATATCAACTTTGAAAAACTAAATAGTGATTGTGTCAAGAAGGTAGTGCTAGCTGGTAAATATGTTCATGATTTGAATTCTAGATTTGAGTATTCTTCTTGTGACACAAAAAAGATTACATCGTTTGAAAATCTTGATGACATGATGACATTCGTTAAGGAGAAAGCAGAAGGTGACATTTACTTAGTGACATGTTTTACAGATAGATATAAATTTATTAATCGAATTTAAAAGAAGGAAACCAAATGGAAATTAGTATATTACATCTTTATCCTGAACTTATGAACCTATACGGAGAATATGGAAATATTAACATTTTAAAGTCAAGGCTTGAAGAACAGGGATTTAAAGTTAATATTATAGAAAAATCATTAAATGATGAAATTGACTTTTACGAACCTGATTTTGTTTACTGTGGTGCTGGGACAGAAAGAAATAAGATGATTGCACTTGAGCACTTAAAGAAATATCAAATAGGGTTTAGCAATTTTGTTCAAAGTGGAAAACCATGTCTTTTTACAGGCAACAGTTTAGAATTATTAGGTAAATCTATAAAGAGAAATGATCGTGAAGATAGTGCTCTAGGTATCTTTGGATTTGAAGTTAAAGAGCTTGAGGAGCGTATAACCGAAGACATAATACTAAAATCAAGCTTATTTAAAAGAGAGGTAGTAGGATTTATTAATAAGCAATCAAAAACTATAAATAATGACGATAGTTTATTTGATATTATATATGAGAGTAGCCCAAGTGAATCAAATGGAAGAGAAGGCTACATTAAGAACAACTTGATAGCTACTTATACAATAGGACCACTTCTTGTAAAGAATCCTGATGTTTTAGACTTTTTTGTTAGAAAAATAATAGAGTGTAAGTTTAATGACTTTGAAATTAAAAATATTGAACATGAGAATGAAGAAAAAGGGTATACTCTTACATATAATGAACTAAACCAAAGAAATCAAAAATCTATATAAGACTATACCTTATTGGAGGTAATTAACGAATGAAAAAAGTAGCTAATACAACAGAGGTTACAATTTTAAGCTTCTTATTGTTAATTTTTATTCGGGGGAGCACTTTTAAACTTACCCATTGCAAATGCCGCTCCACATAATTTTTTAAATTCATTATTTGTTTCGACTGCATCTGTTTGTGTTGCAGGGCTATCAACAGTTACAGTTGCTACGCAATATACTTTGTTTGGCAAATTTGTAATTTTAGCACTTATGCAAATTGGTGCACTTGGATTTATTTTTGTGCTTTCTTCATTTTTCTTAATCATAAAAAGAAAATTATCTTTTAAAGAAACAATAAATATTGGAGCTGCACTTGGAACACCAGAAGATTTGAAAAACTTAAGACCGCTAATAAAGAGAATTTTAAGATTTACCATAGTGGTTGAATTTGTTGGTATGATAATTTTAGCATTTAGATTTATTCCAATGTTTGGAATACGTCAAGGATTACTACAATCATTATTTACTTCAGTTTCTGGCTTCTGTAATTGTGGATTTGATATTTTAGGAAATAACAGTTTAATCAGTTATGGACAAAATAGTGATTATTTAGTGTTGGGAACTGTGGCAGCATTAACTGTATTTGGCGGCTTAGGATTTATTGTATGGAATGAGATATACGAAAAGATAAAACGCAAAAAAGAGACTAAAGTATCAAGCAAAAAAATATGGCTTATGTTTGGTACTCATTCAAAAATAGTTATTACTATGACTTTAGTAATGATACTATTTGGAACACTTATATTTTTTGCAATAGAAAAAGATAATAACCTTACAATAGGCGAGCACACTTTGTTTGATAAAATATTTATTTCAATGTTTCATGGTATTTCGGCAAGAACAACTGGAATGGCTGCATTTAACTTGTCAGATATGACTACTGCCGGAAAGTTTTTTACGATTATATTGATGGCAATTGGAGGAGCACCTGGTGGAACAGCGGGAGGAATTAAGATTGTAACTTTAGCCGTACTTGTTCTTACTGCTATCAGTTATGCATCAAAGAATAAAAATGTTAATGTTTTTAAAAGAGAAATAACTAATGAGACAATTAAACTTGCAATTACAATTTTAGTAACTGCTATACTTATAGTTTCGATTTGTACTATTATTATTTCTGTCCAAAACCCAGAAATACCATTCATGGATGTTTTATTTGAAGTAACGTCATCTGTAGCTACATGTGGTTATTCACTTGGAATTACTTCAAGCCTTACGATTTCAAGTAAGATTATATTAATCATGCTAATGTTTATTGGAAGAGTTAGTACAGTAACAATGACAATTGCAATTGCGGGCAAAAGGTTTAAAGAAAACAACTTAATTAATTATCCAAAAGCAGATATAAAATTATAGGAGGAGAGATTAGCTATGAAAAAAGGGTTAGAGCAAGTTGCTGTTATTGGTCTTGGAAGATTTGGAATGCAAGTAATTAGACAACTTGAAAAATATGATTGTGAAGTTTTAGCCATTGATGAAGATGAAGCTCTTGTTGAGGAAGCGGTTCCTTATGTTACTAAAGCAATGCAAGTGAATGCTCTTGATCAAGATGTACTTTTAGCAACGGGAATACAAGATTTTGATACTGTAATAATAGGTATTGGAGAAAACTTAGAATCGAGTTTAATGATTGCATTGACACTTAAAGATATTGGAATTCCTCGTATAATTGCAAAAGCGAAAGATGAAAAACATGTTAAACTTCTTGAAATGATTGGCGTTAATCAAATAGTTCAACCAGAAATTGATTCTGCAAACAAATTGGTAAGTAGTTTAACAACAAAATATATAAAAGATAAATTAGCACTTGGTAAAGACCATAGTTTACTTGAAATAACAGCACCAAAAGCGTGGGTTTCAAAGAGTTTTGGTGAACTTGCATTAAGGCAAAAGTATTCATTTAATGTTGTTTGCGTGAAGAGAGGCGAGGAAGTAGTATTTCCAACTGCTAGTACGGAAGTGCTAGAAAGTGACACATTAATGATAATGGCTTCTGATAAGAATCTAGAATCATTGAGCAAGCTATATTAAATGATACGAGTCCACAAAATTCTCCTCACATCAAAGAACTATTGACAAATGAAGTGTTTTAGATTATAAACTTCACGTAAAGTAATTGTTGAAAGGAGATAAGGCAATGGACTATTCAATTCTAATAGTCAAACCAGATGGGCTAAGATATCTTAGTTATATTGAAAGCGAAACAATTAATCATGGTTTTAGGATTGTAAGTAAGTATCATGTTTATTCTTGGGATGAAATGCATTTGGAATTGAATAAGGAAGAAATAAAGAAAAAGGGAAGTCTATTTGGTGATGAAATTGAAGCACATATTTGGCTCATTAAGTACATCTTTGGAAATTATGCTCAAGTTTGGTTTCTAGAAAAAGATTCAACAAAGGATGAAGAACTTCTTGAGGAAATAATGAGCCTGAAAAAGTGTATTCGAGATAAGCTTAATGCTTCTAGAAACGGAACATTTATGATTATTTCGGATCTTAATAAGCTTGGACTAAAAGCATCAGATATTGAACCTGGTTTTCTTGGGACATTTCATAATAACAAGTTTAGCAAGATTGATAGCTATATTTCTCAAGAAGGAAGATTTGATTCTTTCTTTTTGAAGTATGTACATTGTCCTGATGCAACTCTTGAAGAAGCAAAGAGAGAAATTGAAGTAATCAAAAAACTAAATATTACTTCAACTGATAATTTAATCTCTGATGAAGAGTGGAAGAAAATGTTATATTTAACAAACCTAATGTAAAAAGCACCTCGATTTTTCGAGGTGCTTTTAATTATAATTCAACGAAACGAGTAAGCTTTCCAGAATAAATCAACTCTAGATTGTGCATTGCTCTTGTGCAAGCTACATAAAGAAGATCTCGTTCATTCTCCGTATGATAATTATCATCATCGCAGTCAACAACTATAACTGAGTCAAATTCAAGACCCTTTGCCATTTGAATTGGCATAACTTTTACAAAAGAGTCTCTTTGTTCAGTAATGTGTGAAATGTCTGGATTGTCTTTTAGTTGTTCATACAAAGAAAGGGATTGTTTGTAAGTCTTACAAATAATTGCAATACTACTTAGTCCGGAAGCTTTTGCCTTTTGAATCGCTTGCGTGACATGAGCGTTAATATCAGAGTATACGGTAACTTGTACTTTGTTACCATGCCTTAAAACAGGCTCAATGTTGTTTGCCCTTCGACTTATTTTCTTAGCAAATTCGATTATCTCTGATGTAGAACGATAGCTTTTATTAAGAGTAACCACAATGCTGTTTTCAAAGGAACTAGAAATATCATCTAAAGTAGTACTTATTCCAGTAACTGATTGTGCAATATCTCCTAGAACAGTCTTTGGACATTTGAAAAGTTCATTTATAAGTGCATAGCAAACTGGTGTATAGTCCTGCATTTCATCGATTATCAAATGCTTGATTCTGAATGTTCTAGATGGTCCTTCCATCCTGACTTTTATGTAGGCCAAAGGGAAAAGATCTGAATATTCAAAGTTTCTTTTTCTTACAACAAACATATCTTCTCTCGAGATGCTTTCTAAGAATAGGTTATACAAACTAATTGAATCTTTGTAATGAAACATGTTAAAGATTAGCTCTTTAAGTTTGCCTTTATTAATCCTGCTTCTATCTCCAGTGACAAGTTGAACAAGGTCTTCATAAATCTTGGTAACTCGCACTAGTGGAGCATACTTTTGATAATTGTTGTATTTCTTTAAAAGCATTTCCTTTGATATAAAACGGTCACCAAGCCTTAAATCTGTTGGAGTAAAGGATTCTATACACATTTTATCAATGAAAGCACGAAGAAGATGAAAGAACTCAGAAGAAGATTTAAAGGCAACTCTTTGAAGATACTTAAGGTCACGTCGCTCAATTAGTTTCTCAGCTTGTTCCCAAGGTGCTTCAAAATGAAAGTTGCTTGGAAGTTCAGATTCAGCTAATTGATTAACTTCACATTCTAGAATATTCTCTTCTTGGAGCTCAGGTAAGACGTTTGAAATGTACTCAGTGAAGTATTTGTTTGGCGAAATGATTAAGATGTCTTTCGCTGTAATACTTCCTGCAAACTTATATAGAAGATAAGCTGCCCTGTGGAGTGCAATTGAAGTCTTTCCAGAACCAGCTGCACCTTGTACTATGAGGTTGTTGGAACCATCGCTTCTAATAACAGTGTTTTGTTCACGCTGGATAGTTGAAGCAATATTGTGCATCTGCGGTGCGGAGCTTTTTGCAAGACATTCCATAAGGATATCGTCACTGATAGTTGTACTACTATCTATGTAATAAACAATTCTACCATTTTCGATTTTGAATTGTCTCTTTAAAGAAAGGTTTCCCGTGACTATACCTTCTGGAGACTCAAATGATGCTGGCCCTGTTTCAAAGGCGTAAAACATACTAGAAATTGGAGCACGCCAATCGTAAACTACCATCTCTAGGCCTTCTGGCTGATTTAAGTCGAGTAGGGCGCTGATTCCAATGTAAATTGAAGCAGGTTCCTTTTCACCATCTTGCAAAAAGTCAATTCTAGCAAAATAGGGATTTACTAGTAGTCTTTCCAAATTTTGCTTGTCCTTAACAGCGCGTTGCCCTTCGCTTATTTCAGCTTCAATATCTTGCCTGGTTTGTGCAATTTCTACAGGATCGAGTTCATAAATGTTTTCCCAAAGGTTTCTTTTGCTATCATGAATAGAAATTCCATATTTGTCGATTCTACTTATAATTTCAGCCAATTTTCCTTTAATGATTTGAACGACTTTATCTAAATATGCGTTTTCTTCATGGCTGGCATGAAACATTTAACACTACCTCCTCAAAATATTTGTTTTGGTAATACTATATTTTAACAGGAACATGATAACATGAGAATATGTATTATTCAATAACTTTAAAGAAAAATGTTGACATAACAGATACATAATGATAAAGTAATGCACGTCTAAATCATTTTAGACAGGTTCTCGTATCAATGTATTTGAAAGGAGGATTACCATGGAGAAGAGGAATTCGTCTTGCTCCGCGCCGGCTCGGAATGACCGTGTTGATGGTCTCAAAGCCGAGGTGTCGGTGGACACTAAGAAGAAGACCAAGAAGTCTGTTCTTAAGTTCACCGGGAAGTATGGCCAGGGATACGACGGGTGTGGCACCCACACTCACAAGTAATCTCAAGTTTGCCGTACTGGTTTCTTGATTACTAGAGCGACCTACTTAAGAAGAATGCATTGAAGAAGTGCATTCTTCTTTTTTGAGGTTAAATAAGAAGGAGGAGAATCAGAGAATGCGTTCACCTTGGATGAGTAGTTCCTATCAAAAAATGCCGGGCCTTCGGCGTATTACCCGTAATGTTGATGGACATCTGTTTACTATTCTTCTTAACGAGGAAATTGGCTCTTGGATGGTTTTTGACGAAGCTGATATCAAGCGCTATGATAATGACGAACTCAATGAACTTGAGATGGAAGCCTTGTACATGAGAGCCTTGGCTTTGGATGATCAGGGAGAACTTGTCACTTATGACTTCCCTCAGCCGGAAGAGTTTCCTAGCGTTGTTGTGGTGAATATTACTACTACTTGTAATCTTCGCTGCAAGTATTGCTTTGCAGATTGCGGACCCGTGAAGGGCGAATACATGACTGAAGACGTTATGCGGCGCTTGATCGAGCAAATGTTTGAAATGCCGACGCCTCTTGTAACCTTTGAGTTGCAGGGTGGTGAGCCGCTTTGTTATGTTGATGGCATGAGACGCTTTATTGAAATTTCTGAGTCTCTGAAAGATAAGTATGGGAAACGGGTTCAGTATCGTACTGTTACCAATTGCACTCTTATTGATGATAAGTTTATCGAGCTTGCTAAGAAGTATGATATTAAAGTTGGTGTTAGTCTGGACGGACCCAAGCAGATGACAGATCAGCTTCGAGTTCGTGCTGATGGCACGGGCGCGTTTGATGACATCATGGCAGGCATTGGTCGTCTCAAAGCTGGTGGCCTTGAAGTTGATGGTGCCGTTTGCACGGTTGGTCAGCATAACTGCATGTTCCCGAAAGAAGTGGTTGATTTCTTCGCAGAAAATGGTATTAGTTTTAAGCCGAGGCCGGCTAATAAGTTGGGTCGTGAGCTTGAGAATAATACTACCACCAAAAAGGGCGAATGGGCAGAATGCTACAGGCAGATGTATTATCGCAGTAAAGAAGTTGGTGTTGAAAACTTTTCTATTCACATTTTTGAGGAAAATGTTTACACACCGATTCGCGATTACATTTGCATGAGATATCCGTGTGGTGCGGCCAGAGAGGTGATCTCTGTTAATCCCAATGGAGATGTTTTCCCGTGTGATGGTTTCAAAGGAGAGCAAAGCTTTGTGATGGGTAACATTCTTCAGGAAACCCTCAAGCAAATGCTTTCCAAGGATTGGGTTGTTAAGCTTAAGTCTCGCACTGCTAAGGATATTCCTGCATGTAGTAAGTGTATGTTCCGGTCTATGTGCTGTTCATGTTGCTATTCTGCGTTTGGCGAGTTTGGCACGGTCTACAGGGAGGATCCTAGCTGTGCTGATCGTAAGCAGATATTCTTGTTCCTTTTTGATGAATGGATTCGTCAGAATGTCTTGAATAACTAACTTGTGCTAAAAACAAAGATACGTGAAGGCCGATTCTTCACGTATCTTTTGTTTTTGAGAAAAAATCAAGGGAGTGTAAGAACATGGAATATTACAATGGTGATTTTACTCGGTTTTTGTATGCCCCACATATAATCATTGGAAAACGTGATTCGGGAAAAACGACTATCCTAAAAAAAGTTGTATCATTATTTAGGGAAAGATTCGACACTATTATAGTATTTGATAGCGCCACTGATCATAAAGATAAATCTTTTTTAGTTTATATGAAAGAGTCTTATGATGGAGCAGAGGTTATTGAATCACCTCAGAAAAAATCAATTTGTTATGGAACTAAAATTTTTAGCAATGCATATCCATATGAATTGCTAAAAAAGAAGCAAGATCTTTCACTTATCCTCTTTGATGTTTCTAGATACCTCGAAGAAGGATATGATACAGAAGATTTGGTTGAGCGGGAAAGAATCAGAATGTACTATAAGTATCTGGTGCTGCAAGAACTGACAGTCATGCTTTCCTTTTTACATGGCAGGAGAGCAATAGTCTTGATGGATGAAATAGAATTGATTCCAGAAATGAGAAATGTATTCTTGGAATACAGTAAATGCGGGATTCCGATTATAGATACTCTTCATGATGATAAGTCTATTGGAAAGCTTTCATCTTTATTTGAGGTGATAAGGCTATGAAATGTTTTTTGATGGAGAGGATAGAAAAGCTAAAGGGAATAAAAAAGCCAGCAAATATGTTATGCGGCCCAGCATGTATCTTGTTTTTGGAAAAGATTCTTAAAGTAGAAGTTGAGATACCATATCAATTACAATGGATGACAGATATTGCATTATTTATTAGAAATAAACTAGGTGTTGATGCAAGACTATCGTGCTACAGAAGTCGACTGTATAAAGACTATATTTGGTATAAAAAAGATGGAGAACTTGAATTTGAAGGATTTATCAAATTGGACAATTACTGCAATTATAGTGGAGATTTGATTACCGAAAAGAAGGTTACGTGCCAATATTTAGAGCGAAGGTTGTCAAAGAATAGTATATTTCTTTTAAATGTTGCATCAAGCATTATACACAATGATGCTAGTTTTTCAGGTGGACATTTTATAGTACTGATTGGTTATGATGAAAGAAGTTTTCTTGTTGCAAATCCAGGAAAGACAATGATTCATCTTTCATCTATTCCCAAGAAAACAATTATTGATGCTTTGGTTTCATTTGGAAGTTGGGTGCTCGAAATACCAATAGGTCAGGAATCAGGTAAATAAAAGCGGAACACGAGTTTAGTGTTCCGTTTTTTTATATACATTTTTTTATTTCATCAAGTAAGTTTGATTCTTTATTTAATAGTATTGTTTGAATCCCAAGACTTTCTGCAGAGCTTGTATTTTCTGCTCTGTCATCAACAAATAATAGTTCATGTGGTTCACATTGTAGTTCTTGAAGTATTTTTTTGTAGAACAATACATCTGGTTTTGAAACATGCATTTCGGCTGATATAAAAACGTTATTAATTAGGTTCATGTCAAAAGATTTTTCAATATACTCTTTTATAGCGGTAATATGATTCGTTGCTATACAGATTTTTATATCTGGGTTGATGTTTTTTATTTCGTTAAAAAGATTTGGGTATTTTATCTCGTATAGTTTAAAAATTATTTTCTTGGCTTTTCTTAATATTTGATCTTTTGATTTTTTTAGGTATGAAAGATTGTTTACAAATTCTTCATCGCTATTATTTCTTCCAAAAGTTCGTTCAATTTCATTTTCAAGAGGGGAAAGTGAAATATCTTTTTCTGTTATTAGCACTCCACCCATATCAAAAGCAATTACTTTTATCATTTTTGCCTCCATTCTTTCAAATAGTATCATCATTCGCTTCTAAAAGTCAACCAGGTTTTTGGGGACACGACGGTCACACCTGCTCACCAGGTTTTTGGGGACACGACGGTTAGACCTGCACATAAAGTTTTAAAATCTGGTATAGATTCTACTAATAGAGAAATAACTGAAGACATTCTTCTTTCAGACTATATACCGAAAATGGAGGATGTCTTTTTTAATGTCTTAACAATAATCTTTTCTTTTGAAAATCAAAAGAATCTTCTTGAGACCTGTCCCCAAAAACCTGGTGAGCAGGTATGACCGTCGTGTCCCCGAAAACCTGGTGAGCAGGTGCGACCGTCGTGTCCCCAAAAACCTGGTGGGTAAAAATGTCCTTTTATGTTGTAAATGACCATGGAAAAAGGTATAATATTATAAATTTTAGGCATTAGTTTGACTTACATTATGTCAAATAAGAAACGGAGGTTATATGATTAAGAAATGGGAAGCATACGAGATAAATGATAAAGCAGTAGAAGAGATGTCAAAAGAAAATAACATTTCAAAATGTCTTGCAACGGTTTTATACAACAGAGGAATCGAAAAAAATAAAATACACAATTTTTTATACCCTGAAATAAAAGATTTATATGATCCATTTTTATTTAAGGGAATGGATTTAGCAGTTGCTAGAATCATAAAAGCAATTAACAACAAAGAACATATCACAATATATGGCGACTACGATGTTGATGGAATTACTAGCACGATGATTCTTATGAAGTTTCTAAAGTCTCGCGAAGCAATGGTTGACTATTATCTTCCAAACAGACTTACAGAAGGCTATGGATTAAACAACGAAGCAGTTGATGAGATTTTCGAAAGAGGAACAAATCTGTTAATTACTGTAGATTGTGGAATTTCAGCACATGATGAAGTTGAATATGCAAAATCAAAAGGTATCGATGTAATAATAACGGACCATCATGAATGTCCAGAAAAATTGCCAAATGCAATTGCAGTCATCGACGCAAAAAGAGATGATAATACTTATCCTTGTAGTGTATTAGCAGGATGCGGAGTAAGTTTTAAAGTCGTTCAAGCACTTGTCAAAGAACTTGGCCTAGATGATGAAGAATTTCTTCGTTTCCTAGATATAGCAGCACTTGGAACTATAGCAGATATTGTTCCATTAGTTGATGAAAATAGAGTAATAGTTAAATTTGGATTAGAGGCAATCAAGAAAACTTCAAACATTGG
Organism: Bacillota bacterium; assembly: GCA_016280725.1. GTDB lineage: Bacteria > Bacillota > Clostridia > TANB77 > UBA1234 > RGIG6105. The sequence continues at coordinate 55,555 of JAEEHF010000047.1, read as the reverse complement.
TCTTAAAGCATTAATAAATGTTTCTGGCGTGAAAACTATTGATTCTGGTGGTATTTCATTTGGACTTGCTCCAAGAATTAATGCATGCGGAAGAATGGGAAAAGCAGAACTTGCCTTAAAGATGCTTCTTACAGAGAATTTTAAGGAAGCAAATGAAATTGCAAATGAGCTTCAAAAAATGAATTTTGAAAGACAAGAAGTCGAAAAAGAAATTTTGAATGAAGCTTTGGAACAAATAAAAGAACAGCACTTAGATAAAGACAAAATAATGGTTATGGGAAATGAAAAATGGCATCATGGAGTTATCGGAATAGTTTCATCAAAGATAACCGAAACATATTATAAGCCATCTATTCTAGTTAGTTTCGAAGATGGAGAAGGCAAAGGCTCAGGAAGAAGTGTTGACGGATTTGACCTTCATTCAGCACTATCAAGTTGCCAAGACTTACTTTTAAAATATGGCGGTCACGAAATGGCAATTGGACTTACAATGAAAAAAGAAAATTTCGAAGAATTCAAAAAGAAAATAAATGAATATGCAAAGGATATATTGCCTGATGATGCAATTCCAACAGTTAGGTATGATATGGAAATTACAAACAAAGATATAACGATGGAAAAAGTTCAGGAATTAAAGCTGCTAGAACCATATGGTGAAGGCAATTTGCCACCACTTTTCGCATATAAAAATGTTAGAGTGGATAGTATTAGGACGTTATCAAATGACAAGCACTTAAAGCTTAACATCAAAGATGAACATAGAATTTTCTCGGCAATTGCTTTTAATATGGGAAACAAGAAAAACGAAATTAGAATGGGAGAAAGAGCTGACATACTTCATACTTTGGAGATTAATTCATACAACGGTATAAACATGATTCAGCTGAATATTAAAGACATTAAAAAGAGTATTTAAAGGAGGTGAAATATATGGTTACAATTCAAGATGTTATTGTAAATGCAAAAACGTACAATAAACGTTCTAGTGCCAAGAAAATTACTCAGGCGTATGAATTTGCGAAGGCTGCTCACGGTGACCAACTAAGAATGTCTGGTGAACCATATATTATCCATCCTTTAGAAGTAGCATACATTATTACAACTTTGCAATTAGATGATGATTCGATTTGTGCAGCATTGCTTCATGACGTTTTTGAAGATACAGATGTTACGCATGAACAAGTTAGAGAAAAATTTGGTGAAGATGTTGAAAAACTTGTCGATGGTGTAACAAAACTTGGAAAACTTTCTGCACAGACTTTTATAGACAAAAGAGAAGAACAAGTTGAAAATTACAGAAAGTTTTTTATGGCAATGGCAAAAGACATTCGTGTGCTAATGATTAAGCTTGCGGATAGACTTCACAACATGCGTACTTTAAAGCATCTTACAGATGATAGAAAAATAGCGAATGCGAAAGAGACTCAAATGCTTTATGCACCACTTGCAAATAGGCTAGGTATCTATTCTATTAAGTGGGAACTTGAAGATCTTTCGTTTATGTACTTGGAACCTGAGGCATATTTTGATCTTGCTAAAGGTGTAAAAACCAAAAGAGAAGAAAGAGAAAAGTTTATTAACGAAATAATCGAAGAACTTAAAGAAAAAATGAAAGAGGCCAAAATCACTGCTGAGATTTATGGAAGGCCAAAGCATTTGTGGAGTATATATAGAAAGATGCAAAAAGATAATAAAACTTTAGATCAAATCTATGATCTTTTTGCACTTAGAATAATAGTAAATTCAGTTAAAGATTGCTATGCAGCGCTTGGTTTTGTACATGAAATGTATAAGCCAATGCCAGGACGTTTCAAGGATTACATAGCAATGCCAAAACCAAATATGTATCAATCATTACATACCACGTTAATTGGTAAAAATGGTGTCCCATTTGAAGTCCAGATAAGGACATGGGATATGCATAGAGTCGCTGAATATGGTATCGCAGCTCACTGGGCTTATAAAGAAAAGGGAGCTTCAGTTTCAGTTTCGGACGACAAATTATCTTGGCTTCGCGAAACAATTGAATGGCAAAATGAAACAAATGATGATAAAGATTTCATGAGTAAGCTAAAGTTTGATTTGTTCGACGAAGAAGTATTTGTTTTCACACCTGCTGGAGATATTAAATCGCTTCCATCAGGCTCTACACCAATAGACTTTGCTTATGCAGTTCACGAACAAGTCGGACATAAAATGGTAGGTGCCAAAGTAAATTCAAAGATTGTTCCTATCACGGCAGAACTACATAATGGTGATATTGTCGAGATTATAACTTCGGAAAATTCAAATGGACCTTCGAGAGATTGGTTAAAGATGGTTAAAACATCTTCGGCAAGAACCAAGATTCAAAATTTCTTTAAGAAGGCATTAAAAGAAGAAAACACAGCAAAAGGAAAGGACATGGTTGAAAGAGAACTAAAGAGAATTGGTATTTCTTTCAATGAATTATTTAGGACAGAATGGCTTCAAGAAGTTTTGGATAAATATAAATACAATACTTTAGATGATGCATATGCAGCAATTGGATTTGGCGCAATTTCGCCTTTAAAGATTATTACAAGGCTGTTAGAAGAATACAAAAAAGAAAATAAAGACATCGAAATTGAAAAAACAATCGAGGAATTAAAACAAGTTAAATTAGACAATAGACCTCGTAGTTCAAAAAATGGTATAATAGTAAAAGGAATTGAAAACTGTTTAGTAAAACTTGCAAAGTGTTGTAATCCACTTCCTGGAGATGACATCGTAGGATATATCACGAGAGGAAGAGGAGTTTCAATTCATAGAGCCGACTGTGTTAACTGCAGAAATCTTATTAACAATGAACAACGTCTAATTGATGTCTCTTGGGAGAAAGAAGTTAAGGCATCGTTCGTTACCGAATTAACAGTATATGCAAATGACAGAGTTGGATTACTTGCAGATATTACAATTGCATTAAATGAAATAAAAGCTAATATTTTATCTGCAAATGCAAAGACAAATCCAAATAGAGTTGCTATAATAACAATAGGATTTGAAGTAGAAAGTACAGATAAGCTAAACAAGATAATTAAAGTTCTTCGTAAAGTTGATTCTGTATATGAAGTTCAAAGAAGCAAATAATTTTTTAAATACAAAAGAAAAAGGGGGGAGAAAGATGAATAAAGACAATTATCCAGATAACGGACCACAGCAATTCAAGCCAATAAGACCTTGGGGATATGTTGGATACATGTGGTTATTTGCTATTCCAATAGTTGGCCTTATCCTTATGATTGTGTTTGCTTGTGATGATACACAAATCAACAGAAGAAACTTAGCTAGAGGATATTTATGGAATATGCTTTTAGGATTTGTAATCGCAATAGTAATATCTATTTTTACAGCTATAATTGTAACAACGGTAGGTGTTGGAGCTGCAGCTTTTGGAAGATAAAAATAAAAAAGAACTTGGAATTAATCCAAGTTCTTTTTTGGTACCGGTGGTGGGACTTGAACCCACACGGTTTCCCGCATGATTTTGAGTCATGTGCGTCTGCCATTCCGCCACACCGGCATAGATAGATTGTTGAATACTCGCCAATTATAGCATGAATAAAACGACGTTGCAAGTACTTTTGGGGACCAGGTTTTTGGGGACACGACGGTCACACCTGCTCACCAGGTTTTTGGGGACACGACGATCACACCTGCTCACCAGGTTTTTGGGGACACGACAGTCACACCTGCTCACTAGAGTTTTCAAAATGTATTATTAAATTAACTAATAGAGAAAATACGGAAGACATTCTTCTTTCGGCCTCAATACTGAAAAGAGAAGATGTCTTTTTAAATGCCTTAACAATAATCTTTTTTTCGAAAAATCAAAATAAACTTCTGAGACCTGTCCCAAAAAACCTGGTGAGCAGGTGTGATCGTCGTGTCCCCAAAAACCTGGTGAGCAGGTGTAACCGTCGTGTCCCCAAAGGAGAATTTTTTCTCCCAAATGTCGTGTCCCCAAAGGAGAATTTTTTCTCCCAAATGTCGTGTCCCCAAAGGAGAAATTTTTCTCCTAAATGTCGTGTCCCCAAAAACCTGGTCACCAAAAGTTTTCCTAATGGATTGAAAAAAAGGTAAAAATGTGCTAAAATCCATGTGTTTTATAAAAACAATATACAGGAGATAAAGATATGAAAAGAATTGTTTGCTTGTTGTTAGCTGTTACTAGCATATTAGTTGTTTGTGGATGTGATGAAATAAAAGAGAGTCCTACAAGTACAAAGACACCAACTATTACTCAAACTTCAGAAAAGACCGTCAAAAAAGACGATATTACCATTCCAAACGAACTTAAAACCTATGCTAAAGAAGATTTAGCTATGTCGGAAGAAGAATTAAAAACTGCATTTGCAGATTTTGATGGAGATGGAGTAGCTGAGTTGTTTCAAATATTGCCACCTCTTACGGAGGGAGGAGCTAATTTTCATATTTACTCTTTAGTAAATGGATTGGCACAAGAAGTTATTTTCCCAGCTGATGGTCTTGAGTGGACACTTAAAGCTATTTCAAAATTTGAAATTAGGAAAAGCAAAAATGCCAACATTATTTATTTAACTACAGAGTATAGGAATGGTTTATGTGGAGAAGGCTCTGAAACAATGCTGCTTGAAAATAAAAATAATGTTTTATCAAAAACAGTAATAGCATCATATAGTTGTGATACCGAAGCTGAGGAAGCAAAGAGAGCACAGTTTGAAAATATTGATAATTTAAATGAAGCACAATTAAAAGAATATATTGAGGCACACACACTTAAATATGAAGCAAATGGACAAAAGATGACAAAAGAAGTTTATGAGAAAGTTTTAAAGGATTTTGAGGCTGAACATGAACTTGTTGCAAAGATAAAATAATTAGGAGATGAACTATAATGCTTACAGATAAGGAATTAGCAGATTTAATTTTTCCAAACATTACAAAAACAGTTGAAGATTATGAAAAAATGTATCCTGAAAGAAACTTGCCAGAGGGTGCAATTGTTACTAGATATGCACCTAGTCCAACAGGATATATTCATATAGGAGCCTTGTATCAAAGCTTTGTTTCTGCTTCTTTTGCAAGACAAACAAATGGTGTGTTTTTCTTAAGAGTAGAAGACACTGATACAAAACGTACAATAGACAATGGAATTCACCATATTATAAATGGTCTAAAAGAATATAATGTAACTTTTGATGAAGGCCAGATTGATGATGAGAATTATAAAGGTGATTATGGTCCTTATGTTCAAAGTGAAAGAAAAGATATCTATCAAGCTTTTGTTAAACACTTATTAGAAAGAGGACTTGCTTATCCATGTTTCTGTTCACCAGAAGAACTTGAGGCTATGCGTGCAAAGCAAGAAAAAACAAAAGCAAGAATTGGTTACTATGGTCCTTGGGCAACATGTAGAAACTTAAGTAATGACCAACGCGCAGAAAGAATTAAAAATGGAGATCCATATATTATTAGACTTAAATCTCCAGGAAACTTTGACCGCAAGAAAACAATTCAAGATGCAATTAAAGGAAAACTTAGTTTTCCAGAGAACGACCAAGATATTGTTATTTGTAAGTCTGATGGACTTCCAACATATCACTTTGCACATTTAGTTGATGACCATCTAATGCGTACTACACACGTAATTAGAGGAGATGAGTGGGTTGCTTCACTTCCAATTCACGTTCAACTATTTGAAGTATTTGGATTTAAACTACCTACATATTGTCATATAGCTCCAATTGCAAAAATGGAAGATGGTAAAGTTAGAAAAATTAGTAAGAGAAAAGACCCAGAAGCAGCAACTTCATATTATCATGAACTTGGTGTTCCACTAGAAGCGGTTAAATTATATTTAGGGACATTAGCAAATTCTGGATTTGAACCATGGTATACTTCAAATCCTGCAGTTAAGGCAGAAGAATATGTTTTTGAATTTTCAAAAATGTCAAAGAGCCCTGCAATATTTGATTTGGATAAACTAAACTTTATCTGCAAAGAATACATGGCGAAGATATCTGCAAAAGAAGTATACGAGGGAATTGCAAATTATCTAGATGAATTTGACAAAGACTTCTATGAAATATTTACAAGAGACCCAGAGTATTCAACAGCATTTTTAAATATCGAAAGAGAGCAAAAGAAGCCTCGTAAAGATTTAGCATATTATAGTGATGCTAAAAATGAAATGTGGTATATGTTCGATGAACTATTTACTAATAAATGGGAAGACAAAGAATATAAAGTTGATGTAGATATGCTTATAGACTATATTAAAAACTGTTATGAGTCATCTAAAACGCAGCAAGAGTGGTTCGATGATTTAGCAGTATTTGGTGCAAAATATAATTATGCTACAACAAAAGAATATAAAGCTAATCCAGATGCTTATGCTGGTTCAATCGGTAACATTTGTGAGATGTTAAGATACGTTGTAACAACTAAACATCAATCACCAAGTCTATATGATATTTTAAAACTTCTTGGAAAAGATAGAATTCTCTCAAGATTAGAAAGTTTCAAAACCGTTGCATAAGTGTAACAACAATGTTAAAAATTTTAAAAAAGTATTTACTTTAAAACATTTGTGTTAAAATCAAGTTAAGTATAATTCTGTTGTGTAAGTTTAATTGCACGCTATAACAAAAGAGGAGGAGTATTTTATGAAATTAAGTACTAAAGTTGGAATGCTTACAGCATCATTTATGGGTGTAGCATCAACTACTTGCTTTGCAGATTTAATTAACCCAGAAAGACAAACTGTTACAAGAAGTCTTACAGATTGGGTATCTCTAGTAGCAGAAATTTTATCACTTCTATGTTTAATTGTATTTATTCTATATACTGCTAAGTTCATTAAGCATTCAAAAGAGAGCAACGGAAACGCAGAAGAAAATGCTAAGTTTATTACAGGAATCAAAAATGGTGTTATGACATCATTAGTTGGAATTGCAATTTGTCAAGCAGTTATTATTGTTATGCAAGTTGTGTTTGGAAAATAAAGTGTAATAAATAAAGCCCAGCGATGTGCTGGGCTTTTATTATGCCAAAATTATAGTTTGTCTGCCTTAATTTGAGATATTTTATCAAATGTGCAATTACAAAATAGTTTTGCATTTTTTTTGAAGCTCAATGTACTATCTGTGGTATATGCATATGTGTAGTTTTTGCCAGATTGAGTGTTAAGTTGGCTTTTCTTTTTAAGTGAAGAAAGAGCTTCCTTTGCACATGCTTTGTTAATATTTATAAGATTAACTTTTCCTTGAAAATATTTATTAATCTTTTTGGCAAGTATAGGATAGTGAGTACATCCAAGTATTAGGCTATCGATTTTGCTTTTAGAAAAGTCTTTTAGATATAAGTCTATTACTGAGTCTGCTATTTTGGTATTTGCTAAGCCTTCCTCAACTATAGGTACAAAAAGAGGACATGCTTTTGATGTTATTTTTACATTTGGATGATTTTTTAGAATCTCCTTTTTCCAAGCGTTGCTTTTTATTGTAGCATTTGTAGCAACAACTCCAATATTAGAACTCTCAATTGATTTTGCAGTAGGTGTAATAACGTTTATTATTGGAATATCAAATTCTTTTTTTACGGTATCAAAAGCAAGGCTACTTGCGGTACCACATGCTATTATTATCATTTTCACGTTTTTTGATATTAAAAATCTAATTATTTGTCTAGAGTATTCAATGATAGTTTCTTTGGACTTTGACCCATAAGGGACTCTTGCCGTATCCCCAAAATATATATAGTTTTCATTAGGCATCAGATTTTTTAATTCTGAAAGGACTGTAAGTCCACCAAGGCCAGAATCAAAAAGGCCGATTGGTTGATTATTCATTATTTCACATCCTTTTGAAGTCGTTATGTAGATTATACTTCTTGTAAAATAATAAATAAAGTGTAATAATGAAAATTGGGAGGGATGTTATGGTACATTATATAGAAGACAAAAGCATTGTCGAAGAAGTTATTAAAAATTCAAACAAATTGGTTATAGTGGATTTTTATGCTGATTGGTGTATGCCTTGCCAAATGCTAGGCCCAATTTTAGTTGAATTAGATAAAAAATATAAAAATGTTGAAATATTTAAAGTTAACATAGATGAATCTGAAGAATATGCTTTACTTAATAATATTACATCGGTTCCAACAATGATTATCTATCATGATGGAAAAGAAGCAGAGAGAATAGTGGGCCTTGAGTCGCTAGAAAAGCTTTCAAATGTTGTGGAGTATTATGGCTTTAAGGACTAATTAAAACAAAGTAGCAGGGTCAATTCTTTTGCCATTAAGAGAAATTGCAAAGTGTAAATGAGGGCCTGTAGTGGCGCCATTTGTGTATTGACCGGTTGAATCTTTGTATGTAGTGAAAGATTTTTTATCAATATACTTTGGCCCGACGTTTGCTATATGGTCGCCTTTTTCTACATAATCACCAACTTCAACAACAAAGTTTGGCGAAACGTGGCCATAAGTGCTTTCGTAGTTGTTGTCGTGTTTAATAATGACGGTATAACCGTTGGCTCCTTTAAAGCCAGTATAAATTACTTTTCCGCTTAAGGTTGCAAATATTTTTGATCCTTGTGGGGCACCAATATCGATTCCGCCGTGATAGGTAGAAGCTCCAGTTGCTGGTGATTTTCGATATCCAAATGGTGAAGTGACGTTTTTATAGCTGGGAGTTGGCCACATAAAGTCTTTAGGATTGTCATCAATTACAAATGGAATACCAGAAGAAGTTATACTGTTTGAACATGCAAATGGAACAAAGAATACAGAAACAAAGATTGCAAGAACAACTGGAAATAAAGTGGAGAATAAAAAATGTTTTTTCATAGAAATAAACCATCCTGTTAGTAAACTGATTTTATAATACGACCACTTTATAGTATTGTCTATGAAAGCTATACAAAATAGTAAAAGATAGTAATAAGTTGTAAAAAATAGAAATGCTTGAAATATTTGGAACTTGTATATATACTTTAATTATAAATGTACTGGAGGAAAAATATGAATAACAAAGGAATAACGTTAATAACAGTTACAGTAATAATTATCGTAATAATAATCATTGCAACTACAAGTATAATTGCTGGTAACAAGCTTGTTGTTAGATCAAAAGAATACACTGAAGCACAAATAATTGAAAATGTTATGGAAGCGGTTAGAAGAAAGAAAAGCGAAACCAAGATGCAAGGAACAATCATTCCAATTGGCATAACTTTTCCTGGAAAGGCTAATCCTACTATTGGTGACGGAACAGTTATTGCTGAAGGCTGGTATCAACTTGATGAGCCAGAACTTAGAGAGCTTGGTGTTACCGAAACAAACGAAAGAGTTTTAGTTAATTATGAGTATGAGGAAGTTCTTCCTATGAGAGATCCAACATACTTTGAAAAATATGAGGTGTCAAAACTACTTCACGATGTTAAGGACTACGAGAGTGGAGATTCACCTGATTATGTAGGCACACCGCTTAAAAACTTTTCAGCAACCGATGGAAAAATGTATGTTAATACGGAAACAAATGAAGCTTTTGGTGATGGATGGTACTATGTTGAACCATCAGATTTAACTGGCAGATATGCTGGATATGCAGAATATATCAAATACCCATATGTAGTAAATTATGAAACTGGAAAATATAAAAATGCGGATGGTTTTGAATTACAAAATAAATAAAAATTTGGGCGCCAAGCACGGCGCCTTTTTGTTAATAGTAATGTAATGGTGGAGTTAATATGGAAGAAGTAATAAAAAACGAAGTAAATAGATGTTTAAACTGTCGTAATCCTCGATGCGTTGAAGCATGCCCGTTGCATGTAAATATTCCACAAATGATTAACGAATTAAAGCAGGGAAAAATAAAAGAAGCATTTGAAGTAGATAATGCTAGTAACCCATTTGGGTTAATTTGTGGTCTTGTCTGTCCACATGAGAAGCAGTGCCAAGGTGCATGCATTAGAGGAATAAAAGATAGGCCAATAGAAATTGGAAAGATAGAAAATTATATTTGCAATACTTACATTTCAAAAACATCAAATGACATTTTAAGTGAAAATAAAAAATCAAAAGTCGCAATTATTGGAGGAGGCCCTGCCGGCCTTTCGTGTGCTTATGTATTAAGTAAGGCAGGAATTAATTCGACTATATTTGAAAGAGAGAATTTCCTGGGCGGAATTTTAATGTATGGTATTCCAGATTATAGACTTGATAAGGAAAATGTCAAAAAGAACATAGGTTATCTTTTAAATGACAAAATAGAAGAAAAATATAATTCGGATTTTTCGGCAAGAAAGCATGAAGGCAAAATTAGCATTGATAAATTGAAAGAGGATGGATACGAATACATATTTATTGCAATTGGATTAAACAAGAACAAAGGGCTTGATATACCTGGAATTGACAATAAAAATGTTATCTTTGCAAGTAACTATTTACGAGATTATTTTGAAAATAGTCAAAAACGACATGGAGTTACTGATAAACTAGATGAAGAAGTCCTAGTAGTTGGCGGAGGAAACGTAGCAATTGATGCCGCAAGAACAGCAAATAAGCTATGTAAGTCTTCTACAATTGTATACCGAAGGACAAGAGAAAAAATGCCAGCAAATAATATAGAAATAGAAGAGGCAATTGAAGAGGGAGTCAATTTTATTTTTGAGACTAATATCACTAAAATTGACGCAAATGGCGAAAGAATTCTTGCAACACTAAATGATGAAAAAGAACTTGAATGTGATAAAATAATTTTGGCAATTGGAAACAAAATAGATAAAAATGATTTTGACGATTTTTTTGAATATGATGAGTATGGTTTAATTAAAGTTGATGAGAACAATATGACAAATCATAAAAACATTTATGCAGGTGGAGATTTAACACAGAATAAAAATACAGTTGCTTTTGCAATTAAATCTGGAATCAATGTTGCAAACGACATTATAAAAAACATAAATGAATTACATAAATAAATTACATATACTTCACATAACGGAAACTTTGAAAGCCTTGGCGCAGTAAGAACATATTTATTTTGTTTTCTTTGACATTGAAAAAAAAGTGTGCTACAATCAAACCTGTAGTTTTAATAGTGGAGGGATGATGTATGATCGAGAAGAGTAATATTAATGAAGTAAAGAAAAATATAGAAGACTGTGTAGGTCAAAAAGTAGTACTTCGTGGAAGCCTTGGTAGAAACAAATCTTTCGAAAAAGAAGGTACTTTAGTTAATGCATATCCTAATATGTTTTTGGTAAAAACAGACAATGGTTTAGAAAAGCTTAGCTATAGATATGTTGACGTTCTAACAAAGACTGTTGAGCTTAGTATAAATAATGGAGGAACGTATGATTCAATCCTAAATGTTATCGAAAACCAAAATCAGGGAATAACACTTTAAAAACATGACTAGCATTTTGCTAGTCTTTTTTTATTACCAAATTTTGGTAGTTTTACGTTTGTTTTACATTATTATTACAATACAAATCTAAATGTTGCATATAAAATAGATAACTAATAAAATATTTTTAGAATTATTAGGTAATTAGTCTATCCGTAAGGTGCTCATGATTTGTGGCACGATGATATAAACATAGGTAAAGGTGTGAAAAATGGTGAAAAAAACACTTCTTAAAAAGTTTGTTATATTGACTATTATTATGTGCATAGCAATTATGAGTGCGTCACTTTGTTTTGCTGCTTGGTGGGGAACACCAGGCTATGAGTGGAGCCTTAGAAATGGTCTTACAGGTCAAAAGACTATGAGTCAGCTTCATACCGAAGTTGAACTTGATGACTTATATGCCACAATTCTAAAGTATCTTGCTATGAAGGGTGTTACACCGAAGGACAGAATCATTCACCATGAAGATAAGATGCTTGATGTTGACCCAGTTGCAAAGGGGCTTGCAGAAATTATTAATGGTTACACTTCTAAAAATTCACTTACAATAATGGAATTTTACAACGTAGAGAATTATGCAGATGATGGCTACAATATATTAGCAAAGTACAGAGATCTTTCACAGTTCATGACTCGAGAAGATCTTAAGAATATGGATGCCTATCTTAGACTTGCAAAATATAGAGCCGCTAAATTAATTGAGAGCAGGGCTCAAAGAGATTATGCTCTTTCAAGATTAGGCTATGTTAAAAATTCTAAGGTTATTGATTATGGAATAATTCCTTATACAGAGAAGATTTCTAGAAAAGAATTTCTTTTAGTTATGAATGATTTGCTTGCTAAAACACAAAGTTCAGATAGCGCTGTTATTGATTCATTCTATGATACTGGCGTTCTTATTGGATACGACACAGGTCTTGAACTTGACAAGAAGTTGCTTTACTCAGAAATGTATTCTTTCTTGTATAGATTTGAAATATATGATTTTGAAAACTCAACAAGTAAGACGGCACTTACAGACTTACCTTCATATATTAAGAAGGCACTTAGTGGTTCAATTAGCAAAATGGAACTTGAATCATTCTTGAACGAAGTATATGAAAACACGGGAAGACAAATTGATCTTATGGGCAGAATCGAAGAAGACATTGGTGACAACTGGACTTTGCGTGAGGTAGGAGAGTTCCTTGATGAGATTTATTCAAAAGAAGGATTCAAGTATGTAGATGGTGGAGTTACAATTTCTATTAGCAAAGCAAAATAATTTTAAAAGGGGTATACGATATGGCAAGTTGCTTAGGAATTAGCGTAGGTAAAAATCTAATTAAATATGCCAAATTGTCCAAAGAAAAAGGTAAATTACAGACTACTATCGAAGCTTATGGTGTAAAGTTCTATGACATCCTATCGCAGACAATTAATGAAATCATCGAAGAGACAAAGAGCAAAGATGCTAGTATTAGCGTAAGTATTACGTCAGAGGACTATGAAAAAACAGAGTGCTTTAAACAGCTTAAACCTAAAGACAGAGAAGCCTATCTTAATGGCGAATTTGAAGAGATTTGTTCAAAGAAGAGTGTAAATGCAGGAAGTTTAGATGTTCGTTATGTTCTTGCAGAAGATGATCAAAATCCTGAACAATACAAAGTTCTTTGTGTAGCAGCAGGTAAGGTAGAGCTTAATAATTTATGGCAAGCACTTAGTACATCAAAGTTAGAAAGTATTTCTGCAATTGGTCCAACAGTTGTCAACTTGCTTAAAGATAAAGGTGCTGGACAAAATTGTTTAATTGTTAATATAGAAGACGATACAAAACTTACATTTGTTAAAAATGGAGCAGTAGATGAGTTGATCCAAATACCAGTTGGTATGGATGAAGTTATTACTAGACTTGCAGATAAGTATAATTCTTATGCTAGAGCTTATGAGGCATGCAAGGGTGTTGATGCATATTCTGAGTCAGATTTAACGTACGATATTGAAGCACAAAGCATTAGAGACGTTTTAATGCCAACACTATATGATTTAAAGCAACGTATTATTATGGCTGTTGAGCCATTTATAAAAGATGTTCAAGATGTATACATTACAGGTACAGGAATAATTGTTAATAACATTGATTTATACTTACAAGAAGCATTTAGTGGAAAGAGAGTGGAGATACTTGTTCCATTCTTTGTCAATAAAGAAAGAAGTAGTTTAAAAGATGTTTTAGAAGTTAACTCGGCGCTTGCATCTGCATCTTATTGTTTAAATGGAATAAGTAAAGACATAGACTTCTTGGCTTCAGGCAATTACCTAAAGAAAGAAGCTAGATCTAAAAAACTTGAACCAAAAGTAATATTTGCAACAGTTAAGGAAAAGATTGATGAGCTTAACCAAAAGACTCTTAAGGCTAGAAAAACAGGTAAGAAGAAAAAGAAGATTGAGTTTGACAATGAAGTTGAAAATCTAACAGAGCTTGGTGGAGCTGGAGAATATGCAGCACCTAGAGTTGAGGAAGAGCTTGAGTATTATGATCCAATGGCAGAATGGTTTGCAAGATTTGCAATCGCATTATTTGTTGGTTGGATTGCGTATACTGCAGGTGCATTCATTGTGGAAAGCAACCTAAATGATAAACTTCTTGCTGTAAATAATAATATAGCTAAAACCGAAGGAGAAATCAGAAGAGTAGATAGTGATACAGATTCTATTTCTAGAAAATCTTCTGAATACAAAGATAAGAAAGATAAGCTTCAAAAGATTATAGATTCAATCAGACTTAAGAAGGAAAGAAGCTATGATGTTCCAAACTTCATGAGCCAATTAATGTTTATTATTCCTTCAAACGTTACAGTTTCATCAATTCAAATTGGAAGCGACGATTCAGTTATTCTTGAGGCTTCATCTGGTAAGTATGCACAGCTAGGATACTTTGTTTCAAGACTTAAACTAGCAGGTATACTTAAGAATGTTGACATGGAAGTTGTTGATATGTCTTCTAACATTCAAATAAAAATTAAAGGGGTGCTACCATGATAAGAAAAGTATTATTGCTTATTTTAACAGTACTTCTTGCTATTGGGCTTTTTAATTCATTTGCCCATGGTGTATCTTTGAAGTTTATGGGGCTTTCAGTTAATACAAGTGCATACTCAACAATTGTTGATAAATCAAAACAACTTGTAAATAAAAAAGCTGAACTTGAAACCAAAAATAACAAAGACTACAATCAAGCATTATCTAGGCAAGAGGCTGCAAAGAGTAACTTCAAAATAAATAAGGCTTCTTATGATGAACTAGCTAACCGTGCTTCTGTTGAAGAAGTCAGACAGGCAAATCAAAAAGAGGAATACTTCCTTGATTATCTTTGGATGAAGATTGGTACATATGCAAATACTAATGCTATCAAGGTTAAGATATATCCAAACTATGAAAGAGACGAGATAAAGTTTGATATAACAGGTCAATACATTGCAGTAATAAACTTTATTTACGATTTAGAAAACGACAAAGAATTGTCATTTAACATAGACAACATTGTAATGCAAGGTGGTAGTTCTTCAGCTGTTACAAAAGCTTCATTTGTTGTATCTAGCATACACATAGTTACAGGAGAGGGTAATGGCTAATTAAGGAGGATTTTTAAATGCAAATTTTCTTAAGAATACTTAAAGAAATAGGAATTGCGATACTATTGCTTGGTATTTTGTTCGCTGTTGGAATGCTTCTATTTAAAAATCAAATTCCATTTTTGTCATCCGATATTCCAAATCCGGTTTCATATGATGGTATCAATATGGCGGATTATGATATCAAAGGCGACTTGGAAGATGAAACAGATCCAACAAGAACATATACAGCATCAAACAACAGTCTTCGTAATATGGAGAGGGAATACTTAATTATGACTGGTTCTGCAAACCCATTCACATCACAAGGTAAAGCGGAGCAAGATATCCCTTCTGAATACGTTACAATTGAGAACAAAGCAAATTCTAACTACACAGAAACGACTACTGAAACAAATGAGACAGAAAACGTTACTGCTCCTGCTTCATCAGAAGGTGGAGAGGTAGTTAGAGAATTGTAATTATTTTATTTTGTGTACTAAATAGATTAATATGTGATACTTGATAAGCATACTAATCTATTTATTACTGCTGTATGGGGTAATACATGCAGTATATAAAAGTGCTTAACTTTCTTTAAGCAAATTTAATTAATTAAATTTAACAACTTATTATTAAGGAGGATTTCAAATGAAAAATTCAAGAGGTGTTTCTTTGATAGCTTTAATTATAACAATCATCGTTATAATTATATTAGCCGCTATCGTTATGAATGCATCTACATCTACAGTAGGTAATGCACAATATGCAAGATTTGCTCAAGAATTTGGTGAATATACAGACCAAATCGCTCTTGACGCAGCAAACATTAAATCAAACACAGGTATTAGAGGACAAATTATTAACAATGCTCAAATGTACTACATGACAGCAAATGGATTCTCAAGAGTTGAGACATCAGGTGAGTGGGGAATTTCAGGAATGACAATGCCAGTAGGATATGTTATGACAAATACAGATTCAGATGGTACTGGACATTATCCATATGTTCTTCAATATATCTTAAATATTGGTGGAGCTACAGGTAATGGTTCAGAAATTGGTCATCTATCTGGTGAAGGCGAAGCAGCTGAAGTTGCTTATGTTATAAGAGATAGCTCTATAACAATTTCTGCTTCTTACAAAGATGAAACAGCTAAACCAGCAGTTAATGATGGTTCAGCTGCAAGAGAATTCTATGGTGATTCAAATGGTACAGAATATCACTTTGTAACATCTAATGGACAAGTATTCACATTACCAGGATATCCTGTTCAACAAACAGATGGTTCTATCGAATATCATATCGACTCTAAGAATGGTCACTACTATGTAGTAGCTGGTAATTCTGGAAAAACATATGGTGAAAAGAATGTTAATGGTGATTATGTAACAAACAAAAAGCCAATTCTTGCTACATACATAAGTGGTAAACATGGTATTACTGCTGAAGATGGACAACCTTCAGAGACTATTGCTACTAACTCAAGAAAAGTTGGTGGACAAGGAGTTGAAAACGCAAATGGCGTTCCAATGCTTTAATATCTAAATAATTGAAGCTTATAGATGAAAGGATGAAATATTCCTTTCATCTTTTTTTTCTCCCTTGGGGACACGACATTCGGGAGAATTTTTTCTCCCTTGGGGACACGACATTCGAGAGAATTTTTTCTCCCTTGGGGACACGACATTCAGGAGAATTTTTTTTCCTTTAGGGACAGGTCGATCAGCTGCGCTCTTTCAGATTATATTTTAATGAGTTATTAGGTATTTCAAGGTATTTTCCGACGTCTCTATATGAAGCATTACATATATTTTTCAAAAATATAAGCAAATGTCGTAAAGTTTTACGATTACAAAAAATATCAATCCAGTTCTTATTATATTTTTTCATGAAAATCTTTATTCCAGACAAAATACAATTGTTATTGTTTGCTTCTTCTACATCCATAAATATTCGTTTTGTCATAGTTTCAACCGGCTGTGAACAAATGAACTCATAATTTACTAGTCTTTTGACAATCTCATTTTGTGATACACCAGTTTTATTCAAATATTCTCTGAATGATGAATAGGGGTAGTCTTCACGTCTTTCAACCATCCTAGCCTCCACAGGATTGTCATGAATGTAATTGATACAATTAATAATATATTCTTCGCTACAAACTGGTTCAACGCGATACCTGTTTCTAAAAACAACTCCCACACGATTTTTGTCATAATTATATATTTGAGCAAAATGTTGATTAATTTTATGCATATATTTTTCAAATGAAATGATATCACACACATAGAATAGAAAATGAGCATGGTTGGACATCATGCAATATGCAATAAGAGAAAAGCTTTCAGGCTTTATATTTTCCTTTATCAGCTTTAAATAGGTTAGAAGATGTTTTCTATCGTCAAAAATGTACTCTTTGTTTACTCCTTGAACCATAACGTGAATATATTCGGTTTCAATATTTTTTCTTGCTAATCTTGGCATGTTTCCTCCTAGTAATGTATAAATTATAATCAGCTTTGTACCCTTAAGCATATCGCATAATCAAAAAAGGTAAAGAAAAAACGTAAAAGATAGTAAAAAATAGAGAAAGATCTGTCCCCGAAGGAGAGAAAATTCTCCCAAATGTCGTGTCCCCAAGGGAGAAAAAATTCTCCCAAATGTCGTGTCCCCGAAGGAGAAAAAATTCTCCCGAATGTCGTGTCCCCAAAGGAGAAAGTCCTTTGTTACAGAATTATTATATTTTCTCTTAAAAGTGTATTGCTTTAGCTACTTTTGATATAATAATAGTGATAATTATTAAAATAAGGGAGTAGTATGGACTTAATTAATTTTATTATTTATTTAACACTTTGGATTTCTGGAACTGTTTTTGGAAGTTTCTTCACTCTTGCAGTTCATAGAATACCGAAACATCAAGATATAACTCATGAAAGAAGCTATTGTCCAAATTGTAATCACAAACTTCAGTTTTTAGATTTGATACCAGTTTGGAGTTATATATTTTTAGGAGGCAAGTGTAGATACTGCAAAAATAAAATAAGACCAAGATATTTAATTCTTGAGATAACATCAGGGCTTGTATTTTTGTTACTTGGCTTATGGCGAAATATAGGTCTAAATACATCAATTCACGAGTTTATTATTTTTGCTTTTGATATTTTATTTTTATGCTTTGGTTTTATATCTATTGGGATTTTTAAAGAAACAAAAAAATTACCAAAGGGACTTATCATATATGGAGTATCAGTTACGACAGCAAAAATTATATATTCAGTAGTTGTACATTCAATTTGGTCTTAAAACATATTTAATTGAGGTGAAAATATGCTTAAATCGAACAAAGGCTATTCATTAGTCGAAATAGGTATTGGTATCTTAATTCTTACAATCTTTTTGCTATTTAGTATAGGACTTATCAATGGTTGCTATACAAACTATAGAAGGATTAAGCAAAGAAATTTAGCAATAGATAGAGCTGTGTTCTATGTTGAAACACTTCTTCAGGCAGATAAAAACATCCTTACAGGTTATATTTTGGAAGAAATAAATGAAACCACCAATGAAATAGAATACATTCCAAATCCAACTATTGTTAGTTTTGTAAGTAATTCTTTTGACACTGAATTTCTTGCTAAGTATGCTTCATATAAGGGCGTGGATAAATCTGAAATTACAAGTACACCATCGACTCAAGACCTTATGGAGTACATTACTAGCGATATAGATTTCATTGTAAATAAATATATAGAAAAGGAAGTAATAGATAGTACTCCTAGTGTTGATTTACAAAATGGCGACTATGGTTTCTTAAATAAAGATGGGCTTATTGTTGGAGTAAATGAAGTCACTAGAAACAACGAAATGGCTATAAATGCTCAAGAATTATTCTTAAACGATGAGTATTACTATAGCGATGCAAATAATTATTTAGTTTCAAATAGCAATATCTTAAGAGTAAAAAGAAGAGTTAGAAGAATTCCTGCAGGGAATGGAAAAGCATATGGTAACAATATCCTAAAAATAGAAGTAGAAGTATTCTTCCCTAAAAATGGAAAAGTTCCTAATAAGGATGTTCGTTTAGTTGCTGACGACGAGCTTGATTCAATCTTAATCAAAGCCGTTAAAACATCAACTTAAAGAAAGAAGGGATAGACTATGAATAAACTATTAAAGAATAATAAAGGTTCTGTTACTATTATGGCCTTCGTAGTTATGCTATTTTTATCGCTATATGGTGCAGTCATTCTTGGAAATTCATCTCGAAAATATCAAAACCAAACTAACAACATAAATACAATCATTGCTTCATATGATAATAATATGACTGACCAAGACCTTCAAAGATTATATGAAACCTTAGGCGGAGTAGTAATAAATTATTAAGTTTTCATAACAATTACAGCCATTTTGTTGACTGTAATTGGCATTATAATAAAATTATTATTGGAATATAATATTTTGTTTTACTAAAGAGGAGGAAATATAAATGCCTATTTTTGACAATTCAAGCAAAAAGAATGTTCCTTTGGGTGTTTTTTTAATCAGAAAAAATCTTATTACAGAAAGAGATATAGATACTGCATTAGCATATAAAAAAGAGCATCCTGAAAAGAAAATAGGAGAAATTTTTCACACATTAAATTTGTGTAGTGATGAGGAATTATTAAAGGCGCTTGCTGAAAAGTTTGGAGTTAAGCATTATATATTACCAAAAAATACATTCGAAAAATTTCCTTGTTCAGAGTATATACCATACGATACGATGAGGCAGCATAAGGTTGTTCCATTTGGATTTGCAGATAAAAACAAATCAACAATTATGGTCGCATTTGCTGATCCAGAAAACGAAAATGTTAAAAAGCGTATAGAATATATTCTTATGAATAAGAATTTAAAAATGGATATCTATGTTACATTCGCGTCGTACATAGATGCTATGTTTGAAGAACTAGATAAAAAGTCTGGTCGTTCAACAGAGTATGATGTTGCTGGACAAGATACAACACAGCTTGTAGATAACATCATTCGTTCTGCTATGAATAAAAGAGCATCAGATATTCACTTCGAACCTATGGAATCAAGAATGCGTATTAGGTTCAGAATTGATGGTGACTTAATTGAAGTTACAAATATAGATAGATCTAAAATAGAATACGTAATAGGAAGACTTAAAGCAATCTCTGGAATGCACCAAGAGAAAAAAGGAAACCAAGATGGTGAAATTAACTCATATCCAGATTATAACATCCGTGTATCTTCACAAGAAAACATTTATGGTGAAAAATTCGTTCTAAGACTTCTAAAGAAAAATTCAAACATTAAAGGATTATTTGAACTTGGATTTCCAAATGATGAAGAAATCATTAGACGTTCATTTGATAGAAGAAACTGTATAGCGATGGTTGCAGCACCTACTGGTGAAGGTAAAACAACGACTCTATATTCAGTTTTAAAATTCTTACAAAAACCATCAATAAATATAACAACAATTGAGGACCCAGTTGAAATTCGTGTTCCAGGTCTTAACCAAGTTCAAGTTTCTGCAAATAGTTCATTTGCTGATAACTTAAGAACTATCCTTCGTCAAGACCCAGATATTATTCTTGTAGGAGAGATAAGAGACCAGGAAACAGCAGGTATCGCTATTCAGGCTGGTCAAACAGGACACTTCGTTTTATCTACAATCCACACCGTTGATGCCATCGAAGCTATTACTCGTCTTAAAAAACTTGGAGTTTCTTCTTACGACATTGGTTCAGTACTTGTTACAGTTATTGCACAAAGACTTGTTAGAAGACTTTGTCCAAAATGTAAAGAAGAAAGAGAATTTTCAGACGAAGAAAGAAAAGAATTCGAAGTTATCGGTAAGAGATATGATATGAATTTTGACTTAGAAGGTAAGAAGGCATATAAAGCAGTAGGATGTGAATATTGCAATAATACAGGTTATTACGAAAGAATAGCTTGTGTTGAAATATTAAACATTGACAACCATTTACAAGACTTAATTGTTGCTGATGTTCCTTCAAACGAAATCAGAAAAGCTGCATTTATTTCAGGATATAAACCTCTTGTATGTGATGCGTTTAAAAAGGTCTTGGAAGGAATTACAACAGTTGAAGAAGTTAAAAAGAAATTAGCTTACTAGTATTTTTAAGGAGGTAGTCATGCCACTATTTGAATATAAAGCCATGACTAAAGGCGGAAAGGTTATCACCAATAAAGCTAAAGTTGATAGTGAGAAAGTAATTCGAGAGAGACTTTCGAAAATGGGCTTAAGACCAATTAGCATCAAGAAGAAAAATTTTGATCTTGACGAAATGCTTGGTAAGGTAGGAATTGTTAAGCCACAGAAAAACCAAAGAGCTGCAATTGGTATGCGTGAAGCAACACTAGTAGAAGATCAAGACCTTGCTTTAGAGCAACAAAGGATTAAAGAACAAGCTGCCAAGCCAAAGAAAACACTTAAAGAAATCCTTACAGGAGATGTAAAAGTTGGCTTTGATTTAAAAATGCTTTCCGCATATCTTCCAGTTAAAATAGATGAGGTTGTTTCTTTTACAGAAATGTTTTTACTTCTAAAAAAATCAAACTTTACAAATATTAGAGCAATACAAACAATGTACAATAATGCCACCAATATGGCTATGAAAGCCGTTATGGGTGATATGATAAATGGTATGGAAACAGGTGGATATATTTATTCAACTATGGAATATTACAATCACATATTCCCTGAGATGTATACAAAACTTATTAGAGTAGGTGAGCAATCAGGATCATTAGTAAATTCTCTTGAACAAGCACTTAAGTATTTGCAGGATTCAATTAGAATTAAACGTTCTGTTAAAAAAGCACTTACTGGTCCGCTTATGCAGTCACTATTCCTTATTATATTTGGTATTGTATGTATTATCGTAGGATTGCCAATCATGCAGGATATGTATGCAAGCTATGGATTAACTGACCAGATTCCAAAAGAAACAATGGCCGCTGCAAATGTCGTCTATTGGTGTGGTAATCACTGGTACATACTTTTAGCAGTTGCTGTTGGCTTGTTTTTAGCATTTAAAGCGTGGGTTCACACTCCTTCAGGAAGATATACATGGGATAAGTTTAAAATAACTATGCCAGTATTTGGACCACTTATACTTAGACTTCAAGTTCAGAAGTTCTTCGTTGCGGTAAATATCAACCTTAAAAACAACGCAAGACTTCAGGATGCTATTTCAGATTGTAAGCAGGTAGTTTCAAACTATGTTCTTAGAGCTGCTATAGAGGCAGCAGAAGCTAACTTAATTGTCGGTGATTCATGGATTGAACCATTTGAACACATGAAACAGTTTCCACCGATGATTCAAGAAATGCTTAGAATAGGTATGGAAACTAACATGATGCAAATGATAGAGAATATCTTAAACTTCATTGATGAAGATATAAGAATAACAATTGAAAGAATTACTAAAGTACTTCCAACAGTTTCAATGACATTCATGGGTGTTATTTTGATTGGTTTCGTAATTATTATCTTAAAACCAATTATGGAAGTATATATGGGTTCGTTCTTATTCGAGGCAAATGGAATGTAAAAATAAAAAAGCTTCCCTCTAAAGGGAGGCTTTTTTTCTCCTTTGGGGATCCTTTGGGGACACGACATTTGGGAGAATTTTTTCTCTTTTGGGGACACGACATTCGGGAGAATTTTTTCTCTTTTGGGGACACGACACTTAAACCTGCTGACCAGGTCTAACCGTCGTGTCCCCGAAAACCTTGTGACCAGGTGTGACCGTCGTGTCCCCAAAAACCTGGTGAGCAGGTGTGACCGTCGTGTCCCCAAAAACCGTGTCCCCGAAAACCTGGTGAGCAGGTGTGACCGTCGTGTCCCCAAAAACCTTGTGACCAGGTCTAACCGTCGTGTCCCCAAAAACCTGTTGAATAAAGGCCGATTTTGTGGTAGACTAACTTTGCGAAAATTTGGCATTTTAAGGCTATGCAGGGAGGATTAAATTTGAACGTTTGGAAAGAAAGTAAACTATATGCAATTATTATGTATATTAGTAAATTCATAAATAATTTGATTTCAAAAAGCTTTATCGTAAATGGCTTTCTTAAGGATAAAGATGTTAACAAAACCTATGAGGGAAGTATCATTACAAAGTTTGTTTACAAGGTAATTTCGATTTTTAGAAAGTTGTTTCATAAAATTAAACTTGATTCATTGTTAGAGGGAAGTATTTTTACCAAGCCGGAAATTTGGCTTTTCTTTGTAATTGTAGGTGTACCATTTTTGCCAACAATGGTTATTCTAGCTATAGAGGCATTTACAGCATTTTCGCTGTTCTTAAAAGCTACTATTTATGATGATTTTAAGTTAAAGTTTTTTAAGGCTAATTCGTGGATTTTATGTTTTGTTGTAATTGTTATTATTTCAGCAATTACTTCTGTTTCAACGGCTGAAAGCTATAATATAGGAATGCTTATTTCAGCATTCGTTCTATTTTATTTCATATTTATAAATACAGTCGATACTAAAGAACAATTATTGTTCTTCGTAAAGACATTCGTAATAGCTGGTACAGTTAGTGCTTTATATGGATTGTATCAATACTACTTTGGCAATATTTATTCTCAAGAATGGCTTGATGATGAGATGTTTGAAGATATTAAAATGAGAGTATATTCGACATTCTCTAATCCAAATGTTTTTGGAGAGTTTCTAATTATGGTTATTCCATTCGCAGCAGTTCTTTGCTTAAATGGAAAAACATGGTTTAGTAAACTGTTTTGGCTTGGTAATGTTGGAATATTGTCTTTAGCACTTGTTTTAACGTTTTCAAGAGGTTGTTGGGTAGGATTAATACTATCTTTGGGTATAATGGCAATATTAGTAGATAAAAGATTAATCTGGTTTTTCTTGGTTGCCTTACTCGCAGCACCATTTGTATTGCCTACAACAATTATGGATAGATTCTTAAGTATTGGTAACATGAAAGACTCTTCAACGTCATATAGAGTTTACATTTGGCTTGGTACAATCGCTATGCTTAAAGACTTTTTCTGGTGTGGAATAGGGCTTGGCGTTACAAGCTTTAACTTAATATATCCTCTTTATTCTTATAGTGAAGTAGTTGCTCCTCATTCTCATAGCTTATATCTACAGCTATTCGTTGAATATGGAGTAATTGGATTCATAGTATTTATGGTTATTATGTATTATTTACTAAAAGACAACTTTATAAGTTACAAAAAGACAAAGAACTTTATTGCTATTGCTACTATTTCGGCTATGGCGGGATTTATGTTTGAAAGTGCAACTGACTATACATGGTACAATTATAGAGTGCTATTTATATTTTGGATGGTTATTGCAATATCTCAAGTAGCAACAAGGTTTGATTTCCCTAATTTTAATTCAAAGAAATTGGAGAGTAGTAAATGATTAAAATTCTAAATGTTATTTCGGATACTAATATTGGCGGTGCGGGAAAAGTAATAATTAACTATGCCAAAAATTATGATTCTTCTAAGTATGATGTTAGTATAGTTTTACCTAAGGGAAGCCTTCTCATTGAAGAACTTAAAGAGACTAAGGTAAAGCTTATAGAAATTGATGGCTTAAAAGACAAATCGCTAGATATAAAGGCATTCTTTAAGCTTCTAAAGATATTCAAGAAAGAAAAGCCAGACATTGTTCATACTCATGCAAGTATGACTGCAAGGATTGCAGCAAGATTTGTCAAAGGGATTAAAATTGTATATACAAGGCATTGTGCTTATCCAGTAAGCTTTTGGATAAAGCACAATCCAGGAAAATTTATATATAAATTTGTTAATGAATTCTTTGCAGATAGAATAATTGCTGTAGGAAATGCAGCTGAAGAAAATCTATTAGAAGGTGGAATTAAAAAGGATTTAATAGATACCTTCTTTAATGGGGTAGATAAATTAACTGTTACAAGTGATTCTGAAAAGGCTAAATTAAAAGAAAAGTACAAAATTTCACCTGATGAAAAAGTAATTGGTATTGTTGCAAGGCTAGAGGAAGTTAAAGGACATGATACATTTATTGATGCTGCTAAAATACTTCTAGAAGAAAAGAAACTAAAAGCAAAGTTTTTTATTCTTGGAACTGGAACAATAGAAGAATCTCTCAAAGAGAAAGTTAAATCATTAGGACTTGAAGATAAAATAATCTTTACTGGATTCGTAAAAAATGTTGGAGATTATTTAAATATATTTGATTTACAAGTTAATTGTTCATATGGAACAGAAACATCAAGTCTTTCGTTACTTGAAGGAATGAGTATTGGTGTTCCTGCATGTGCTTCAAATTATGGAGGAAATCCATACCTAATAGATGACGGTGAAAACGGTTATATTTTCAAGATAAAAGATTCTCAAGAACTTGCGGAAAAGGCTATGAAAATATTAACTGATGATGATATAAAAACTCATATGCAAAAACGAGCTGTTGAAATATTTGACGAAAAATTTACGGTTCAAAGATTTGTTAATAATGTTGAAGGAGTGTACGACAAAGTGAGTAGTGAAAAAAGAAAGGTTAAATTAAATCCTCTAGACTTTATTATTATTTTAGTAATATTAGTAATGGGCTTTGTAGGATATAAGGTTCTAAAAAGAACAAATGTGGTTTCAAAAGATATGGTAAATGTAACATATTCTTTTAGATCAACCAAAACAAAGCCAGAAGTTGCTGACATGATTGAAGAAGGAATGAGTGTATACGATAGTATCAAAAATTACTACATAGGTAAAATTGTAAAGAAAGAAGTGGCAAAAGATACTTCGGAAGTATTTAATGAAGAACTTGAACAATATGTTACTTGTGAGTCGGAAACAGAAGTTAGCATTACTTTAACAATTAATGTTGACGCCACTGTTGAGGGCAGAAATATAGTCGTATCAAATGAATACCCAATAAAAGTTGGTAACGAGGCATTTGTTAAAGGAAAAGGTTTTGCAGCATATGGGTACATCGTTGGTGTAGAAAGGCTTGGTGAGTAGCATGAAGAAGTTTAATATCATAGATATAGTTTTTATACTAGTTGTAGTTTTATTAATTGCAGTCGCCGCTTTAAAAGTATCTAAATACGATGTTGCAAAAACAGATGGAACAATGAACAAAATACAATATACAATGTGTGTAAGAGGTGTTAGAGAATTTACTGCAGATGCTTTTAAAGTTGGAGATACAGTTTATGATTCTCAAACAAAAGTAATAATTGGAAAAATAACTGACATTAAAAAAGAAGATCATGTTGTAAATGTTGAATCAATTAAAGGAAAACTAGTTCAAGCATCAATACCTGGAAAGTATACTGTAACTTTATCTATTGAAACAGATGGATTAGAAACAGACACGGCGTTCTACGCTGACAGAAGTGTTGAGCTTAAAGTTGGTAGTGAAAAAGCATTTGAAACACTATATGTTAAAACAAATGGTACAGTCATGAGTATTAAAAATGTTAAATAAATTACGATAGAAAAGAGAATAAAATGGGAAAATTTCTTGGTATTGATGGTAATAGTATAATGAATAGAGCTTTCTATGGAATCATGGGAAGAAATATTATGAGGACTACAGATGGAATTTACACAAATGCCTTATTTGGATTTTTAGCAATACTTAATAAAACTATACAAGACTGTAATCCAGATTATATTTGTGTCGCTTTTGATCTTAAAGCTCCAACATTTCGTCATCAAAAATATGAAGAATATAAGGGTACAAGAAAGCCAATGCCTGAAGAATTAAGAATGCAAATGCCACTTATTAAAGATATTCTTAGAGCAATGAATATTGTTATTCTTGAAAAAGAAGGCTATGAGGCAGATGATATTTTAGGTACTATGGCTTTGCACTTTGAAAAATCAAAAAATGAAGTTTTACTGCTTACCGGAGATAGAGATTACCTTCAATTAGTATCTAATAATGTTACGGTTAGGATTCCAACTACTAAACAGGGAAACACAGAATATACAGACTATACGCCGCAAGTTGTTTTTGAAAAGTTTGGGATTAAGCCAGAAGAATTTATTGAGATAAAAGGTCTTATGGGAGATTCATCTGATAATATCCCTGGAATACCTGGTGTAGGTGAAAAAACAGCTTTTTCCCTAATTCAAAAATATCACTCTTTAGATGAAATATATAAAGAGCTTGAAGAAAATGAAGAATTCAAAGATATAAAAGGAAAACTTAGAGAAAAGTTCGAAGCTAATAAAGACTTAGCGTACTTATCTAAAGATTTGGGAACTATTTTTAGAGAGGTTCCTATTGATTATAAAGATGATGAATTTAAGACTAAATCGGTTAATAATGATGAGCTTTACAATTTATTTGTTAAGCTTCAATTTAAATCTTATATCGAAAAGTTTAATCTAAAAGCGCCAAGTGCTTCAGGTAAATTAGATCCATCAAAGAGAGTGGAACCTACAAATGTTGATTATAAACTAGAAGACCTTAAGAAATTATTTGAGAAGTTAAATGAAATACAAGTTGAGCTTTCGTATTATTTTAGTTCTTCTGGTGCACTTTATGTTTTGCACAATGGCATAGTGTATTTTAGTCAGAATCCAGAAGAAAAATTTCTTAAAAAGTTTTTTGAAAATGATAATATCAAAAAGATCGGATATGATATTAAGACAGATTATATTAGATTAAGAGATAAAGGTATTATAGCTAATAGTTTGGACTTTGATATTAAAATTGCTTCATACATATTAAATCCAACAAAGAATAATTATAAACTTAGTGATATTGTTTTAGAAGAAATGGGAATAATAGTAGATGATTCTACAAACAATGCGCAACTTAGTCTATTAGATAACGCTTCTTCTGATAGTAATGCTAAAGTGGAAAAACAATATCCGGGATACATTCATACATGTATGGATAGCTTGAAAAAGAAACTCATTGAGAGAGATGAATTTAGCCTATTTAAAGATATAGAAATGCCACTTAGGATTGTGCTTGCTAAGATGCAGTACTATGGTGTTTTGGTAGATAAAAAGACATTAGAGCAATATCAAGATACTCTTTCTAAAAAAGTTGACGAACTACATAACGAAATAATAAAACTTGCTGGTGAAGATTTTAATATTAATTCACCAAAACAACTTGGAGTAATTTTGTTTGATAGATTGCACTTACCAATTATTAAAAAGACTAAAAGCGGGTATTCCACAGATGCAGAAGTTCTAGAAAAACTTGAAGAAGAACATCCAATAATAAATAAAATCTTGGAATACAGGACAATAAGTAAGCTAAAATCTACTTATGCAGATGGCTTACTTCCATTAATAAAAGATGACGGAAGAATTCATGCTTCATTTAATCAGACAATTACTGCAACAGGAAGGTTAAGCTGTTCTGATCCTAACCTTCAAAATATTCCGGTTAGAACTGATCTTGGTAGAGAGTTTAGAAAAATATTTGTAGCTCCAAAAGGATATAAGTTAATCGATGCTGACTATTCGCAAATAGAACTTAGAATTCTTGCTCATATCTCTGGCGATGATAACATGGTTAATGCGTTTAATATGGGCGAAGATATTCACAAGATAACAGCGTCTCAGGTTTTTGAAGTGCCACTAGATCAAGTAACTAAAGAAATGAGAAGTGATGCAAAAGCAGTTAATTTTGGAATAGTGTATGGTATTTCAGATTTTGGGTTAGGTGCCAATATTGGTATTTCAAGATATAAAGCGAAGATTTATATTGAAAAATATTTTAGTAAATATCCTAAAATAAAAGCATTTATGGATAATGCAGTAAGAGAATGTAGAGAAAAGGGATATTCTGTAACTATGTGGGGCAGAAAAAGGGATGTTCCAGAAATAAATGCTAAGAATTATAATATTAGACAAGCTGCAGAAAGAATTGC
Source organism: Bacillota bacterium (assembly GCA_016280725.1). Classification (GTDB taxonomy): domain Bacteria; phylum Bacillota; class Clostridia; order TANB77; family UBA1234; genus RGIG6105. The sequence continues at coordinate 26,632 of JAEEHF010000047.1, read as the reverse complement.
TATGAATACTCCAATTCAAGGTAGTGCAGCAGATATTATTAAGATTGCGATGGTCAATGTTGATAAAGAACTTGAAAAACAAAATCTTAACGCACGATTAATCCTTCAAGTTCATGACGAACTAATTATTGAATGCCCAGAAAATGAAGTTGAGAAAGTTAAAGAAATACTAACTAATAAAATGCAAGAAGTTGCGAACCTAAAAGTTCCACTAATTGCAGAAGCAAATGTTGGAAATACTTGGTTTGAAGCTCATTAATATTTAAGGAGGAAACATGCCAGAGATAACATTCGTATTGCCATGTTTAAATGAAGAAAAAACACTTCCATTTTGTATTAGCGAAATTAAAACATATATTGAAAAGAACAAATTAGATGCTGAAATCTTAGTGTCAGATAATAATAGTGAAGATAATAGTGCTAAAGTTGCTATGGAAAATGGTGCAAGGGTTGTTTCATGCCCTAATAGAGGATACGGAAATGCTTTGATTACAGGTACAAAAGAAGCAAAAGGAAAATATTGCGTGATGGGCGATTGTGATGGAAGTTATGATTTTTCAAATTTAGATCAATTCTTTAAAAAAGTTAAAGAAGAAGGATTTGATTTGGTAGTTGGAAATAGATTTGCAGGAGGAATCTCAAAAGATGCAATGCCATTATCACATAAATTTGGAGTAAAATTTCTATCTGGGTTTGCTAATTTTTTCTTTAGAACTCCGATAAAAGACTATCATGGAGGTCTTAGAGTATATAATACACAAAGGATTAGAAACTTAAAGCTTGAGTGCGGTGGAATGGAATACGCAAGTGAAATGATAATAAAATCAGCGATTAATGATTACAAAATGTGTGAAGTTCCAACAATTCTTAGAAAAGATCTTAGAGATAGAAAACCGCATTTAAGAACAATTAGAGATGGATTTAGGCATTTGTTTTTAATTTTAAAAATGTTTATCCACAAAAAAAGATATATCATAAAATAATCGAAAGGAACTATGATTCCCATGAAAAACAGTATTAAGTACATTTTAAAATATGTTGGCACTTTTGTTGGTATGATAGCGTTGTTTAATTTGCTATTATTTCTTGTTTCATTGATACCTTCTGAAAATTATGAAAAAAATGTATTACAATCATCGGAAACCCTTACTGAAAATGGACCATATCTTAAGGTGTCAAATCCTTTTGATGTATATATAAACACTTATACAGATAGTGTTATCGTTAATGAAATATATTCGATTGATAGTAAGCATCCTTATGAATCTTATATGAAAGCAAGAAAGAATTATAAGGAAGGGCAAACATTAACTGAGTCTACCGAAACTACGGGTGAAGGAGTTACTGCTAATTATTCGTATGAAGATAATCAGGAACATGTTGATGGTAATTATGATTCTATAGGAGAACTTAAAGACTTTTTAGATGGTACAGTTACTACGTCGCTAACATATGGAAGATACTGGCATGGTTATCTTGTACTATTTAGACCACTGTTCTTATTATTTAGTATTAAGGGAATAAGAATAATTCAATTTATTGTATTTGTTGCTTTGTTGGCAGCTTTGTCATATCTTATTCTCAAAAAAATTGGAAAGTTACCAGCGATTGTGTATTTTGCTTCATTAGTATGTGGAGGATATATAAGTGTAGCTTACTCGTTAGAAAGTGGCAGTATATTTTTCATAACTATGGTTGCTTCTATTATCCTATTGTGCAGAATTGAAAAGATTAAAGATATTAATTATTTCCTATTTGTAGTTGGAATGATTGCAAATTATGTTGATTATTTGACAGTTCCATTAATCTCTTTAGGAATTCCACTTAGTATTTGGTTACTATATAAATATCAAAATGGTGAGATTAAAAAGCCTTGGCTTCAAGTGATAATATCTTCTATAGTCTGGTTCGCTGGATATGCTTTAACATGGATATTTAAATGGATACAGTACGACCTAACAATTGCAGAAGGTGGAATGTTACAAATAGGTTTTGGTCAAAGCTTTTATAGAATGAATAGAGATAATCCTGTGGCAGCAGGAGCAAACATTATTGCAACAATTATTGACTGTCTTGGCAAAGCTGCAGAATCTGCTCTAATTACTATGGCAATAATGATGTTTGTTGGTAAAGCAAAAGGAATTACAAATAATAAAGAGATAATAATTGCATTTCTATTAGTAGCTTTTATGCCAATAGCGTGGTATTTAGTGCTTGCTAATCATACAATTCTTCATTCATATTTTGTATATAGGCATGCATTACTATTTATGCTTGGAATGCTACTAACATTCTATTGTTTTTGCTTTCAGGAAAATGTTCAAAAGAAATGATTTTTTACCGTTTCTTTGACAAAAATAGTGTTTTGTAATAAAATTGCAAGGCACCAAAAGATTTTAAGGGGGTTTATAATATGTCTGGACATAGTAAATGGCATAATATTGCGGCTAAGAAAGGTAAAACAGATGCTGCAAGAGGCAAAATATTTACAAAATTAGGAAGAGAATTACTAATTGCTGTAAAAGAAGGTGGAGCAGATCCTGCTTCAAATTCTAAGCTTAGAGATGTAATAGCAAAATGTAAGGCTAATAATATGCCAAATGACAATATAGAAAGAAGTATAAAAAGAGCTGCCGGAGAAGGTTCTAATTCTCATTACGAAGACGTTGTATATGAAGGATATGGACCAAATGGAGCTCAAATCATAGTTGAAGCTACAACAGATAACAGAAACAGAACTGCTGGAGACGTTCGTCATATATTCGATAAATTTGGCGGAAACCTAGGAGCAACAGGTTCGGTTAGCTGGAGCTTTGATAAAAAGGGTGTTATTGTAATTGAAAAAGCTTCTACAAAGCTTGGAGAAGAAGACATTATGATGGAAGCAATTGAGCTTGGTGCTGATAATTTTGAATCAGAAGATGAGTTTTATGAGATTACAACAAGCCCAGAAGATTTTTCAAAAGTAAGAGAAGGTTTGGAAGCAAAAGGTCTTGAATTTGTTGAAGCTGAAATAAAAATGGTTCCACAAAACTATGTTTCTTTGGATGCAGAAGCTGCTAGAAAAATGAGACTAATCATTGATAATTTGGAAGATAATGATGACGTTTCTGAAGTATGGCATAACTGGGATGAAGAAGGAGAAGAATAGTTTTAAAATTTATATAAAAGGATACGAGTTTTATGATAATTGATTTTAGCAATCCGTGGGTATTCTTAGTCTGGTATGTTATTACCGCAGGGTTGTTGTTTTTAGCATATAAGACAAAAAAATCGCTAATCTGTCTAGTACCAGTAGTCTATTTTTTGATAATTCTTGCGATTACAGCTAATAGCTATTATATAGAAGATATGGCGATTCATAGATTCTTTAACTTTTTGGGGCTTACAGCGGGACTATGCTTTTATATCGTTATAGATGAGATAGAAACGCGAAGAAAAGTCATAAATCAGGTTTTTAAAGACAGATATAAAAAGAATAAAAAGAAAGAAGAAGATCAAGATGAGAGCGATAATTCAGAGAGTCTCTAAGTCTATGCTTCAAATCGATAATAAGCCTTATTCCAGCATTGGAAAAGGCTTTTTAGTTTTATTTGGAGTAACTTTAGATGATACAAAAGAAGATGCGGCCGTAATGGCAGAAAAGATATCAAAATTAAGAGTTTTTGATGACGAAAATGGAAAGATGAATCTATCTATTCAAGACGTAAAGGGTTCATTACATATAGTTTCACAGTTTACTTTATATGCTGATTGCCACCATGGAAATAGGCCATCTTTTACAGATGCAGCAAAGCCAGAACAGGCAATTCCAATATATGAATTTTTCATTGAAGAATGCAAAAAATACAATATTCCAGTCGAAACGGGTGTTTTTGGGGCGGATATGAAAATTGACCTAATTAATGATGGCCCAGTAACCATTTTTTTAGAGGTAAAAGAGGGCAAAGTCTTGTACCTAAATCGTTGACATAATTACTTTACCGTGATATAATTCTAGCCACACTGCTTAAATATAAGCATTTTAGTTAGATTGTATTAAGTGAGGTATTTATATGAAGTCGGTAGATCAAAGACTTGCTAGCGTATTACTTTTTTTATGTAGAAATAGTGGTTATTCACCAGAAACTTTAAAAAGAAAAGATGGTAGATTTCTTCTTTCAGATGATATAGAAGAGATTAAAGAACTTAAGGAAACAGTCAAATATCTTAAAAACTATGCAAAAATACAAGCATTATCGAGAGCAATTGGAGATAGTGGTGCTTTTGCAGAAGAAATTAAAATTGCTAGAGAAAATATTTTAAGACAAATTGAAGAGAAAGAAAATGAGTATAGAAATTTGCCAAGAAAAAAGTCTTTAGCTGTTAAAGAAAGTCATTTATATGGATATGAAGAGCAAATAGCAGATGAAAAGAAAAAAACAGCAACTAAATTTAATGAAGAATTAGACGCTAAGAGAAACCATATAAAAAATGAAATCAAATCATTAAGAGAAAGACTAAAAGAATTAGACTTATTAGAAAAGAATGTAGGTAAGCCAAGTAAAATAATGGAACTATTATTTGAAAAAGAAAGAATGGCTTCAGCTACTGAATATCAAAGATTAATTGATTTATGTGCTAGAGTGATAACGTCTGGTTTTGATGGAAAAGTATTAATTGGTGAAGGAAAACCGTTTACTTACGACAAAGAAACAGATACATATACAATTAATCCTAAGGAAGCAAAAAAGTATATTACCACAGTAAAAAAAGGTAGAGCAATCATTGCTTGCTCAGAATATATAGGAGCAAAGAGAAAAGAAGAAGAAACACGAGAAAGCATTCAAAAAGAGGAAACAGCAGTTGCAGAAAGAACAGAATTGCAAGGTAATTTTGGATCAAAGGAATTTACTTTTATACATGATTCTATTAATAAGATTATTAGTGAATATAATTCTATTTTAGAAATAGAAGAAAGAAAGTCTGATAGGTCTATTGTAAATAAGATTAGAGAACTATTTGGACGTAGACCAAGGTATATTACTACAAGGAAAACACTTAGAGCTAGAAAAGAACTTGAAGAAACAATTCAAGACTTTTTGACAAAAGTAAAATCAGATAAAAAACTTAGAAGTACTTATAGTCAATATGTAGGCTGTAGAGGAACTATAATTGGACAAGAACACTTAACAGGTAACAATCTAGAAATAGCTGCAAGAAATTTATTTAGTGGAATTAGTCGATTTGATCTTCCAAGAGAGCAAATATCTTCTGAAGATGTGAAAATGGCAATAAGTAATAGTATTAGAAAATCAACTAGTAGAATAGCAAAGCTAAATGAAGAAGTTGCACAACAACACGATAGAACAGAATCTTTACATCAAGGGTTGTCTAAGACAGCAATAAAGCTTCTTGAAGAAAATCCAGAAGAGGAGATACTAAGTATTCACGAAAAATATTATAGCAAAAGTGATAGAAGGAAAGCTGCAAATGCAAGACAGACAATATCAAGTAGTGCAGCAATTATGATTTTGGAAAGTTTAGTTTCTGGCAGAAAGATATCTTTCGAAGAACTATGTGGTAATTTTGAACAAGTTCTTGGAAAATCTAGTGTAAATGCTGAGAGAAACGATATGGAACAAGAGCTTGACGATAAAATAGAGAGACTAAAGGCAAGAATTAGAGGTTTATCGATATTATCTCAGCCAAGTCAAGAAGTTGAAAAATAAGGAGTCTTTGATATGGAAGAAAACTGGTTAAATATTTTAATGAATCTTGAACTAATTGAAGATGAATTAGACAGGATGGAAAAAGACCTTGAAGAAGCAAAAAATGCTTAATTGTTAAGTTATTGTTAAAATTATGAATCTCATAGAATAATATGTTAATATTATTCTATGAGATTTTTATTTTACGGAGGATAAGATGGATAATAAAAAACTAGAAGCGGTTAAATATAGAAAGGGATTTATTGCTGCATTAGATCAAAGTGGTGGTTCAACAGCTAAGACCTTAGAAAAGTATGGAATTCCTGAAAGTGAGTATTCAAGCGAGGAAGAAATGTTTGAACTAATTCATGAAATGAGAAAAAGAGTATTCATGAGTGAAAAGTTCACAGGTGAAAAGATACTAGGTGCAATATTATTTTATAAGACAATGATGTCAAAAGTTGGCGACGAGTACACGGCAGACTACCTTTGGAATGAGAAACATATCGTATCATTTTTAAAAGTTGATAAGGGATTAAGCGATGAAGAAAATGACTGCAAATTGATGAAAGACATTCCCGACTTGGATGAACAATTAGAAGAGGCAAGAAAAAAGAATATATTTGGAACAAAAATGAGAAGCGTTATTTATAAAGCAAATGAAAAAGGAATAGAAGATGTTGTTAATCAACAATTTGAATTTGCAAAGAGGATATGTGATGCTGGATTAGTTCCTATTATTGAACCTGAAGTTGATATTAATGCTGAAGATAAAGCTTTGTGTGAAGATATTTTAAAAAATAAGATAGAAGAAAAATTAAAAGAATGGGATGAAAAAGATTTGATAATGTTTAAATTTACCATTCCGACAATCGCTAATAAATATCTTAGTTTATATGATTATCCTTGTGTTGTTAGAATTGTTGCACTTTCAGGTGGATATACAATAGATGTTGCTTGTGATTACTTAGCAGCAAATGAGAGAATGATAGCAAGCTTTTCAAGAGCTCTTTTAGAGGATTTAAATGCTAATCAAACTCAAAAAGAATTTGATAAAAAGTTGGGACATGCAATAGATATTATTTATAATGCTTCAATAACATAAAAAAAGTGTTGCCCTTTATCGGGGCAACACCTTTTTTTAATTCACTGCACCGCAATGATTTGTACGGTCAGTGTAGTATCTTCTACGCTATATGAACCTTTGAAACCGGGAGCCTTTCCCATAATCGCCTTGCAAAGCGGGCAATGGGGATCAACTTCTCCATCAAGGAATCTGGGGCTTGCTGAAACGATCTTAACTACTTCATCGGGGCCATCATTGATAGAAATGGTCACAACAGATCCAATACCCACGATTCCAGGAATTTGTTTAACGTCCACAATAATAGAATGCATCAGAATGCTTCTAAGATAACTAATATCATTTTTGCACGCTTCTTCCTTGTGTTCAAGGGCAATCAGCTCGGGGTTGAGCAAAGTTTCATTATCGACCATCCGATGATCGACATCACTTTTGTCCTTCCGAACTTGGTCAAGTTCACCCTCAAGCCTAGAGATTTCCGCCTCAATCCGGGCTGCGCCTTCAGGATCCAGGTAGTTTGCGTCAGGTATCACCCTAAGCACCTCCTAAGAATTTAGTCATTGGGTATTATACCATGGTCTATTATGGTTGTCAACACTTATGTAAACGCCTTCTCCTTTGGGGACACGACATTCGGGAGAATTTTTTCTCCTTTGGGGACACGACATTCGGGAGAATTTCTTCTCCTTTGGGGACACGACATTCGGGAGAATTTCTTCTCCTTTAGGGACAGGTCACTAAAGAATGCAAGAAATGCTCTAATGACATGTCCCCTTTTTCTCGTTTTTCAACCCTGACCGTCGTGTCCCCAAAAACCAGGTCACCAGGTCTGACCGTCGTGTCCCCAAAAACCTGGTCACCAGGTCTGACTGTCGTGTCCCCAAAAACCTTCTTCAAAAGTTTCACTTTTCTCATTTTAGAAAGTTTGATATCATATAATAAGAATAAAGGAGGAAGATAAAATGAATAATGTTGAATTTTATAAGTGCAATATTTGCGGAAATATAGTTGAAGTAGTTAAAGGGAATGGAGCTACTTTAAAATGCTGTGGAGAATCTATGACTAAACTTGGACCAAATACTGTGGACGCTGCTCAAGAAAAGCACATTCCATATTGTGAAGTAAATGGAGATAAATTAATTGTAAAAGTTGGAAGCGTTGAACATCCGATGACAGAAGAACATTATATTATGTGGATAGCATATGTTGCTAATAATAAAGTAACTAGAGTATGTTATAAGCCAGGAGATAAAATTGAAGAAACATTTGAATACGTTTCTGGAAGTAAGGTTTATGCATACTGTAATTTACATGGCTTATGGATGGCAGATGTTATTTAAATTTTTGTTACGTAACGATTACATTTTGGCGGAATTTCTTGTATAACAAGCCTTTTTATGGCACTATTTAATTAGATATATGGGCGATAGTCCTTAAACATAGGGGGTACTGTTATGTTCGAAGGTGGATATGGAGATAGAAGTGTTGGAAGAGCAAATTATGAAGAACTTCCTTCATATGCGAAAATGATTAGAGAAGATGGAAAAGATCTTGCAAATACAGTTATATCTGTTTATAGAGCTGTTGAAGAATTAAGAATGCATTGGCATGGTAAACGTTATAATGATTTTGCTAGTTATTTCAATAATTTAATACCTGGATTTAGGGAAATTTTAACACTATGTGTTCAAACAATTCCAGTAGCTCTAGAACAAATAGCAAATAATTATGCTGTTGTAGATACAGGTAGTAAGATTTGTGCAGTATCTGATGAAGTTCCTGCTACAATTCCTGAAATTCCACCATGTGGGGAAACTGACTTTAGATTCATGCAAGATGAAATTCAAAATTCAAGATCAACTATTATGGAAAGATTTAATATCCTACTAGACATCATGCAAAAAATATCTACTGAGATTACTGAACTTCCATGGAAGAGTGATGCTTCGGAAATGTTTAGAACGAGATTTGAAGAATTAAAAGGTAGAGTTATTAAAAACATAGAAGAAACAAGAGAAGAATTCGAAAATGCTATATCTCAAGCATCACAAGATGTTAGCGAGGTTGAAGCAAAGAATTCAATGGTTTAGCCATAACTAGTATATTGTTTATCGATTAAGGAAATGGGAGTAGCAAAGCTAGTTTCATTTCCTTAAAATTTATTTACGAAAGATTAAGCATTAGCAAAAGGGGATGAATCGCTTGATTGCAACACTAATTGGTGGAAACTTAATATATAAAGCAATTTTACCAGATGTAGCTGAAGGCGATTATTGGATTACCGACGAATCAGGAAAGCGACTAATTAATATCGTTGGTAACAGTGGTAAGTGGAGCTTTAGAAGTAATAGTGAAGCTCAAGTTGTAAATGCACAAGAAATTATTAACGCTAAAAAAGGTCGTTTTATTGATGACGATGGCACTTATGAGATTCCACTTATAGACTATGATATTTTTTATATAGCACTTAAAGGTATTTCTGACACATACCTTTTATATTGTGCGCCTACAAATGAAGATCTGAAACGATATGAAATATCAAACATATTAAATGGAGTTACTATTGGTAGCGAAAATTCGGACATTGTTTTTAATAGTATATTTGTTTTGGGAAAACATGCAAAGATATTCTTCGAAGGCACAACAGCATATTTTGAATGTTACGATAAGCAGTATGGAGCATATTTAAATGGTCAAAGAATTAATTCGCAAAAATGTCGATTGAATAATGGCGATATCATTTTTATTATGGGGCTTAGGATTGTTCTTATAGGGCAGTATCTATTTGTAAATAATCCTTTGGGGCAAGTAAAAATATCAAATTCTTTGAAATTAAGCAATGTCAATATTCCGAATAAAGAATTTAAAGACGATGATAATGATATAGAGATATATAACGAAAATGATTATTTCTCAAGAAGTCCAAGAATTATTAACAGTATAGGACATGAGAAAGTTAAGATTGAGGCACCTCCTCAATTGCAAAACAAAGAGGGAATGCCACTAATGTTAGTTATTGGTACTTCGCTATCTATGGGAATGGTTACAATAATAACATTAATTTCGACTTTGAGATCAATATCAGCTGGAGAGACGACTTTTGAAAAAGCGCTTCCTCAGCTTGCCATTTCACTTGCATTATTTGTATCTATGCTAATAATTCCAATAGCGAACAAAGCATATGAAAAAAAGAAAAAGAAAGACTATGAAAAGAAACGTCAGACAAGGTATAGAGCATACATTTCAGAAAAAATAGAAGAGATAAACGAAATAAGGCATAAGCAAAGAGATTATTTAATAAACAATTATCTACTTGCAGATCAGTGTCACAAGATTATAAAAACAAAGGATGCAAGATTGTGGGAAAGAAAGAGTGAAGATAAAGACTTTTTAATGGTTAGACTTGGAAGTGGTACGGTTCCAATAGACCTATCTATAGAATATCCTGAAAAAGAATTCTCTATGGAAGATGATGAATTGATGGATATTTTGAACGAAGTCGGCAAGAATGAGGGAGATATTCAGGATGCTCCTATAACAGTGTCACTTTGTGAAAAGAATTTGACAGCACTTATTGTAAAGAACAAGGGAAATATTCTTAGGGATTACGTTCAAAATATAATTATGCAACTAATTACTTTCCATAGTTATGATGATGTTAAACTTGTATTACTTGTTGGTAAAGAAACATCGGAAATGTGGGAAAGTATGAAGGTTTTACCACATCTTTGGGATAATACGAAACAGATTAGATTTTTTGCTGATGACTATGATGACATGAAAGAGTTGTCTCAATATTTAGATGAAGAACTAAAACGTAGAATCGAAAGCTCAAGAGAAAATACAGAGGAGTCATACAAAAACTATAGACCATATTATTTGGTTATTACAGACGATTATAAAATGATAAGGCATCTAAGTTTTGTTTCGAGAATGATAAAGTGCAAAAATAATCTTGGATATAGCCTTTTGTGCATATCTAATAATCTTGTTGATTTGCCAGACGAGTGTAAAACTTTTATCTGCGTTGAAGAAGACGAAGGCTTTATGTTTGAAAGTGATATGGCAAATGAGAGTAAAGTTGATTTTAAGATTATTAAATCAAATATGAGCTATTTTGATAGTGCTTGCAAGGAGATATCATCAATTCCAATCAAGCATTCAATGGCTGACAAGGCAGTGTTAAAAAATACGATAACATTTTTGGAGTTATATGATGTTGGACGTATTGAACAGCTAAATGTACTACAAAGATGGAGAACTAATGACCCTACCAAGTCACTTGCAGTTCCTGTTGGTATAGATAGTGCGGGAATGCCTATTGTGTTAGATATTCATGAAAAAGCACATGGACCTCATGGACTTATTGCTGGTAGTACAGGTTCAGGTAAGAGCGAATTTATAATCACTTATATTTTGTCCCTTACACTTAATTTTCATCCTAATGATGTAGCAATAATACTAATTGATTATAAAGGCGGAGGACTTGCTGGAGCATTCCAAAAAGGTGATGTTAAATTACCACATTTAATTGGAACGATAACCAACATTGATACCGTTGGACTTAGAAGATCACTTGCATCGATTAAGTCGGAACTTAGAAGAAGACAAATAATGTTTAATGATGCAAGAAATAAAACAGATGGTGGAACAATAGATATCTATAAATATCAAAGATTATATCATGATGGAATAATCGATAAACCAATTCCACATTTACTTATTATCTGTGATGAGTTTGCAGAGTTAAAACAGCAACAACCAGATTTCATGGATGAATTAATATCTGTTGCTAGAATAGGACGTAGTTTAGGCGTTCACTTAATTTTGGCTACTCAAAAACCGGCGGGTATTGTAAACGATCAAATCAGAAGTAACAGTAGGTTTGCAATTTGCCTAAAAGTTCAAGATAAATCTGATAGTATGGACGTTATAAAAAGACCAGATGCTGCTGATTTAAAAGAAGTAGGTCAGTTTTATATGCAAGTTGGTAACAACGAATTTTTCACTTTGGGAATTGCGGCATGGTCGGGAGCATTGTATTATCCATCTGACGTCACTAAGAAAAAGCTTGATACTTCAATTAAATTCATCTCTAATATCGGAAAAGTAGTTAAACAAATTGGCACATCACAAAGTGATGGAAAAGATAATAACGGAGATCAACTTACAAATATTGTTAAATACATGGATAGAATTGCTAAGCAGGAAAAAATTAAATTAGATAATCTTTGGGTTGATAGTATTCCGGAAGATATTTATTTAGATGATATAAGAGAAAAATACAATATTAAAGATGAAAAGTTTAGTATTAGGCCTATAATTGGTGAGTTTGATGACCCTGATAATCAAAGACAGGGCCCAGTTGAAATTGATCTTTCTAGAGGCGGAAATGTTGTTGTTTTTGGAAATGCATATAGTGGTAAAGAAACACTTATATCAACACTTGTTTATGATATTATTAGTACTCACAATGCATCTGAAGTAAATGTTTATATTATGGACTTTGGAAGTGAATCACTTAAAGTATTCAGAAATGCACCGCAGGTAGGAGATGTTGTATTTGCTAATGATGATGAAAAGATAGGCCGATTCTTTGAAATTATTTCAAAAGAAATTAGAGAAAGAATTAGTATATTATCTGATTTCGGTGGAGATTATCAGATGTATGTTGGCTCTGGAAATCAATCTATGCCACTAATTGTTATAATTATAAATAATTTCGAATTATTCCAAGAGAATTTTGAAAACAAATATGATGAGACGCTTCAAACGTTTACACGTGAAGGCCTAAAAGTTGGGATAAAGTTTGTTATTACGGCAAGTAATCCATCGGATATGAGATATAGGCTGTCTCAAAACTTTAACAGAAAAATTACTCTTCAGCTTAATAGGGACGAAGACTATTATACAATTTGGGAAGGTATAGGCAAAAAACGACCATCAAAACTATTTGGTAGGGGACTAATTAAATATGATGATGTGTATGAGATGCAAACAGCGAAGATATGCAAAACGGAGTTATTTAATGAAGCCATAAAGTTAAAAATAGATAAACTAAAGCAAACTTGTGATGAATATGCAAAGCATATCCCTAGTTTGCCTGATGTTGTGACAGGTTTTGATATTTCATATGATTTGAATGGTATTTCTAAAGTTCCTATCGGAATTGCAAAGAAAACATTAAATGTTTACTCATATAATTTCACTAGAAATGTATTAAATATTATTACTTCAAAAAGTGCTGAAAGCGTAAAGAACTTTACTAAAGAATTCTTGGATATAGTAAAGGATGTTCCAGATATTGAAATATCTGTGTTTGACATGGAGGGAGCAATATCTTCTAAGAATAAAAATAACTTAAAAGAAGAATATATGTCTTTTGTAGAAGGATTGGGTAAAGAACAAAGATTAAATACAAAGAGATTATGTATTATTGTTGGAATTGATAAATTCTTAGGAAATGTGGATTCTGGTTTGGAGCAAACTCTTGCAAAAGCTGAAGATGCTGGAAATACATACTTTGTTATAGCGGATAGTGCTGTAAAACTAAAAGGTCATGAATATGATCCTTGGTATAAAAAGTTTGTGTCAAAGGATAATGGAATATGGATAGGAAATGGAATGGGTGAGCAATACTTAATTAGCACAGAGTCTTCTTTTGCAGATTTTAGAGTAAACTATGGTAAGAGCTTTGGATATGGTGTACAAAATGGTGTTGCTACACTTATAAAAGTACTTGGTATTAAAGAAGAGGAGGAAGAATTATGAACCAAATCTTAATAAAAGTGTACATACCTAGTCTTGAAAAATCATATGAAGTTTGGGTTCCGCCTCAGAAAAGAATTTATAATCTTATAGTTCTTCTCGTAAAAGCAGTTTCTGAGCTAAATGATAATTCATATAAGCCTAAAAATATGCCAATGCTGTACGATAAGATTTCAAGTAAAGCTTTTGATGTATCTAAAATAGTCGCAAATACGTCGATTAAAAATGGAACAGAACTGATAATGATATGAAATAAACTAAATGGTGGCCTTTTAAAAGGGTCACCATTTGATTTTTAGGTAAAAATATGGTATAATGTCACCTAGTGATATGCTATTCTAGTTGCTGCAATGAAATGCGAAGGTGGGGCTAAAAATCCACTTACAGGGCATAATCGATGAAGTTTTTAGGTAGATGCTTGCGACGCCCAGTCGTGGGTGCTATCTAGGAGTAAAGAGTTAAGGGCGATCCGCAATGGCATGTGGGCGTGGACCCTTTTCTCGCGGAGACGAACGGGTTTAACGTGTAAACCTTTCAAAATAGCTTGAATCCGTTTTGAAAACCTGCAAGGCTTTAATTCATATTTAGGTAGAATTTTAGTACACAGTGTAGCCTTCCTTGAGTGGGGTTGGTGGATTATTTCTTGAAACCAATCTTGCAAAAGAGGATAAACATTTCTATTGATAGCTTGAGGAAATCTCCTAGAGCATTTGCAAAACAAGGTATGCTTGGGATTGAGGTATGGACTAAGTGGTAATTTAGACCTACACTCGGTAACGATGTAGTGCTTTCTTTAAAGGGGAACCGCTGAGATGGCGATATCTTAGCAGAAAGCAGGGAAATCCATCTAAACCTAAGCCATAAAATTGACTAAGCATACTATCACTATTCTTAAATATTTAACAAGTTATGAAGACGGAAAACTTGGTTTTCCGCCTTTTTGGAGGATTATGAGTAAAAAATCTAATAAGAAAGATCATATAAACCAAAGAAAATGGCTTGCCATTATATTTATAAGTACTTTTGCACTTTCAGCGGTTTTTAATATGCTTTCGACAGAATTAGTTGAAAATGTGAATAATATTATTATTTCGGCTATTCTTTTAGTAGTTGTAGTTGCGGTAGGAATTTGTTTTGACCTTATTGGAACTGCCGTTACAGCAGCATCTGATGTCCCTTTCCATGCTATGGCTTCAGACAAGAAAAAAGGGGCAAAAGAGGCCTTATTATTAATAAAAAATGCTGATAGGGTGGCAAATGTGTGTGCTGATGTAATAGGAGATATCTGCGGAGTATTATCAGGAGCTATATCGGCTTTAATTGCTGGAAACGTGGCAAAAATGCTAGGGCAAAAGGATATCACATTAACAACATTATTAGTAACTGCAACGGTTACAGCTCTTACAGTATGGTCAAAAGGACTATTTAAACAGATTGCTATCAAAAATAGTACACGAATAATAAGCTTTGTAGGCAAGGTTATATCTATTTTTCACAAAGCTAAATAAGAAATTTCTCCTTTGGGGACACGACATTCGGGAGAATTTTTTCTCTTTTGGGGACACGACATTCAGGAGAATTTTTTCTCTTTTGGGGACAGGTCATTGAAGCCAGTAAATAATGCTTCAATGACCTGTCCCCAAAAACCTGGTGAGCAGGTATGACCGTCGTGTCCCCAAAAACCTGGTCAGAGGGATGGAGAAAAAGTTCTTGAATTATGTGAACTAATGTGGTATAATTTCATTCGGAAGACCAATAAAAACATTGATAGGAGGGATACCTAATGGCACCCGACGCAAAGGCATTCGACTACACAGTACCTTGTTCCAAAGCACGTGATAGAATCAAGCAAATGGCGCTTAAACTCCACCAAGACCTGGAAGGGACGATTGTTGGTGACGATCCGTACTGCTGGGTGGTTCCCTATGAGAATCAGAAAGAAGCTCGGCGGCGAGTAGATTTTGCGTATGCCACCCTTCGAAAGTTCTCCAATTACTTCAATTCGAGACAACCAATATCACACTTTTTCGGTTTCTTGAATCGTCGGCTCAAGAAGATTGAAGAATTGCTTCGAGAAAAAAACCAGATGGCCGGACAGTTGGCCTTTGACTTCATTCAGCCAATCTCTGAGGCTGAGGTGGAAGCACTAAGGAATGAACGGCGAGAGATCCTCGAAATCAAGACCATGGTTCTCGATTCGAGAAAATATTTCGAAATTGTTCACTAAAAAAAGGTGGCTCCGAAAGGGGCTACTTTTTTTTTTTAGCCTGTAGGCCTTAAGTCTATAAAGAAAATGCTTGCAATATAAGAAATCCTATGCTAATATAGTAAAGGCTTATTTTATATACATAGATTTTAAGCGAGGTGAAAGTAATGAAAGAAGGAATACATCCAAATTATACAGAAGCTACTATTAAATGTGGTTGTGGTAATGTTATGAAAGTTGGTTCTACAAAAGAGTCAATGACAGTTGAAACTTGTTCAAAATGCCATCCATTTTACACTGGTAGCCAAAAATTCCAAGTTGCAAGTTCAAGAGTTGAGAAATTCAAAGCTAAATATGGAATTAAAGATTAATACTAAACGTTACAGGAATATTATTTTTCTGTAACGTTTTTGTTTGCTCTAAAATTGCTTTAAAAAGGTATGATAAACTAAATACTGAATAGTTATGCAAATTTTGAAAGAAGGGCGGACATGAGTAAGTTTCAAAGGATAGATATTAGTCATATTTTGGATACTTCAGTGCTTAGAGAAAAACTTAAGCATTTGCTTGAAAATAAAGAACCGGATGAGAAGTATTCTGCTGAAAAAGAGCGCTCATGTTACGATGCGCTTGAAAGATATATAGAGGCAAAAAAAACAGGAACACCATTTGACTCGACTATTTTAAGAGAAATGAAACTTGAAGAATACCCTGAACTAATGGGAATTGTGATGCAAGACATGCTTAGCCTGCCAACTGTACAAACTGAGAGACTATTACATTCAAGAGATAATCATCTATCAAGTCTTGGAAAAGAAAGCTCTACAATGTGTGGTAGCGCTATTGGAAATCATTGGATTACAATTACAGAAGAAAGAGCATTGCAAAATCATGTCTTTGAGCCAACTATGCAAAACTTAGGACTTGGGACGGCAGGCATAAGTTCAAAAATGCTTGTATCAAAGTTTAGAAATTCTTTTTCACATGGATCCATGTCAGAAGCACAAATTTATTCTGCACTTTCAAGTAGACTAGAACAAGTAATTGAAATTCTTAGACAGTTTGACGAGATTTCGCCAAAAGATAATCCACTTGTAAAAGGCGAAGCGAGCATTTTGAATGCATTCTTGAGAGATGCAAAGAATAATTTGCAAAATGGAAACAAGATTGCACTTTTTCAAAATCCTAGGGTTTTACTTAGTCGACTAAATTTCTTAAATTATATTAACACTACCTATAATGGCAAAAAGAAATATGATGCATCAATTTCTTTTGATAATCCACATCAGCTGATAAGTGCAATGCTTATGAGTGATGTCAGATTCTTAGATTACTTTGATTATGAGTTTTCAGATATTATGACTTCATTAAAATATGTGAATAATCAATTGGACAAAAAAGTATCATATTCAAAGATGGAAGAAATTGTTTTGCATGATCCATTAGTGTTGGATGGCTTTATGGAAAACAACAGCAATTACAAGGAAATGCTTGATAAATATCCGGAACTTAGAAAAGCTATAAGAGAAGGAGAAAAAGCATATACTGCATATATAAATCTTCATCCTGAACAGCAGCAGATGATTGAAAACATGAAAGATGAAGCTAGAACCCAATTTAGAAGGCTTGCACTAAATAGCGAATTTGGAACTATAACACCAGGAGAAAAGAGAAGACTTGATAGACTTTCAAAAGAAACGTTAGAAAGAACTTCTTCTAAAGCAATTGAAGAAGCACAATACACTGTAGTTGATATGACACCTGGAATGCAAAGAGGTAATCCTTCGGGTTCAATCAGTCACTTACCTCCGATTGATAGAATACCTAAAAGAAGAAGTGGAGATAAATATAATCCTCTTACAGACCCAGTTGCAAGAAGCTTTATAACGGACGTTGTAGATGATGATATCATCTACGAAGGAATAATAGGCACAAATGTTGGATTGAAAGCAAAAGGACGAGATAAAGTTTATTATTTTGTATTCAGAGTAGGTGAAAATGGAGAATATAGAGTTTTAGAGCCAATTGGCCAACCACATAATTCAACTTTTATAGTAAAATCTGACCAACAACTTAGCGAATTTGCACAAGTACTTTCTAAAAAGAGAATCTCACTTGATAGGTTTGTAGCAAATGAGGAAGCTATTAGAGTTTATCATGCTACAAAGCGGAACTGAAGGAATTGATTGCCCTAATAGGGTAAGATTAATTGCTGAAGCAATAAAAAGTGCTGAAACGGGTAGAGAACAAAGTACGGAAGAAAAGAATATTCGTGGTTTGCCAAGAAGAATCATGAAAAGAGAACTTTCTAGGAGAGAAATAACACTTAGTCAACTTACTGAAGCAACAACAAAATTAGTAGAAATAGATAAACTTAAAGAAGCAAGAGGATATATAGCTCATATATATAATGCTACAGATGAAATGCAAAGAGGAATTTCACTTAAAAGATTGCAAGAAATACCTAGTCAAGTGGAAACACTTAGAACAATTCAGGATCATGATGATGCTTAAAATGTGATGGGAGGTTTTTAAATGGGAAAAGATGTTTTAGAAATCAAAGACACTATCGCAATGGCAGAGGCATACAGAGTGTATGAACTTTTAAACGACGAGGATAAGGCTAAAATTCCAGAGGACTTTGTTAATAGGCTTCTTTACTATGGAGACTTTAAAACTGTTAAGCCATTTGAATCGATGAAAGTGGTTGAAGATGGCAATATTTCAAAAGAAGGACTTTACTTAGTAATGTATATGTGCACATATAAGTAAAATAGCAGCGCCATTATTTGGCGCTGTTTTTTATATTCGCATGGCACGAACATGATGTGTATAAATCTTAAGTTCGCGTGAAAATGAGTTAGAATGCCTTATAAAGTTTTCAAGCTACAAGGCAATTAGGATTTTTTTTAGGCGCGTTAAGCGGGTTCCTGAAAAAAATCCAATTGCTTGTGCGACTACTTTATTAGGCATTCTATGAAATTGGAGCATTTGAACGACAAGATTTATACATATCATGCTCGTGCCAAATAATGCAAACTTATGTTCACCACAGATTGACTTATTAGCCCTATTTGTATTATAATATTCAATCGATAAAGCTTAAAAATAAGCAAAGAAGGAGAGAGCAATTTGAGTAAAAACTTACTTCATGTCGGTTTAGATATTGGCTCAACGACAATAAAAACCGTCGTGTTTGATGAAGAATTTAATATATTACATTCACTATATAGAAGACACTTTTCTGATGCTAGAGGAACAATGGTATTAGTTTTAAATGAACTAATTGAAAAGTTCCCAAACAGAATGATGACAATAGCACTTACAGGAAGTGGAGCATTAAAGGTAGCGGAGATTTTAAAAGTTCCATTTATTCAAGAAGTTGTTAGCTGTAAAAGAGCAGTAGAAAAGTATATTCCTAAGACTGATGTTGTAATTGAGCTTGGTGGAGAAGATGCTAAGATAATCTATTTTGGAAAATCTATTGAGCAACGTATGAATGGTACATGTGCTGGTGGTACAGGTGCATTTCTAGATCAAATGGCATCACTTTTATCTACAGATACTATGGGACTTAATGAGTATGCAAAAAGCTATAATACTATTTATCCAATAGCTTCTCGTTGTGGTGTTTTTGCAAAGACAGATATTCAGCCACTTCTAAACGAAGGTGCAGCAAAAGAAGATATTTCTGTTTCTATATTTCAAGCAGTTGTTAACCAAACAATTTCAGGTTTGGCGTGTGGTAGACCAATTCGTGGAAATGTAGCATTTCTAGGTGGTCCTTTAAACTACTTGCCAGAACTTAGAAAAAGATTTATAGAAACATTAAAACTTACACCAGAAGAAGTTATTGTCCCAGAAGATGCACACCTTTTAGTTGCAAAAGGTGCAGCCTTAGATTCAATAGATAGTAAGCCAATTTCAACAAAAGAATTAGCAAAGAGAATAAATGACTTAAAAAACTACAAAGAAGATATGTCAGAATCTATCGAAGTCTTATTTAAAGATGAAAAAGAGTACAAGGAATTTAAAGATAGACATGACAAAGATAAAGTTGAAAAAGCAAACTTAGAAGGCTACGTTGGGGATTGTTACTTAGGAATCGATGCAGGTTCTACTACAACAAAAATAGTTTTAATAGATAAAGATTCAAAACTACTATATTCAAAGTATGCAAGTAATGAAGGAAACCCACTTCGTAGCGTAATGAATATGCTTAAAGATTTATACAAGGTTTTACCTAATACTGCCAAATTAAGATATTCAGGTGTTACTGGATATGGAGAAAAACTAATTCAAACAGCACTTAATGTTGATTTAAATGAAATTGAAACAATAGCACACTATACTGCAGCAAAATTCTTTGAACCTAATGTTACTGCCATAGTAGATATCGGCGGACAAGACATGAAATATATAAAGATTAAAGATGGAAGCATAGATAATATCATGCTTAATGAAGCATGCTCATCTGGTTGTGGTTCGTTTATTGAAACGTACGCTAAATCTTTAAATATTTCAATTCAAGATTTTGTAAAAGAAGCTTTAGAGTCAAAAAGACCAGTAGACCTTGGCTCAAGGTGTACTGTATTTATGAACTCTAAAATTAAGCAGGCACAAAAAGAAGGCTTTACTGTTGGAGATATTTCAGCAGGACTTTCATATTCTGTAATTAAAAATGCTATTCAAAAAGTAATGAAAGTTAGAAATACCGAAGTGTTAGGTGACCATATAGTTGTACAAGGCGGAACTTTCTATAACGATGCAGTACTAAGAGCTTTTGAAAAAATAGTTGGTAAGAATGTTATTCGCCCAGATATAGCAGGTCTTATGGGTGCATATGGAATGGCGCTTCTATCTAAAGAACAATTTGAAACAAATCTAGACATGGAATACCATTCTACAATTGCAAGTTCAGATGAAATAGATAATCTTACAATCAAAACTTCACACGCTAGATGTGGAAGATGTGAAAATAATTGTCTACTTACAATTAATATTTTTGAAAACGGAAAAAGATTTATCTCGGGTAACAGATGTGAAAAAGGTAGCGGAGAAGCTACTAAAAATAGTGAGTTACCTAACATGTATAAGTATAAACATGAAAGATTATTTAACTACTATAAACCTTTAGATGAAGATAAAGCACCACGTGGAGTAATTGGTATACCTAGAGTTTTAAATATGTACGAGGACTATCCTTTCTGGTTTACTTTCCTTACAAAGCTCGGGTTTAGAGTAATTATTTCTGAAAAATCTACTCGTAAAACTTATGAAAAAGGAATGGAAAGTATGCCTTCTGAAAGCGTATGCTATCCTGCTAAACTTGCACATGGACATATTGAAGCATTAATTGCAGACGGTATAGAAACAATCTTCTATCCTTGTATTCAATATTCTAGAAAAGAAAATGAAAATGCAGAAAACCACTATAACTGCCCAATAGTTATTTCTTATTCTGAAGTTCTTAGAAACAATGTTGAGAACTTGAAAAAGGTAAAATATATTAATCCATTCTTACCTTTAGACGATTTGAAAAACTTAGTTAAAGTTGTTTTAGAAAACGAGTGCTTTAAAGAATATAACTTTAGTAAAAAAGAAGTAGAAGATGCAGTTAATTCTGCCGAAGAAGAGTATCAAAAGTATAAACAAGATATTAGAGAAAAAGGCAGAGAATATCTAAAATACATCGAAGATAATAATCTAAAAGGAATTGTTCTTGCTGGAAGACCATACCATGTTGACCCAGAAATTAATCACGGAATAGATACTTTAATTACTTCGCTTGGACTATGCGTTCTATCTGAGGATTCTGTTGCAGATATGGGAGAACTTAAAAATCCAATTCGTGTTGTAAATCAGTGGGTATTCCATTCAAGATTATATGCTGCTGCAGATTTTGTAGGTAAGCACGATAACCTAGAAATGATTCAGCTTAACTCATTTGGCTGTGGTGTAGATGCAGTAACAACTGACCAAGTTGAAGAAATCCTAAAGAGCTATAACAACATGTATACACTAATTAAAATTGATGAAGTGAATAACCTAGGTGCAATTAGAATAAGAATTCGTTCACTACTTGCTTCTATGAATAAGAGAATGGCAATTAAAAAGCAAGAAGCAGAAGGTAATTACGAAATCAAAAAAGTTAAGTATACAAAGCAAATGAAAGAAGAAGGGTATACAATCCTTTGCCCACAAATGATTCCAATTCACTTCGAACTTTTAGAAGCCGGAATGAGAGCATGTGGATATAACCTAAAAGTGCTTAAAGACTGCACTGAGCATACAGTTGAAACAGGACTTAAATACGTAAATAATGATGCATGTTATCCATCAATTTTAACTACTGGTCAAATGATTGAAGCGTTAGAAAGTGGAGAATATGATTTAAATAAGACTGCACTTATAATGTCTCAAACGGGTGGTGGTTGTAGAGCAACAAACTACATCGGCTTTATTCGTAAAGCACTTCGTGATGCAGGATATCCTAACATCCCTATTATTTCATTTAACGTAGTAGGACTTGAAAAAACAGATGGATTTAAGATTGATATTAAGCTTGTTGAAACTTTGCTTAAAGGCGTTATCTTTGGTGACCTAATTCAAAAAATAACATTTAGAAATAGAGCCTATGAAATTCACAAAGGTGATACAAAGAAAAAGTACGACAAGTGGATGCAAAAAGGAAAAGAAGTAGTTGCTAACGGAACTTATAAAGAGTTTAAAAAGGCAATTTTCGAAATGGTTCAAGATTTTGAAACAATTAAGGTTGATATGACTCAGAAAAAACCTCGTGTTGGAATTGTTGGTGAAGTTTTAATAAAATATCATCCTTATGGCAATAATCATATTGTTGAAAAACTAGAAGAAGAGGGTGCAGAGGTAATTAACCCAGACTTTATGGGATTTATTAAATTTATTTGCACGCACAAGATTACTAACAATATGCTATTGAATAGGGACAAGAAATTATCTACTATTTTCAAAATTGCAATTAAGCTAATTGGTATTTTGGAAAGACCAGTTAATAAAGCTTTAGCTGAGTCTAAAAAAGGCTATATGCCTACACCAGATATTTGGGAACTTGAAACTAAGGTTAAAGACATCTTGTCTATCGGAAACCAAACTGGTGAAGGATGGTTCTTAACTGCTGAAATGTGTGAATACATAGAACATGGGATTCCAAACATTGTTTGTGTTCAACCATTTGCGTGCCTTCCAAACCACGTAGTAGGTAAGGGTGTAATTAAAACGATTAGAACCAAGTATCCTGAAGCAAATATTAGCCCAATAGACTACGACCCTGGCGCATCAGAGACAAACCAATTTAACAGAATTAAACTCATGATGGCTCAGGCAAAAGATAACCTAAAAAATCAATAAAAGTTTTAAACGATGTGACGTTCTTAATGAGCGTCACTTTTTTGATAATAATTTTTAATCTTACAGTTTTGTTACAATTGCGTATTTATTATAGAAGTAATGTATAATATTTGAGAGTAAAAATATTTTCTCGAAGGAAGCTATTTTATATTTTTTATGTGAGGAGTCTAGATAAATGAAAAAGAATTATTCAAACGGGTACGAATTAAGAAGACATTCAATGCAGAAAACATTAGCTTTAATGTTTTTGTCATTTATTGCTTTGGGAGCTAAAGGATACGCTCTTCCACCTGACGAAAGTTCATACGTTGCTATTCAAGAGGTATCTGTTGATACATATGGAAAAATATATGATTTACAAGTTAATAACTCTTTAGATCCTGATTGGATAAATAAAATTAAAAATGGATTTGTTGCTGAGAATGAATTACCTTTTGGCCAAGCTGGACAAAATATGAATATGGCTTATAAATATGCGCCAAAGCTAGGTTATACTTTTGCGTTTAATTTTAAAACTAAAGGAAGAAAAACAACACAAGTCGGAATTGAAGTGGATAAATTCTATTTTGTAGGAAAATCAGATGATGGTAATCCTACAGAAGTAGATTTATATTTTGGAACGGCAGCTCAAAGGGCAAAAATTGATAATACTAATAATAGACCAATAAATGTGAGATTGGTGGATGCCTATTTAAAGGTAGTTCCTACAGAAATGACGGATTCTATTAGAATCTATCAAGCAGAAGGAAAGGGAGTATATAACTATCAAATCCCAGTTGGGGTTGGTAATTTAAAGAATATGTTACTTCCTCACTCACTAAGACTTACATTTAACAATTTTGCGGAATATATTCAAAAATTAAGATATGGCACAGCAGTGGAAGCTATAGGAAAAGATGCAGGAAGCGTAGATAGAGTTATTGGCTCAGTTGGAAGATGGTACTCAGGATATACTTTACCTGCGTCAACAATTGCCGTTGATTCAGGAGCTGATCCTAGTGTTGCTACAAACATAAAGAGAAATGGGTACATCTTGGTATCTATGAAATTTGTAGGTAAAAATGAAAGCGGAAATGATTATTTGCTTTATGATGGCTTGACAGAAAAAGATATAACTTTGCCAAATGGGAAGCCTGTTAAAGTGTCAGCTGGAACAATTGCAATTTACGAAACAGATTATAGAGCACAAAATGATTCAGACATTGGAGGAACACACTAGTACTTTCAATTTATTATTCATAAGTTAAAACGTTAGAAGAGAAACAAAAGATTGGAGAAAAAAATGAAGAAAATAATAATATTTGGATTAATTGTTTTGACGTTAATGTCTATTATATCTAGTTTTTCATTTGGAAGGTTTGTTGTAGATTCGGATTTTGTTCGTTTTGACGATGAGGCACCACCTAAACCAACAACAACAACAAAACCAACAAAAAAACCAACAGCAAGACCAACAGCAAAACCAACACCAACACCAACCCCAACTCCAACTCCAACTCCAACACCAAAACCGTTTAGTGCATTGATAAATCCTAAAACAGCAAGTTTAAAGGTTGGGGGAACTATAAAATTAACAGGCTCATATACAGGGAATGGAAGCTCTAGTGTGATTGAAACTTTTTCATCATCAGATACGAGTGTTGCTACTGTAACATCATCAGGAACAGTAACAGCTCTTAAGGCTGGTACAACAACGATAACATATACCGCGAGAATCACAGGTACGACAAAAAGAGTAACTGATACATGTGAAGTAACAGTAAGCCAACCTTTTAGTGTTTCTATAAGTTCTTCAAATGAAAGTATAATGGTTGGAGATACTGTAAAATTAACAGGGTCATATGTTGGAAATGGAGGAGCTACGGTATTAGAATCATTTTCAACATCGGATTCATATGTCGCAACAGTAACTAAATCAGGAACCGTGACTGCTAGTCATCCTGGAACAGCCAAAATAACATATACTGCTCAATTATCAGGAACAAGTACCAAGAAAACTGCAACATGCTTAGTTGAAGTATCATCACAGAGAATAACAGTTAATGGTGCTGTATCAACAATGTATGTTGGTGATTCAATAGTATTGTCATCATTATATAAAGGGAAAAATGTGTCATCGGAATGGAGCTGTTCGAGCGATTCAGTATCATTAGGCAGAAGCAAAGGAACAACATGTAATGTAAAAGCTATTAAGAAGGGTAACGCAGTCGTATTTGTATGGTATGGTTCCATGTCAGAAATGGTAAAAATAAATGTTTTAGATGCGGCTGCACGTGACTGTAAACATACAAATACAAGAGAAGTTGGAAGAAAAATTGATAATGCCACTCATGCTGTTTGGAAAGTATGCAAAACATGTGGCGAAACGATATCTTTAGTTAGAAACAATGAAAAACATACATTAATATATGAGCAGGATTATAAGATAACCGGAACTAATCGAGTAATAGAAAGATGCAAAGTTTGCGAATATGAAAAACTGTCAGTTTCTAGGACGTACATAGACAATAGAAGCGCTGTAGGTAATGATTCGGATGGTAAATCTATAGATGATGTGGAATTCTTTAGTGGCAAAAGTGATAAACCACACTCAGATGAGGGTACTATTCAGTTTAATTATGATGAGAAAACGGGTAATAATATAGAAGGTATTGCAACAATTTTACATTTCGGAAATGATTTGACACAAAGCGCTTATGATGATGCAGTGGCTCTATATAGAGATGGTGTTAATGAGGGCAAAACAATAGATGAAATTAATGATGCTCTATCTAATTCTTTTTCTGGAGTAGCATTAATAAATGCTGATATTAAAACGCAAGGCGGAATTCTTTCGGCAGATAGCAACGGGATGGAAGGAAACTTTGCACTTTTAAGTATCGAAACAGATGATTCAAGGTATAATTATTCAACTGACGTTAAAGGCGATCTTGGACATATTACTACAACAGGTAGTGGAACAACGTCAGAATCATATAGTGTATATGGCACTACATTTTATAGATATAAAGACAATTCTATAGTTCCCGAATTACCAGACGATAGTTGGGGATATAATACAACTAAAGAATCACCAAGGTATACAATTACGGCGAATGTATCTAAGTCAACGACTAAATCATTTGTTGTTTTAGGCAAACTAGTAGATAATTACACACGAAGCGCGAGGATGTATGATCCTTCTTGTGAAGGGGATAAAAGCTTAACGACAACTTTTACTTTTAACAAAACAAATAGGTATAAATCAGTTACTTATTTTGTTGAAGAAGTATCAGTTTTAACCACTCCGGTAACAACAATAATAACAACTCCAACATCGACACCTACAGGAACACCAACACCAAAAGCATCATCAACACCAACGCCAACACCAAAAGCATCATCAACACCAACACCAACGCCAACACCAAAAATAACATCAACGCCAACACCAACACCAACGCCAAGAATAACACCGACACCAAAGCCAAAATCAGGACAAGTAAGTATATATGG
>JAEEHF010000046.1 GCA_016280725.1 Bacillota bacterium | reverse complement strand
TGATCTTCGGTATAACCTTTTATTATCTTATTACAAATTGAACATATCTCATTATATGTATGTTTTGTATAGCTTCTCGATACATAATTAGTCTTTACTCTCTTATCTTCGGGATGTTCACATGTCTTTTGTATATCTCCTGAAGGGATTGGTGTTGTTAAAAAATTTGAATATGTAATTTCTCTATATTTACATCCACTGCATTCTCTATAACTTCTCCCTGCCACGTTATCTGGAAGCCATGGTCCAAATGTATGATTTGATGCAGCAGACTGCCTCGTAATTCTTTGCTTACAATTTTTACATGCTAGCCATACTTCATGAGTCTTGCTATTTCCAACATCAACATATACACTTTCTCTAGCAGTATGCGGGCATAATGTTGGAGTTGGAACAGGCGTTGGTGTATCTTCTGGTGCCTCCGATGTACTTGTTGTTACTTCAGTATCTGCACTTTTAATTTTTATTGTAATTGTTTTAGTGAACATAACATCATTGTTGTCATAATTTACCGCAATCGAAGTTTGACCAGTAGAAGGCCTTTGCAATACTCTAAACTGATAACTAATTCCCTCCCTTGTTGTCTGTAAATAATTAGTATTGTAACTTACTGTAAAGTTTTCTGCAGATACTTGCCCTTTCCCATTTTTAATAATATATACTGAAAATGTTTCACCTACTGCGTATTCTTTACCTGAGGCAGGATGTAATTCATATGTGTACTTATCTTCGGTAATAGGTATTCCTTCAGATTCATCTGTAGTTTCTTCATTACTAATATCCATGTTTTCTGGCGATGTACTATAAGATATTTCTTTATATTGACATCTACTACATTCTCTGTAGCTTCTTCCTGGAACATTATCGGGTAACCACGCACCAAATGTATGATTTTCTGGTTCAGGTTTTTTTAATATTTTTAACTTACAATTTATACATGCAAGCCAAACCTCATGCGTTTTTTCATTTCCATTATTTACATATGCATTTCTCTTGTTAATATGAAGACACTTTGCCGGTTCAGTGGTCAACGTAGCCTTAGAAGACGATATACTTCCTTTTGGCTCATTAGACCTACCATTTACCACTTCGACAATTCTGGGAGCACCTGTACTTAAGGTATCCTTTAAAGGTTTATTTCCTGCTCCATCATTTATATTTACAGTATTTGAAACACCATAAGATACACCTACTAAAAGAAAAATTGCAATAATTATTATATATAGCTCAGCATTATTCTTCATTTTTCATTATTCCTCCAAGCCTAATAAATATACTATTATGAGGATATTTTAGCATATTTTATTTGCTTTTATTCATTTGTTACCATATTGTTACAAAACCGAAATAAAAAAAGTAGAAAGCCAAAAGCTTTCTACTTTTTCAATATCACAAATATTACTTTCTTAGTCCAAGTCTTTCAACTATACTTCTGTATCTTTCAATATCAATACTCTCAAGATATTTTAAAAGACCTCTTCTTTGACCTACCATCATAAGTAAGCCTCTTCTAGAGTGATTATCCTTCTTATGAACTTTTAGGTGTTCTGTAAGATGAGTAATTCTCTCTGTAAGTAAAGCAATTTGGACTTCTGGAGAACCAGTATCTCCCTCATGTGTTTGATATTTAGCAATTATTTCTTGTTTTGTCATCAAAATGCACCTCCTTTAAAATTTTAAAACCCATAAAACCTAGAAAAAGTCGTGTATCCTTAATCCAAGAATTAGGCAAGACACATTATAGCACGCCATAGTATATAAAATCAAGCTTTTTTTCAAATAATTAGTCTTCAAGTTTTAGCTTAAAAGAAAGCTTGTTTAGGGAGTCTTTTCCCTTAACTTCCTCAATTTCAACGGTATTTGGTATGAAATACTGTAAATCTTCAAATGTTAGGGAAATTGGCAGCTCTTTTCCCCTTTCAATGTCAAACAAAGCATATTGCCTAGCCATCAATTCAGACTCATATGATATTCCAACTGTATAAAGTGATTTCGTTGAAAACCAGGATGTGTTTTTAACCGTTCCCTCTAATGTCACTCTATCGTTATAAACTACTAATCTAGAAATATATAGTTCTAAATCTCCTTTTTTCTTCTTTTGGTTAAAGTATCCATATATATATCCATCTGGAGAAATTGTAAAGACATCAGAAGCAAATGTCGAATTATAAAGCATATATGTTGTATGAACTTCTTCTTTATCTTCTACTTTTTCTTCTTTACCTCGTCTATAAGTAATCCTTGCTTCATATGCATTTTCTTCTTTACTTTTTATACTTTCCATAGCAAATGTATCCCAGTCAATATCTTCCAGTGTTTGAACATATTCATCATAAGTTTTAAAACGTTTATATTCATTAGTAAGCATACTATACATAGTCTTATAGTCTTTATTTTTCCCCATTGCTGCAAAAGGTTTAATAACGATTTCTCGAATTGTGTATGCATCCTTCATCGTAACGCTAGCTAGAGAGTTTTGACCTATTTTATAATATATATTTTTCTTCTCATCATTTGTTGATTTGATAAGTATTAGTGCAATAATAAGAACTATGTATGCACCGGCAACAAACTTAAGATAAACTTTTACTTTATTAAAAAACTTTTTATTTTTTTCTTTACCAGACTTTTCACTTACTTTTTTTTCATCCATTATTTATCACCATAATAATTATATATTTATTAATCTTGTTTGAAAAGTTTTTTATTCTCCATTTAGCTTAAACAGTTTCATAATTTCAACAATTAGAACAGGTGCAAATACAAGTCCCAAACATTCTAAAATCTTTGAAGTTGGTAATAACGGAATTCCAAATACACCTCTTAAAGCAGGAATTAACAAAACCGCAAGCATCAAACAAGAATCTATAAATACAGCAAGGAATAATAATTTGTTTCCACCAATTCCAGTTTTGAAAATAGATTTCTTAGAATTCCTAATATTAAATATATGAACTAGTTCCGAAAATGCTAAAACTATAAATGCCATTGCTTGACCTATTTCAACCTTAATTTGCTGAATAGATAATTCGTGTCCGCCAGTTTCTATAACATAGTAACCATCCCTAACACTTTCCCAGCCATTTTCGCCAGCAATTTTAGCTATGTCCATATTGCTTGTTGAAATACCAATTATAAATGCACTAAGAGCAAGAAGACCTATCATAGCACCTTGGTATATAATTCTCCATGTCATTCCTTTGGTAAATATACCTTTAGTCTTAAGTGGTTTTCTATTCATTATATCTTTTTCTGGTGGATCAACTGCAAGTGCCAATGCAGGCAAAGAATCCGTAACTAGGTTAATCCACAAAAGATGAACTGGTGTTAATACTTCAATTAATCCCAAATCAATTCCAAATTGTTTGCTAAATACACCTGCTAAAACAGTAGCTAAGAACAGAAGAACAACTTCACCCACATTGCTAGATAGCAAGAACTGAATTGCTTTTAGAATATTATCGTAAATTCTACGACCTTCTTCAACTGCACTAACTATCGTAGCAAAGTTGTCATCTGTAAGAATAACGTCGGCTGCTTCTTTAGATACGTCAGTACCAGTAATACCCATTGCGCAACCAATGTCAGCTTGTTTAAGTGCCGGAGCATCGTTTACTCCATCACCTGTCATAGCAGAAATTTCGCCCTGTGATTGCCATGCCTTAACTATTCTAACTTTGTTTTCAGGAGAAACCCTCGCATAAACACTAATATTTCTGACTTTATTTTCAAGTTCTTCCTGAGTCATTTTATCTACATCAGCGCCAAGAACTGCTTCATTATCATTTTCGAGAATACCTAAATCTTTTGCAATTGCAACTGCAGTAGTCTTATGATCTCCAGTAATCATTACTGTTTTGATTCCTGCTGTCTTACATTTATTAACAGCATCTTTAACTTCAATTCTAGGAGGGTCAATCATACCAACCATTCCTACAAATGTTAAGTTATTTTCAATATTCTTTAGTTCTTCTTCGGAAGGCATATGGTCTATTTCTTTATAAGCCATAGCTAAAACCCTTAGTGCATTATGAGCAAGAATATCATTTTGTTCGTCAACTAATATTTTATAACTATCAATATCGGTTTTTATCTCTTCATCGATTAAATAATTTGAACATCTTTCAAGAAGTTCATCAATTCCACCTTTTGTATAAACTAGGTACTTATTATCATACTCGTGAACAGTTGTCATCAATTTTCGTTCAGAATCAAAAGGAACTTCAGCAACTCTTAAGTGTCCCTCTAGTTCATCTATGTCTATTCCAAGCTTCATAGCAAGCGCTGTAAGCGACGTTTCTGTTGGATCTCCTTGCAAAGAATTATCTTCCGCTATTTTAGTATCATTACACAATACACAAACATTTAACAGAGAATCTAGTTCACTGCTCATTGGAACTTCTTCTGCGTCATGTACTTTTCCATTGACAAATACTTTTTTAACTGTCATTTTATTTTGAGTTAATGTTCCAGTTTTATCTGAGCAAATAACAGTAGCACTTCCTAATGTTTCAACAGCAGGAAGCTTTTTTATAATAGCATGCTTCTTTACCATTCTTTGCATTCCTATAGCCAAAACTATAGTTGAAACTGCAGCTAAACCTTCTGGAATAGCAGCAACCGCAAGTGAAACTGCAGTCATTAAAATCTTAAGATAGTTAACTTCTGTACCACTCGATTTTTGCATAACAACACTAAACACAAAAATAAAAGCACAAATAATAAGGCATGCAATTCCAAGTGTCTTGCCAAGCTTATCTAATTTTATCTGAAGTGGTGTATCATTATCAGTAGCTTGATTTAAACTTTCTGCAATCCTACCAACTTCCGTATTCATTCCAGTTTCAACTACAATTCCTCTTCCTCTACCATAAGTTACCAAAGAAGACGAATATAGCATATTTGTTCTATCACCAATACCAACTTCTTTATTTCCAATTGTAGCATTATTTTTCTCAACAGGAACCGACTCACCTGTAAGTGAAGCTTCTTGTGCCTTTAAATTAACTGCCTCAACAATTCTTAAATCTGCTGGGATAAAATCTCCGGTTTCTAGAATGACAACATCACCTGGAACAAGTTCTCTAGATGCCATTGTCGAAAGCTTTCCGTTTCTAATTACTTTTGCTACATGAGAACTAAGTTTCTTTAAGGCTTCCAAGGATTTTTCGGCTTTGCTTTCTTGAGCAACACCAATAATAGCATTACAAATTATAACTACCATTATAATTATGGTATCTGTAAACCCTTCTCCATTTTGCATACCAACAATTCCAGATATAATCGCAGCAAATATTAAAACTATAACCATAAAGTCTTTAAACTGTTCTAAAAACTTTACTAGTAAGCTTTTCTTTTTCCCTTCTTTAAGCTCATTATATCCATACTTCTCACGTTTGACTCTAACCTGTTCATCAGTTAGTCCTTTTTCCGCGTTAGTATCCAAGTCCTTCTCTACATCTTCTATTATCTCATTATACCAATTAGCATTCATACTCATGTTACTTCCTCCAGTAAAAAAAATACATACCATCTTAAATTATTATAATATTATTCTTTGTTTTTTTTCAACCAATTTTAATTTATTGTGAATGATTTTATTCTATGATAGAATCATGATTATAATATAAATTTAATTTGATTATGGAGGAACAAATGGCAACATATATTATCGTATCAATTTTTATACTATTTATAATCGTCACTTTCGTTTGTGGCATTAAAGTTATAAAAGCAGGCGAAGTTGGTGTTGTTGAACGACTAGGAAAATTCAAAAAAACTATTCAACCGGGTGTTAATATTATAACCCCATTTATAGATAAAGTTAGAATAGTATCTGTAAAGTCCAATACAATATCTAATTCCATTATTTGGGTAACAAGTGATGAAAAGGCTATTAAGTTTGAGTTCTCTGTCACATATAGAGTAGTGGATCCTGTGAAAGCATGCTATAATATTAATGACTTAAATCGTTCGGCAGCGTACATTTCAGCGGCTGCATTAAAAGCCCCTATAGAAAAAACGAACTATGATGAAATTCAAAAAAGCACCAAAAAGATTATTTCTGAATGGGGACAGGAATTAGAAAAACGTTTATCAAATTGGGGCTGTGAGTTAGTTAACTTAGACATAGAAAATATAGAAAGAACTGAATCAGCCAATATACCTAGCACATTTTACAAAAAGCATACACAAGATGCCTCAATTACAGATGAAAAGTATGACTCTATAAACGAGAACCCAATTAAGAGCTAAGCTCCCAAATTATTCCATATTTTACTATCATTTTAAATTTCTATTACATATTTATTTTTTCATAAAAATGATATATAATTAACTAGAATGTTAATTCCATATGAAAGTAGGTGATTTTATGGAAATGACAATGATTTTTGTATGGGGTATCTTAGCCATCATTATGATAGCTTTAGAATTTATTCTACCTCGGCATATTAGAAGTATGGTTTGCTATTGGTGCATTGTGTGCAGCAATTGTAGCTTGGGTAGCACCCGCTAATCTAGCTTTACAAATTGGCACTTTCGTTTTTGTTTCAATTATTTTAGCAATTATTGGTTCCAAGGTCTTTAGCAATAAACCTTCTGATGGAAAGGTAAACCCAAATCCTGTCTACTCAATAATAGATAAAGAGGCAATTGTAACTAAAGAAATCAATAATACAAATGGAACTGGGAAAGTGATCATTAATGGAGATACATGGTCAGCTAAAAGTTCAAACGATGATATCATTCCAGAAGGAACTAAAGTAAAAGTATTAGAAATTGATGGCGTAAAAGCCGTTGTTGAAGTAATATAATTTTTTAAGGAGGTTTTTACTTATGAATTTTCAAGCAGGCATGTTTTTAGGATTAATTATTTTGGTTATACTAATCATTTTCCTAAAGTTTGCATTAAGAATTGTTAGGCAAGGAGAAGTTGGAATTGTTGAAAAATTTGGAAAATATCACAGAACTGTTGAACCAGGATTAAACCTTATAGTTCCAATTATACAATCATTAAAAACTGTTGTAGTAAAAGAGTTAACAATGGACGTTCCGCCACAAAACGTTATTACGAAGGATAACGTTACTATTTCTATCGATACCGTTGTATTCTATAAGATTACAGATCCAACAAAGGCAGTATATGCCATTAATGATTTAAGACGTTCAATTCAGTATATGGCACAAACAACAGTAAGAAATATTGTTGGTAAAATGGAATTAGAAGAAATTCTTGCTTCTCGTGACACTATTAACTCTCAACTTCGTGAATCATTAGACATCGCTACAGACCCTTGGGGATGTAAAGTAAATAACGTTGAAATTAAGGACATTGTTCCACCAAGAGATGTTAAAGAAGCAATGGAAAAATTAATCACAGCAGATAGAACAAAAAGATCTCAAATTCTTCTTGCAGAAGGTGAAAAAGAATCTGCAATTCGTATAGCAGAAGGTCAAAGAGAATCAAAAATTCTTCAAGCTGATGCTGAAAAAGAATCAAATATTAAGCGTGCTGAAGGTACAAGACAGTCTCGTATCTTAGAGGCTACTGGTGAGGCAGAAGCTATTGAAAGAATTGCTGCTGCTAAAGCAAGAGATATTGAACTTCAATATGCTGCATTAAAGAATGCAAACCTAGATGATAATATGGTTGCTGTTAAAAGTTTGGAAACTCTTGAAAGAGCATCACAAGGAGCTGCAAATAAAGTATTTATACCATTCGATACAGCTAAAACATTATCTTCACTTGGATCAATTAAAGAAGTATTTAAAGGTTAATATCATAAAAATAAAAAAGGTGGTCATTAAAATGACCACCTTTTTTTACCTAATTATCTTTGAAATATCACTTACTGTAATCCATATCATTAAAAATATTAAAATCGCAAAACCAATTAGTGTTATTTTTCCTTCAGTTTCTTTACTAACAGGTTTGCCTCTAACACCTTCAATAATAACAAATATTAGCTTACCTCCATCTAATCCCGGAATTGGTAATAAATTCATTATTCCAAGGCTAAGAGAAATTGCAGACATAAAGTAAAAGAATTCTATAAATGACTCTGTTTGAGATACTATCTGACTAACACCAACTATTCCTTGAAGTTCAACATCTTCTGCTTTTCCAGATATTAATTCCATTATTCCTAAAACATTTGCTTTAAGATAATACTTTGTTTCTTTCCATGCATACACCAAATTATGGAAAAAGTCTAAATCTTTCATTCTTATAAATTCAACATTAAATTCTCTTCTTATAACAGATTTAGGAGTCGCATTAATTGAAACAATATCTTCTCCCCTTTTAACATTTACAACAACACTTTTCCCAGGATTAGATTTTATTATTTTTAAGTAATCTTGAATATCACTATATTCATTACCATTAATTCCAGTTAATATATCACCCGGCTTAAATCCCGCTTCTTGTCCTGCACTATTATTAGCCACTTCAGCTACTTTAAAATCTGAAAAAGCTACCCCAAGAAATCCTGTCTCTGTTCCTTCAATCTTAATAGTTCTTGTAATGTGTTCATTATTCGCTTTAACTAATTCAAATGAAAAATTATCATCTTTTGCTTTAGTAATAATTCTTAAAACATCTGAAGCATTGATTACTTTTTCACCATTAATTTTGTATATTTCATCTCCAACATTCAATCCATATGTTTCAAGACTCTCTGATGATGATTTAGCATCTATTTTTGTAGTTGTATAGTCATTTAGATTCATATAAATGCAAAGATATATAAATATGGCAAGAGCAATATTCATTGTAACGCCTGCTATTAATACTAATATTCTTTGCCAAATTGGTTTATTTGAAAAAGCACGTTCATCTTTTGAATCTTCATCTTCGCCTTCTAGCTGAACAAATCCACCAAGTGGAAGTAGTCTTAATGAATACTCGGTCTCTTTACTACTTTTATGAATTATTCGAGGCCCAAATCCTATTGAAAACTTTAATACCTTCATATTACACAACTTAGCAACAATAAAATGACCAAATTCGTGTATAGTAATTAAAACACCGTAAAAGCACAATAACTTTAATTGCACCCAATAAAAAGCCTATCATAATATGATTCTCCTATATAAATAAATTGGGCCTTTCGGCCCGAAATGTTAAATATGCATTATTATATAAAATGCATAGTAGATGATTGGTGCAACAAAAAGCACTGAATCAAATCTATCTAGCATTCCACCATGTCCTGGCATCAAATGTGAAAAATCTTTTATTTCTGCATAACGTTTGATTGCACTTGCTGCCAAGTCTCCAATCTGTGAAACAATACTAACAATAATTGCTAACGCTATTTGCATAGGAATGTTTGTTAAAAATACTTGATCAATTGGTCCTTCACATATTCCTAGTTGATGAAGAACTAATGAATATATAATAAAGAATAGTACTGTACCTATTAATCCACCAATGCAACCTTCTATTGACTTTTTAGGACTAATAGTCGAAAACTTATGCTTTCCAATTGCTTTTCCAACTAAAAATGCAAATATGTCCGAAAACCATGCGCCACAGAAAATATAAAATATTAAAAATACTCCCGTTGACATTGCTCTAGTTGCAGATAAAAATGCAACCATCAATACAGTATAAATAGCTCCTAGTAAAGTCACACTTATATCAACTATATTGTATTTTAGTTTGGTTAAAACTGAAATTGTCATGCCAATAAAAATAATTAGTGGAATAATACTTGCACAAATCATCATTAACGTTTTAGTTTGGACAACCCCAATTGGGAGAATAAATAAAACACATAAATGTCCAAGTACTTTAATTGGTTTAAATCCCTTTTCTTCCAAAGCAGAGTAAAACTCATGATTCATTAAAAACGCACAAACTGCCATTGCAATATTAAAAAAGATAGCCCCATTCACAAGCTCTAAACTATCCAAATAAAAAATAAGTAAAAAAATCAAAACTCCAATAATTAATGTAAATACTCTTTTACGCATTTTTCCTCCATTTATTTGCCAAAGTTTCTTTTTCTATTGTTGTATTCAGCAATCGCTTTATCAAGCTCTTTTTCGTTAAAATCTGGCCATAATACATTCGTAAAATACATTTCTGAATATACTGTTTGCCATGTTAAAAATCCTGAAGTTCTGATTTCTCCAGCTGTTCTTATTAGTAAATCTGGATCAGGATCAGTCTTAGTATATGTATATTTTGAAAATAATTCTTCATTTATTTCATCAAGAGAAGTTATCTTTCCAGTCTTATAATCTTCAGCAATTTGTTTAGTGGCATGTAAAATATCTTGGCGTCCACCATAATTTAATGCAATATTAACAATAAAACCGCTTTTATCTTTAGTTCTTTCCTCAACTCTAAGTATACCTTCTTTAAGTTTTTGAGGAAGTCTTGTAATATCTCCAACAAGTTTTATTTTAACATCTTGATTCTTAAATTGTTTATCAAATTCTGATATTGCCTCTGCTAATAGGTCCATTAGATAGCTAACTTCTTCCTCAGAACGCCTCCAATTTTCAGTTGAAAAAGCAAAAACAGTAAGATATTTAACTCCCAATTTTTGACAATACTCACCTATATCTTTTAATCTATTAGCTCCTTCTCTATGTCCCATATTAGTTGGGAGATTACGGCTTCGCGCCCATCTCCTATTACCATCCATAATTATGGCAATATGATTTGGAATTATCATCTCATTATTCACTTCTTTTTGTTCACCTCTAAACTATATAGACATTATTTCTTTTTCTTTTGCAGATATTTCTTCTTCAATTTTTGCCACATACTTATCAGTTAATTTTTGAATGTCCTCTTCAGCATTATGAAGATCATCTTCAGTAATCTCTGATGCCTTTTCCTTTGCTTTAAAATCATCAATTGCATCACGTCTAATATTTCTTAATACAACTTTTGAATCTTCAGACATCTTCTTAATATCTTTAACTAATTCTTTTCTTCTGTCCTCAGTAAGTTCTGGGAAAATAAGTCTAATAACCTTACCATCATTATTAGGGTTAAGTCCAATATCTGCTTTTTGTATTGCTTTTTCAACTTCTTTAAGAATTGATGCATCCCAAGGTTGAATAGTAATCATCCTTGCTTCTGGAACCATAATATTAGCAACTTGGTTTATTGGAGTTTCGACTCCATAGTATTCAACCATTACTTTATCTAGTATTTTTGGATTAGCACGTCCTGCTCTAACTCCAGCTAGTTGCTCTAATAGAACACTTAGTGCTTTCTTCATTTTTTCTTCATATTCTCCGTACATAAAACTCTCTCCTTTTTATTCTCTTACTATAGTTCCTGGATTTTCACCCTCAAGAACTTTAATCATATTATTTTCATCAGCGGCGTCAAATATTGCCATAGTCATGTGATTGTCTCTGCAAAGCGATGCAGCTGTTGCATCTATTACTTTCAAGTTCATATTTAATATTTCTGAATACGATATCTCAGAAAATCTTTTTGCATTTGGATTTGTATCTGGATCGGAATCATATACTGCATCTACAGTTTTACCAAATAGTATTATCTCAGCACCAACTTCAGTTGCTCTAAGAGCAGCTGCAGTGTCTGTTGAAAAATAAGGGTTTCCAGTTCCGCCACCAAATATAACTACTCGACCTTTTTCTAAATGTCTAATAGCTCTTCTACAGATAAATGGTTCACCAACTTGTTTAATTTCAATTGCATTCTGCAATCTAGTTGAAACTCCTCTAGCCTCTAATGCATCTTGAATTGCCATTGCATTCATTGTAGTTGCAAGCATTCCCATATAGTCTGCAGTAGTTCGTTCCATTTCTAAAGCA
This sequence comes from Bacillota bacterium, assembly GCA_016280725.1. Lineage (GTDB taxonomy): Bacteria > Bacillota > Clostridia > TANB77 > UBA1234 > RGIG6105. The sequence goes on along the minus strand of JAEEHF010000046.1, from coordinate 21,614 downwards.
TTTCTGCCTCTCCAAAAATTACCGCCACCAACAACGATTGCAATTTGAACCTTCTTTTCAACTATGTTTTTAATACTATCACAAACTTTCCCAAGCTTGTCTTTATCTATGCCAAATTTAGCTTCGCCAGCGAGTGCTTCACCACTAAGCTTTAAAAGAATTCTTTTATACTTAAAACTCATGTTATACCTCCTTATAACAAGACCTACTAATATTTATAGCACATTTTTTTAGTTTTCTCAATGATTATTTGAAGTCCTTATTGCATATTATGTCAATCCGTGTTAGAATTCAAACGTCTTAAAACTACTATATTTCCTTTGCAATTATGAAGGAGGCATTTTCATGAAAAAGTATGTTGGTCTAGTTCGGGTTGTAAACTCATATTTTTCTGGCACAAACGTCAAATTGTACGTCATGTTTTCAGACGATGAACAAATCTTACAAAAATGGTTTAGTTTGTACAAAGACAAAAAAAATCCTGATGTAAAAACAATAATTCTTGAGAACAATCCTCAAATCGAAAGTTTCTTTAAAATTTTTAGCATCTTTACTCCAGAGCCAACGGCTTCACAAGCAAGAGATCTTTACGAAGCACTCATGAAAGAAAAAGATTAAATATAAAGGTCATAGATTAATAGAATCTATGACTTTTTATTTATATAACAATTAATGATTTTTTATGGAAAAATAATCAAAAAAAGCTTACCAAAAGAAGGCAAGCTTTAAAATGGCAGGGGTGGAAGGAATCGAACCCTCCTCAGGAGTTTTGGAGACTCTTATTCTACCGATGAACTACACCCCTATGAACATGCAAGAATAATGATAACACTTTGAAAGCTCTTATTCAAGTATTTTTTATTCAAAAATCTTTACATTTTATGTAAACTGTGCTATAATAAATACTATCAATAAGGACATTTTGTGTGAGTAGAGCTGGAAGATGTTCCACTGGTACTTGCGAGAGTTATTATCCAATTTGACCGTTGGCGAAGATGCCGTGTATGTATGTCATATGATGATAGTTTGTATGTCTGTTGTTGATTAATCTATTAGTTGAAAGGAGCATCAAATTGAGTTACTTCGCATAAACGCCTGCTAGAATAGTTAGCAGGCGTTTTCTTTTTATGTTTAATTATTCTTCAGTAACTTCAGCATCAGGAGCATTAGTTTTAACAGACTCAATTCCATTTAAGCATCCTGCCATTTGAGAATATCCTTCAGAAGCTAAAATGTTTTGTCCATTTTTAGCGTTTAATCTAAATCTAAATTCTCCACCCTTATCTTCATATACTTCAAATTTTGGATTTGATAGTTCTTCATATCCTTCTTTTGTTTGATCTTCAATTGGAGCTACTGGAGCATTTGTTTTAACGCTCTCTATTCCATTTTTGCATGCATCCATTGAACTATAAACTTGAGATGTTCCGATTACTTGTCCATTTCCTGCAACTAAATTAAATCTACATCCAGCATCTGATGTTTTGATAACAAATTTTCCCATTTAAAATTCCTCCTAACAATTTGTAGGTTTTTCCTACCTCTATAATAAGTTTAACTAATTAAAATTAAAAAAACAATACATAAATTATATTTGATTTTTAAAACAATTTTGTTACTTATAAAACTTGAAATAAATAAATAACAAGAGTAATATATATATGTGATTTTTATAAAAAATGAAAAGGAGAGATTTTAATGAAAAAAGTTTTACTTGCAGTTTTAGTTTTGGCACTTGTAGTAATACCATGTACATGTTTTGCTAATGCTGTTGCTTCATATCATATAAGCAACATATACGTTACTTTTGACAAACCAGAAAGAGGTGTTAAAGTTCCAATATCTGCGGAAGCTTCAGCACCAAATTCAACATTAGAAGTAAGCTACGTTTCTTGGTATAACAAAGACCATGTTAAATTAGGAAGAATGGAAGTATTTGAAGCAGGCGACTATACTGCAGAGTTTGAAATCACAAGAAAAGGTGGAGACGCTTTAGCAAAGACAACAGGAGTATTTGTTAATAGCTCAAAAGAAAATGTTACAGTAGACTATTCAAATATTAGTTCAAATGTATTGAAAGTTACATACGCAATTACTATTTCAGGACAAATAGCAAATGGAAGACTTTCAAATGTTGGAGGCGCTGCTCCTAAATCACCAGTTACTATGCAAAATATTAGTTTTACAATGCCTACTCCATCATATAACGGCAGCTATATTACAACATCACAAGTACAATGTGATGCAAGTTCTACTTTAACAATAGATAATGCAGGCTGGTCAAATGAAACAGATGGCGTTTTAATGACAAATTCAGACAAGTTTGAAGCAAAAACATATGAAGTAAGAATTTACTTCACAATGCATACAAATTATGTAATAGATGATAATACAAATGTTACTTTGAACGGCAAAAAAGTTACATTAAATAAAGTATCAAGTAAAGATGCGCAATATTACTTCGATTATCAATATGAAGTTTCTCTTCCATCAAGAGATACAGCTGGCTCAAGACCAACAAGAGTAACTGCAACACCAGAGCCAACAACAGTAAATGTTAGACCATCATTAACAGATGGAATACCAATATCAAGACCAACTGTTGAATTATCATCTGGAGAATTTGTAAGACCAACAGGAAATACTTCAGTTGGAAGAAGACCTGTAGGTTCAGGAGACACTATAGTTACAAGACCTTCTACAACAACTAATGCTTCTGGAGAAACAAAGGTAGATTCAACAACACCAGCTCCAACATCAACTACTCCAGAACCAAAGACAACTACTCCAGAACCAAAAACAACAACCCAAGAGCCAAAAACAACAACCCAAGAGCCAACGATTACAGAAAAACCAGCAGAAAAAATAGTTTGGGCCAGTGCTTCACCATGGGCTTTAGATGAATTAAATAAGGCAAACGAAGCTGGTATGATCCCTACTCTATTCAATAAAGAAGATCTAACAAAAAATATTACAAGAAAAGAATTTGCTTATGTTGCTGTAAGATTATATGAAAAAATAAGTGGCAAGAAAGCTGAAGCTGAATCTAAGAATCCATTTAAAGATACAAAAGATACTGAAGTTTTAAAAGCATATAAAGTTGGTATAACAAATGGTGTTTCTGATACAGAATTTGATCCAGATAGCGAAATAACAAGAGAACAAATGGCAACAATGATGACAAGAGCTTTACAAAAAGCTGGAATTGATACAATGGTTAATCTAAATAAAGTTGATAAATTTGATGATGATAATGAGATGAGTTCTTGGAGCAGAGATTCAATCTACTTCATGTCAAATAAAGGAATCATTAAAGGAATGGGAGATAATAAATTCGGCGTTAAAGGTACTGCTACAAGAGAACAATCTCTTCTAATTTCTTTAAGAAGTGTTGAAACTTTTAAGAAATAAATATAAATACAAAATAGAGGCAAAAATATGCCTCTATTTTTTTTATAAAAATCGTAACAAAAATTTAATAAAATATAGATAAAATTTATTGAAAATAATTTTCTATTAGATTAGAATAAATATAGCGAAATTTATTTTTACATTAAGGAGAGATAAAAATGGGAAGAAGACCAAAAGAAGAAGTAATAACACTAAAATATAATGGAGAATTAGATGGTGCTAAATCTATTTATTTACACTATGGAATTGGCGAAAACTGGGAAGGCGTTACAGAATGCAAAATGAGAAAACTTAAATATTGCTACAAAACAGAAGTAACAATTCCAACGGGTTCTGACCTAAATTTCTGCTTTAGAGACCAAGACGGAAACTGGGATAATAACTTTGGTAGCGATTATACCTTTAATTCCCTAAACGCTTGTACTCCAACGTATCCAAGCGTTGAAGCTGCTCCAATATCTAAGAAAAAATAAGGCTTATTTTATTATAAAATTAACTTAATTTATTGACTTTTAAATGACAAGATGATATTATGATTCTTGTCATTTATTTTTGCTCGAGTGGCGGAACAGGCAGACGCACAGGACTTAAAATCCTGCGGTTGAATAAACCGTACCGGTTCGATTCCGGTCTCGAGCACCATTTGGAAGGTCTTTAGACGTTGAATTTACAATTGTCTTTAGGCTTTCTTTTTTTATTCACAAATTAGACTATCTTTTTCGTAAAATTTTGGCTTTATTTTTATTATTTTATTTGCAAATTCTTTATTTGGATTTTTTAATACAGCTTTTATATAATTTGATGTATGCCCCTCTTTATCATTTTCAAATAATACATCAATTTCTTTTCCGATATATTGTTTAGCAAATTCTTCTTCCCACTCATCAGATAACTTTATAAGTTCTCTACTTCTCTCCTCTTTTACTTCTTCACTAACTTGATTATCCATTGAGTATGCTTTTGTTCCTTTTCTTCTTGAGTATTTAAATACATGTAATTTTGAAAAATGAATATCCTTTAAGAATTCGACTGTTTTTCTAAATTCTTCGTCAGTTTCTCCAGGAAATCCAACAATAACATCTGTAGTAATAGCTGCTTCTTTAATATATTTTCTAATTATATCAACGCTATTTTTATATTGGCTAGTTGTGTATAATCTATTCATTCTTTTTAACGTGTCATCACATCCACTTTGAAGTGATAAATGAAAATGATTACAAACTTTCCCAGAAGCGTCGATTTTTTTAACGAATTCTTCTGTTATAATTCTAGGTTCAATTGAACCTAATCTTACTCTTTCTATTCCTTCAATTTCGCAAATATCACCTACCAAGTCTGCTAAGCCATATTTATAATTATATGGCTCATCTGTAGAAATAATATTGTTTTCAAAATCTTTTCCATACGAAGATATATGAATACCTGTCAAAACGACTTCTTTTATTCCCTTTAAGGCTAAATTTTTAATTTCAGATAATACATTTTCCTTTTTTCTACTTCTAACTGGTCCTCTTGCATAAGGGATAATGCAATATGAACAAAACCTGTCACAACCGTCTTGAATTTTTATCTCTGCTCTAACATGATTAATAGTAGAAATACTATCAAATTCACAATATGGTGCAAGTTTCATTATATCTTCAACATGTTCTACCTTAGTATCTCCATTGTGCATTCTATCTTTAACAATATTTAAAATATCTTTTTTTTCATTATTTCCAAGTATTATATCGATATCATCTATTTTTTCTAGCTCTGCTTTTCCAACTTGTGCATAACATCCCATAGCACATAATATTGAATCAGGATTAATTTGTTTTGCTCTTCTCAATATTTGCCTTGATTTTTTATCACTCATGCTGGTTACCGTACATGTATTTACGATATATACGTCTGCAAATTCAGTAAAATCAACCACTTCAAAGCCATCGTTTTTAAACATGGCTTCTATAACATTAGTCTCATATTGATTTACTTTGCATCCAAGTGTATAAAATGCAACCTTGTTCTTCTTCATCTAAATCATCCTTACTAAAAATTTACAACAACAAGCTCTGGTCTATTAAATAGTCTTATTCCAATATGCCCTCTACTTAATCCTCTGCTATTTAACATTACGCCTTCTTCATTTGTATATATTCCACCATCATACTGTGGAAATAGTGTTCTATCTGTTGAAATAATTCCAACATCAAACATTCTAACCATACCACCATGTGTATGACCTGTAAAAACTACATCAGCGCCCCAAGAAGTATATGTATCAAAATCATTAGGATTATGTGTAATTAAAATATTGTACTTGGCTTTATCAGCTTTTCCAAGATCATTTTCCATATCCTGCTCATTATAGTCTTTTCTTATGTAGTATTTTTCTTTATAGTCTAAACCATATAAGCAAACATCTTCTGTTAAATCTATTTTTTTATTATCTAAAAATGTAACTCCATATTCTTCTAAATTTTTAACTAATTCATCATATTTACTCTCAGGAAGTGCTAGCTCATGATTTCCAATAATAAAAAAGCATTTATACTTGTTTCCAACCGCTTCTGCTAGCGAATATATTCCAGAAAAGTCTCTATCTTCAGCACTTACCATGTCTCCTGTAAAGAATACATAATCAGGATTAATCTTTTCTATTTCTTGAATCATAAAAGAATTACTTCTTCCAAAAGACTCATTATGTAAATCTGATATTTGAACCATTACACTTCCTTTTAGAGATTCTGGTGCATAATTAGAAAAGTCATAATAATTTACCTGAAATGTAAAATTATCTATAAATATTAGAACACCAAAAACTATAGTAATAAGTATAATTGCTTTTATAAAAGAAAAAAACTTTTTCATTATTTATCTCCTTTAAATAGTATATAAAAACTAGGGTGCCCAAAAAGGACACCCTAATTGTATCACAAAAGCCTAAAACTATCATCATAAAGCGGATTGATAACACAATCTTCATCATATCCTTCATGGTCAATCAAGAAACTCGAAAGCTCTTCGACTGATTCATCATCACCATGATTTAGGAAGATATGTCTAAGGTTAGGATAAAGGCTAAGTAAAGCCAATTTTTCATCAATGTACCCATGCGAACTAAATCCATCAATCCAGAAAGTACGGCACCTCTTGATATACATCCGGCTATTTAAGTATACTACCTTGCCACTTTTTGCCTCATGAAGAATCCTTGACGGACAACCTTCGACCAAATAGCCAGGGAAAATAAAAATAGCGTCTCTGTCTTGAACATAGTGTTCAAAATAATCAAGTACACGACCACCAAATCCCATTCCAGAAGACGTTAAGACTACATGGAAACCACTTTCCTTCGTGAGCCTCATATGACTTTGGTAGCTATCAATGACATTCATTCTAATAGTCGAGAATGGAAATCCATCACTATAGTTAAACCATGCAGAAGTTCCAGTCTTATAGCTTCCGATGTACTCCTGGAGCTCTCTAATCCCCATGGGAGAATCAATGTATACGTCAAAGTTAAAACCACTATCCATAAACTCATTAAAAATCTTAATAAGACCTGCCGTTCTATCAAGTGCAAATGTTGGTATAATTACTGTCTTATTATGCTTTTTAGCAAAATACAAAAGACTTCTAAGCTCATTCCGAGCTTCACCAATGGTTTGTGTTTCTCGCTGAGCACCATGAAGGCTTTCAAGTACTATCGCACTTACATCAGGATTAACCGAAAGAATACTCCTATTATACAAAATACTATTATCTCTACCAATATCACCTGTAAAGCACATTGAATACCTTTGCTCTTCATAAGTCGCAGTGAGCTCAATCATACAACTACCATTGATATGAGGAACCGGTTTAAATCTTGCAACAATTCCTTCGTACAAGGTAATGTCGACATACTCCTGACCTCTTTTGAAGTCTATAGGATGGAAATGTCTAATTGCCTCTTCAGCATCCTCAATGGTGTAGAGAACAACTCCACTTTCTTCCTCAAAGTAGGAGTACTCCGAATCAAGGGTAGCAATCTCTTTTGGCTTAGCATCTTCACGAATTGCTTTCCTTTTGAGTTTTGAAAGCATCGTCTTATACTTTTCAATTACTTCAGGACTAAAACTTGCATTGAGTGTATGAACTTTGGCACTATCCCACAAAATATGAGCAGCCTGATTGCAGGTTTCACGAGAAGCATATATCTTTCCAGTGAATGGAATAATATCGCAGTCATCACATTTGAAAAGCAAAGGAAGTGCACCACAATGGTCTAAGTGACTATGTGTAAGCAAAACACAATCTATAGAATCTCCCAGAATGACTCGGTCAAAGTTCATATAGTCATCATCTTGGTACTCACCGTAGTCTACAAGAATATTCCTAACAGTATCCCCTCTCTTAATAGTCACAAGAGTAGCAGAACCTGTTACATATCCAGAATTTGCTCCCAAGAATTTGACGGTTACCTCAAGCTTATTCGCCACGGTAATACCTCCTTAATTGTGAAAGTATCAAAATCTATTGGAAACCAGGAAAATTTTATCACAGAATTATGTTAAATGCAAGACAATGCCGGAAAAACCCGAGTCAAAAAATGACACCCTTATATTACGCTATATTAGCCTCATATAAGGGTGTTAACTATAATAGATATTTATTCCAGATTAATAGCAAATTCTGATATAACAGCTTTTATCTCATTTTCTGTCTTATTTGGGTCATTATAAACCTTTTCAGCATTAGAGATTAATGTTTGTAATTGCGCATAAGTAAATGAAGTAGACTTCCATTCACTCTCTTTAATAGCTTTTGCTTCATCTATGTATGCCTTTAGCCTTTCTCTAGCTTTCGCAAGAGAACTTGAAACTAGTAATTTGTTTGCTGAATCAATCTTAGTAATTAAATCATTTACTTTTTTGATTTCAGCTTCTGCATTTGCCTTATTCATAGTTTCAACAGTTGCTACATCTTTAAGCTCTTTATATTTAGCCTTTATAGCATTAACTTCAGCTGTAAACTTATCAAAGCTCTCTTTGGTATAATTATCTCCTTTTACTGCAATAATTGCCTTATATTTTGTTTCTAATTTATTTCTAGCAGTTTTATAAGTATCTAATACCTTTAATACCATTCCATCAATTGCTGCTTCTAGATTGCTTATTTGAGTCTTGATTTCAGATATTGTAGCTGTGCTTTGATCTAACTTTTTAGCATTTGTAAGAGCAGTATTAAGCTTACTTGCAGAAGCATCTGTGTAGTCAGCTTTACTCTTATATAATGTCTCAGCTTTAGTAATAAGAGTCTTTAAAGTAGCTTTTGCACTTTCAATTTCAGTATTTGCAGCAGTAGTAACTAATAAATTAATAGCTTTCTTTAATTCTGTATTAGCAGAATCTATTTTTGATACAGTCGTATTAGATAGCTTAATAGCTTTTGCTGCTTTTAATGCAGTTGTAAGCTTTGAGTAACTTGTTGCAGTATAGTCAGTTTGTTTCTTACTTTCAGCATCACTAATTGTAGCTTCTAATTTTGAATAAGCTGTCCTTAATTCTTTATCTGATGATGATGATGAGTCAAGTCCATCAATTGCTTGAGATAACTTTTTATCTAATAATTCTAATTTGGCGGCCGAGCTTGATCCTTTCATTGCAGCATTTGCTTCTTCTAAAGCTTCCTTAAATACTTCAAAAGACTCAACAGAATATGATGATTCTTTCTTAATATATTTATTTGCTAGCTTAATAGTGTCTTGAAGTGCCTCTTTGGCTTCAGAAACAGAAAGTTTAGATACCACATCATCAGTGTTAACACTGTCTCTGTATACAATTATGTAATAGACATCATCATATTCAGTAACGCAAGCAGTATCAAATTCGTCATCAATATTCTTAAGTTTGATTTCATTAATTTCATCACGAGATGTTGGAATCTCATATACATAAAATTCAGTGTCTGAGTTTAGCTCAATTTTCTTATCTTTTTTAACTTTAATTGAATCAGAAGTAAGCTCTTCTATTGTATTACAATCAGAAACGCCAATTCTTTCATGAAGAATAATATACCCTGAATTATCTAGAGAATATAATATTACTTCTTCATCTTTAATTTTTGTTGATGAAGAACTTGAGAATGCCAATTCTTCAATATCACCATCTTCATTTATTAATGAAACACCTTTGTTTTTCTTAACCGTAATGCTTGGATTCTCAACCAATCCTATGTATACCTTTGGAGTTCCTTCAAGTATTACAGAAATAACTTCATCACCATCTAGAACTATATACGCAATTTCTGCTTCTTCATAATTAGTTATACTATATAGAAGAACTTCATCATATTTATACTTATTGTTCTTTGTGTCATATATGTATTTATTGTCAATGTCGTCTATATCAACAGTTGCTACGCTGTAGTCATCAGAAATATTAAAATACAAAAACTCTTTTTTTGATGTATTGTAGATTAACTCAACTTCTCTTAAATAAAGTTTCCTGATGTCCCCACATAGATCTTCATCATATACAACTGTTATCTTTCTATTATTAGTAGAATCTTTAATTACCATTTCTTCTTCTTCAAAATCTAAGTCATATACAAGTCCGTCCTTGATATACTTAAGGTTTGGAAATGTCTTTTCAATAAATACGTCTCCATTTCCATATGTAAACGTGCCATTAGTAGTGCTGCTGATGATTTTTCTAACGTTGCCTTTAAGAGTATTAAGAACCATTAGTGCAACATTGCCTCTACTTGCTCCTTCTTTGGCACTAGAAGCGATCACACCAGTAAGTAGTCCTGCTTCATTTGCTATAGTCATATATTCAGTAGGATATTTTTTGCTTTCTAATTCCTTAGTGTAGTTAAGCGTTCTAAGAAGCATCGTTGCAGCTTCAGCATAAGTAACTTGAGAATTAGGCATAAATGTACCTTCTGGATATCCCTTTATTATTCCTTGATTAGCTGCATAATTAATATATCCTGCAGCCCAGCTTCCCTTTTTAACATCTGTAAATTTTGCATCATTTTTTAAAGCCTCCGAAGCATCTTCTTTTCCTAATGCAACAATAATTAATTTTGCCATTTCAGCTCTAGTAACGGTATTATTAGGCTTATATGTACCATCAGCATAGCCATTTACAATTCCCAAAGAAGTAAGCATATCAACTGCATTAGCATATTTTGTATTTTTGACATCATTAAAGCTTACTGCTAGTGAAATTGATAGAGTCATTAATAACAAAGTAAGTAATAACAAACAACCGATAAATCTTTTCAAAACATATTCCCCCTAAATACTATATTTACATATCTTCTTCGATACGCATTTGCGAATGAAGTGAATTATCTACATAAACAGTAAGCATTGCACCGACTTCTTTTAGTACTTTAATCTTGATATCTCCATCGCTCTTTTGGTGGTGTCCTTCATATTCGATTCTCTTACCAATTATCATTCCACCAACTTCTTCAACACGAACATCAAATTCATTTTGCCAAATATTATTTGTATTAATTGTAACAATCATTTCATTTTCTTTCAAAGTTTCTTCCACATTGTGCTCAGGAATTTCAACTTCAAAGTCACCAGATATAATAGGATCTCCACTTTGAATCACTTCTTCGATCTTTTCTTCCATTTTTTCATAAACATTATTAACTACTGAATATACATATAATGTCTTATTAGTTTTTGTATCATATGCATATACATCAAGTGCTTTACGAATATATGCAGGTCTCCATCCTATGAATCCTGCCGGATTTAACTTTGATGATATTATGGTATAGAATAATGTATCGCCAACCATTTTATAGTTACCTACAGAAATATCATACATATTATATCCTGAAGACTCTGGATATTTTTCCACAACCTCATCAGGAACTTTTAACTCTAAATCAATGTCTTTGTATTTAGCTTTAACTTCGTCTACAATTTCATCACTAATACTAATTTGGCCAGAAGATCCATAAGCAATATCAAGATTGATATTATACTTAGACTTCGATATGACGCTAGTTTCTTTAGTAGTTAAATCAAATGCTTTAACATTCCCGCCGGTAGTAGGTGAATCCGCTAATTTTGATGTCGAATATACTAATTTATTATCAATCACACCAAGCATTGCAGTAACATCATCATTTTCAATAAATGAAATACTTTCATTACCTATATCAATCATGACAAGTTTTCCATAAATGAAATTTCTCATTGTTCCTGCAAATTTTCCATACACAATAAAATATTTATTGTCTTCAAACTCGTGTCCATCAACAACAGTATATTCTCTTAATTCACTTGATATTTTTACTAAATCTTTTTCATCGTCAGTTCTCGATATCTTTGTTTTTGCAACAATTTCATTCTTATTATTCTTTATGTCATGCTTAGTCATAACGAATTCGTCAGTCTCAGTATCGATAGTATAGTAATATATAGCTCCATCTTTTGTACCAACGTACGTGTAATCATTTCCGATATATTCATTATCAAATTCATAATTATTCGAAATACTCATTGTTAGAGTATCGATTTCAACAAGATTACTTGTTGCGTTGGCATTAGTATAATAGATTACATGATTAGAAGGATCAAAACCGGCATAAATACCTCTTGCAAAATCAAGGTCATTCTCACCTTTCATATCAACACTATATAACATTCCCGTACTTCTTTGAAGATAAAACCTGTCATCAACTATGTAAAGACTATCTAAATCAGTTACTTTGAATAGATTTTCAATTGTTCCATTCTGATTAATAACATTAACATATCTTTGACTGTTATTAGTTTCTTGGTTCTTGTAAAAATTATTTCCTAGTGCATCTCTAGTATAATCATTATTATTATATTCTATATAATAGATTTTTCCTTTATACTCAACTGCTCCGCCGCCGTTGTTTCGTGCAACATAAAACTCTTTATTATCGTCAGTAGTAGTGATTTCTTTAACAATGTCTCCACTTTTATCTGGTGTTTCTTGTTTTTCAAAGCAGCCAGAAAGCACAAACACTATTGATAATATAGCTAAAACTAAAAATACCTTTTTCATTTAACACCCTCCATATTTCTTTAGTAAGTCCATGATGTCAAAAACTTAGTAGATTCATTGTATTTCATAGATACTATCTTACCGCTATAAATTGGGTAAAAGTATATAAAGAAAAGAATAAAAACAGCACTAAGAATTGGAATTAGTTTATTAAATTTATCTTTCCAATTTATCAAACTTGATGTACAGTAAACAATCGTTAGCATCATATACGGCAGAGTAATAAAATAGTGATAAATATACATATCTCTTGTGATTCTGGCGTAAGGAAGCCAAGTAGCAGCAATCATTAATAAAAGAATTAATCCCGTTTTGTCTCTCTTTATAATAGTATACACAATCGTATAAACAAAAGTTACACACGATAACCACCAAATAGCAGGATTGGCCATTGTAGCAATAGTACTTCTCATCGTTCCGCCTTCGTAATCTTTAAAATAGAACCACATTGGTTTATATGAAATTGGCCAAGTATACCACTTGCTAGCAAACGGATGCTCATAGTAATCCGGATTATCTTCTGGTCCAAGATGAGCATGGTACTGGTACATTGAATACTGATATTGTAAGAATCCCCATATACTATTTGGAGAAACAACTACTTGACTTTTTTGTCCATCTTCGTCAATGACATCATAAGACGCTACTTCATTTGGATTCCAATATATTGGCAAATATGAAGCCAAATAAACCACAAGAGGAATTGCCACAAAAGATGCAAATCCCATAGTAATAGGCTTATGATTAAACTTATTGTCAATAATCATTTTCTTATTTTTGAAATAATCAATAAAGAACAATACCGCAAGTCCAATTCCAACAAAGGCTGTATTCCATTTTGTTGAAACAGCGCATCCCCAACAAAGTCCCGACAGTGCAAGCATAATATATCTTTTCTTTTGCTCGTTATCATCAGTCACTTTTAGATACTTAATAAAGAACATAAAAGCCATAATACTAAACAATGCTAAAAACGAGTCTACAGTTCCAATCCTTGTTTGCGTAAAGTGCATTCCGTCAGCAGCCATAATTATCGCAGCAAATAGACCATATTTATCATGCTTAAACAAATCCTTACCAATAATGTACATTACCAGAATCATTATAATACCAGCAATATTACCCATAAGCCTATATGTAAATGGTGACATTCCGAAAATTGCTATAGGAATCCACATTATGATTTTTCCTAGTGGTGGATGAGTATACTCAAAAATGTATGAATTATTAAATATTTCATACGCTGCTCTAGGAAAGTACACTTCGTCAAAATATGTACTATTCATGTAGTCTGACTCTAATTGAAGAGTATCTTGTTCATCAATTAGAGCATCCCATTTAAGCCCATCTACAAGTTCAACATCAATTATATTATCTTGTTCATCCAAAAAAGCAATTTCACCTATAGAGGTTGAATCCCAATATGACTGAAGCATATAGTACTTATGATAGTCTCCACTTTTATTAAATTCTAGTTTTTGCCACGTCAAAACCTGATCATATTCAGTTGTTAACGAAGTATCATATGTAAAAGATGAGTTATCTTCTGACATTTCATTTCCATTAAAAACAGATAAATAAACATTATCATATCCAACAAACATAAGAAGCTTAGCTGGTATTTTATTATCATCTTTAATCATAAATGTTGCATATTCGTCTGTTTTCATTTTTGCAAAAGTACGTGGACTTTTAAAATTTCCAAGTTTGTAGAAAGATACAACTGTATAAATAACTAAAACTGCAATCAAAATCATTTCATATTTGTTAAGATTAGTAATTCTATCTCGAATTATGTCAATAATTCTTTTTTTTTGTATTTTCTTTGACATTATTTCCTCCAACAATCAATCATTATTTAGCTTATTATCTAATAATAAGACTATCACCTGTCATCTCAGAAGGTTTATTAAGTCCAAGTAAATCAAGCATTGTAGGTGCAATATCAGCAAGTCTTCCTTCTTTAACCTTAAGTGTACTGTCGCTACTTATTAGGATTATAGGAACAGGATTTGTTGTGTGTGCGGTATGAGGGTCACCAGTTGAATAATCTATCATTTGTTCGCAGTTTCCATGATCAGCTATAATAATAAGATTTCCATCAACTTTTAATACTTCTTGATATACTTTTCCTATGCACTCATCAACTGCTTCAACAGCTTTAATGGCTGCTTCTAGACTTCCTGTATGTCCAACCATGTCACAATTAGCATAGTTTAAAATAATAGCATCGGTTTCATTCTTTCTAATTACATCTACAACTTTATCTGTAACTTCGTAAGCGCTCATCTCTGGTTGAAGGTCATAAGTTGCAACCTTTGGTGAATTAACTAAAATTCTACTTTCACCAGGATATTCAACTTCTTCACCACCATTAAAGAAAAATGTAACGTGTGCATATTTTTCAGTCTCTGCTATTCTAAGTTGAGTATATCCATTCTTAGAAATATATTCGCCAAAATTATTAGTAAGCTTTTCTGGTTTAAATGCAACTTCAACATTTGGCATCGTTGCATCATATTGAGTCATACAAACATATTTAGTTTTAAAATATGTTCTTTCAAATCCATCAAAATCAGGATCAACAATAGCTCTCGTAATTTCTCTAGCTCTATCAGTTCTGAAATTAAAGAATATAATTGAATCATTTTCTTTAATAGTTGCAAGTGGGTTTTCCTCAGAATCTGTAATTAGTGTAGGTTTAACAAACTCATCAAATTCTTCTCTTTGATAAGAGTTTTCTATTGCATCTACTGCAGTAGGAGCTTTTAGACCATCGCCATTAACCAAAGCTTTATAGGCAAGTTCAAGTCTATCCCAACGTTTATCTCTATCCATTGCGTAGTATCTACCCATAATAGAAGCAATCTTTCCAACACCTATTTCTTTCATCTGTTCTTCTAATTCAATAATATAATTTTCAGCCGAAGATGGTGGTGTGTCTCTTCCATCTAGGAAGCAATGAACAAATACTCTATCAAACTCTTGCTCTTTGCATAATCTTAAAAGAGCATATAAATGAGTATTATGACTATGTACTCCTCCATCGGATAAAAGTCCATAAATATGAAGATTTGTACCATGTTCTTTTGCATTTTCAATTGCATCAATGAACTCTTTTTTGCTAAAGAAATCTCCATCTTCTATTGATTTTGTAATACGAGTTAGTTCTTGATACACAATTCTTCCAGCACCAATATTCATGTGTCCAACTTCGGAATTTCCCATTTGACCATCTGGAAGTCCTACATCAAGTCCTGAGGTATGAATTATAGAATTAGGATACTGGCTGAATAAATTACTTAAATTTGGTGTGTTAGCAAGTTTTGCAGCATTTCCCTCTTCTCTTTCATTAATTCCCCAGCCATCAATAATTACAAGCATTGTTAATTTGTTTTTCATTTTATCTTCCTTTCTAAAAAACTATGCATCCTGAATACAATCTATTCCCGGTAAAATCTTTCCTTCTAAAAACTCTAATGATGCTCCACCACCTGTAGATATATGTGTCATTTTATCTGAATAGCCACCTTTTTCAATTGCTGCTGCACTATCTCCGCCGCCAATTATTGTTGTAGCGCCATCTAATTCAGATAGTATTTTTGCAACTTCATTTGTTCCTTTTGCAAAATTATCAAACTCAAATACTCCAACAGGTCCATTCCATACAACTGTTTTAGCATCTTTTAACACTTCTCTATATAGTTCAATAGTCTTAGGCCCAACATCAACGCCTTGCCATCCCTCTGGAATTTCATTTGATGATACGACTTTAGATGCTGCATCGTTTGAGAATTCTTGTACTACAACATTATCAACTGGAAGAACAAGCTTAACTCCTTTTTCTGCAGCTTTAGCTAAAAGCTCTTTAGCAAGTTCTACTTTATCAAGTTCACAAATTGAAGTTCCAACTTCTTTTCCTTGAGCTTTGAAGAATGTATATGACATTCCTCCACCTATAATTAAGCTATCTACTTTATCAATTAGATTTTCAATTACTGATATTTTATCGGATACTTTCTTTCCTCCAAGGATTGCAACAAAAGGTCTTTCCGGATTCTCAAGTGCCTTTCCCATAACATCAATTTCTTTTTTGATTAAATATCCAACTGCTGATGGAAGATAATCTGCAACTCCAGCAGTAGAGCTATGTGCTCTATGAGCTGTACCAAATGCATCATTTACATATAGTTCAGCAAGTGAAGCAAGTTCTTTTGAAAATTCTGGATCATTCTTTTCTTCTCTAGCATCATATCTAACATTCTCAATTAGCATTGCTTCTCCATCTTGTAAACTGCTAGCTAACGAATGAGCTGATTCTCCAATAACGTCGTCTGCCATTTTTACTTCCATGTTAAGTAATTCCGAAAGTCTTTTAGCAACAGGCTTTAAGGAATACTTAGGATTCACTTCTCCTTTTGGTCTTCCTAAATGTGAGCAAAGAATTACTCTTGCCTTATGCTCTAGTAAATATTTAATTGTTTTTAATGCTTCTCTTATTCTTCTATCATCGGTAATATTTCCATCTTCATCTTGCGGAACATTGAAGTCACATCTTACTAATACTCTTTTTCCTGCGACTTCTAAATCTTCAACTGATTTTTTCATTTTTATCCTCCTTATTTGTCACTCAACAATAATACTATGTATTAAATCTTTGTCCCTCCCCATTCAACAACAGTGAAACCTTGTCTTACTGGAGAATTTATAACTTGTTCTTCAACATCTATTTGATGGTTCAAAGGCTTATAAACCATTAGCACTCTTATTAAAGTATCCACAGTTATTGTTTCTTCGTTACTATCTTTTAGTATAAGTGGCATATATCTATTAAATTCTTCCGTAGTAACAAACCTAATAAAGTTATATTTATTAGATTCTAGCTTTGGAAGCCAATATACTATAAACTCTTCGGCTTCCTTGTAATTTAGGCCAAGCATATCAAGCTTTTCTTCTAGAAACTTTGCTGAGTCCTCGCCTTTAACGCAAAAACCTTCATCCATGCTTCTATCTAAGTCTTTAAACTCACCCTCCCAATATAAGCTATATAGTCTTCTTCCTGAATTTAAATCGACTAAATCGCCATTAGGAAATGCTTTTACGTTCCATCCATCATTAGAAAAGTAATTAGGATATGAACATGTAATTCTTTCTGGGTATTTTAGCGTAACCTGTAAATTCATCTCTTCTTCAGGATAAATATAAATTATAGGTTTTGTAAACGTCCATGAAACAACAATAGGAGCAAATATAATAAGAAACAAAACAATTAGTAATGGAACAATACTTTTACAAGTTTCCTTTCTTAATTTTATTAGTGCTTCATCAGTTGAGCACTTTTTCTTCTTACAATAATAACGTATAATAAAACCTATTAGAATCGCTGCTGCAATCACATAACTTACTATTTTTATAATTAATAAGACTCTGCTTGCCATGCCTAAATCGGCATACCTCGGATCAGAGTTATAAATTACATCCATCTTTTCTCTCCTTTTCTAACAGACCTAAAATATATTTATTTATCAAAATTTACTATCTTGGCAAATGAGTCTGGTTCAAGCGAAGCACCGCCTACAAGTCCACCATCTATATCAGACATAGTAAATAAATCTCTAGCATTTTCTGGTTTAACACTTCCACCATATAGAATAATTATTTCGTTAGCCACATCGTCTCCATACATTTTTCTAATTTCATCTCTAATAAACTTACATGCATCATTTGCATCCTCTTTTGAAGCTGTCTTCCCTGTTCCAATAGCCCATATAGGTTCATATGCAATTATTGTTCTTTTAGCTAAGTCAGCCGGTAAGCCTTCTAAGTCTGTTCTAATTTGTATGACTATTTTTTCTCTAGCAATACCAAGTTCTCTTTCATGTAATGTCTCACCAACACAAAGAATAGGAACAATATCGTGATCAAAAGCTGCTTTAATTTTATAATTTACAAAGTCATCTGTTTCGTGGTGATATAGCCTTCTCTCAGAGTGGCCAATAACTGAATACTTAACACCAATATCTCTAAGCATCTTAACTGAAACGTCACCTGTAAGCGCACCTGCTATTTCATGGTTTAAGTTTTGGGCACCTATTTTAATATTTGTTCCATCTGTACTCTCAAGAGCTGCTGAAACATCAATATAAGGAACACAAACTACAATTTCATTATTGCTATCTTTTACTAAATCATTAAAAGTGCCAAAAAACCTGTGTGTATCAACAGGTGAATGATTCATTTTCCAGTTTCCTGCTATAATTTTTTTACGCACAAAAATACCTTCTTTCTTTATTCGTACAAACATTTTTATCACATATAATACTACTATATTATAAGAAATTTATCAATTTTAAAGACTGGAAAAAATATTTTTTTCCAGTCTTTTTAGTACCAATATTATGTTTCCAAAAGCAAATCGATTATGTCAATTTCTTGTTTCAAAGTATCATCTTTAAGAACTTTATTTTCAGATTCAATATAACTTTTTAGTTCTCTAAAGTTTTCTTTATACTCACTACTTACTGAAAGTTTTACTGATGTTCTTTCGTGTTCACCCAATACTCTAAAGATTTCTTCTGGTGGGAATATGCAATCTTTAATTCCACTGTCATACATAATTCTATAAATTGGTTTATGATTACTTCTCTCATACAATATCCAGTTTTTCATCATGTTTGCATATCTAGTTAACAGAATACCTTTTCTTATTCCTGTGTTGTCATAATATTCTGAATTTGAGTTTTTAAATGTAACGCTTTGTCTGTTATTATGTTCCTTTCCGCTTCTATCTTTGTAAGACACCTTTACTTCAAGATTTCCATTTTCATCTTTGCCATTTTTCTTAAGCTTAACAAGTACAATTCCACCTTTTACTTCACCGCCTCCACTTTTTGAAGGGAATAAAGTATTAACGTACATTATGTTGCCTTTTTGAGCATTCTTTGTGTCGCTTCCATAAACAGCTTGAATATCATAGAAATCTGAATCAATATCTAATGATAAATCAAATACTAATGGTGTTACCATATATTCAAATTCTTCTGACATACGTTTTTCAAACTCCTGTGTATTATGAACCGAATAGTAATTTGCTCCTTTTACATCAGATATTTCTTCAATAAGCTCAGTATTAAAGTCAACACCTACACCTATAAATGAAGTATAAATTCCTTTGTCTGCGTTTTTAGCAACCATATTCATCAAAGAGTTTTCTCTTGTAATTCCAGTATTTGGCATAGCATCTGTAATTACAATTATCCTGTTTTCATATTCATCTGTGTTCTCATCTTCAATAAAACTATATAGCGCTGTTCCATATTTATACCCTGCTTCAAAGTTTGTACCTCCACGTGGTGCAATTTCAAGAATGTCACCCTTAAACTTATTTATATTTAGCTTTGATACAGGTGTTAATTCTTTTTGAATCTCTGCAGTAGAATCAAATAAAACAAGACCAAATCTATCATCTTTATTTAAATGGTCTAAAAGCAAGTTTAAGCTTTCCTCTGCTGCTTTCATCTTTGTTAATCTTTTAGGATTATCATATGCATTAAATGGTGCATCATAATAATACGAATCCATATATGAAGACATTGAACCAGAAATATCTAATACAATAACAAGATTTAGTTTCTTTCTAGCAAAATCCTCTTCTTTGATATTAGAACTTAATCCAACAGTCATGTAGTATTCATTTTGATTTGAAATAGGATCTTTAGATATTGCAGTAGAATATGTTGGTGAAAAAATATCATCAGATTTTGACTCAGCATTTGAATTTATATCAAACATATAATCGTAGAATAATCCATTGTATGTTATGTCTGTTGAAATTGGAAAATATCCATCTTTAATATTTTCTCTAAAGTTTTCTACATCTTTTGCTCCACCAACAGATAAACCAATATTACTTGAACCAACACTTTGTGCAGAATCCATTGACAGACTTGCTGAGCTAATAGTATTTACCGAAAACAAACCACTAGATTTACTAACTACATTATCATACGTACTGGTAGAGCTTTTATTACTTATTGAAACTTCATTTTTACTTGCATTCCAATCTATTGACTTATTAAACAGATTAGATAAAGCCCTAACTGGAAGATATGTTGTTCCCTCATATGATAAAGGTGAAACTATATCACCATTAGCATCCTCAAATATTTGAAGCTTTCCATTGTAATAAACTCTATACGTAGGAACGCTTAATACTAAAATATCATCATTTTCAACATTAGTATTACTCTTTTGAAAAATAACGGAACCACTACTAATTTCTCCATCTCCAAGATAAATTGCTTTTTCTGTTCCATCCCACTTTATTTTTACATCAAATAGTGCAGAAAGTGCTCTAATAGGAAGATAGGTAGAATCATTATATGTTATTGGATACACTTTTAATTTGTTTGCATCAAAAAACATGACATCCTTACCTTCATATGTAATACTAATTCTTTTATTCATTAAAGCAACTGCACCTTTTGGCATAGCATATGAAATACAAAAAAGAAGTACTATTGCTGTAATGACTCCTACAAAAATCAAATACTTTTTCATTTTTGCCTCCTTAAAGAACATAAAACTTCCATCAAGCAGTTTGATGGAAGTTTTAATGATATTATTGTTTGCTCATATATACTGCTAAATCTACAAGTTTATTTGAATAACCCCACTCATTATCATACCAAGCAACAAGCTTAACAAACGTATCTGTTAAAGCAATACCTGCTTTTTCATCGAATATAGATGTTCTTGGGTCATGAATAAAGTCTGATGAAACAAGTAATTCATCTGTATAGCCAAGGATTCCTTTTAATTCTCCTTCAGAAGCCTCTTTTACAGCCCTACAAATCTCTTCATAAGTAGCAGGTTTTTCAAGATTTACTGTTAAGTCCACAACAGAAACATCAACAGTTGGAACTCTAAATGACATACCTGTAAGTTTTCCATTAAGTTCTGGAATAACTTTTCCTACTGCTTTTGCAGCACCAGTAGATGATGGAATAATATTTGCAGATGCTGCTCTTCCACCTCTCCAGTCCTTCTTAGAAGCGCCATCAACTGTCTTTTGAGTTGCAGTTGTTGAATGAACTGTTGTCATTAATCCATCTTTAATTCCAAATTTATCATTTATAACTTTTGCAAGAGGTGCTAAGCAGTTTGTTG
>JAEEHF010000045.1 GCA_016280725.1 Bacillota bacterium | reverse complement strand
TGTCATCACACTCTTCGACTTTTTCTTTGATCTCGTCCTCGTCAAACTGTGCGAGGTATTCTGCAAAGTAAGCAAGGGTTTCAATGTACTCAGCCTTGAGCGCTTTCTTTGTGGCAGTCTTGGTAATCTTCATGGTTTTCTGTTCCTCTCTCTTTTCTGATTACATTATAACACACGGGTGTAAGTTTGTCAATAGCTTTTTTTTAATTTTTTTTATTCACAGTTTGTTCACAGTTTGTTCACAGTTTATTTACAATTTGTTCACAGTTTGTTCACAGTTTGTTCACAGTTTGTTCACAGTTTATTTACAGTTTGTTCATAATTTGTTCATAATTACGGGTTTGTGCTCATTTTGTATATTTGTGCTCATTTTTGTATAATTATACCGCGGGGGTCTGCTATCGCAAATTCGTGCCGCAATGCTCGATTGCGGCACGATGTTTGGGGGGGTGTCGCATGAGTAAAATGCAGGCTCTTTATTTGACACAGCAATACTTTTTATTATGTATGGTCAGCATAAAATTTCAATAAGCCTGGGGGCATAATTATGGGATTTAAATTATTTTTTATTCTTTATTTTATTTGGTCTGGCTCATTAAATCCCAAAACGATTTTTCATTCCATACCACACTACCCCTTATCCAACTCCTCTATCTGGCACAATCCTACTACTGTTTCTACGCTCTCCAATACTTCGTGAGAAGTTGTTCCCATTAAATGCACTATAGTAGTAGCTTTCCCGTAGTAAGGACAAATACTTACCACCTGACTAGGATTTACATAAATATCTTTTCCATCACTTGCTCTCGTTAAAATAATAAATTTCATACTTACTTCTATTATGGTCTATAATCTTGCGGTACCCAAATCCGCATCAAGTCTCCATCGCGCGCAAACTCTAATCTAACGGTTTCTTCTATTCCCAGCTGCGGCAACTCATATTGCTCGCCACCAGGAGCCGCATAAATTGGTATTCCATCCACTGTGAACCCATAAAGCGCAACTTCTTCACTCTTGGTGTCCTGAGCCCGCAAATACTTCGTTAAAACAACGCCATTATATACACTACCAATAGCAAAAGTAGCAAACATAAAAATCAATAAAATAATAAATACTTTTCCCCAAGTCTTTTCAAACATCATGCTTCAATTTCCTCCTCCCAATCCCAATTATCATAATTCCATGTGTCTTCGGCTAACTTCACTGCTTCGTCATCGACCGCAATAATATCATTAACTTTAATATACGCTAAACCTCTATTGGAATAATATACCGAATAAAGTTTATTTTCTGAATTATAATCTCTTATCTTTCCAAAAGTAGTCCAGAACTCATCATACACATCTTTAATATGACAATTATTCTCATCATAATATGCTAATCTAACACGCATATTAAAAACCACATATCCATCATAGACTACTTTATTTTGAATTTCATTAATAGCTTCACCTAACGTAATTCCTTGCGATAATTGAATAGGCGGAATACTATTTACAGGTGCATCTTTTCCATACTCATCCGCATACATCTTTAAAATTTTAAGATAAAATTTATAATCTTTATTCTTTGGTTCATTTACATAAACACTTTTCATTTTTCCAGCTTCTCCATTAATCCTTCTGGAATATCAATGCCGAGTTCATTAAGAACCTGCGCGGCTTGCTCATATTTATTACTACTGGCTTTTCCATCGGTCATACAAATATACTGCGTGCCGTCTTCTGCCTCCATGGTATAAAAATCAACTTCTGCCAATTCTTCAATGCCGAGACGTTGCCGAATGGCTTTTGGAATACTAATGCGGCCGAGTGAATCAAGCTTTCGTGATACGTTTTCGTTTGTGATTTTCATAAAAAACTGTGCATCTCCTTTTACACTGCGCTTGGGCAAAACCTGTTAAAGCGCTTATTTGAATTTTCAAATATAATATATTAAGAATTATTTTTTCTTTTTATATTTATATTATACTAAAAAATTTTAATATTGTCAATTTTTAACCAATTTTTCTCTTGACAAAGAAAAAAATTTTTGCTATACTTATAATATACGGAGATTGGAGGTCAAAAGCTTGATTAAATTAGATTATACGCTTGAAACTCCTGAAGAGAGAAACGAACTAGTCAAGAAAATTCTAGAAGAGAATCCCAATCCAAATGAGAGCTATCTGGAAATTTTAGCAAATTACTTAATTCTCTGCATGGAGAAACAAGAGCGCAAAGAGCGCAAAATCCTCACTGATAACCGTATGACTACAGTAAATAAGCGTGAAACTTCGTTTGAAGGGCTTGTATCTCAATTTGAAAATGGCGAAGATGGAATTTATAATCTTATTGCTGAAGATAAGAATACAATTTTCTAGCCAAAAGTTACAATTACTAAGAAGGATTTAGAAGAAATTCCATTCCTTCAACAATTACGTGACTCTATTTCATCTTGGGAGGAAAGAGCTAAAACAGCTACCGGAAAAGATGCTTATATAATTAAAAAGACAATTATTGATTTAAGAAAAGATTAGTATATTATTAAAAATGCTTATAAGAAACCTATTGTATGTACGACTTTAACTCATTCACGAAGCATACTTCCATTGGATGGTGAATTATCAATTAATGAAGATGGCACTGTTGCCTCAAAAGGTATCACACTTGCCGACCCCGCAGTATGTTCTGCAATCTTATGTAATTATTCAAAATTAAAATAGGATTGTGAAGGACATTTTGATAGCGATGTTTGGTTTTTATTAACAGATTTTGAAGATACCTGCGACCGTGCTTTAGCTGATTATCCATTATATTATAAACTTATGATTTATAAAATTGATGGAATGCAAAACATAGATATCCAACAAGCACTTCAATTAGAGTTCGGTATCAAGCACAGTGTAGAGTATATCTCTAGCCTGTGGCGTAAAAAGATACCGAACTTAATTGCTGCCTAGGCAGAAGATGATTATTTAAATTGGTATTATACTGAAATAGAACGTGGAGTTTATAAAAAATGTAGTCGCTGCGGATAGGTGAAATTAGCAAATAATAGATATTTTAGCAAGAACAAAACTAGTAAAGATGGATTTTATAGCATATGTAAATGTTGCCGTAATAAGAAAAAGAAAATTTTGGACGAGTTAGAATAACTCATATTAACTATTTATCTTTATCTTAAAAGGAGGCGACAATAATGCCAGAATCTAAAAAAGAAAAATGTTTTTGCGAAAAATGTAAGAAATTAAAAAATGCTGAAGAATTTTATCAAACAAATGATTTAGTAAAATATCCAACAGGTAAACTAAAACAATGCAAATAGTGCATTACAATGCATGTTGATAACTGGGATGCAAAAACTTATTTGTGGATTATACAAGAATGTGATGTTCCATATATTCCTGAGGTTTGGGCAAAACTCTTAAAATCCTATGCAAAGGACCCAACTCGTGTGACTGGAATGACAATCATGGGACGTTATCTTGGACAAATGCGTTTATAGCAATGGCGTGATTATCGTTGGAAAGATAGTGATTATCTTCAGCAAGTAGCATTAAATAAACTTGAATCTACAATGAAGGCGAGTGGATATGAAGCTGCGGAAATTGCTGAGGCAGTTGCAGCTCAAAAGCAAGATTTAAATGTAGCTCCGCCACCGGCTGATACTATAACTGAATCGTCTCCTTCATAGGATTTTAATTATAATACCCCGTGGGGAACTGATTAGGTAGAAGAAGACCCATTAGTATCGTAGCTTACAGAAGAAGATAAAATGATGCTTTTAATGAAATGGGGAAAAAGTTATCGTCCTTCAGAGTGGATACAATTAGAAAAATTATATAATGAAATGACTGAATCATATGACATCCAAACTGCGGGCCATTTCGACACATTAAAACTTGTGTGTAAAACATCTCTAAAAGCAAATTAGCTCTTAGACTTGGGAGATGTTGATGGTGCGCAAAAAATGATAAAAATGTATGATTCACTTATGAAAAGTGGTAAATTTACTGCGGCGCAAAATAAAGGCGAAGGTGATAGTGTATTAGATTCTGTTTCAGAATTAGTTGCGCTTTGTGAACGTGATGGATTTATTCCTCGTTATTATACCGATGGACCACAAGATAAAGTCGATAGAACAATTCAAGACCTTTAGGGCTATACTCGTTCATTAATTATGGAAGAGCAGAACTTAAGTGAAATGATTGAATCGGCTGTTCGTCAAATCCAATAGACTAAAGAAAATGAGGCTCTGCTTGATGCGGAAGCTGCCGGTGATGATGAAGCATTTGAAAATCAATTGTTTGATGAACATCAGGCCTTTTTAAAAGATGAAGAATTTGCCGAATTGCGCGCTTAGGTTGAAGAGGAGTCATTAGACGATGAAGAATTCCTTGAATCATTAATTGATGAGGAGGATTTGGTATAATGGCACTTCAAGATTTATTAAATATTTCTACTAAAAAAAAGATAGGTATTTCAGAAGAGCGACTTGAACCAATTAAACCTATATTGCGTTAGTATATAGCATATTGGCGAGAGTATCCTGATATGTTTATTGATTTTTTACAAACCGGTATTGATGGAAAAATACCTGATAGCGGTTTGCATTTTTATTTTTATCAACGAGTATTCTTGCGGGTAGCCATGCGATATAAATATGTATACATGGTTTTCCCGCGTGCGTATTCAAAATCATTTCTTTCAGTTTTAGTATTAATGTGTCGTTGTATTTTATACCCTCGTGCAAAATTATTTGTTACGTCAGGTGGTAAACAACAGGCAGCTGATATTGTAAAAGAAAAAGTTGAAGAACTTTGTAATTTAGTTCCTGCGCTTGGTAAAGAACTTGACCGACGCCCTGGACGAACAAGACAAAGTAAAGATTATTGTATTTTTGTTTTTAAAAATGGGTCTTATTTTGATAACGTTGCGGCTAGTGAAAAAAGCAGAGGTAAACGTCGTCATGGCGGTCTGGTAGAAGAAAGTGTTGGCGTAGATGGAAAAATACTTTCAGAGGTCATTATTCCTACGATGAACGTTTCTCGTTTATGCATGGATGGCACAATGCAACCAGCAGAAACACTTAATAAAAGCCAGATATTTGTAACCACAGCAGGTTGGAAAGGTACATTTGCTTATGATAAACTTATTTAGCTTCTTGTTTGGATGGTTACAGAACCAGAGAAAGCTTATATTATGGGAGGAACCTGGCGCATCCCAGTTCTTATGAAACTTCTTGATCGTTCTTTTATTCAAGACTTAAAGGCTGACGGAACTTATAATGAAGCTTCATTTGACCGTGAATATGAATCTAAGTGGTCTGGAACTGCTGAAAATGCATTCTTTAATGGCGATGTATTTGACCATTGTCGAATTCTTAATTAGCCAGAATATGAATATTCTGGTCGTTCATCAGCGCATTCATATTATATACTTAGCGTTGACGTTGGTAGAAAAGGATGCGATAGTGTTGTATGTGTATTTAAAATAACACCATCTAGCGTTGGTCCGGCTATTAAATCATTGGTTAATGTTTATACAATGACTGATGCGCATTTCCAAGATTAGGCTATTAAGCTTAAACGCTGGTATTATAAATATCATGCGCGACGCTTGGTTATTGATGCCAATGGTCTAGGTATTGGTTTAATTGACTATATGGTTAAATCTCAGGATGATGATGAAACTGGTGAGCATTATCCAGATTTTGGCGTTTATGGTGGAACACAAGAAGATGCGGCTGATGAATATAAAAAATATCGTACAACTGAAACTGAAGAAGATGCGATGTATCTTTTAAAGGCAAATGCGCCAGTTAACTCAGAAGCACATGCTAATGCTCAAACATAGCTTAATGCCGGTAAAGTAAAAATGTTAATTGATGAGCGTATTGCTAAAGGAAAATTGCTCAATAAAAAAGCAGGTCAAAAAATGTCTCCTGAAAAAAGGGCAGAATATTTAAAACCATTTACTCAAACTTCCATATTAAAAGAGGAAATGATGAACCTTCGTGAAGAAAATGAGGGCGTTAATATCATTTTAAAACAAGCAAATAAAAGTATCCGAAAAGATAAATTTTCTGCATTTGAGTATGGTTTATATTATATAAAATTAGAAGAAGATTCTAAAAAGAAAAAGAAAAAATTTAAAATTACAGATATGATATTTTCAAGTTAAGGAGGCACGGAAAAATGTTAAGTTCTCGTGGAGAAATTAAAATTCACGAAATTCTTGAAGATGCGGGCTTACGATTTCAAGAAGAATATATAATTCCTGGTTTGTGTAGCTCAAATGGCCGTCCTCTACGTTTTGATTTTGCCGTCTTTGATGATGATGGAAATCTTGATTTTTTAATTGAGTATTAGGGACGTCAACACTACGAGCCAAGTAGCAAATTTGGTGGAAAACGAGGATTTTACCAATAGTAGTACAATGATGGCAAGAAAAAACGTTTTTGTATGTTGCATAATATCAAACTAATTGAAATACCATATTTTGAAGAAAATTTAATCACTTATGATTATATTATTCATAAAGCTGGATATTAAGGAGGTGGCGTTTTGAGCATAAAAGAAAAACAAGCCGCTATCCATAACAAAGGCTTTGACATGACACAAGAACGATTAACTCCAACAGGTGAAATTACTGACTTTAGTAAAATTAAAATTGGTTTAAAGGCAGTGGCTGATGCCGTAATGGAGTTGAGCAGTTTCACAAATCCTAAAATGCCGTATATCTCAAAAGAAGAAATTATTAAGGCTTTGGCCACTATGGACTATCCTCGTATGCGAGTAATTTCTAAATTCTTTTATGCGGCCAGCGGTATATATCAAACAGTTTGTAATTATTTTGCTAAACTTTATCGCTATGACTGGTATATTTATCCAGAAAATGTAAAAAAGTCTGTTAAATCAGAAAAAGTAGTTGAAGAATATAATAAATTATTATCATATCTTGATGGTAGTTATATTAAAAAACTATGTGGCGATATTGCTTTAAAAGTAATTGTTGAAGGCTGTTATTATGGTTATATCGTAGAGGGTAAAGATGGCTTAATGCTACAAGAATTACCACAAGACTATTGTCGTGTACGATTCTTCTCAAATAATATGCCAGCAGTAGAATTTAATATGCGCTTCTTTGATGAAAAATTTAGCGATATTAATTACCGTATGCGCGTTATCAAGATGTTTCCGGAAGAGTTTGCAAAAGGCTATGCACTTTACAAGCAAGGAAAACTCGAGGGTGATCCATATGGAGATTGGTATGGATGGTATTTATTAGAACCTGGTAAGGTTATTAAATTTAATTTAAATAACAATGATATTCCAGTTTTCTTAAATGCTATTCCTTCTATTATAGATTTAGATGCTGCGCAAGCATTAGACCGCAAGAAATAGATGCAGAAACTTCTTAAAATTCTTGTGTAGAAATTGCCGATGGATAAAAATGGCGATTTAATTTTTGACGTAGATGAAGCTCGTGATATCCATAATACCACAGTTGAAATGTTGCGTCGTGCTATTGGTGTTGATGTTATTACTACATTTGCCGATGTCGATTCGGTAGATATTAGTGATAAAAATACTACAACATCAGTTGATGATTTAGCGAAAGTAGAACGTTCAGTATACGATTCTCTTGGCGTATCGCGCAACTTGTTTAATACAGATGGCAATATGTCACTTGAAAAGAGTATTCTTGATGATGAATCTACATTGCGAGATTTAATACTTCAATTCAATGTATTCTTTAATTATATTATTGACCATAAAAATGGAGCTAAGAAATTTGATTTTAGATTCTGTATGTTGGAAACAACTCAATATAATTATAAAGAACTTGCTAAACAATATAAAGATTTAACACAAAATGGTCAATCCAAGTTCCTTCCTATGATTGCGCTTGGACATTCACAGAGTTCTATCTTGAATTTGGCTCACTTTGAAAATGAGGTATTAGAATTGCCAAAGATTATGATTCCTCCATTAATGAGTTCAACAATGAATGGGGAAGATATTTTGGGCAATAAAGATAAATCTAATAATAACAAAACACAAAATCCATCAGAGGGTAATAAAGTATCTGGAAATACAAGCGATAAGTCGCCTGGACGTCCAGAAAAACCCGATGATTAGAAAAGCGACAAGACAATTAAAAATCTTGAATCGTAGAAATAATGAAGGGAGATAGAAGGAATGATTAATAGTATTCCATTGGACAAGCCGATAGAAGTATTGAATATTACTTCTATCAACCCTTTAATTTCTAAATGTGATATTAAGGTATGTTATGTTTCTGATGAACCAAATCGTAATAATACAATTATCACAAAAGAAATGGGTAAAAAACTTGCGGCTTCATTGCCCGGTAGTCCAATAGTAGGTCATTATAATAAAGAAGATAATGATTTTGAAGAACATAATCGTTTATTAGAGTTTGTCGATGGAAAACTTACATTGACAAGAGATACTAAACCATATGGTTTTTGTGATATTCATGCGCCAGTGTGGTTTTAGTGGTTTAATGACGACGGTGTTGACCATGAATATTTAATGACTCAGGGTTATTTATGGACTGGCCAATATGAAGAAGCATAGGGCGTTATTGATAATGGAAATAATCAATCAATGGAACTTCATAAAAATGTTCAAGGAAGTTGGACAAAAGATAATAAAGGAGTACCTCAGTTTTTCATTATTAATGAAGCAATTATTGAAAATTTGTGTATTTTAGGACGTGATGTTGAACCATGTTTTGAAGGTGCGCAAATTACACCTGCTACTCAATTTACATTAGATGATAGTTTCAAAAATGAACTTTATTCTTTAATGGAGCAGATGAAAAAAATTCTTGATAAGGGAGGAACACCAGTGTTTACCACTTATGCTGTTGAAATTGGTGATTCCTTATGGAGTGCCATTTATGATTATTTACTGCGCGAGTATCCCGATCCAGCGGACAAATGGTGCAGTTTATATCGTATTGATGGCATTTTTGAGGAAAATAACCAGAAGTTTGCGGTATTGCAAGATGTTAGTACATTAAAGTATTACCGTTTAGACTTTTCGGTTGATGAGGCAAATGGATTTGTTCCAAGTACAGAACTGGTTGAAGTAACTGCTACTTATACTCCAGCAGAACAACCACAATTCCCAGAAGAAGCTGTTGAACAATATGCGGCAAGTCTCCGTGAAGCTGCAGAAGAAACAGTTGAAGAAGAGGCTGCGGAAGAGGTTGCTGAGGAAGTAGAAGAAGCTGAAGTTGTAGAAGAATCAGAAGCTGTTGAAGAACCCGTTGTTGAAGAACCTGTGGCAGAAGAGTCAGAAGCAGTGGCATATGTTCTTACTGAAATTCCTGAATATGTAGAATTACAGAAGCAGTATGCACTTCTTCAAGAATAGGTTGCGCAGCAAGCAGAACAAATTACAACACTCACAACTGAAAATGCAGAATTAACATCTTTTAGACTTGGCGTTGAGCGTCAAAGAAAACAAGAGTTAATTAATACATTCTATATGTTATCTGACGAAGATAAGCAAGATTGCATTGAGCATATTGATACTTATAGTTATGATGACATTGAAGCAAAATTATCTATTATTTGTGTTCGCAATAAGGTTAGCTTTGATCTTGACAAACCTGGCACAGCAGCCGGTCAGCCTACAACCTTTAACTTAGGTAGTATTGATACCACGCAAAATCAGGCCATGCCTGCATGGGTCCAAAAGGTTAAAGAAGTTGCGAAAAATAGTAATATCTAATAAGGAGGAAAAGATATAAAATGCTTAGTGATTTCTTAAAGAAAAATATTAAGAGCCAAGCTGCTTATATTCAAAAGCATGGCTACGGCTATGGTCAAGTAGAGCCAAACCATCTTTCTGCACAGGCAACTAAAGAAGTCTATGCACAGCTTCCAGCAAAGAAAGATATTGAAATTCTCGAAAATGGCCAGTTTGTCAAGTATGACTATTTAAATGAAGTCGTAGATTTCGAAGGCAAAGGCGAGTGGATGCTCGTTTGGAACGAAATCAAACTTTATCGTGATCACCAAGATGATTGCGAATTTGCTATGATTCGTGATAATTATCAGGCTCGCGTTTATAGCCCATTTGGTGGCGATCGTGACGGCAATCCTGACACAGTATGGCAGAAGCAGTCCCGTTACTACAATGGTCAGGGCGTTGACGCAGCTGATGGTAGTATCACATTTGACAACGAAGCTGGCACAGTTAGCTTCGGTGGCAAGACTTTCCCAGTTGATGATGTAACTGCGGCACCTGATATGTATGAAATTCATTACAATGAAGACCCATTCCACATTGAGTCCCTCTACAAAGAGAAGCTCATGCCAGAAAATGGTAGTTCAATGGTTCCTCGTGTTATGAAGACACACGTTGGTGATATTTTCACAACCAATATGATTGGTGATGAAGATGTTGAACTTGGTGCAGAACTCAGTCCTCGTGCAGAAGATGGTATCCTCTCCACCTCTGGTGATGGTTCTATCGTATGGCAGGTTGTTAAAATTTATACAATGCCTGATCATCAGCCCGGCGTTAAGTTAATGAGAATTAAATAATCAGAAAGGAGAAGAAGATAATGTTAGAATTTGCACAATTATTGCAACTCATGAAAGTTGCCGCTAAAGCAGACCCTTCTGCTCCTACAGCTTATAGCTGGAATGGCGAAAGCTTTTCTGGTGAAGCTATCAATGAAACCTTACGTAAAGAGCTGAATGAACTTGCAGGTACATATGCTCTCTATCGTGAAAACAAGAATACAATCTTCAGTCTTATTGAGCAGACTATGGATGAAGTTCTTCCTAAGAAGGTCGTTGAACAATATAATCAGTTCGCAGAAGTTAAGGTATTCGCTCAGGGCGATAAGCCCATCTTCCGTCGTAAGTTAAACTCCAACAACCGCGCAAAGCAGTTTATCACTCGTGTTGGTCTTGCTGGCGTATATGAAGTCTTCAAACTTGGTAAGAATGAAGAAGCTTTTGAAGTACGTACAAGCGCAATCGGTGGCGCAGCTCAAATCGGTTTTGAAGAGTTCCTCGATGGTCGTGTTGATTTTGCAGAGCTCGTTCGTATCGTTATGGAAGGTATGGATGAACTCATTTATAAAGAGGTTGCTCATGCTCTTAAGGCTTCTATCAACCAGCTTCCACCTGCAAATCGCGTTGCAGCAAATGGATTTGATGAAGCAGAATTCGATCGCTTAATCGCAGTTGCATCCGCTTATGGCACACCCACAATTTATTGCACATATGAATTCGCAGTTCGTATGATTCCTCAGGAAGCATGGCGCTATACTGAGGCTATGAAGGATGAATTATGGCGTACTGGCCGTCTCGCACAGTATAAGTCTACTAAGGTTGTTATTCTTGAGCAAGGCTTTGAAGATGAGACAAATAGCCGCAAGGTTATTGACCCAGGTTATGCTTGGATTATTCCTTCTGGTGCTAACAGCAAGCCTGTTATGATTGCTTTTGAGGGTGGCACACTCGTTGATGAAGAGCACAATCGTGGTGACTGGAGTCGTGAGATTCAGGTTTATCGTAAGGTTGGCGTTCAAGCTATGCTCGCAAATAACATTTGCGCATATGTTGATACTTCTCTCATGGGCCAAATGGATACTTGGTATTTTGATGGCGTAACCGGTAAGGTTATTACCTATGATGGCCGTTATGACGGTGCTGTAAGCGAGTCTGGCGAACCAGCAGATAATGGTAATGGCTCTAATGCCGAAGATAACGGAAATTTTTAATTCAGGTCACAGCCGCCAAATTAACTACCGCTCCTGATGATGTAAATAAGGTTGAATCACAAGTCAATCAGGATGCTGTGACTGTTACCCAAAATGGTAGTTCAGTTGTTATCAAAGGTAACCTTGAAGCATTGAATAGCTTTGCATCAACCAACCCAAGTCAAGGCACTGCAAAGTGGATTGGTCTTGATTTAGGAACCAACTTAGACAGTATTACTGAACTTAAGTGGAATGGTACTCAGTTAACTGAGGATGATGTTGCAGAAGCTGCTTCTGTGGGTCTCGGTGCAGGACATATTGTGTTTTGGACAAAAGCCGATGTAATTAAAGACACGCCTCGTACTATTAGATTAAGTGCTGACGGACGTGAACCTGTTGACTTGACAGTTTCTTTTGAGGAAGCATAATTAAATATTAAACTATGTTAAAGGGGAGAAGGGGAAAATCCCCTCTCCCCGATTTTTTTGTTAATGAGAAAAAGGAGATAATTAATATGAGTAAAACTTGGTATTACAATGTTGCTAATCGTAGTGCTAGTACAGTAGTTTATAAGATTCCAGAAATGAATATTCGTAGAACATTTGCCCCAGGCGAAGTTAAACGTTTAACATTTGAAGAATTACAAAAATTAAGCTACCAACCTGGTGGACGTGAGTTAATGGCAAATTTTTTACAGATTAAAAGCGAAGGTATTATTAATACATTAAATATTCCGGCATAGCCTGAATATTATATGACAGAGAGCCAAATTGTTGATTTATTAAAAACTGGCTCTAAAGAAGCATTTCTTGATTGTTTAGATTATGCTCCAATAGGAGTTATTGATTTAATTAAGAAGTTTGCGGTTAGCCTTCCTTTAACTGACTATGAGAAACGTCAGGCTTTAAAGGCAAAAACTGGCTTTGATGTAGATGAAGCTATTAAGAATAAAAATGCTGATAAAGCCGAGGAAGAGGGAACTGGTGAAGCGCCCGCGACAAATTCAACGGCAGCTACATCTGGTCGTAGAACAACAGGTAATCAATATAAAGTAATTAGTAGTCATTAACTAATTCATGAAAGGAGGCGAGCTGTGGAATGACACCTTTCACAGATGTTTATAATCGCTTTCTTGGAAAAATTACTGACGACATGTACGTTGAGCTTACGCCACAAGATACGATTAAAGACTTACGAGTAATGCTTATTGATGCTTTACCCAATTTTGAATTTCCTCGTTGCAATTTATATGATTATAGCATAAATTAGGAAATCAAGTCAGAAGATGAATTAGTTGAAGATGATTTCGTCTTAGGTCTCTTGTGGGATGATACGCTCGATGATGATGATGCGGGATAGGCACCATTGGTTGCCGTAGAAAACTCTTGTTTTGCAGCTACATTAAATTCTGAAGAAATTAATATTTTAGCTATTCTAATGATGATTGCCTGGCTCCAACGGCAAATAACTTCTATTGAAAACACGCGTATGAAGTATAGTGGTTCTGATTTTAAAATGACTTCACAAGCTAACCATTTGCAAAAACTATTGAGTTTATTAAGTGAATGTTAGCGTCAATCACACCACATGCAACGTTTATATAAGCGTCGTTATATCAGTAAGAAAGATACAAATTATAAATCCAATTGGCGCAATGCTGTTGGGCATGGTGTTTATTATTGATGAATACCATTTATAATTTTTCTTTTCCTATGGAAGTAATTCGTAGTGATGTTAAGAGATTAACTAATTAGCTATGGAAACTTATTCCAATGAAAGAAAATGAAGAAGATTGGAGCAAACAATTAAATAGTGTAATTATAGAAATCGCTGGTAAAGGCACAATTTTTAATGCTGACCAGCGTTTTTTATAGCTATTATCAAAATTAGAAGGTTTAAAGGTAGTAGATTTAGAATTTTCGCTATATCGTAAAACAGTATTTGAATGTATCAATTTATTATAGGAAATTGGAAAATACGATGCCTAAACATTTGGAACCAATGCAACCATTTAATTTAAATGGTTATAACAATGCTCTTAAAAGCATTGCTTATCGTCTTGGTAGAACAGATTTGCCGCACTATTATAAAGATACAGTTCCAGGTGCTAACGGTATGGCAATTTAGCTTGCAGCCCGAGGAGGATTCCCGCAATAGGAAAGAATGATTCGAGATAAGCGAAAATCATTGGATAGAGCGATCTTATATTCATATTAGGCCGCATTAATTAAAAAAGTTATTCCAGAAAATGCGTTAATGGATGGATAGAAAAATCTACCAGTTCGCGCATTGATTAACCCAGATAAAAATAAATTTGACTATGATAATAAGATTCTCTCTGTTGGGTTTGAACATGATTTTCATCCAGGCGATGTATTTGAATGGTGTAGAACTAATAGTTATTGGTTAATTACATTACAAGATTTAGATGAAATAGCATATTTTCGTGGTGAAATAAGACGTTGTGATTATACACTTGACTGGCTTGATGAAGATGGTAATGAGCATTCTAGTTTCGTATCGGTGCGTGGTCCAGTCGAAACGAAGATTAATTATATTCAAAAACATGGCATTAGTGTTGATGAACCTAATCACTCATTACATATTTATATGCCAAGAACGCCTGACGCTGTTAATTATTTTAAGCGTTATGCAAAATTTTATTTAGGTTCAGCTGATTCGCCAATTGATAAAATATGTTGGCGAGTTGAGGCC
>JAEEHF010000044.1 GCA_016280725.1 Bacillota bacterium | reverse complement strand
TATTTTCTGAGCAAGCCATTACCATTTGTATAATTCATTATATCATATAACACATAAAAAAGAGATAAAGCTACTCTTTTCAAATAGTTTTATCTCTTATCTTTTCAAATTATGTTACGTCAAAAAGGGTTGTCCCCAATTGACGAATTATTTCTCTTCTGCGATAGCGGCTTGTGTTACAGACAAACTGGGATGCAATTGAAAAACAATATCATTTAGTTCTAGTATATTGAACCATCAGCACAAATACATTCACATATTGTCGTAAAATGAGATATAAATTAAGTATAATAATAATTTATTTCAAATTCTGTACCATCTTCTGTTTTAAAGTTAAAAGAATATCCATCTTCATTAATATAATAAATATAAATTTTTGTACCATCTTCTATATAATTTGGATTTGGATTTTCATCATCTCTGTCATACATTGGAAAAGCATTTATGCGATTTACTCCATTTTCACTTTTCTTTATGACATGCTTACCATCTAATGTAAGTGCTATTTCTGATAGTTTCTTAAATCCGACTTCATCACATTTTTCACCATTTGCAAATCTATCAACGTGAATTAATCCTTGCTCTTTATCAAATATGTAATAACCAGTTATAATACTTTCTTTAATCAAAATCACGTTATCTATTTTGTCACCATATTCAAATGCACCATATCCATAAAAAACATTCTTATAATTTAATATATTGTTAAACCAAAGCATTCTTACATCAAATTTCCTAATTCCATTATCATCACTACAAGTAACAATAGAATAGCAAGGACATGTTGAGTCGATATGTACATGATCCATAATTCCACTTGTATATATAAACTCTAACGAATCAGCATCATCATCAAAATCAACTTGATATATATGAGTAAAAACTTGTGGTTCAAGCATGCGTTCTTCAAAATTAGCATAGCTACTGTCTCTTTCGTCATAAAAAGCAATCTTCTTATCACTTATTTTCCAACTTTCCATATAAGCCTCACAAAGTGATACATCATCATATCTTAATTCATCATCAAATACTCTAGAAAAGTCTATATCACGTAGATCCCAACCAGAAATCACATCTTTTACAATTTTACCATTAATTTTAATACTATCCTCATTTTTTATAACTTCCAAACCAAAATCTCTATATACTATTCTTTCTTCTCCACTTTCACACTTTTCAACTGGAATATAATATGTCTCATCGCCATATGTATATAAATAATTCGAGTTTTCATCGGGAGAATAAATTTTTGAAGGAATCATTTCAACCTGTGTAATTCGTTTTTCAGAGTCAAATTCTCCTTTTTGAACTTCTTTTTCCTCATCTAAAAAGAAGTTATCCGATAGTTTCACATACATCTCATTTTCATCTTTTATCGGTTCAGCATAAACAAGTTCATTATTAAAAGCATTTTCAACATTTTTGATGGAATTAATATTTTTATATTTAACCCCTCTTATTTCTATTGTGTCATCAGCATTAACATCCTTCATATCAGTTATGTTTGTATTGTTCGAAGAATTATTATTCACAACATTATTATCATTTTGTTTGAATTCATTATTACTGCGATAAGCAAAAATAATCCATGCTGACATACAAATTAGAATAATTATAACAACTATCAAAACAATTACTTTTTTCATGATAACTATCCCCTTTATTGCATTTTTTACTTTAATAACGTGACTAATTATATCTCTTTTAGCATAGTTTTTCAACATAAAAGAGATAAAACCATCCTTATTAAATAGTTTTATCTCTTAAAACCAAATCATGTTACGTCAAAAAGGTTTCCCATATTTGACGAATAATTAATTCTCCTCAGCGATTGCAGCTTGTAATATTACAGTCTAGGGAAGAAACTGAAAATATTACACTAATTATAATTCTATTTTGCAAATTGTCATCTTCAAATTTCCTATCAGTACATTCTAGTAACTTCTCAAATTCCTCTCTATCAACTAAATTTTTCTTATAAAGCATTTTGAATAACGACTTGATTCCTGCTTTATCTATTGCTTTTTGAGTCACTTTATCTATCTCATTTTTTCTGTTCATATAAACATCGCCTCCAAAATGAAATTTATCAAAAATAAGAAAGAATGGTTAATGTGTAAATTTTGATATAAAAAGAAGCTGATAATTAAATCAGCTTCATAAAATCGTTATTTTACTTGTACGATATCTCAAAAGATTATGAACTTTCAAGAGCCGAGATTTTTTGAATTATCTCGGCTCATGTTTCACTTATTATTTTGCAAATTTTTCTGCACTTCTTTCGCTTATAAGTAATGCTTGTTCTCTGGTTGCATTTCCTAGCACGTTAAATGTATTGTTTCCAACACCTTTAATTATTTCAATGCTAGACATATAGTAGATTGAAGCTTTACCCCAATCGTGCATTTCGCCATCATCAGCAAATTTAGTTACTTTGTCCAAATCTACTTTTGTATCGATCCCTGCTTTTGTTAAGGCTCTTGTCATCATTGTTGCCATTTGCTCACGAGTAATTAAGTCATCTGGATTAAATGTTACATCTGAAGTTCCTTTTGTAATCTCAAGATTGTACGCCTTTAGTACTTCTTCATCTGCTGTATCTATAAATGGATTGTTTGCTACAACCACTGCTTTGTTTCCAGTTAGTTTTTCATATAGCTTAACTGCAACGTGTGCAAACTCTGCTCTTGTTATATTAGCAGTCAAATCAGCATATTTTAATTTGTTTGGAATTATTTCCATTTTATTTGCTTTATCTAATTCAGCTTCTGCCCATTCAGATGCTTTTATCCAAGTTTTTTCAGTCGGAGTAGTTGGTTGCTCCGTTGTTGTTGGTTCTTCTGTCTTTGTTGGTTCTTCCGTTTTAGTAGGTTCTTCTGTTTGTGTTGGTTGTTCAGTTGTTGTTTCTACTTTACTAAAATGAGCACCAAACATCGTGTTTTCTGTAATATTAAATGTATATGTTGCATTTGTAGATTCAGATTCTTTATCTGTTGTAAGTCCAACTATCTCCCATTTATCAAATTTATATCCTTCATTTGCAATTGCTTTTATTTCTACTTTAGAACCCTCTGTTGCCATAATAGATCTTAATGTTGATGTACTTGCAGTTCCTTTATCGGTTGTTAATGTAATGTTTCCTGCTTTTGAACCAATATCTCCAACATATGTAAATGTTATTTTAAATTCTTGTTTTGTTGTAGGCTGTTCAGTTGTTGGTTGCTCTTCAACTTTACTATAATAAGCACAAGCAACTACTTTTTCAGTAGCATCAAATGTATACTCTGGCTCTGTTATTTCTTTAATAATATCTCCCGTTGTGAAACTAACAATTCCCCATTTTTCAAATTTGTAACCTTCATTTGTAACTGCTTTTATTTCAACTTTAGACCCTGCTGTTGCCTTTAAGGTTTTCGTAACTACATCTTTTCCTGTTTCTGTAGAACCTTTATCTGTTTTCAAATACAAAGTTCCTGGTTTAGCACCATATTCAGCAATCGATATCATAATATCATATTCATTAACTGTTGGTTGTTCGGTAGATGTTGTATCTTTATCAAATGTAACTTGGTATACCTCATCCCAACTTTTAATCTCATCGTTACAAGTTGCCTCTTCTGATATAGTATGTTTTGATCTGCTAATTCCTTTTTCCCATCTTACAAATTTATAGCTATTAAGAGGAATAGCTTCCAATGTTATTGTAGTACCCTCTGGAACATTGAATGAACTATTTGAATTTTTAGTATAAGATTTGTTACCATATGTAATAGTATAAGAACCACCTCTATTAACTTCTTCTGAATCCCTATCGTAAATATTTACTGTGACTTTACGAGTAACTGGAGCTTTATATTTTGGACTTTCATTCATACCACTAGCTCTATATCCATCCGCAGTAGCCTTAACCGTAAAATAACATCCATCTTCTAAGTAATCTTCAAAATCATATGACATTTCTTTTAGCAATTTTCCTGTAATACTTTGACCTTTTGAATCCCATAAATCCACATCATATTTTGTTGCGTTTAGCACCGAATCCCATTTTGCAATTGTTCCATCCCATCTTAAATTGCCTGGTGCCTGTAATTTTTCAAAAGGACTCAAATAGTCATACATTATTTCATCAACTTTATCCGACATAGTTTTAGAACCATTTTTAGGTATTATTTCAATCCTAAATTTTTGACTATCACATTCATATTTATCAAGAGCTTTTGTTATATTATAATATGTATCAACTATTCCATCCTCAAAAAAATACTCATATCCTGCCATATAATATACATCAATCATATAGTTTGTCGCATCCTCTACACTATCCCAATGCAGAACACCATCCGTTCCTTGTGTAAAATGTATTCGACCACGTGCCCCCATCTTATCAATTGTATTTATTTCTCGTGCATAAGATGTAATAGGAATTAATAATGCCATCAACAAAGTAAAAAATAAGATTGCGTTAATAAATTTTTTCATACAAAAACTCCCCCTTAAAAAATATTTTTTCTCTTAAGAGGAGTCGCATA
The DNA here is from genome assembly GCA_016280725.1 of Bacillota bacterium. GTDB lineage: Bacteria > Bacillota > Clostridia > TANB77 > UBA1234 > RGIG6105. The sequence goes on along the minus strand of JAEEHF010000044.1, from coordinate 490 downwards.
TGCTTTATCATTGGTATTTTCTCTAATCCCCTTAAACGCGTACTTTCATTTCAAAAATATCATATCAAATAATGCATCTTTTTACAATAAAAAAACCACTCACTTATTTATGCCACAAAAAAGAGCCTCGAATTGAGGCTCTTAGAATTAAATTATTTCTCCTCAGCTATGGCCGCTTGTGCTGCTGCTAGTCTAGCTACTGGAACTCTATATGGTGAGCAAGAAACATATGTTAATCCAACTTTATGACAGAATTCAATAGTTGTTGGATCTCCACCATGCTCTCCACAAATTCCTAAGTGAATGTCAGGTCTTGTTTGTTTTCCAAGATCAACTGCCATCTTAACTAATTTACCAACGCCAACTTGGTCTAGTTTTTGGAATGGATCATTCTCATAAATCTTCTTATCATAGTAAGCACCTAAGAACTTACCAGCATCATCTCTTGAGAATCCGAATGTCATTTGTGTTAAATCGTTTGTACCAAATG
>JAEEHF010000043.1 GCA_016280725.1 Bacillota bacterium | reverse complement strand
CCGTAATCTTACTATTTGGATATGTCATCCATTAAAAATGGTTTAATATTATTTCCATTTACTCCCAAATCTATTAGAAGTTGTTTCTTTGTCATATAACAAACTTTTTTGTCCTCAGAATTTATAAACGATATTTTCCATGTTGTATCATCACTTACTTTTGATTGTATCACTTTGTAATAAGGCAAATCAATTTCATTTATTGAATGACCAATTATTGTTATTTCCGAAATTTTATTTAAAGAACAAAAGAACTTCTTATGGCTCTGTATAATACTTTCTACAGGCTTGAAAGTCTTATGAAAATAGTCGCTATGAATTATCTTTTCACACTCATATAGCCTAATATCATCAAAGTCATTTACAGGTGGAAGAAGTTTTAAATTATGCCCCGTAATTATTGAAGCGGAATTGTCTGTTGTACCATGAATATGAATAACTTGCTCTGATGGTATTTTGTAATAAGACTCCAATGTTTTTGTATAATTAAAGGTGAAATATATTGCATCTGGATCCAATTGCAATCGCTTAGATGCAGTTAGAACATCTATAGAACAAATCCATGTGACAAGATAATTTTTAAGTTTAGTTGTTATGTCGTCTACCAAACTTTGAATTATGTATTGTACTCGATGATTATCTTCATCTCCCCAATTATCATCTCCGTATTGAGTGAGATGGTCATTGATATATTGCCACAATAATCCTTGGTCTATTTCTTTTAGCCCGTTTTCATAATCTGTCCATAAAGGAAATACACACTTGTTCTGATTGTCAATAAAAGTAGGATACCAGTTAGTGAGATACTCGTAGAACTCTTGATCATGCGATTTAATATAGTTCCCAAAATCAGCATATAAAGTTGGAAGGCCGTGAAAACAGTCAAAGCCATTTCCAATTATATATAAGCAATGATTTGCCATCGAATTATAACACTTAATTATCCACCAATTAAATTTAAAATCGTATTCCTTTAATAGGAGATTTGGGAGAAGTCACTGGAATATTCACTATCAAGCCTCGACGTACTCTATCTATTTCATCTAGCGATTCGTATATGAATAAAAGATCTTTCACATTCACATTACCATTATGGCAATTGACTATAGCCCACCTGTTTGCCTTTCTTACTGCTACATCTAATAATTTGGCTTTACTATTTTTGTCTTCCAAAAACACACATTCATCGTATTCCTCATCAAGTTGAACATTAACATCTTCCCAACGATCCATGCACTCATTGTAATAATGAAATTTCTGTATCATTCCCATTCTGCCTTTCTTCGTAAGAATGACTCTTTCACAACGTTCATTGTAATCATTTACTACGTCATAATCAATATAATCATATTCAAATGGCAAAATCACTGTCTTATAATCATTTGCTATTAGACCATACTTTCCATTTTTCTTCATCAAAAAAGAAGAATCCATAATAGGATTTAAACAATTATCAAAGTTTTCGTTTACAATAATATCTTCAAACTCAAAGGGCATTAAGAACTCTCTTTTTTCCATACTAAATAGAGAGCATTTGTTGCGCTGCCATACTATAGCTAACTCTGCTGAAAATGCAGGTCCACCAGGATTGTCATTGACGTGTGCGTCAGTAGGCTCTACAAAATCAAAATTGATAGGCAAAATGGTGTTTTTTTCTAGATCAATGATTCCATATTTCCAATTCCTTCTTATTATTAGGTATTTTAAAAATCTAAATTCGCTTGTCGGTCTACCATCCCAAGAAAAAGCAAGATCAATATAATCAGCTTCAATTGATATGTTTTTTTCGTCAACAATATTTAAATAACCAAACTCAAAATATTCTTTTCTTTTTATAACGATATTACATATTCCATTTTTTCTGTATACTAAATAAGAATCAGAATTATATATTATACGATCCCAACAAGGCTCTTCGTCAGAATATAATCCCCAGTAATTACCTACTTTTATGCATCCCGAAAAACCTCTATCCAAACTTTCCTCTTTTGATAAAATTTCTGTTTCTCGCTTGCTTTTATAAGAATGAATTCCATAACGATAAAGGTTTCCGTCCAAATCAACCGCATTATACTCGCCAAATCTTTTTATCCAAGCAATATTATTCGTACTAAAGTTACCTGCATAATCATATATTAATGGAATAACTTCTGTTCCTGTTTTATCAATATAGCCATACATATCATCAACTCCTATATGCTTATGAACAGGTATTAGTACTCCCTTACCATCATATTTTGCATCAAGATACTGATTGACAATAGAATAATCCACCTTAGATAATACATAAAAGGTCTCTTCATTTTTCAAAAGTACTGTCTTTTCACCGCTACCAATATAATCATACCACTGATTGAAAACCATATTTCCGTCGCTATCAATCATTGTGGTCTTTCTTCCTTCAGGAAAATCACGAACAACAAAAGCTTTATTATTTACGAAGTCGTTAGCAATAGAATAAATAGCAGGAATGACAACCTCAAACTTCTTATTGACGTACCCATATTTGCCATCAAGACAGAATTTCGCTCTACCGCAATGAAATACCAATGTAGGATCATTCTTTAAAAGGTTAAGAACCTCATCTGTTGATGGCGATACCCCTGAGACATCTTGTAAAATCTGGTTGTCAGTAGATTTTATCTCTAAATTGTATTTTTTAAGGATTCTTCCTTCGTCATCTTTTACTTCTATGAGATAGCCACCAACCTCCAAAACAGCTTTTAGCAATGAGTCTGCTGTTACCTTACCAACATTTTCTTTATCTATGAATATATGGTAATCTTGATCAGATATAAACTTTACTATAGCCATAAAATATTAAAATTTTATTTTGATGAAACTAACAATTCTTTCACATCCACGTCAAGGTGGTGTGCGATCTCATAAAGTTGCTCCACTGATGGTTGTACCTTGTTTGTCATCCATCGTGATACAGTACCAAGGTTTCGTCCCATCTGTTCTGAGAGCCACGTT
>JAEEHF010000042.1 GCA_016280725.1 Bacillota bacterium | reverse complement strand
CGTATTAATAAAAGTATTGATAAGGTTTTATATCTTGCTAATAAGGACTATGTTTATAAATTTGATAAAGAAAAAGAAACTCTAGAACCACTTGCGGAGCTTAATATATTTGAACATGAAGAAAAAAGTGAAGATTATGGCGGAGTTGACCACGTTTATATGTTTTCCGATGAAGCAGGATTGGTTCAATATTACATGTTTTTAGAAGAACCAAATTCAGTTACAAAAAACATAAAAATTTATAAAAAATAAGAATAGTATAACGAACAGAGCAGCAAAGTACTGCTCTGTTTTTTATAAAAACAGTTGAGGAGATTTCGTTTTTTTGATGATGAAGATATTTATGGAACAATAAAGATTGGAATAGGAGAGGATTAGGGTTGTAAATGCGGAAAAACAGGATGTTCTATACTTGATGTATAGTCGCCGCACACTCGTGACTTTAGTCGTGAGTTAGGCGACATTTTTTTAGATCTTATTTTCATTTGACAAATGTGCATTTACTTTGTATAATTCATACATATGTAAATAAAAACTGTTTATGGAGTGAATTTTTATGATTATTAGTGAAAGAATTTTTGAAAGACTGTCTCAGATATATATGAGTCAGAAAGAATTTTCTGAACAAACAGGTATCAGGCAAAGTACCATAAGTGAATGGAAAGCCAGAAAAACTAATCCTACTGCTGAAAAAATTTTATGTATATGCAAGGCACTTAAAGTTTCTCCAGAGTGGCTGCTTTCTGGCACAGATTTAAATAATACCAGAAAAGATGGTATTGAATATTATACTATTAATAAGAATACAGATATGGGTCAGCTGATTGAATATTATAATAATCTTAATCCATTGCAAAAAGAACGTCTGCTAGGCTATGCAGAAGCAATGGCAGACATTAATAAAACTGAAGAATAATACTTTTTACAAACAAAAAAGAAAATACTTTTTAATAAATCTAAAGGAAGGAGAACTACGATATGAAGATACATACCACTTATAAAGTTAAAATTAAACATTATAACAATATCTTTAAAGATACTGTAATGGTATATCGACATGTCGTAGATTATCTTATAGATGTTTGTGATACACATTGGGAAAGTATCTCTGAGATTAAAGATTCAAAGAAGCAGCAGGGGTATATTGAAAACCTGATACATGCTACAAAGGATAATCCTGAGCCGGTATATGACTTTGACTCAAAGTTTTATAAACTGCCAAGTTATTTTCGAAGAAGTGCAATTAACGAAGCTAAAGGGAAGGTATCGTCATATAGAAGCAACCTTGCTAACTGGGAACAGAATCCTATTGGCAGGGCTCCATCTGTACCCAAAGCTGGTTTTATATTTCCTTCAATGTATCGAACTGGTATGTATAAACAGACAGATACCTATGAGGCAAAAGTTAAAGTTTATATTCGTAATACATGGGACTGGATTACACTTAAGCTTCGTAAATCAGATATAGATTATATCAACAGATGGTGCAGCAATCGCAAGCAGTGTGCACCAACCCTTCAAAAACGAGGAAAAGAGTGGTTTCTAGATTTTCCATTTGAGGAAAACGTTGAATTAAATGATAAGGCTGTAACAGAGCAGACTATTGTTGCTGTAGATTTAGGAATTAATACGCCTGCTACGATAAGTGTAATGCGCAGTGATGGCACTATTCTTGGAAGACATTTTTGCAAACTTCCTAAAGAAACAGACCATCTTGACCATAGCATAAATCGTACTAAAAAAGCTCAACAGCACGGAAGTTACAAGAATAGAAAACTCTGGGCTAGGTCAAAAGGCATAAACCATGATATAGCTGTCAAAACTGCAAACTATATAATAGACATGGCTGTTCACTATAAAGCTGATGTTATTGTATTTGAGCATTTGGACAGGAATGGCAAGGTACGAGGTTCTAAAAAACAAAAGCTTAAGATGTGGCGAAGTCAGGAAGTACAGGGCATAGTAACAGATAAAGCCCACAGGCTTGGAATGAGAATCAGTCGTATCTGTGCATGGGGAACATCAAAGTTTGCATATGATGGAAGTGGAGAGGTACTACGTGGAAAAGATGCTGGATTTAGCAATAATAAATTATGTAAATTTAAAAATGGAAAGACATATAACTGTGATTTATCAGCTTCATATAACATAGGAGCAAGATATTTTATACGAGAGAAATTAAAATCCTTGGATGTGAATTCAAGGTTAGACATTGAGACCAAACTTCCTCAGTGTTCTAAGAGAAGCACCTGCACATTCTCTACGTTAATTAGCTTAAATGCGGTACTTGTATCTTAGTAGATATAAGCAGCTGAGTTTTAGCTGTATGGTAGAAATGCAGTCCGCTCGCCTAAAGCGAGCAGGTGTCGTAAGACACCTATAGGAAGCACGCGACTTTAGTCGTGTGAGGCTTCACATAAATATTTTTGTCTGATAGAATATTATTGTGACAATATATGAGAAAGGGTTAGTATATTATAAGGAGGAAGTTTTATGAAGTTTCAAAAACCAAGAAAGAGATTTATAGTTGCAATTGCAGCAGTATTGGTATTATGTGTAGCACTGTCTAATGACTATGTTATTAACTATGTTATGATGGCGGTATCATATTGCATGGAAATCTGTCATGTTGACAAATTAAAATACGTTGATGTTACTGCTGATAAAGATGAATTGCAAAAATGTTACGACGATTATTTGGAACTATTTGATACATTAAATTCCAAAGAAGAGTGGTGCTACGAGGATATGGAGAAGATATATGATAATATGGGTACATCATATTATAGCCAAGGCTCACCTTATTATTTTAAAGGAATGAAAGGAAAGATTGATTCTGTAGAAAAAATTAAAGAAACAGATCAGTATATATTGATAAAAATTGTATTTGATATGGAGAATCCTGCACTTACAGCATTGAAAAAAGGAAAAAACGACAAGTATATGTGTATTACAAAAATAAGAGAGGAATTGGATTCGCCTGGTGGTAAGGTTCTAGATAGTACGTATTATGGAGTTTATGTTGAAGATCCAGATAACATTAAATTAAAATATTATGAGGGAGATGACGATGAACTTGGTGTTTATAGTACAAATTTAGAATGGCCACCTTTTGAAAACATAGGTTTCGGATATAAAAATGATGAAGTCAGATTTTCAAATAATATTGATACAAGTAAAAAAATT
>JAEEHF010000041.1 GCA_016280725.1 Bacillota bacterium | reverse complement strand
TCCTTCAATAGGAGTCTCGCCAGATTTTGGATGTCCGCCAGTTACACCCCAATCTCCACCCTTGGATTCAACTCTTTTTTGCATTAAAAACTCACCTTTAGAATTTCTAATTACTACCATAACAACCATAGGGTAATATCCATCAGGAATTTTGTCCCCTTTACGATATGTTTTATCTGTTTTATTACTATATTTATCATATAAATCTCTTAACTTTGACATATATTCACCGCTTTCTTATTAAATTTACCGCCTATGCCAATGTAACAAATGAAATGCCAACTGACTATAAGAATGTACAAACTCTTTCATTAGGTACTTATTATTTAATTTTTTTAATCCAAAGTCCTATTGAATCTTCTGTTATGAAGCCTGCGGCATTATAAAACTTTCTTCTCCAATCATAAGAATTAACATAGCATTTTTCAATCCCTAACTCCTTGCACTTTATCATAACGCCATGCATCATAGCTGTTCCAATACCAATACGTCTATACTTTTCCCTTGTACTCACAGGTTCAACGAATGCCGTTTTTGATTTTTTATCAACATATACAAAGCTATATGAACAAACATTATTATTCTCACCACTTTTTTCATCAATTACTAGGCTCTCAAAGCTATCTTTGTACATTGAAGATTTCTTTCTCGACTCATAAGGGTTCATTACATTTTTATAATCTGGGCTTTCAAGTTCTGGGTGAAATCCCATATTGCAAGCGCTCCATTTATTTACTTCATTTGTATATTCATCACCATAAACTAATCTATAACCATCAGGCAAATTAATAGATACATCTATTTTTTGAGGATAAACATAATTATCATAGTCCTCTTCATCTTGCTTTTCATATCCTAATTTTTTTAAAACCTCAACTCTACTTTGCAAACTATCGTGCAAAACAACGCAAAAATCAATAGTTCCGTCATCATTAATATCGAACAATGGTCTGCAATTTTCTTCAGCATATTTAACCATATCTTCATATAGTTCTTCAAAACCATTTTTTATAAATATATGTACAGTATCTGAATCTGTTAAAATGCACCCAACAATTTCCTCATTTTCTTCCCATATATAAAAGTAATCACTCGACTTTTCTTTTCCTTTATCTGTAAGTTGCGTATCCATTCTATAGATGCCATCATGTAACCTTTCTGGAAGCCAAGAAGTCATATTTTTGTTTTCAAAATATTGGTTTCTTAAGAATTCTTCTAATCTTTCTAAATCATTATTAATATTAAATCTTCTTACTTTCATTTATATCTCCTCTTATGTCCAAATTGTAGCTAACGCTGTCAATCAGTCTATGTAAATCATATATGTTAAAATCATTTTTCTATCACAATTCAACATCTAAAAGCTCATCTTATCTTTTAATCTCTTTAACATTATCAATTTTCATATACTCATTCATCTACGAATACCTCCCAATACTATTTATTCATTAATATATCTCTTATCGCCCCACCAGTTTGGAACTAAATCTTTTAATAAAACTACCTTTCTACTTTCGTAGTCTGTTAATATTTCCATGTTTCTATTTTCGTAAGATAATTGCATTAAAAATTCTCTACATGCACCACAAGGCATTCCACCATTAACCTTAGGAGGTTCATTTCTAAAAGCTATCATTCTTTTTATCACAGTTTCACCAGTATTTATATACATATTAAGCGCAGCAACTCTTTCTGCACAAAGGTTCATAACCCCACTTGCACCTTCTATACAAAAGCCTGTAAATATTTTGCCACTTTCACTTTGAACAGCAGCTACCACATGATGTGCCTGTATAAATGGTGATATATCTTCAGGATGATATTGTTCTTTGGCCTTTAAATACATTTCTTCCCATATATCCATAATACTATCTCCTCTCCAATAAACGTTTATAGATTAATTGAGGAATTATTCTGCTTTATTTTTTCTACTATTTTAATAATCTGTGATTCAACATCTTTTTCAGTATCAACTACAAAATCAATTAAATCATCATCAACATGAGGCACGTTGTTTTTCATCCATAAATAATCATTAAAACTTGCTTCAGAGTAATTATCATCATCTTTTACTCTAGCCATGATTCTTTCTTTTACAATCTCTTCTCTACAATTTAATCTAATAATATAATACTTATAACCTAATTTATCATAATACTCTTTTTTATCTTTCCAATTATGGCAAAAACAGCTATCCATTATGCAACTATTATTATTCTTAAGCAGTAGTTCTAAACGATACTTTTGTAATTCATTTCTTAAATTGCTTTGATCGCTATAATCGTTTAACCAACTTCTAACTTCATCATTATTTAATATTATAGACTGGTCATATTTAGAAATCATTTTTGAAACGAAGCTTTTTCCTTGCCCAGTGTATGCATCAAATAAAATAATATATGGAGCTTTATTATTACCAACTGGAATTGGGAAGTCTTTTATAAACTTATCTTTTAATTCCATACTTCCACCTCTATTTTCTTATCCACAAATATACTCCATCTTGGTTTTCAGGCTTATATTTCATCCCACATTTTATATAGAAGTCCCTATTTCCTGATGTAGGGCTAGCTTCTAGTTGAAAGCAGTGTCCACCTTTAATACTATCTGTTAAATTTTTAATTAAAGTTGTAACAATTAATTTTCCTACTCCCATGTGCCAGTATTCTTTTTTAACCATGATATCTGTAAGCATTCCTTTTAATGCATTATCCCCCACTATTCTACCAATGCCAATGCATTTATCATTATCAAACACACTTACATTTTGCATAGAGCCAACAATTGCTTTTTCTACAAGGTCTTTTGGAATATCATTCCAGCCTAGTTCATTTCTAATGCTTATAAAATCATCTACGTCAATCTCTTTTTTTACAATAAAGTCCATTGGTAGCTCCTTTCTGTGAAAAAATAGAATTCTAATATATCATCTTTTAGTAATTAGTATTAAGTTCTCTTTCTCCTAAGTCTTCCGAAAGTCTAATTAAATACCCATCTGGATCTTGAACAAGGAATTCCTTATTTCCAAGTAATTTATCGTCTTGCCTATACCAATTTTCTTCCATTTCAAAAGCAATATTGTAGTTGTTACTCTTTAGTGTTTCATATATTCTCTCAACATTATCTACTTCAAGTTGGAAATTTATTCCATTACCAAAAGGATATGTAAGCGGTGCAATATCCCATTTACCATCTTTTGATATCTCTTGTAACATAAACTGTATTTCATCAAGTGAAATAAAAACAAATTTGTCTTCTGGTCTTTCATATTCAATCTTAAAACCTATTAACTTGTAAAATGTTAGGCTTTTTTCTAAATTTGAAACAGATAATTCTGGTATCATTTTGTTGAAGTTCATATTATCCTCCGATTTTATTTATTTTATTTCTTCATAATCATGTTCACATGCCCTAATTAGTCTATTCATAATTGCTAGACCTAAACCATCAAGTGGCATTCCTTCAATAATCGCCAAATCCGCCTTATAATCATCTATCATTCTTAGTGAAGAAAAAATCTTATGTGATACTTCATCTAAATTATATTTACTTCCGATATCTATACACTGATAATCATTATAATTATCTAAATCTTCCGTATATGCTAAAATCAAAACATTTTTCTTATCTTTATCGTTTGCCAAATCTAAAATGGCTTTTTTCATTTTTTCATAATCTTTACTATAAACTAGCTTACAGTGCGTCTTTGGAGCATAGTGCCTATACTTCATTCCTGGAGATAGTACCTTTTCCGTACTTGAGATTTCTCCCATAACATTCTTGTCTATCTCAACATGAGAAATAATTTGTTCTATGTCTTCTTTTGTAATTTTACCAGGTCTTAGTATTTTTACTTCATCGCCAATTACTCTAACAACAGTTGACTCAATTCCAATATCTGTCTCTCCACCATTAATTATATAATCAACTCGGTCCTTAAGCTCATCAAATATATCTTCTAGCTTTGTTCCACTAGGTTTGCCAGATATATTAGCACTTGGTGCCGCAATTGGAACTCTCGACTCTTTAATTAAGTCATGTGCAATTTTATTGCTTGGCATTCTCACTCCTACTGTATCACCACCACATGTTGCAATGTTTGCAACTCCTGGCTTTTTATTTAATATAATAGTAAATGGTCCCGGCCAAAAAGCATCCATTAGCTTATACTCCATTTCGGAAATGTTTTCAGCCACCTGATCTAGCATTTCCATGTCAGAAATATGAAGTATAAGAGGATTGTCTTGCGCTCTTCCTTTAGCTATAAATATTTTTTTCACTGCATCATCATTTAAAGCATTTGCTCCTATTCCATACACTGTTTCTGTTGGAAAAAGAACAATACCGCCTTCTTTAATTACATCTGCCGCATCTTTTATGTTAAGTAACATGCTATTCATTTCTTTTCCTTCTCCTGCAGTAATTATATCATAAATAAGATACTATTCAATTGAATTATGTTAATTTTCGTGATATAATTCCAGTGAAAAAAATAAGGAGGTTATTCTAATGAAACGAAAAATTTCGGTTTCAAGCAAACATCGGGACTATTCTAATGAAATGCTACTAATCGGAATTCACCCCGGTCCTTTTCGTGAAGATAGTATTGTAGCAGTAGCCCTATTTTGCCTACTACACCCAGAGAAATTTGTTCGGGTTATGCGTTCAAGAAATAAAGAAGACCTTTCCATGTGTGATATCGTAGTTGATGTTGATGATTATTTTATGCAATTTGATGATATTAATCGAAGAGATAATAATGTTCCATATTCTAGCGCTGGCCTCTTTTGGAAACTTTATGGGATAGATATAATCAAATTGTATTCATCCGAATTAGACAATTACGAAATCTCTGATGATGAAATTAGTATGATTTTTGATTCTGTTGATGAAAAAGTAATTCAAGAAATAGACAAGATTAACAATGGCCTTACTTCAAATCATACTCCACTTGGATTTATTGCTTCTTTTGCTCTTAGCTGGAACGATAATGATTTATCAAAATACTATACTTGTTTTGAAGAAGCACTTAATGTAACAAAGTCCATTTTGCGTCAATTAATAGTTTGCCAAATTCGAGGAATATGTGGATCCTATTATGTACTTCACAAATATTTTGAAAACCCATCAACAAGGATATTAGAGATTCCTTCCGAAACGTTTCCATGGCTTTACCCCATAATTTCACTAAATGAATCACATGAAGCACAAATTGACTTTGTCATTTTTAAGTATCCCTCTGGTGGGTATGCAGCACAGTGTGTTCCTCCTAGTATCAAAGAAAGATTTAGTCAAAGAGTCTCTTTCCCTAAAGAATGGGCTGGACTTATGACAACACTACCTGAGGTGTCTGGGATAAATGATGCAACTTTTTGCCATAACGGTCGATTTTTCGCCAGAGCAGTTTCAAAGGAAAGCATCATAAAGATGTGTAATACTGCGATTGAAAGAAATGGTTAAGTCATGTGATTAATTGCAAAGTACTTCACTAACATATTACAAAAGCTAAGGAGGCAATATAATGTACGACATCGACTTCTTAGATGAAACCGTAAGAACAACACAGTTTTGCCTTAAAGTACTTCCTGAGCTTGGACTTTCTGATTCTACTCTTAAGGAATTAGCTAATCGGTTAAAAGAACCTGGTCAGTACATCGCCATTGTTTCAAAAAGAGAATGCTTTACAATCTTTTTGTATTATATTGGAATCAGAAATAGTACTATGGTAGAAAAATACAATCGCAAAGTATATCAGTTTGTTGTGCAGAATTACTGGGAATGCTCTCAGGATATTCATAGGTTTAGCCAAGAGTTCACTATAAGAGAATAAATATAAGCCGCCCTATAATAAGGGTGGCTCTTTCTTTTAGCTCATCATTTCCATAAATTTTGTGTCTATCTCTTCATCATACTTCTTTATATTAATAGGTTTTAATTCTTTATTAGTGAAGCAATGTTTGGTATATGCTTCTATTACTGTCTCTCCCGTTTTAGAATTTTTAACATCATATTCTATAGTCATTCTTACACCATTAAACTCTTTCACTCTAACACCAATTGCTATAATGTCCCCTTGAGTTACAGGTGTCTTATACTTACAATTTACTTCTATCGTAGGAATAGTAAACCCTTTATCCTCAATATATGACATAGGTATTCCACATGTCTCTAGTAAAGCACACCTTGCCTCTTCTAAAAATCTAATGTAGTTAGAATGATGGACAATTCCCATCATATCCGTTTCATAATAATTCATTTTTCTTGAATAAGTAAAATCCATTTCTAATCTCCAATTCACAAACGATTACTTTTCTCTTTCTTTTTTACGAGATTCAATCGTTTTATCACTTTTTTCTTCTCTATTTCGTTTAAAATCATTCAATAATTTCTTCTCTTCTTCATTTGCTCTAAATGATTCTTTAATTTTGCTAATTGCTTTGTTTTGAGTAAAATCATTCAAATTATTGCTCTTTAAAAATTCCTTAGTCATACCAGGATATTTAATGTACATTTCGCTAATAAGCCAAGCTTGGGCCATATTTACATAGAATTTATCACTCTTCATTTGATTTAACATATCGAATATGCGATTTAGATTATTCCTATCAATAAAGTGATTTAGTATAATAACAATTCCTGCTCTAGATACAAATTCATCCTTATCAAGAGCAAGTTTCATGGCCTCTTTAAAATATTTTCCTTCATAATCTTTAACTATTTTTATGGAATTGCAAAAGGAATCACAAAGAGCCCAATTATCAATCTTCTTAACATACTTTTTCATATGAGAATAAAATGATTTTTCATCTTTTATATATGATATAACAATACCTTGAATAAAAACTTCCTCATAGTATGTGTCGCCAGCACAATCCAAAAAATCTTCAATATTAGTCTTGGCAATTCCACTTGCTATTTTTCTAAGTGTGGGAACTCTAATTCCTATTATTTTATATCTTGTGTTTTGAACAAGAGAACTGTGGAATTTTCTATATTCTTCGTCTTCAAGCTTAATTAAATAATGTAAAAAAGCATCATATGTTTTATCATTCCACTCTATTTTGTCAAATTTATCAATCATTTTGACTTTGCCCCCATTTCAAAATTATTTTAACACAATTTAGTCAATCTTCCAACACAATAAAAAGGCAACCACATAAATGGTTGCCATAAATTATTCTCTAATAGTTCAAATATTAATTTCGATAAATGGATTATGTATATTGTTAGCCATCAAATATAACCTTATAATATACTGAATAATTGTTGCTACCAGATACACACTTAGCGAAATCACAACATATTTTATCGTAATCCTATTAGGCTTTTTTCTAATTTTATCCACTATAAATACTGTTGTAGAGATTATTACAAATATTAGAAACACAAAAGAAGTTGGATGATATCTAAATGACTTTACAAAGTCTAACTTTAGAAAATAAAAAATAAATCTTGTTCCTCCACAATAAGGGCAAATAACACCAAAATTCCTTCTATAAAAGCACTCTGTTAGTCCTAACATTTGATAAATTCCTTCCGCAATAAGCACTCAATTAGTATCTAATGTGTATTATCTATTAAAGCTTTCAGTAAGTTTTCTCATAAATTCGTCAAATTCAACATCATTCATATCTTCGAAATCTTCGATATCATATCCAGCACTTCTGATAGCGTCTCTCAAACCTGTAAAAAGTACTCCAGAGAACAACATCAAGACTAATGAAATAAGTAGCCCAATAATACCACAAACTAAACCACCAGTAGATACACCAGTTTTCGTAGGCTTATTCTTGTCTATAATAGCAAATACAATTGCAAGTACTGCAAGTATTAAATTTAGCCATGGAATGCAACAACAAATAAACACAATTGACAATATACCAAGTACTAGCGATGCAATTGCAAATCCTGTACTTTTTCTCTTTTCTTCTGGATTACTATTGTTTGGAATATTGTTGTCAAAATTTGGTTCTTGGTATGTATTACCATCAAAAGAATTATTAACTGGTTGAGTTTGATACACTGGCTCTCCTGTACCAAAACTATTTGGTTGGCTTTGATATCCTACATTATTAGGGTTGTAGCCCATATTCGGATTTTGATTATTGTTTCCTTGTGGGTCATTATTATAATCCATAATTATACCTTCTTTCTATATTATCAGGCGATATCGCCAGCTTTCATGTGATAATTATATATATAGTGAACCTATTCTTCCATATTTGTAACATAATTTTAACCATTATGAAATTAAAGAATAACTTTATCTTATTCCCTTTCTTCCTTTTCAGCTAAGTATTCATACTGATTCTTTATTGACGGGTCATACTTGATTGCGATTTTTGCTAAAACATCAGACGGACAAATACTAACAAGTCTTGATACAATACCGTTTACGACCTCGCTAATATGTTGAATCTCGTCCATATCTTTATTATAGCTACTAGCCTTCTCTTCTTGTCTATCAATCATATCTTCTATAAGCATTACATTTGGATCATTTGCATCCATTCCATGTGGAATCATAAATTGTACTTTATCTCTAACACTAACATGTTTTGCTTTTTTTATTTCCGAAAATGACTGAAATAATTCAATAAGTTGAGCCCTGTTGTTATCTGAAAAATCCTTTTGAGATGTAACTGTAGATTTAGGGTTTAATATATATTCAAGTTGATCTTTTGTAAGAAATGACGCCGCTGACTTAATAAGTTTTGATCTATCTTTTTTATAATTTTCTACTCTTTCGTTATCCTCTGGTAATTCTAAAATCAGAAGTTTTTTAGCAACTCTGTCAGCCTCGGAGTTAAGTAGCAATTCACCTTCATTTGCATGGTGTAAGCCTAAATAAACTCTCCCTTCGATTTCTTCCATAAGAGTTTCTGTGTTCTCACCATTTTCAATTCTTTGAAGCATACCATGCAATTCTGCTAAATAATCTTTGGTTTCAGTAGACTTCTCTCTTTTTTGATTACTATTTCTTGATTCTTCAATTGCACTTGTTACGAGATCAGCTATTAAGCATGAAACTGTACCTTCTTTATTCATATATTTTATGGTATGTTCTCCATTACCAGCAAATAGAATAGTTGAATGATTATCATTACTTACTACTGTAATTCCTTCTGGATTTTCTTTTGATTTTGAATTAGCTACATTTTGTATCAATTCTTGAGAAACCCCTGCCTCAACATCATTAACATCAATAAATGTAAAGGAGGTGACAGCCGGATTAAACTCAGATTGTTTTGCAAAAGAAAAAACAACTATTTCTTTAAGCAAACTTTCTATTTCTGCTTCTGAATATCCTTTGTCTTTGAGTGAGCCTTTTATTTTTGAAATAGCTTCATTAACTCTCAAATCACCATTACAATAACACATAATGTTTATATTTCTAAATAATCTTCTCAATTCATGGATGCTAGGATTTCGCTGTAAAATCATTTCTAAAGATTTAGAAATATCTTTAGAAATGTCATCTCCTTCTTTATCATGTGTCAAAAAATTGACATCCATATCCTGAATCAAAACTTTTGATGCTGAATCACCACTTGTACAAACTCTTGCCATTTTCATTCCTTGTGTTAAAACACCATTATTGTTTTGCAAATTAGGAAATCCACCAAGACATATAAAACACGGTTTTTCAAAAATATTCTCTTCTTCTGGAAGTAATTCAACTCCAATATAATTCTCTTTTTCTTTTCTAACTTTTCTATATGTTGGAATAAAATCACTTCCCTTCTTTATAAAATCTATTACATTATATTGGCCAAATACTGAAGACTAATCATACATATTGTAGTAAATGATATTAGTATTAACATTAGAATATGTTTTTTAATTTCAGAACGAATAGTTGCAATAAACTCCCTAATAAATGCTGTAATCCAAAAATATGCTCTTGTTTTTGCACCTATGCCTTCAGCATGTTTTACAAATTCAGAAGCATCTACACCAGCTCTAAACACATGATAGTTCGTCGTTGAATAAGCAATATTAGCATTTTTATTATTAATAAGCTCTGTAGAATATTTCATATTCTCAAGAGTATTCTTTGATTTATCTTCTAATAATATGTTTTCTTCTGGTATTTTGCACTGTAGCAAATAATTTTTCATTGCCTGTGCTTCTGAAGTCACTTCGTCGCTTCCTTTGCCACCAGAAACGACAAATATAATATCTTTATTACTATTTTCTTTTTGCATCTTAGAAAAGTCTATCGCTCTATCTACTCTACCTTTAAGCAACTTGGTCAAAGTGCCATCTTTTCTAATCTGACATCCAAGAATGATTATATAATCTTTGTCAAATTTTGGAATATGTTTAGCAGCTCTATATGTGGCAATGATTGTACCAATCAAAATGCAATTTGAATATGCTATGACATTATAAATTGATACCTCAAAAAATCTATAAATATATAAAGCTATTCCTTGTTCATTAAAAATATCTATTATTCCGTTTTGAAGAATATATGAGTATATTACATCTGGTAAGTATGGAGTTATTGCAAGAATTAATCCTAAAACAACTCCAACCATGTTTCTAATTGAGAATCCTTCCTTAATTATAAGAACAATATTACTGATTGTAATTAAGATTGAAACTATCACTGCTATAGGGTACAAATAGAATGACATCAAGCCAGTGATTGAAACCAAGGTATTAATCGTATTTACCAATCCATTATAATTAAAAATCAAAACAAATTGACTAATCGCTAAAAAGAACACTAATATTACTAAACCAAAATAATAAATGTTTCTGTATTGGTAAATATTTTGTTTCATATTACTTATTAGTCTTTTAATTAGTAAGCCCAAAATATAAATAAGTAAAACTGTGTTTAAAATAGGAATTGCGATATCTCCATCAACATTTCCTATAATATACTCATTTGTTATCGTCCCAAATTTATAAACATATACATGTCCATAAAATACTTCTTCTCCATCTAGCAAAACCTGATATGATGTTTTTCCATGAGAAATCGAGCGAAACTTTAGCATTAAAGTATCCTTTTTTATTTCCTTACTAATACACTCTGCAATACTTTCGTTGGTAATAACTACACTATAATCATCAGCATTGGTCACGCCATCTCGAATTTCTACTTTTGAAGTAGTTGTCTTTCCAAATATAAGGATGCTGACGACTCCAAGCAATATTGAGATTAGTGTCGCAATTATTATTTTTTTCCAAATCTTCACTACTTTACCTCCATAGCAATTCACTCATTGAATCTCTATACTCAGTATTCCACTGAAACAGAAACGTAGTATGCTGACTCAATTGTGCTATATGCTACTCTAATCTTTCCACCAAATACAGATTGAAATCTAGATGCCATCTTGAATATATAGGGATTATCTTGACTCAAATACTTGTTAATAAAAAAATCATAAATTTGCTTGTTTGCAAATTTAAACTCAATATTATTGTTATTTCCCTGCCTCAAACAAGTCATAATATAATCACTTATTGCATCCTCATTATATTTTTCAAAATAGCAACCAAGAAGTCTATAATAATTCAAACTATCATCTGAGCACGCAGGGAATGTCGTAGCTAATACTATAATCGTTCCGTCTTTAAGCCTAACATTTTTATCAATAATATGATTATTTAAAAAGTCTAAATCTGAAACAAGAAAATAATTATAATTTGTATATTGTTGAGTAAAATCAGCAAATGTTGGGTCTCCCCATGTAACATCAACCCAATAATAATAATCCCCAAGTCTAACCATGTTCCATACATGTGATTCATTATCATTAGTTGTACCACTAACAATTGTACAGTCTATTCCTGCTTTATCGCATAGAAGTTGAAATGCTTTAGTATATCCAGAACACACTGAAACTCTATTCAAAAATACACTTGTAATATCTTGATCATTCTCAACTCTACCATACTCAGTATTCTGTACTACCCAATCATAAAGCATTTTTAATTTATTAACATCATTTCCAGATAAGTTTTGTATTACCGCGTCTGCAATTGTGTTAATTGTTTCAAGTTTTGACTTGGCATCATTTGGAACATTAAACTCAATAGAACGAACTCTATTGTTCATTGTTGAAATTGTAAATGCCTTCGTCCAATAGAAACTAGGGTTGTCAGAATCAACCGCATGCTTAGCTGTATAAACATCATTTAATTCGCTTCCGTTCAGCTGTATCGTACTTTCAAAATTTTTACATCCTCTTTCAATCTTGTTATAAATGTCCCTCTGTTCCTTTGTTAAGAATGAATAATAATATTTTTTTAAAGAAACGCTATTATTACTGCTAACTATTCCAAAGTCTTTATTATAAACGTCTTGTACAATACCATCTACATATTGAGGGGCTTCGTTTGTTGTAAAAGTCGTGCTTACCGGATTACTATAATATTCAAATAGAACAGCTAGTAAAATTGCTATCAAAATAACTACAATAGTTAAGTCACGCAACGTTTTCCCCTCCTTTTATTAAATTAATTTCAATCCAGCTTATTATTCTATCTCACTTTGTTGTCCCTCTTTTTTTGTATCGAGAAATCTACTCATATGTTCAAAAATTCTCTTTGCCTTTTCTTGTCCAACAAGCTCCACAAGTGGTATATCGTATACATCTGGAAGAAGTATCCTCCCATTTTCACCTTCTCTTGTTCTTGAATATGAAATCATTCTTTGACATTCAGATTTGATTAAACTAAAAGCCGTTTTTGATGGATCTGTACTAGGACAAGCAAGAATTTGAATGTTATCAAGAGAAATGTTATTGTGTGGATATTCTTTTCGTATAGGTGCCATCTCATCAGAAAAGTAACGCCTAAAAGTAAGCTTTGATCTCTGACAATGTTCTGGTGCAGTTACCAAAACAACTCTAGTTATTTCTTCCTCGCCATCTTTGCCAGCACCACTTCTACACCTGTAGTTTCTATCCCTTAATATTTTTGCTGCGTGTATTGCATTTTCTGGTGTAGTTTTCGAAAGCGGTTCATGAATTATATTTACTCCTTCTGGTTCTCCCATAGATTTAATTAACAGTTCCATTATTCTTGCTTCAGTCATACCTACATCTTTATCATCTATTCTCTCCTCATATCTTTGACGATGCCTATGATCTCCCATTTTTTCAAGTTCTGAACTAACGATTTGATAAAGTTCCCTTTCCTTTTGGTTTTGAGCTCTCCCCAATAATTCTGGACTAATTATTTCTCTAATAATTTCTAAGTAATAACGTTTCTTTTCCGCAAGTTCTTCAGGATCTCG
The DNA here is from genome assembly GCA_016280725.1 of Bacillota bacterium. Taxonomy (GTDB): domain Bacteria; phylum Bacillota; class Clostridia; order TANB77; family UBA1234; genus RGIG6105. The sequence continues at coordinate 14,842 of JAEEHF010000041.1, read as the reverse complement.
CGGATCGTCTGGTTTTTCTTTGCTATATCTTCTGTGCCATCCTTTTCCACCTGATAATAGAAGGGTCCTTGAATGTCTATTGTCTACAACTTCTAGTGCTTTTTTTACTCTTTCTCTAATCGGTCCCGGTGTTGCTCCCAAAATAATTACCATTTCTTTCTCTGGTGTATCAGGAATTTCTACATCTTTTTCTATTTCGCGAACATCAGTCATTACAATATCACGTATATCTTCTTCAGTCAAAGCTCCAATTTCAAGCTCTGAAATTCTTAAGGTTCTATAATCTTTTGGTATCATTATTTTCTCCTTAACTCTTTTACTCTCCAAATTCACTACGAAGTGTTTCTAGTGTATATTTTGAGTACTCTTTATCATTATAAATGACTGTAAGAATATTTCCTTGCGCTGTTACACTATCAACATTAGAGTCTTCTCCTTTTTCATTGTTGAACTGTTCTACTGCCGACTTTGCTAATTCTTCTGTTTCATATTCAACAATATCTTTATGGCCGGTTACCACATCACCACTAAGAGTATAAATAGTTGTTACTCCTTCACCAATTGAAAAGACAAATTGATTTTCATTTGATGTAATAGTTTCTTCTGGTTCTTTTGTAGTATTCACAATTGGAGCGTTTGTAGGTATACTTTTATCCGTATTAATAGGTGTAGGCTTATTGTTATTTTCATCGCATGCAACTACCACAAAGCATAGAGTTATTAATGCCAATATCAAAAAAATCTTCTTCATTATTATCTCCTCTTTTTATAAAATATTAATATATATATTCCCTTTAACTATACCATAATTTGAGCTTTTTTTTAATTAAAAAAATGTTACAAGATATCGTCAAAAGCAATATACAGCCGAAATCAATATAAATAAAAAAACCATCAAAAATCCTTTTATGGACTTTTAATGGGTATTTTTAGTTTATTCTTCACCTTTTTTGTTTTTTACTATGGATACAATTGTTGAAATGATAATTATTATTTCGAACACAATAGACACGTAAGATTGGAAAATTATTCCATAAATTAACCAACAAACTGCCGAAATAAGACCAACTGTCCTAACAATAAACTGACTCTCTGTCATAAAAGAGGCAATTACCATACAAGATGCAGCAATCGGTAATATTGAAAAAATGTCCTTATATGTAAGAAGCGCAATTGCTATGCCACAAGGAATTATTAAGCATATAAGCAACTTTTTCTTCTTAACTTTGAATTTGTCAAATAAAAATATAAGCACATATGCCGTTAAGCATATTATGTCACAAACGGCTCCTGTAAGCCCAGATAACAAATAAAAATGAATGGCAAGTAGTATATTTGCTACTATTTGTACTAGCAAAGTACCTGACTTCTTTTTATTAAAATAGCTATTTGCCAGTGCAAGATATCCAAGTCCACCTACAGCTTGTGTTAAAATATTTATAAGTGAATCCATTTTATGTCCTTTCTATTTATAAAAAATCTATACCCGCAAATATCCCCCAGAAAAAACTGGGGGATTTATGATTTTTACTTCAATTCATTAGAAATATTACCAATAGCTACTGTCTGACGACGAAGATTAGTACGAGGATCATCAGAGGGTTCATAGTACATAGCTTCAAACTTAATAAGATTACAAAAACTAACCGGATCGTATCCAAAACTATTTGCAATAATTGTGCAAAATGCTTCAATATCAGTAGTAGTAAGTTCAATATTACCATCACGAATCATAATCATGTAATCTGATGCCATGTCTTTACTGCACTCTTGATCAAAAAGACCTTTAATAATCTTTTCATTAGCAAGTTCAGCCATAGCATGATATCTCATAAGAAGTTGAATTACCCTAAAATTGACATCTTCCAGATACTCTTGCCGCGGAATTTTGTGAATGTTCTCGAGACAGTTCTTAGGCATACTTCATTCTCCTCTCCAACTAGGTTAAGAATGTATAAAACTTGGCACCCGGTTAATTTACCACTATCATGCCATAAAATCAAGTGTTTTTACCTAAAACTGTGTTTTTATGTAATCTTCAATAGAATTCAAAGTATCAAATTTTTGAACATTTCCGCCATTTACAGCTATTAAAGTAGGTGTATGAACTACTCCAAATTTAACAGATGTGTCAATATTATCCTCGGCATCTATGTAGTTATAATTTACTTTGTTCATTGCAAAAAACTCTTTAGCTGTTTCACAATTTGTGCAGGTTTTCATACCAAATAGATATAAGCCATTTTCTGATACTGCACCATCAGAGTCAGTATTTGATACGTTTGGAATTTGGAAATCGATAACATTATTTGTTATTTCTTTTGTTTCCTTAGCTGGCTCTTCAACTTTACAAGCTGGTTCTTCTTTGTTTAATTTTGATGTTTCAACAACATATTCTTTTCTCATTTGGAATTCTTTTAATTTTCCATTGTTCCAGTTCTTAACTGGTCTATAGTAACCTGTAATACGGCTATAAATTTCTGTTTCTTTACCGCATACCGGGCACTTACATACTTCACCAGTAATATAGCCATGATTTGAACATACTGAATATGTTGGTGACATTGTATAGTATGGAAGTCTGTAATTTTCAGCAATCTTTCTAACTAGGTTTGCACAAGCTTTCCAATCTGGAAGTCTCTCACCTAAGAATGCATGGAATACTGTTCCAGATGTATATAGTGTTTGAAGTTCGTCTTGAATATCTAGAGCTGAGAAGATATCATCTGTATATCCTACTGGAAGATGTGAACTATTTGTATAGTATGGTGTATCATCATTTGATGCTGTAATGATTTCTGGATATAATTCTTTATCTTTCTTAGCAAGTCTATATGAAGTTGATTCAGCTGGAGTTGCCTCTAAGTTGAATAGATCTCCATATTTTTCTTGATAATCAGAAAGTCTGTTTCTCATATGATTTAAAACATCTTTTGTGAAGTCTTGAGCTTCTTTAGTTGTTAAATCTTTCTTTAACCAGCAAGCATTTAAGCAAGCTTCGTTCATTCCAACTAAACCAATTGTTGAGAAGTGATTTCCAAATGTTCCTAAATATCTCTTTGTGTAAGGGTATAATCCTTCTTCTAAGTATTTAGTAATAGTATCTCTTTTAATCTTTAAGCTTCTGGCAGCAACGTCCATCATGTGGTCTAGTTTCTCATAGAATTCTTCTTCAGATTTTGATGTGTAAGCAAGTCTTGGAATATTAAGTGTAACTACGCCAACAGAACCAGTAGATTCTCCGCTTCCAAAGAATCCACCACTCTTCTTACGAAGTTCTCTTAAGTCAAGACGAAGTCTGCAACACATAGAACGAACATCTGAAGGTTCCATGTCTGAGTTTATATAGTTTGAAAAATATGGTGTTCCATATTTAGCTGTCATTTCAAATAATAATTTATTATTTTCAGTTTCTGACCAATCAAAATCTTTTGTAATTGAATATGTTGGGATTGGGTATTGGAATCCTCTACCATTAGCATCACCTTCAATCATTACTTCGATGAATGCTTTATTAACCATATCCATTTCTTTCTTGCAATCGCCATATGTGAAGTCCATTTCTTCTCCACCAACGATAGCTTTTTGACTTGCAAGGTCGGCAGGTACTGTCCAATCTAGTGTAACGTTTGTAAATGGAGCTTGTGTTCCCCATCTAGATGGAGTATTAACACCATAAACAAATGATTGAATGCATTGTTTAACTTCTTTTTGAGTTAAATTATCTATTTTTACAAAAGGAGCAAGATAAGTATCAAATGATGAAAATGCTTGAGCACCAGCCCATTCATTTTGCATGATTCCTAAGAAGTTAACCATTTGATTGCATAGAGTACTTAAATGCTTTGCAGGTGTAGAAGTAATTTTCCCTGGAACTCCTCCAAGGCCTTCTTTAATTAATTGTTTTAAACTCCAACCAGCGCAATAGCCTGAAAGCATAGATAAGTCATGTAGATGAATATCGCAATTTTTATGTGCTTTTGCGATTTCTTCATCATATACTTCATTTAGCCAGTAATTTGCAGTAACTGCGCCAGAGTTGTTTAAAATAAGTCCTCCAATACTATATGTAACAGTAGAGTTTTCTTTAACTCTCCAATCCTCTACATGTAAATAACTTTCAATTAATTTCTTATAGTCTAGTTCTGTACTTTTCATATTCTTGTTCTCCTTTTCTTTTGTAGTATGCGTAAAAATTGATGCATACTATTTAACTTTATATTTTTGCTTCGTAAGAGTGGTTTGAAAATGGGGATGTCCCTCATTCCGAAGGAATAGGGGCGTACCCTTTTTGAACCACGATAATTGGATTGATTTTTAAATACTAAACAATCAATTCAGCCCTCTAACTTTCAAATTAGAGTATTCTCTTTCAAAGTGTTTTTGTATTTCTTGTAACTCCTCTGTTGTGAAACCATGTAAGTCATGGTTCATAACATTACTGCTATCTTCAAAGTTTTGTAAAAAGTATTTTGGTTCTTTACCAATCATTTTGCAAATATTTAAAATTGAATCTTGATTATGAAATTCTTTAACTATTGTAGTTCGAAATTCATAATCAATTGGTGAGGCTTTAAGAATTTCAATGCTTTGAACAATATTATTAGTATTAATATTATTCACTCCGCACGTTTTACCAAAGCCTTCAAAATCGTTTTTAATGTCCATCGCAACGTAATCAATAAGACTTGAATCAATTAATTCTTTTAGAAGCGATGGAGTTGTTCCGTTCGTATCAAGTTTTATTTTGTATCCGACTTCTTTAACACTTTTTAGAAAGTCCTTAATATCTACTTGAAGTAACGGCTCTCCTCCAGTAATAACAATTCCATCGAGAACGTTTTTCCTTTGTTTTAAAAACTCAATCACATCTTCACTAGTAAGCGAATTTTCTGTGACAGGTCCAACAAGTGGAATTAGCTCTGAATTCTGGCAGTAAGGACATTTAAGGTTGCATCCTTTTGTAAAAACAATACATGCCAAAATGCCAGGAAAGTCTTTAGTTGTAAGCTTTTGAAGCCCTGCTATGTTCATTTGTTACTCCTTTTTTGTATGTCATTTTTTTCAACTTGATGATTTTATTATAAAAATGAGAAAAAACAAAATCTGTTGCAATTGCAACAGATTTTACTTTGAAAACTCAAATCAATTTATACTCAAAAGTTTGCGAGTTTTATTACATTTAAATTACAAAAAATTGCTATACATAACCGGTTAACAACCTTGATTTATCAGGCTTTTCGCGGATTTAACATAACCAAATAATTATTGTAAATTTGGATATTTTATAGTGCACCTTCAAGAGCTAGTTCTATCATATTGTTCATCGACTTTTCTCTCTCTTTTGGACTAACATGATCGTCGTTAAAGTGAGAATCCACAACGGTTAATAAACATGCTGCTTGTTTTTTAAGAATCTTTGCAATATAAAATAATGCAAAAGCTTCCATCTCGCAAGCCACTATATTAGGGTCTTTTGGCATTCTGTTGTAAAATTTATTAACGTCAGTCATATACCAATCGAAACAATCTGATGTGATTATATTTCCCTTAACTAACTTTCTACCAAGCCTTTTAGCAACATCAGCGATTTTTTTGTTTAGTTCTTTTGTACCTTGTGCTGAAGTTACATGCTTATTATCTAGCGTAAAAGCATAGTTACTTTCAGTATAACTTTTATTAACTAGAATTGTATCCATAAGTTTTAAATCTTCTCTATATGCACCACACGAGCCAATTCTAATAATTGTATCTGCTTTATAATGATGAAAAAGTTCATAGAAATAGATTCCTGCACTTGGCATTCCCATGCCGTGTGCCATAACAGTAACCTTTTTACCTTTGTATGTTCCTGTATAAGCATACATTCCTCTTACAGTGTTCACAAGCTTTGCATCTTTTAAGTATTTTTTTGCAATAGCTTTTGCTCTTAGCGGATCGCCTGGCATAATAACCGTTTTTGCTATTTCTCCAACTTTTGCTTCATTGTGTACTGTTGACATTTATCATCTCTCCTTCGTGAGAACTAAATACAAACTCTACTGCTCGTTTGTTTCTTCTTGTTTAACATATAGTTTGCATACACAATTTTGATTTTGAATAAAATCATCGCATGGGCAAAGTGTTGTGTCGTCTTTAATAACTCTACAAGGACAATGTCCATCTTTCTTGTAAAGACCATTTGTAACCGCCTCTACTACTTTTCTATCAGGATTTATAATATAACCTTTCATAATCTCTCCTCCTTTTCATATTATTATCATAATTTAACATCTCCAAAATTTCAAGCAGGTTTTTGGGGACACGACGGTCACACCTGCTCACCAGGTTTTTGAGGACAGGTCAGTTAGATCTGCTTAAGCATTCTTTTGTAATTTGTCCATGATGTTCTTGGATATTCCAAAGAAATTTCCTATCTCTTTATAATTTATATTACACTCTTGCTTCATAAAATGTACCGCTTTTTTTAATACATTTCTATTCGTCAATAGCTGTTGCCAGTCATAATGAGTTCTTTTGAAGAATTCTTTAATCCCATTTTCAATTCTATCTTCTATTCTATACGTACCATCTATATCAATAAATTTTCGATCGAATGAATTAATAATTAATTCCATATAATCAGCATTATTTCCAAATACGTATTTTAGCGCTTCATTTCTAGAGACACCTGTACTATGCAAATATTCGTTATATGATGAAAATATATAGTCTTTGCATTCTTTAACCATTCCGCGCTTTGACTGGATTTTCATGAATATATTTAATACAGTTGCTTACGTAAGCAGTATCATAAATTGGTTCAACTTTATATCGGTTTCTAAATACAACTCCTACTCTTTCATTTTCCAAATTATATTTCTGTGCAAATTTTTGATTCACAAAATGCATATACTTTTCAAATGCACAAATATCATTCACAAAAAACAAAAAGTGTGCATGATTATTCATCATACAATAAGCTAAAAGCTCAAACAGATCTGTTTGTATATTTTCTTTAATCAACTGAAGATAATACATCAAATACTTTTTGTTTTCAAAAATGAATTCCTTTTTTATTCCTTGAACCATAACATGTAAATAAGATGTTTCAATACTTTTTCTTGCTAATCGTGGCATAATTGTCTCCTTTCAAACAAAAAGAGGGCTAGATAAACTAGCCCCCCAAATCGTTATTAAACTATAGATATAATATCAGCATTTAGATTATTGTGCAACATCATTTCTAAAAAATAATTCCGCCTGACCTGTCCCTAAAAACCTGGTGAGCAGGTGTGACCGTCGTGTCCCCAAAAACCTGGTCTGGTTGACATATGTCGGGGTTTGGGGTATAATAACCGTGCTTTCAATCGTTTTCCATAGGACCGACTTAATTAAGGAGGTACAGCAATGAGTTTCAAGTCGTTTTTCACTCGTCAGAAGAGCAGCCAAGAAGAACCTTCAATTCCCGCTTACCCTGCACCTGAACCCGACGATACTTGCAAAGAACAGGAACCCATATTTGAGCCTAAGACTCCCTGTATGAGAACTGAGCAGGAGCTCGTTCTTTGGAGCCAGGTCTATTTCGACTATCCGGAAATCAAGGAACTTCTCTCTCAGATTGAAAAAGATGAGAATCGCTTTTGCGATATGATTTATGCAATCCTGGATAAATTCATTAGGAAGACTCCTCTGCTTGCCAAATCTACTACTTACCTTAAGGAATTCCTGCGAGTGTTCTCGTTCAAAGCATTCCGTATGGTCACTGAAGCTGGCGATTGGTTCTTTGATGAAGATGACATCATTTCTTTTATGACGGAATATATCAATGCAGTGTTTTTCATTTGCTTTGATTATAACATTGACTTTGTAATGTTCTTCGATGCAATCAAGAACATCCCCGTCTTTGCCACAGATGATTGTGAAAGTGATCCTTCCGATGAATATCCCTGGTCTTTTTCAGACTTTACTCCCGTTATGAATGATGGTTTCAATCGCCCGATTATGAGAGACCAAGAGACTGCCGAAATTGCTGAAATTGTTTCTGAACTTTTTGAAACAAATTTTGAAGAATTCTTGGGTCACGCCGGTCCCTTTGACATCGAACAGCTCTATCTGTTTGAGGTCCGGTATACTAAAATCCTGCCGGTATTCGATATGCTCGCCGAAACTTTGCAAGGTGAAGTCCGTTCTCCTCATCTTGATTTGATCCCCCCTGATACTATTCATGCGCTTGCGCAGTACTATCCGTCCCTCACTTCCGATATTTATTCGTGCTATATTCATCATTTGATTACGTTTGGCATCAACTGTGATTTCGACGAAAGTACCATTAATTGCGTTTCTGAGTACTTGGTGGAAACATACAAGACAATGCGCATCCTTAAAGAGTATCGTTCTGAAGACTTCTCTGATCTTTTGAAAGACGCTGAACTTTACCTCAACTTGATTATGATTGCCTTTGATGGTACTATTCTTACTGAGACAATCAGCTTCTTGAAAGATGTCTTGGGCTATTCCAAATCCAAAGCAATCTACCAGGTTTGGTCATATATTGAATCTTTCTTCTTTGACTCCAATGGTGATTCCAAGCCTATTGATCCCAATGACCTTGCAAACGTCATTCGTCTTCTTTCCAACAAGAAAGTGTTCGATTATGTACTCGACGTTAAGCCTTCGATTATTGAAGCGCTTAGCTAAGCAAAAAACTAAGGCACCCCGTTTTAGGGGTGCCCTTTTTATATTCTTAATGTTCTCATTGCATTTAATACTGCGATTACTGTAACTCCAACATCTGCAAATATTGCAAGCCACATTGGTGCGTATCCTAAAAATGCTAAAATTAACACAATCATTTTAACTGCGATGGCAATTACAATATTTTGGTATGCAATAGAAACTGCTTTTTTTGAGATATCCAAAAATGATTTAATTTTAGATATACTATCATCCATTATAACGACATCCGCAACTTCAATTGCGGCATCTTGACCCAATGCTCCCATTGCAACGCCTATGTCTGCGCTTGCAATAACTGGAGCATCATTTATTCCATCGCCAACAAAAATTGTTTTGCCTTCTTTTTTTATTTCTTCTAGTTTTGTAACTTTATCTTCTGGAAGTAAGTCACAATAATAATTATTTAATTGTAATTTGTTAGATAAGTCTTCTGCAACTTCTTTGTGGTCTCCTGTAAGCATAAATAAGTTATAACCAGATTTTTTTAGCAAAGAGATACTCGTTATAGCCTCTTCTTTTACTTGGTCTAAAATGACAATATGCCCTGCATACTCATCATCTATTGCAACATGAACAATCGTACCAACATGTTCGCATGCTTTCCATGAAACACCTAGCTTATCCATTAACTTTGTATTTCCAACTGCAATCTTTTTATTATTAACATTTGCAATTATACCAAATCCAGATATGTCCTCTACTACTTCAACTTTGCAATCATCATCTTCATCCTTGTATGCTTCCTTTAGTGAAAGTGCTATTGGATGCTTTGAATATCTTTCAACATGTGCAGATAAATGTAATAATTCGTTTTCGGTTATCTTCTCTGGATGTATAACAGATACTTCAAAATTACCTTTAGTAAGCGTTCCCGTTTTATCAAATACAATGTTTTTAACTTTGCACGCATTTTCAAGGTAAGTAGCACCTTTAGCTAAAATTCCATGCTTTGAAAGTGAGCCAATACCTCCAAAAAATGCAAGCGGAACTGAAATAACTAAAGCACATGGACATGAAACAATCAAGAATGTAAGTCCTCTAACAAGCCATTCAGTAAATAAACCACTAAAATCACCAAGCACTAGAGGTGGTATAAAAGAAATAAGTATCGCAAGAACTACAACAACTGGTGTATAAATTCTTGCAAACTTAGTTATAAACTTTTCACTTGAAGATTTTCTTTCGGTTGCCTCTTTAACCAAGTTAATAATCTTCGAATATGATGATTCATCGTATGCCTTAGTAACTCTTACTCTTATATTATTTGAAATATTAATAAATCCAGAGCTAATCTGCTCTCCCTCTTTAATATCTCTAGGAACACTTTCGCCAGTAAGTGCAGAAGTATTAACTGATGTATCCCCACGAATAATTACTCCATCTAGTGGAACCTTTTCTCCAGGATAAACTTCAATAGTATCTCCTACTTTAACTTTTTCTGGATTTACTTTAGTTATTTTTTCACCATTTAATAAATTGGCGTAGTCAGGTCTTTGCTTTATTAGTTCGTTGATTGACTTTTCGGATTTCCCCTCTGCAATTTCTTCAAATAGCTCACCAATCTTAAAAAATAGCATTACAAAGACTGCTTCATGAAACATTGGCTCTTGATTTGGCAAAAATCCAATAAACATTGCAACCATTGTCGCAAGGCTCATAAGAAAATCTTCCTCAAAAAGCTCTCTGTGAACAAGTTTTTCAATAGCTTCTTTTAAAACATCAAATCCAACAATTAAATATGGAACAAGAAAAACTAGTAGATATACCCAATCATCACACTTTGTATTATTCTGAAATACAATTGCTAGCACAAGGAAAACACTGGCTAGAGCAATTTGAATAATTTTTCTCTTTATCTCTTCAGTCATCTTCGCCTCACTTTGACTCTATTATTCCATAATACATCTTAGCTGCAAGTATTCTTCTAACAGCGTTATTAACAAGCTCTATGTCTAATTCTTTATTTGTAATCGCATTAAGAATTTCATCTACATGCGTGCTTAATGAAGATGTGATAATTAAATCGTTTCCTGCAAGTAGTGCAGTTTTTGCTGCGCTATTAGATTTAACATATTTGTTTACAGCAGCCATCGCTAAATCATCTGTAATAATAAGCCCTGAAAAATCTAAGTCGTTTCTTAAAACATCATGCACTTCCCTAGAAAGTGACGCTGGATTATCTTTATCAAAGGCTTGTACTATATTGTGGCAAACCATAATAGCAGGAGCATCTTCTTTAATTCCAGCAACAAATGGAAGAAAATCTCCAGAATAAAATGCTTCTTCTTTACGCTTATCAGTTGCAACATCTTTATGCGTGTCTGCATTATCCCCATAGCCTGGGAAGTGTTTCATACATGAAATTATTTTTTCATCGTTCATTGCTTCAATAACTTCTTTTGCAAATTCTGCAGTTAATTCTTTATCAGTTCCAAATGAACGTTTATATATGAATGATTTTTTAGAAGTTGGAACATCAACTACTGGAGCTAAATTCATGTTAATTCCTAGGCCCTTCAAAAACTGAGATTTCTCAGTAGCATTCTCTACCACACCTTCCATGCCATCTTTTGTATAGATATCCATTGGTGATGAATATGGCTTTTCCTTAAATACTGGTGAAGAACTGATTCTAACTACAGTTCCGCCTTCTTCGTCAACTGCAATGAACATAGGTGTTTTTGCACGCTTTTGATTGGCATCAATTTTATCCTTAAGGGATGTTTGTGTTTCAACCTTAACATTATCTGCAAAAAGAATGTATCCAGCTGGATATAAGCTCTCTATTTCTTTATTCGCATCTTCATATTTACTAGGGTATCTTGCTAGAAATAGTTGCCCAACCTTTTCCTTTGTACTCATATTTTTCATAAGTTTATCTGCTTTTTCATAGTATTTAGCAAAAATGTCCTTTGAATTTGCATATGGAGAAACATATTCACCTGATGTAACCTTATCTCCTGAACTTTCTCCTTTACTTGGAAATTCACAACCAGTAAGAGCCATGCTCGCAATTAATGCTAAAGCTGCTAAAAATATAATACTTTTCTTCATTTCTAATGTCCTTTCATAAAATAATTTTTCCTAATTCATGATACCAAAAAGTTGAATAATAATCAATAAAATAGCGTGCAAAAAGGCCAAAGCATATAAAGCTTTGGCCTATAAATTACTTAACTATTAAAATGTTAACCATGGATATGAATGAGATTCCCAAACTTCATTTCCATTTGCATCAAATGTTGATGTATGGTATGAAAATGCTTCAACCATGCTATGGTAGTATGGATGTGTCTCTGGTAAATCTGAGAATGGACAATCATCAACACGTGCTGTTGAATCATTTCTCTCTAGTAATCTATTGATTACTCTAGTAGCATATCCTCTTTCAAGAGCAACATCTGGTCCGAAAGCACCATTGTCATCATCTGTGAAGAATCCTCTTGCTGTTACTTGAGCAATAACTTCTCTTGCCCAGTGACCTTCGTTAACATCGTAGTAAGGTATAATTGTTTGTGAATCTAGATTTGCATATCTTGCAACAACAGCAGCAAGTTCTGCTCTAGTCATAGTTTGTGATGGTTTAAATGTTCCATCTGGATATCCAGTTAACACATTTAAGTTTGTTAGATACATGATTGCGTTATATGACCATCTATCTGGACTTACATCTGAGTATGACATAACTGGTTCTACATATACATCAACTGAATCTGTGTCAATTCTGTATAAGATTGTTGCAAGTTCTTCTCTTGTAACTATTCCTTCAGGTCTTACTGTGTAGTCTTCGTATCCTCTGATATACCACATATGTTCCTTAGAAATATCAATATCATTTGGAAGAACAGTAACACTATAATCTATTGTTAATGTATCATGACCATTTGTTACCAATACTGAGAAGTAATCTGTACCAATATAATCTTTATTTGGAACATATTTAATTACGTTTCCATTTTCTATTGTAGCAGTACCATTTTGTGGCTCTACCGAAATAAAGTAAGTTATTGGATCATTATTGTAATCAACTGTTGGTAATTCATTAGACGTGTATGTCTCATTAACATGAATTTGAATATTCTTACCTTCCTGTGTTGTAATATCTGATTCTGTAAGTCTCTTCTTAACTGTTATATGAACCGTAATTTCGTTTGACTCACCATTTGAATTTGCTAATTTAACCTTAAATTCATCTGGTCCATAGAATCCATCCTTAGGAGCGTAGATATAACCAATCGTATCCCACTCACTTGCACCATCATTTACAGTTCCATATTCAGGAGCTTGAGTAACAATTACCTTTGTTACAGTACTTGTTGTATTTATGTATGAAGCAAGTTGCTCATCTTGATAAATTGTTTCGTAAGAGTCTTGACCTTGAGGAGCACCAATTTCTGCGCCAGATTCTAATACGTGAACTGTAATCTTTGCAGGTGCAGAAGTGTTTCCAACTTTATCTGTTGCTGTCACTTCAAATACATCATCACCAACAAAATCTGTTGCTGGAGTATAAGTATATTCTCCAATTCTATTTCCTGCTCTTAGTGTTCCACCCATCGATGGATTACTTGTTATATTTAGTTTATCTACACCGGAACCACCTTGATTATCTCTAACAACTATTGTTAATGTAAGTGGTGTATTCTTAACAGTTTCAAAACTTTGATCATTTAATGTAGGAGCTTCATTATCTTCTTTAACTTCTATAGTAAATTTTCCTGGATCTGATTCATTACCAGCAACATCTTTAACAATTGCTGTAAATGTATCTGTTCCAACAAAGTCCTTCTTAGGTGTGTAATCAAATAGAGCAAGCGAATCACCAGAAAGTCTTAAGTTTTCAACTGTACCGTTCTTAGCATTTTCTTTGATTGCAATGCTATCAACTTTTACATTATCTCTAACCGTAAATCTGCCATTTTCAAGTTTTTGGTTCTTGAATATTGTAGCTTGTCCATTGCTAATTTCTGGTTGTGTTTTATCGCCTTGGTCTCCATTGCCTGTGCCACTATAGTTATATACTTCTATACATTTAAATGCACGAACATAATTAGGTTCTTTATCGGTGCCAGCATTCAACGTCACAGAAACGTAAACTTTCTTACCTACTTTGTCACCTTTAAGTGAAACAGTAGTACCCTTCTTAGGATCTAATGTACCTTGTCCTTCAATGTTTTCTACATTCCAACTTGCGTTTTCTGTACTTCCACCATTAGATAGTTTAGCTGTAAGGTTTAGTCGACTACCTACACGAACTTTATTTCCATTTGATTCTATTGTTATGCTTATGTTCTTTGCTTGTCGAGCTATGTTCTCCTTAGTTTCACCGCACTTTGTGCACTTACCATTATTATCAAAATCATGATATTCTTGTATTTCCTCTGCAGGAACTAATGTTGATCTCTTACATACTGTACAACCATATGTCTTCTTATGCTTAACACTACCTAAACTTACATAAATAGTTGCATTAGTATGATTTGCTGCATCTTTCTTTTCTGTACATCCTGCAACTGTACATGCATGCCAGTGCTGAGTACCATCGACAGCCCACTTAGTGGTATCCCAAACGTGTGTATGAGGTGTAACAGTCTGCGGATCTCCACTAGTAATATTTGTTGGTGGTGTGTTCTCATTACCAGTTTTCACAACCTGAACCTGCTGAGTTGCTTGTTTAATTATTGTACCATTTTGTCTAATTATTACAGATACAGTAGTCCATTTTCCAGCTTGAATTCCTTTTATAACTCCATCATCAGAAATTGTAGCGACCTCTTTTACGCTCGAATCATAATTATAAGTTATCTTACTTGCGTTCGACGGTTCGATTTTAACCTCTACTTTTGCCGTTTTTCCTTCCTCTACAGTTCTTGGAATAGTTATTGTAGCTGTCACATTTTTCGTTGGTTCTGACACAGTTCCTGTCTGGGTCGTATATCCACATGCATCACAGATACCATCACTAAAACCTGTGTGAGGATATATTGTTACACTTGATTGAGTATAAGGACAATTTTTACATTTCATCCATGACGTGTGTCCTTTATCTCCTGCAGCTGCATAATGTACTTCTTTATCCGTATGTGAACATTGATAGCCACATACTGAACATTTCCCGGATGTA
>JAEEHF010000040.1 GCA_016280725.1 Bacillota bacterium | reverse complement strand
GGCGTAATCCAGGTTGGGAAGAGAAGTTTATGGAGAAGATTAAATTGTATGAAAACTTCTATAAAAATTTCCAAGCAAAAGATTGTGGATTTGACAAAAAGCCTCAGTTAATAATAATAGGTGAAGATGAAAATCACTTAGTGGAAATATTTAAAGACTATATGAGAGTTCAAGCCGATTTAGAGGGAATAGAAGTATACTACACAACAGATTTAAGACAATTAGAAGAAAGTCTTGATACAAGCCTAATTGCATTTAGAAAGAATAAGGAAACAGGAAAATATCAAAAAGAAATAATCAAAACTCCACTATTAGAAAAATAAAAATAGTCCTCAGGTTTATTCCTGAGGACATTTTTTAATATTTTATTATTGCTTCTTCATCTGAATTTGAATCAGTTGAGTTTGAAGAATTCTTTTTTGAATTCTTTGGCGCAGAATCCTTAACTATTACAGGATCTGAGTATGTCATATCATTTATTCCATCACCATCTAAGTCAATATATATATCTTCAACTTTATTATTTGCTGATACAATCGAAGTACCAAACTCATTTAAGCCACTTCCACTACTTATTGGTGAAGCTCCACCTGATGAACTATCACTTGCAATTGGAGAAGCATTGTCGTTTCCGCTCTTATTTCCGTTTGTATTGTGACCATAAAAGTCAAAATCATATTCGGACATTTTATGTTCTTTATAATAATCAGATTTTATAAAATCTGATGTACCTAAACCAACAATCCTGCCGCCTTTGAAATCTTTTGTTCTATAAACACATTGCTTAAACTTAAGGTTAAATATTTTTCCTGGCTTATAATTTTCTGTATATCCTTTTTCTTGACCCATCATTGCTTCTGTTTGAGCTCGGTCTCCTTCTGGAGTACTAGTATCATATATCTTACTTGGACGATATTTCCAAAGTTTCTTTTGACCTAATTCTTTAGACCAAAATTCACTTTCAAGTTCAGTTAAGTCTCCAAATACAATTTGTGATTTTGTATTTGTAAGAACAATATCTCTAAAGTCTAAAGATTTAACTCTTGAAAGCTGACTTAAATTTTGGATTGTTATAAGTGTTCCACAACGATACTTTCTAAATAGTGTAAAGAATGCCTCAACATCTTTATTAATATATAGAGGAAACTCATCGATATACACAAAGTGAGGAGTACGTGAATCTTCATTTCCAGGTCTTCTTAGAACTGCATCTTTAAATGAAAGAATAAAGAACATTCCAAAGGCTCTTTGGTGAATTTCACCAAGCGCACCTTGACGAGTACAAACAGTAATGATTTCACCATTTTGAAGCGCTTGGTCAAAATTTATATTGTGATTTCTACTACACAATACATTTTTTACACCTGGGTTTCTAAGGAAGTTATCTAGCTGTGTAATAGCACCATAAACAACTTCTTCGGTTTTTCTTCTACCACTACCATAAGTACTTGATATTTCGTATCCATGTATATTTACAGGAGGCTTATAGAAGTTCTTTTCAAAGTATCCAACAAGTGATTTATAGTCTTCTGCAAGCTTTGCATCTTTCTTTAATACTTCACACATTTCTTCAGCGATATCAAAGTTATTAAGGATTGCAAGCATGTCTTCTAGTGTTGGAAGTTCACCATCATGCATTCTAGGATAAATTAATTTAAGTAAAATAGCTAAGTTTTCAAATGCTTGTTGTGCAACACTTTGGAAGAATGTATCATCTTTTCCGCCTTCGGCATCATTCATAGCTTTTAATACGGTAGAGATGATTGCAGCTATTTTTGCAGGATCCTTACCTGTAAATGGATTGATACCAAAAGAATCAGGGTTTGTTGGGTCAATTACATCAACAGGAACTTTATATGCAGCGGCAACTTTTTGAACACGCTCTATGCATGCATTATCTGGAGCTACAAGTGTAAATCCAATGTTTCTAAAGTAAAGTTCATTAGTTTCAGCGTCGACAGCTCTAATCATGTCCTTAGTGTATTCTTTAAATTCTGCCAATCTTTCTGGCTTTGGAGTAATGAATGATAAATTAAAGTTTTGGTTTAAGTAATCATTACCATATGGAACATTAAGCTCAGCCATTCCAGTAGAAAGAGCGTGATGAGCCATTTTCTTGCTAAGTTCTCTAAAGAAGTATTTTCTTTCAATGTCATTGGCACACATTGGCTCAACGATTGTAGCAGTTTTACCAGTACCTGTAGCACCCTCAACCATTGTAGCCTCAAATCTAATTTTTTCAGGTATCATGGTTATTTTACCTGTTTTTTCATCGACACAAATTGGAGCATCACAGAAATAAGCTCTTGGAAGAGTTTTCTTATTGGCAGCACCTTCAAGTTTAAATCCTTTGAATTCCTCAAATGATTCAATCCAGTCCCTATTGCCGTCAACAACATTTCCAATGTAATAGTTCCACATCGATTTGAACGTTAAACATGGAGGTAAAATAGAAAGAGCACCAATAGCAGGACCTATAATTTCTGGCATAGTTCTTATAATAATCTTAAGGTTTGAGTATTTCATGACTATATACCAAAGACCTTCATTAGTCCATTGTGCAATCATTCCAATTACAATTGCATAAAGTAATAAAGAGAAAAATACAAAGTAGTGCATTGGGTCTCTAAGAGTCTTTCTTTTTGGTGAAGCACATAGAAAAATGTATGCTAAAAAAGGACAAGCTATAGCTATTGCGTACCCCACAGTAGACCAATAAAATGCGAATTCTCCTGTAAAAAATAGTCTAATATATTGAAAAAGCCTATCAATGGCCAAAACTACTGACGCAGCGCCAAAAACATAGGCAAAAAATTCGTTCGTATTTATTTTTAATGGTTTTAACAACAAAAATTCTATTGGATCTAGCAATTTATCAATGATTTTTGAAAACATTTTAACCTCCTACAATTTTTATTATTTTAGAACCTATATAAAAAGAGGCAATTAGGCAAAAAATAGGCCTCTTTGTTGACATTAAAAACCACTTATATTATGCTATATTTTGAGAAAAAATACAAGTCTTTTGGGCAAAATAGTGCATTTTATGTTAATTTTGGAGGCGGTTTATTTTGAAACTTATTGTTGGGCTTGGAAATCCAGGAAAAGAATACGAAAAAACGAGACATAATGTTCGGTTTTAGGGTAATTGATACTTTGAGCGAGGAGCTAGATATTGAGCTTAAAAAGGCTAAATTTAATGGCCTATATGGTGAAAAAAAGATAAATGGTGAGAAAATCATACTAGCCAAACCTCAAACTTTTATGAATTTAAGCGGGGATTTTGTTTCAAATTTTGCTAATTATTTCAATATTTTACCAGGAGATTTAATTGTTGTTTATGACGATATTGATATTTCACTTGGCAAAATTAGAGTTAAGCCTTCAGGTAGTCCAGGAACCCATAATGGAATGAAAGATATCACTAAAAAGATAGGAACGAAAGAATTTATAAGGGTCCGTGTTGGGACTGGTAAACCACAGGAAGAATCTGACTTGGTTGATTACGTTTTGGGGAAGTTTTCAAAAGAAGAGGAAAAAGAAATAAAGAAAGCTATAAATGACGCAGTAAGTGCAATTAGATTAATTATAAATACAGATGTTGCACATGCAATGAACGAATATAACTAGTAGGAGTGATTTTTTGGAGGAAATAATTGTAGAACATATTGATGATGCGATAAGAATAATTGTATTAGAAGCTCGGAGATATTGTTGAATACTATGAATATAAAGATGGCAACAGATCAATTATAGGCAATATTTATTCTGGGAAAGTGGTTAATATTAGTAGAAAAAGAAATATGGCCTTTATTGACTGCGGACTAGATAAAAATTGTTTTTTAGAAGATAGAAAAGTCGATGACTTTAAAATAAACGAATATATAGTTGTCCAAGTTCAAAAAAATTCAACCGGCAATAAAGGAGCAAAAGTATCTACAAAAATAAAGGGCAACTTATTAGCTAATTTAGAACATGATAATGATATTAAACTTATATATGATGCAAACTTGATTGAAGAATTTTTAGTTAGTAAACTACTAAAAAAGTCTACAAAGAAAATATATGTTAATGACAAAGCAGTATATGAAAGAATAATCAAAGCGTTAAGAGACTCATCATTTGACGATATAGAAGTTTTGCATATGAATTGCTCAAATATAATTAACGAATTTGGATTATTGTCTAAGTTTGAGAAGATAAATAATAAAAAAGTGTGGCTTAAATCAGGAGGATTTATAGTTATAGATAAAACCGAAGCACTTTGGGCAATAGATGTTAATTCGGGTAAAAGAATTGGAAAGAAGAATGAAGATAAAGAAGCTTTTGTAACTAATACTAATCTAGAAGCAGCAAAAGAGATTATGAAACAAATAAGACTTAAAAATCTAGGTGGAATAATAATTGTTGATTTTATTAACATGGAAAGTAGTGAACATAAAGAAGAGGTAATTAGCATTGCAAAGAAAGAAGCTAGAAAAGATAATGGAATAGTAAAAGTTTATGGATTTACGAATTTAGGACTTCTTGAAATAGCAAGAAAAAAACTTTAAATAGTAATGAGGTACATTTTAAAATATTTGCTTGAACAAAGTTGCTTTAAAGTATATAATTTACGATGCGATGCCAACGTAGCACAGTCGGTAGTGCAGCTGATTCGTAATCAGCAGGTCGCAAGTTCGATTCTTGTCGTTGGCTCCATAAATTGCGGGTATAGTTTAGTGGTAGAACATGGCCTTCCCAAGGCTAGAGTGTGGGTCCGATTCCCATTACCCGCTCCACACTTGCTTTATAATAAAATAATTGAAGAATACTTTTCTTGTTCGAAGAATTCATTTCGAGCAAGTCTATATTCTTCATTTTTTATGCTTTTTGTCTTTTTGATTTTTGTTCTTGAATAGTGTAGAATTAAAAAAGAAGGATAAATTTGATAATAGTTGGCTTGACTTGGGAATATTTTAGTTAGCTTTTTGATGAGACTAAAATGTAGAATTTAAATTCTAAAATGATATAGATAAAGAAGGGAGACACTAGATGGACAAATCATGTAGAGTTTTAACTATGATTTTTTGCTGCGTATTAATAGTTTTTGGGATAGTTTTAATAGGTAATGGGACGTATAGATTTATAGAAGCAATGAATGTAGTTGAGTATTCTTCATGGAATTTTATTAAATACATAGGGGTTGGAATTGCATTAATAATAATTGCATGGATTTTAAATACTTCGTTTAAAAAGAAAACTACAGATGAATCGTTAGAAGAGGAGAAAAAGAAAATAAGTTTAATTATTCCTGTTATAACAAGTTTTATTTTTGCAATTTTAGGTGGAATTGTTTTTGCTAATGAAATGAATTCCTTTAATATAGCAGTTTATGAATTGGAATCATATACAATTGGCCATGGAGGAATGGTAGACTTTAAACCTATTATATACATATATCCTGAAAAAGAGGAAGAATTAATAGTTCAACTTGGCAAAAAAGAAAATATCATTTGCTCATATCCTGAGTATCAAGATGGATGGAATGTAATAGCGTATCCAGATGGAACTTTGATAGACAAACAAACTTACAAAAAACTATATGCGTTATATTGGGAAGGCAAAAGAGATACTGCGATTCCAATGAATGATGGATTTGTTGTTAGAGGAGAAGACAGTAGCAGATTTTTAGAAGAAAAACTTGCTATCTTGGGCCTTAATGAAAGAGAAGCAGAAGAATTTATAATATACTGGCTTGCAAAATTAGAAGCAAATAAATATAATTTGATTAGATTTGAAACAATTGAGGAAATTGAACAGAACATGCCTTTGATTATTTCAAAAACCCCAGATACTTTTATAAGAGTTTTGATGCAGTTTAAAGGGTTAGAAACAAGTATTGAAATTCCAGAACAACATTTGGAATATCATAATAGAATTGGATTTACTGTGGTTGAGTGGGGAGGCACTGAAGTTAAGTAGCTATTTTTAAAGTATTAAATGCAGTAATGATAATTCATAATTTTTAATTATAGAATCTCTAAGAATAATAAAATGGAGGGATAACTAATGAAAAAAGGATTTTTAATAGGATTAACAACTGGTTTAACAATTGCAGGAGCTTCATTTGTTCTTGCAAATACTACAATTCAGGCGATACTAAATAATCAAGTGAAAGTAACTTTGGATGGACAAAATCAAGTGTTTAGAGATGAAACGACAAATGAAATTCAATATCCAATTACATATCAGGATAGAACCTATTTGCCACTTAGAACTATAGCAAATTTAGTTGGAGTTGGTGTTGACTGGGATGCAAATACCAATACTGTAATTCTTACAAGCTCATCGAATAAAAGTAATGATGATGATATCTTAGGTGGACTATCTTATGATGTAATTACAACTGATTGGGTTCAACAAAATAAAGATGTTCCAGGTGGATATGCAACTATTTTGAGCTCTACATTTGTAAATACTAGTAGAAAAGAAATGTATACTATGACATTTTCAGATGTTTGGCAAGTGCATAAAGATAGACGGACATAAAGATGCTGTTACAATTGATGTTCGCAAACTTTCCAATGCCGAATTATCTAACATAATTAATCAACATCCAAAACAGAAAATCTCTACAATAAAAGAATATCTAGATGCAAAATCAAAAGTTGATTATGACTTTACGATTTCAAGTGAGAACAACAAAGAAACAGAAGATATTCTGAAAAATTTAAGATATAATATGATTTTAAGCGATTGGACTGTTTCAAACCCTGATATAGAGGGTGGATTCTCAACAATTTTAGAATCTTCTTTTATAAATACTAGTAAGAAAGAAAAGTATATATTGACATTTACAGATGTTTGGCCTGTTCATGAGGAAAGACGGAGCTAGAGATTCTGTTACAATTGATGTTCGCAAACTTTCTGATACCGAATTATCTAATATAATTAGACAATTTCCAAAACAGAATAATTCGTCAATAAAAGCGTATTTGGATTCAAAAGCAAAGGTTGATTATGACTTTACTATCACAACTAAGGAAGATATAGATTTTTAGAGAAATAGCACTGAATATAAATTAAATATAGTATTATTTGTTAATCCCTTGGCTACGCCAGGGGATATTTTATTAATTTAATATGCTATGAAAAATATGATATAATCATTAGGTAAAAAGGGGAGATGACATGACTAACGTTAAACAAAAAAGTAATGAAAGTGACATCGCAAAAAAACACGAGCCAAAAAAAGAAAGAGAAGTTGGAATTGATCTATTAGAATGTGTTGCAATTCTATTAGTTATAATGTGCCATAGTCCAATTTATTCTTGTTATATAATTGGCGATGCATCACCAATTAATTATTTAAGATTCTTTTTAAAAACATTAATAGCACCATGTGTAGCACTTTTCTTTTTTGCTAATGGATATTTGCTTTTTAACAGAGAGTTTAACCTTAAGAAACATATATACAAAATTCTTAAACTTGTGACTCTGTGTTTTGTTTGGGGACTTATTAAAATACTCATTTTGATGCCAATTAGGAATGAATATTTGACACCAATTGAAATTTTGAGAGGCTTGTGGGACTGGAAATTAGGGTGGATAGAGTCGCTATGGTTCATTGGGACTTTAGTATGCATATATCTATTTTTCCCACTATTAAAAACCGCATATGATAATAAGAAAAATGTTTTTTATTATTTTTTGATCATGTGTACTATTTTTACAATTGGAAATTCTTTTTTAAATGAGTCTGCTAGTATTGCGTTAACCACATTTTTTAATAAGACAACACCTTTGGAGGGTTTTAACTTTTTCAACTTTTTCAATCCATTTAGAAATCTTTACGGCTATGCATTTGCATACTTTTGTATTGGTGGATTAGTTTATAATTTCAAAGATAAAATTTTAGCTGTTAAACCATTAAAAAGAAATATTATTGCAGTCATAACTATGATAGTATCGTGCCTGTGTCTTTGGGGAATTGGCATTTATTATACAAAGACTTTAAATCGTATGTGGGATTTAATTTGGAATGGATATGACACTGTCTTCACATTAATTAATGTGATATGTATATATGTTCTTTGCCTAAATTTGAAAAAAGATGTAGGTTTGATTCGATTAATTTCTTGTAATACGCTTGGTATTTATTTCGTTCATGAAATATTTATTAATCTTACAAAAGGGTATATAGAGCAGTATCCATTTTTATGTAATTTTTCATTTAACATAGTTTATGCAATAATTATTTTAATATTGAGTTTATTGATTGTCATTTTGATGAAAAAAATACCAATTATAAATCGATTGGTTAAATAAAGACTTGGGGTATTACCCCAAGTCTTTATTTCATTTCAACTACTGTAACACCAGTGTCTCCTTCGCCATATAGACCTAATCTAAATGATTTAACATTTGGATTTTTTCTTAAATAATCATGAACTGCTTTTTTAAGTGTTCCCGTTCCCTTGCCATGAACAATTCTAACCATTCCTACATTAGATAGATACACATCGTCTAAATATTTTTCGAGCGTTGGAATTGCTTCATCAACAGTCATTCCAATTAGCTGAAGCTCAGTGCTTAAGTCTCTTGACTTATTTATCATTTTTGATGGTGTAGTTTTATTGTTTTGAGTGCTTTTATCTTTTATCTTTTCAAGTTTTGATATATGTATTTTAAGCTTAACAATACCACTTTGGATTAGAACTTCATCATTCTTATCGGGTAGTTTTAATATTGTAGCATTTGAATCTAGATAAGGAACATATACTTCCATGTTTTCAACAATTTCATTTGGCTTAATTGAGTTTGTCGACTTTGTACTCGATGGTGATAGTAAATCATTTTGAATCTCATTGATGCTGTTTTTTAATTTTACTCTTTTTTCTTCAGCAAGCTTATATGAGTCTTTCGATTGCTTTCTCTCTATACTTGTTAATTCTTTAATTATATCATCAGCTTCTTCCTTAGCATCCATCAAGATATCTCTTGCTTCTTTTTTGGCATTTGCAATGATGTCACGCTTTTGCTTTTCAAGCTTTTCGATTTCACTGTCTATTTTAACTTTCATTGATTCAGTGTCTTTTAATAGTTTTTTAGACAATTCTCTTTCTTCTTGCGCTTTAATTCTATTTGTCTCCATGTCAGAAAGAACATCTTCAAATTTAATTGAGTCTTCTTTTAAGAATTCAGTTGCACGATCTAGTATTTCGTTTGATAGGCCAAGTTTTTTTGATATAGCAAAAGCATTACTTTTTCCTGGAATTCCTATAAGTAATCTATACGTTGGCCTTAAAGTTTCTATGTCAAATTCACATGAGGCATTTTGCACTCCTTCAGTGTTAATAGCAAATGATTTTAACTCACTATAATGTGTAGTTGCTATTGTTGTAATATCTTTGCTATGTAAATATTCAAGAATAGCCATTGCTATTGCAGCACCTTCAATAGGATCAGTACCCGAACCTATTTCATCAATTAGAACTAAGTCATTATTAGTTGCCTTCGATAAAATAGAGACTATATTAGTTAGATGTGAAGAAAATGTTGAAAGTGATTGCTCAATACTTTGTTCATCTCCAATATCTGTGTATATATTTTCAAAAATTCGAAGCGTTGTACCTGATTTTGCAGGAATAAATAATCCAGACTGTGCCATTATAGTTAGTAGCCCGACAGTTTTCAATGTTACAGTTTTTCCACCAGTATTCGGGCCGGTAATAATTAGGCTGTTAAATGAATCACCAAACCATATGTCGATTGGAATTACTTCATTTTCATCAATTAGCGGGTGCCTTGCTTTTTTCATATTAACGCATTTTTTATTAAACTCAGGAGATATTGCATCAATAGCTAATGCATACTTTCCCTTTGCAAAGGCAAAATCAAGTTTCCCAATTATGTCAATAGAAGTTGAAATGTTATTAGCTATTGGCATAAGCATTTGTGAAAGTAGTGAAAGAATCCTCTGAATTTCTAGTTGTTCTTTTAGCTTTAATTCTTTTATTTCATTATTAATATTAAAGATACTTGTCGGCTCAATAAAAATTGTACTTCCTGTTGATGATTGATCATGAACTAGTCCTGGAATTTCATTTTTGTATTCAGCCTTAACCGGCAAAACATATCTATCATCTCTAAGAGTAATAATCGCTTCTTGAAGATACTTTGATTTAGTATGAAGAAGACTATTTAATTTATCTTTTACTTTAGTTTCACTTTCTCTGATTTCTTTTCTAATTCTGTATAGTTCTTGGCTTGCTCTATCTTCCAGTTCATCTTCTGTTTTTATGCATCTGGAGATTTCATCTTCAACATTTTTATTTTGATATAATGACTCAAAAAGTTCTTTAAGAACAGGAAAATCATCTGGCTCAACTGCACCGTTTGAAAATGACGATTTTAACGTTCTAGAAATTCGAAGTACATCTGTGATTTTAATTAGTTCTAAAATATTTAAAATTCCACCTATGTTAAGTTTATTTAATAGATTTGATATATCGCTAATTGGTGAAATAGGTATTTCATGTTGTCTTAAAATATATGATGTAGCTTCTTTTGTTTCATTTTGCGAAGCTGTAATCTCAAGTTCCTTAGAAGAAGGTGCCAGTTCATCAATAAGCTGTCTTCCTATATATGTAATCGCATAAGTCTTTAAGCGATCTTTTATTTTATTAAATTCAAGAACAAGATTTGCTTTATTATCCAATTTAATTATCCTCTCATTATTTTTTTGACTATTTTATCACAAAAAAGGCGTATTTTAAAGTGTTTAATATGGTTATATCAGCTTTTACTACCGTAAGTTTGGGTGTTTGATTAAAATAATGAAATCTTGAAATTTGTTTCGAAAGTAGAAATGAAAAATTGCTTGTATACGTTTTCAATTAGTGATAATATATTTCTAGAATTTATTGGTTTATAGATTATTCCTTAAAATCTAAATTTATTGATACGAGGTTGATTTAAATGGGACTAATTAAAGCTGCTGGAGAAGCAATTAGCAGTACGTTTGGTGATCAATTTTTAACGGTCATCAAGTGTGAAGATATGGGTAACGACATACTTATGGTTAAAAAGACAGATACAAATGGAGCTCTTGCAAAAGGTTCAAGAATAATTGTTGCCCCTGGTCAAGTTGCTGTGCTTTATGATAGCGGTAGAATACTTGATGCTACTGCAGAGCCAGGCACATATTCTTTTGATCAAAGCACTACACCATCATTCTTTGCTGGTCAATTTGGCGCAGTGTTTAAAGAAATGTGGGATAGGTTTAAGTTTGGAGGAGCGGTTGCTAAAGAACAAGCTGTATTCTTCTTCAACGTTAAAGAAATCGTAGGAAACAAATTTGGTACTCCAAATCCTGTTCCATACAAAGATTGGGGACATCAACTTCTTAATGCTAGAATGGGTGGAATGACACCTATGATGGTTGAAATCAAATGCTATGGAACATATACTTTCCGTATTAATAACCCAGCTACATTTATGATGAATATTGCTGGCAATTCTCAAGTATATAAGAAAGATCAATTAGTTGAGCAAATGAGAAGTGAAGTTGTTGGAGCATTCCAAAATATTCTTAACTCACTTTGTGAGCCAGAACATAAGATCGAAGCTCTTTCACTTCCAAATAAAACTGATGAAATTAAGACTATTATGTCTCAAGAAAACTTTGACGGAGCTATTGCAAACAGAGGCGTTGGTTTAGTTTCATTTGTAGTAGAGAGTGTAACTCTTACAGATGAATCTAAAGAACAAATCAGAAAATACGAGCTTGCTGGAGATCAATATCAACAACAAGGTACTCTTGTTGATGCATATGCTAATGCAGTTCAAAATGCAGCAGCAAATGAAAATGGAGCTATGAATGGCTTCGTTGGAATGGGCATGATGAACATGACTTCAGGAAACGTATTTGGTACAGCTACAGCAAATGTTGCAAACAGTGTTAATTATGGTCAACCTAATGCTCAACCACAACAACCTGTTGCTGCACCAGTAACACCAAATGCTGAGACATGGGTTTGCCCAGAATGTAATGCTACAAATTCTGGTAAGTTCTGCAGTTCTTGCGGTAAGCCAAGACCAACAGCACCAGCTACTGTAAAATGTCCAAATTGTTCACATGAATGGCCTACAGGAACAAAATTCTGCGGAGAATGTGGTACAAAACTTGGTGAGTAATTAAATTTTTGATATTTTATGGACGTTCCTCATATCGAATTTGAGGGGCGTCCTTTTTTTGAAATTTAATGAGTACCTCTTAAATTCGAATTAAGAAAATGGGACAAAATTATTGAAAAGAGGCATTTTTTGTTATAAAATCATGACTCGTGAAAGAGGAATTTTAATGCAGTATTATGTTAAGCGACGCTGCATGTAATAAAGGAGAATAATTATGACAGCTTTTGAACTTAGAAGAAAGTATATTGAATTTTTTAAAGAACATGGACATAAAGAAATACCAAGTAGTCCAGTTGTACCAGAGAATGATCCAACAGTACTATTTACAACTGCTGGTATGCATCCATTAGTACCATATTTACTTGGTGAGCCTCATCCAGAAGGAAAAAGACTTACAGACTATCAAAAATGTATTAGAACTGGAGATATTGAAGATGTTGGTGACAATAGCCACTTAACATTTTTTGAGATGCTTGGAAACTGGTCTTTAGGAGATTATTTTAAGAATGAATCTATTCATATGAGCTATGAGTTACTAGACAAAGTTCTTGGCTTTGATATGAATAAAATATCCGTTACTTGTTTTGAAGGTGAAGGAGATATTCCTCGAGATGACGAAGCTGCATCATACTGGGTAGACGCTGGTATCCCAAAAGAAAGAATATATTTCTTAGGAAGAAAGCATAACTGGTGGGGACCAGCTGGTGAAACAGGTCCATGTGGTCCTGATACAGAAATATTCTATGATACAGGAAAAGAGCCATGTTCACCAAATTGTGACCCTTCTTGTAGTTGTGGTAAATATCTTGAAATCTGGAACAATGTTTTTATGCAATATAACAAAACAAAAGATGGCAAATATGAGCCTTTAGCACAAAAGAACGTTGATACAGGTATGGGACTTGAAAGAGTTATTGGACTTCTAGAAGGAAAAAGCTCTGTATATGAGACAGAACTTTTTGAAGCTGAGCTTTCAAAGATAAAAGAACTTTCAAAAGCATATAATGAGCAAAGCGCAAGAATAATTGCTGATCATTTAAGAACTTCAATCTTTATGATAATTGATGGTGTTCGTCCTTCAAATGTTGACCAAGGTTACATTCTAAGAAGACTTCTAAGAAGAGCAATTCGTCATATGAGAAAGATAGAACTTGATGCAAATTTAGTTAATGTTTTGATTGAAACGTTTATAGATAAAGCTTTATATGAAATGTATCCAGAGACAACTAAAAACAAAGAAACAATAATTGAAGTCATTGTTCAAGAAAAAGATAAATTCATTAAAACACTAGAAAATGGTGAAAAAGAATTTAACAAAAATGCCCAAAAAGCAAAAGACGAGGGAACTAACAAACTAGCTGGAGAAGTTGTATTTAGACTATATGACACATTTGGTTTTCCTCCAGAAATGACTTTAGAACTTGCTAATGAAAATGGCTTAACTTTTGATATGGAAGAATTCAATAAGTTATTTAAAGAGCATCAGGATAAGTCAAGAGCAGGAGCTGAACAAAAGTTTAAGGGTGGACTTGCTGATCATAGTGAGCAAACTACAGCTTATCATACGGCTACACACTTACTTCATAAAGCTCTTCAAATTGTTCTTGGACCTCATGCTACTCAAAAAGGTTCAAACCTTACTGCAGAAAGACTTCGTTTTGACTTTGCAAATCCTGCTAAACTAACACCAGAAGAGCTTAAGAAAGTTGAAGACATAGTTAATGAACAAATTCAGAGAGATTTAAAAGTTACTTGTGAAGAAATGAGCTTAGATGAAGCAAGAGAGTCAGGAGCTACTGGTTTATTTGAGAATAAATATGGTGAAAAGGTTAAAGTATACACTATTGGAGATTTTTCAAAAGAAATTTGTGGTGGACCTCACGTTGAACATACTGGAGATATGGGTCACTTCAAGATTATTAAAGAAGAAGCGGTTTCATCTGGAATTAGAAGAATTAAAGCTATACTAGAGAAATAAACTTATAAAGTTCTAAAGATAAATTGTCTTATTATACACCAAAGATAGCACTATAATTTGAAAGTGGGTAATTTATTTTTATGAATGAAGATAATCAAATTATCATAAAAGAATGCTACACTGATACCACGATTAATAATTCGACACAGAATAAAAATACTCCAATATGTAAGCTTCTTATAGATATGCTTAATTCGAGTATTGAATTTGGTTTTTCTGATAGGCTTGAACTTGATATTAAACAAACAAGGGAGAAGTATAATGAACTAGAGGAAAAGTCTGAAGAATTTGAAACAAAGTTTCAAGAAGCTTCTTATGTTTTGATGTGTTTATATCTTAAAGAAGGACAGATTGAAAAGGCAAAAACTTTGTGTAGTACATTTGATGATAAAATGGAACAATACATATATGACAGAATAAGACCTAGTTATCCAGTAATTATTGAGCACGATAATTATTATTGTGCTATGCTTAAAATGGATATCGCTGAAAGAAGAAACATTGAGGTAAATAGTTTAAAGTTCTGGGAAGGAATATACAACATTGAGAATCCTTCATCAAATTATAGCTTGCCTGAACAATGGCAACCAGAAGTAAAAAGTCTTGTGGTCAAAGATAATGGCTTTTTAAGTTTTACTAAGAAACTAGGTTTCACACGAATTCATATAATTCGTTATGATCCATCAAGTGAAAGACATAAAATGAATCATTATGATATTCAAAAATTTAAAGAGTATCTTATATTCAAAAAGAGTGTTAAGAATGTAAGACTAGTCTTTGAAGAAGGAATAGAAGATGTTATATTCGATTTGGATGTAATGACTAATTGCAAGTTTTTTGTAAAACTTCCATCTAGTGCCAGAAGAATCGGTGGAAATCTTTTTAAAAACAATTCTAATATTGATATAGTTGATTTATCTGAAAGCAAAATTGAAAAGCTAGATGAAAGAACATTTGAAAAATCATCTGTAAGGATGGTCAAATTTCCTAAATGCATAAATAGTATTGGTAAAAATGCTTTTATGGGATGCCAATATATAGAAAAAGTAGATTTATCTAGTACTTCTTTAAATCACCTTAAGCAAGGATGTTTTAAGAATTCTGGAATAAGAGAAATCTTATTACCTAATAGTTTAAGAGTGATAGACGTGGAGGCATTTTCAGAATGCAAAAATCTTAAAACACTTGATTTATCTAATACAAGATTATCACTTCTTAATGCTGGGCTAATATCTGATTCTGGTCTTACAAAGATAAAACTTGGTGAAAATGTTAAGGGAATAGGCTTTGACGTATTTAGCGAATGTGATGCATTAAAAAGAATTGATTTATCAACTACTTCAATTGAAAAAATAGGAGCATATGCTTTTTATAACACTAATATTCAAAAAATCAAATTGCCACCCGAACTAAAAGAGATTGACTATGAAGCATTTAGTGGATGCCATAATTTGGATGTATTAGACTTATCAAAAACAAACGTTGAAAGAATTGCAGGGTATGCTTTTTACAATTGTGGGATAAGAGAGGTTAAACTTCCTAAATCACTTAAGTATTTAAGCGAAGATGCTTTTTGTGGTTGCAAAAATCTTAAAAAACTTGATTTGAAGAACACTAAAGTTGAACAACTTGTTACTAACTCATTTAAAAAATCTGGAATAAAAGAGATAAAATTTTAATATTGTGTTTAATTACGAAGTATGTTTACTAGAGACTACATTTTGTTGCAATGTAGTCTCTTTTTTGTTACGTTTTCGTTAAATAACTAATAGAATTATGAATAACGTTATTTTTTTTTTGTATAATATAATCGGTTATTTGTAAAATGAAAAGGAGAATACTATATGAAAAGGAAATTATGTATATTTGTTATACTAGCTGTATTTACTCTCTCTATTACAAGTATTTCTTCATTTGGAGCAACTATAGTTAAAAATACAGTTGTTGGTGCAGTTAAATCTGCTAGTAATTCAAGATATGGAGTATCAGGGCAAAGTAGTGTGAGTATTGACTTGTCAAAGACACAATATGCTAATGTCAATATCACTTACTTTGGTACTAAAGTAAATAATAGTTCGTTGATGATTTATTCTAATAGTAACTCTTCGGTAGCAACTGCAACTAGTGGCTCAAATAGGATTACTGGTCTAAGCGCTGGAACAACGACCATAACATATAGGTTATATGTTTCAGGAAAAACTATACTTTGGCCTGTTAATGTTACTGTTAAAGGCTCTGCAGGAGATTCTAAGACGCCTAATTTGACACCGAGCACAACTTCAGCAAATGCTAGCCCTGCTACCAGTGCCAACAGATATGGATTAACTGGAACTAATAGTGTAAATATTGATTTGGCAAAAACTAAAGAGGCAACTATTCAAACTAACTATCTTGGAAAAAAAGTTAATAATAGTTCTATAGTAATGATATATTCAAACAGCAATCCTTTAGTAGCAACAGCTAAAGCTTATTCAAATAAAATCACTGGTATTAGTGTTGGAACAACAACTATTACTTTTAGATACTATGTTTCAGGAAAAACTATTCTTTGGCCTGTTACGGTTACTGTTACAGATAGTACCATTCGTACTAATACTCCTACACCAAGACCTACTCCAACAATGACGGTACCTCCTACTCCTGTGAGAACGCCTATTGCAACACCTATTATACCTACTACTTCATTAGTTCCAAGGACTACACCATTATCTGTTAGACATAGATTGGCTGTTTATCCAATTTCCATAAATATTCAAAAAGGACAATCAACATCTGATTTTATAGTTAGATATGATGATGCGATTGTAAGAAATAGTTATTGTTCATATAGCTCACTTAACAGTAGTGTTGCTTATGTATATGGTGGTGTTTTATATGCAGTTGGAAGGGGTGTAACTGTAATTACTGTAAGTTTTCAAGGAGCAACTCATAACTTTTTAGTAATAGTTTCGGATCCAAATACATCAACGCCAAGAGTTACTCCAGTTGCACGTCCGACAGCGACACCTATTCCAACTATGGTATCAAGGCCAACGGCGGCCCCTGTCTTAACTCCTGCACCAAATGTAACGTCAAATCAAGTAGATGAAGAGTTGAGGGACTCAAGCGGAACAACACCTCAAATATATTTGGAAGTTGGAGAATCAACATCAAATTGGCGTGTTGTATTCAATGGAAGAATTTTAAATCAATCGGATGTTAGGTTGGTTCCTGCGGATGAGTCTATAGCTACTGTATCTGGAAGTTCAATTACAGGGAGAAGAGCGGGATTAACTATGCTTAATTACGTATATAATGGAAGGATGCGTTATCCAATTAATGTTCTTAGAGTCAAAGTATGCTCAAGACATAGTTTTTCATATTTAAAATCCGAAAACAGAGCTTTCTGTAATGATTGTGGTATATCTTATAGTAATGCAAATAATTATATTAGTTGGAGATATGATGATTATTATCATTCAGGCAGAATTCATTTGACAGTTGGTGATAGAGATGTTCAGCGTGGTGCACATGATATGCAAACGGCAACGGTTTTGAGTACTAACTCAGGAGGTTGTACTATTAGAGAGTCATGTACAATATGTGGCTACACCCGTCAAAGCAATCATTATCATTATGGTAGCAATTATCATTGTAATTATTGTGGATATACATTCTAAGAAAACAGGCGTCCTTTTGGACGCTTGTTTTTCTTTCTAGAGCTTGCACATCTAAAAAACTAGTAGTAAAATTTTACTTGAAATATAAATTTAGGAGGTAATAATTATGGCATTAAAAGCTGGTATTAATGGTTTTGGAAGGATTGGAAGCTTAGCATTTTCAGCAAGCTTAGACAATCCAGAAATAGAAGTTGTTGCAATAAATGATCCTTTTATTACAGCAGATTATATGGCATATATGCTAAAGCATGATACAGTTCATGGACAATTTAAAGGAACCGTTGAGGCAGGAGAAGACTATATTGAAGTTAATGGTCGTAGGGTTAAAGTTTTAAATGAAAAAGAACCTGCAAACTGTCATTGGGATACACTAGGAGTAGACTATGTTCTAGAATGTTCTGGAGTATTTACTACTTTAGAAACAGCTGGACAACATATTCAAGGTGGAGCAAAGAAAGTTGTTATTTCTGCACCTTCTAAAGATGCTCCAATGTTTGTAATGGGTGTTAATAACACAACATATTCTCCAGATATGAATATTGTTTCAAATGCATCATGTACTACAAACTGTTTAGCACCTCTTGCAAAAGTTATTAATGATAAATTTGGAATTAAAGATGG
>JAEEHF010000039.1 GCA_016280725.1 Bacillota bacterium | reverse complement strand
TCCAATTAACAAATTCAACTTACCAAACACGCCACCATCATGCCACAACTGGAACAGTCCTGTCACTAAAGAAGCCAGGATGTAAGTGATTAGCATAACACCAATACCAGCGAAATCTACATCACTCATAATTGAACGAATCACATTTTTCATAATTAAACCCTTTCTTTAATTTTTGTTAGTATTTTTTTCTCCCAATGACTTGTTGTTTTTGTTTATACTATATATTTTACGTTAAATGTCAATATAAATAATAAATAGCGATCTAAAATAGACCGCTATTAATTGAAGTTACATTCTGATACTACTGAAGTTCTGACGCATATAACTGATTCAGCTTCTCCTCCAATTTCTTAGCACCTTCAAGATGATTACCTACGGGTGCTGGAGCAAAGAGATTGCTGTAGTTCATCAGTACATTTGCGCCGATGGTGGCACCTGTGAGCTTGTAAGCATAGTCGTAAAATGCTTCATACTTTGGTTTGCTTGCAAGAAAATCAATCATTTTGAAAAGATCTCGCAAAAAATCATAGTGAAGGTCCACGAAAATGACATCTAAGAGTTCTCCATCTTCTGTTATGGTAACAAAGCCGGATTCATCTTTTTCAACCTCACAACGATAAGAACCAGAAGTAAAGTCGATAATCACAAGACCTAGCCTCTTCATACATGCAGAGAAGCTGTAGAAACCACCGTCATCAAGACGATTCTTTCTGAGGTATGCTTCACCAAATTTGGTGTAATAATTCCTCACTTCATCTGAATAGCGTTCCGTAATTTTTGATTGGATTTCAATCCATATCGAACCAGGGACATCAGAGAAGAACACAGTTTTTTTGTTTCCTTTCATAATTTAAGTTTTTTAATTTGTTTTTATTATTCCCAATGACTTGTTGTTTACTTAATGATAATATTATCAGGTAGTTCACCTTCATAAAGAATTGGTTTACCGAAAGAATCGATGAGTGCCGACATACCACCCTGATAACCATTTGAGAAGTAGAGGTACTGCACTCTAGTCTTCTTATCTACAAGAATGTATAGACCACCATGAGTAAATCGTCCTTTCTTAAAGATAACAAAGTCTTGAGAATTAGCGAATACTCCATTTGAAAGTTCTATTTGACGAACTTCTTCAGTAGTTGGCTGTTTAGAGTAAGCGTAAAACCCAACGCCAATCAAAAGAACAATTACAACGCTCAAAATGATCGACAATTTAAGCCAGAAATGCTTTTCTTCCATATTTTTACTCCTTTATTTAATTAGTTTAACTTTTTGTTTTTTATGATAATAACAATTTCAATATCAAAAATCAATAAATTAAAATAGCGGTCAAAAACGGACCGCTAATAAGAGACTTCATAAGTTACTCACCCCTCCATTTCAATCTTCAAATTATCTGGATTTGCTAGAGCACTGATATCTGGAATTTTGAAATCCATATCCTCTAAATCAATTCCTTTAAATACCTCATCATCAAGATGTTCCTCGATGATTTTGAAGATAACTACGAGAGCATCCTTACGCTTTTTGTAGAGTTCCACCAACTTGGACGATTTACCTTTAGAGTATTCAATTGCCTCATTAAGTTCCTCTTCTGTTGGTTCAGGCCAGCCTTTTTTGTTACAGAGTTTAACGAAACTTTTTTTAATAGCTTCATCTCTCTGTTTGATAAACTCAGAACTGAAATTCCGATTACCGATACGACGCTCCATTTCCTTAATTTTGGAATCCAAGAGCTCGAGAACAGCTTGTTTTACCGTCATAACTTTTTTGATTTTAATTTGTTTTTATTATTCCCAATGGCTTGTTTTTATTTAATTAGTAGTATCATATGTATTAGATATTTTAAATTCAACATAAAATTGAAAAGGTCCTATGATCCAGAACCTTTAAACTGATAGCGAAGACAGGATGTTTCTGTCTTTTGATACATAACTACTTTGAGATGTTTCTGTTTGTTCTTGAAATGAACAGAAAGCCCTTCTTTATCATCGAATAATATGATAAAAGCCTTTTGCCACTCATGAGAAGTGAAGTTAATCCCGAGTTGAAATGCGTCACGATGAGACATAGCGATAGTAACAATCTTGTTCTTCTGTAGGTCAAACTCGGTTTTGTTGGTACTGCCTACGAGACAAAGTTCATAGTGCTTACCATTTTTCCAAGTTTCAAATTCATAAACTACTTTTTGCGTTTCCATATACAATCCTTTCTTTTATTTTTGATTATTAATACAAAGCTCCCAATGACTTGTTGTTTATTTAAAAATAAATATTTTATATTAAATGTTAATTAAAAACTCATAATAAAAATAGCGATCTAATCGACCGCTATTTTTAATATTTGAAATAAATCAAAAAGTTTGAAGAAAAATTATGATTTTACAATAATTAATATTAAAATAAAATAGCGCGGGAAATCCACGCTATTTTTCTTTGGAGTGGCTAGTAAGGTTGAATACAGCAATTAAGCCTGCCAGCAATACTGCTACGAAAATGAATTTCCACAGTATACCACTCTCTGTGAGGAGATTGACTGTAGCATACGGTGTTACTAACATTTGTCCTGTGGCGAGCAATGCCCAGGTGCTTTTTTTGGTGGTGCCTTTGGTGATCCACAGCTGGAAAACAGCTATGCAGGCTAGGATTGTTCCTATACCACTCATAATCCATAGAACTACTTGAGTTGTTGTCATAACTTTAATTATTTTTTGGTTTGAGCTTTATTAATATAAGTATTTTTCAAAAAAAGTCAATCTATATTAAAAATAAAAAAGTGCCTGAAACTGGCACTTGCGAGAGTTTGTAGAATTAACTAATAGATTTGATTATATTATTTCAATACAAAAAAATGCTCTCCTCTGGGTAACAGGGAGAGCAAAACGTGCACGTACAAGGTGTGAGATATAGTCGCTCAATAGACACATACCGCTCCTTGAGTTTGTATAATTAACTATATAGATTGACTTTATTATTTCAATATGAAAAGAAAAATCCCTCCACAAAACGTAGAGGGAACAGAGATTCGGAATGCATAGCACACGCAATTTCAGAGAAGGCTGCTACCAAGCAAGCCAACTCACATTCTGTCATTATCTCTGAAGATTAGTTACTTTCTTAACTCCACATTAGCTCGTACGCACAT
>JAEEHF010000001.1 GCA_016280725.1 Bacillota bacterium | reverse complement strand
TTTGGCTACTATATTCCACCAAAAATTGAAAATTCCGAAGTATGTAAAGAAAAATATACAGAAGGAATGGAAAAGATACAAGAAACATACAATTTTCTTATGGCAAATTCCGCAACGAAAGAAGACGCTGCTAATGTTTTGCCATTGGGTATGATGTCTAAAATGGTTTGGAAAATTAACCTTAGAGCATTGGTTAATTTTATGAATCGCAGATTGTGTATGAGAGCCTTAAAAGAAATTCGTGATTTGGCAGCAGAATTGAAAAGACAACTCGGCGCCAAAAATGAAGAATGGGCATGGATTGCGGATAATTTGTTTGTACCAACATGTGAACAGTACAAATATATGAACCCAGCATTAGTTTTCTGTCCTGAAGCACAATGTTGCGGTAAACATCATAAGATTACAGATATTAAGGAAATTTCATATAACTAATGGAGATTTTTAGTGAAGAAGTTTTTAACACTATATACTAAACTACAAGGTGGTGTTTATCTTAAAGACGATAAATACGAGTCACCAGATACAAAGAAAATTACTTTGAAGTATCTTAATAGCCACCCAAAACTAGAAAGACATAAAGGTGATTCCAAGCATTATTTTTTAAAGAATAGTGTATTGGAAACACCAATTATTACTCTAGGTCAAACTGCTATGTATTTTCTTGATTCCGATTGGGTGTGGGTTGATGAAAATACAAATATAATGCCAAAGGGTAAACTAACTATGCGAACTCCTTGTGGCTCAGGCTCAGGTGATGCTCGTTTATTCTATGATTATGCTATTCCAGCCGTAGTGGATGCTTTAGTAGATAAAATAGAATCTAATGTATCAGACCTAGTTAAGATAAATAAAGATATTCCATTGGCTATTAAAGAAATGAAAGTCAAAGAAAATTTAGAACAAATCAAACATGATTTCTAAGGATGAAGTAATAGAACTGGCAGATAGTCTAGGTTACACAATAAGAGATTATGGACCGTATATTGAAGTGCATTATAAACCTGATTCTTCTATGTGGGACAGTGATTTTATTGACCCGAGCAGTGTTCTAGCAGCAGATTATTCCGAATCGGATTTAAAACAACCAATTTTGTTTCATTTGTACAAATTAATTAAACGAACTAACAATGGTTATAAAATGGTTGGTGAATCCATTATGGATTGTGAACTTCCGAAAGAATGTGTATATAACATATTGAAGGATGTTTATAAGAAAATTAAAGATGCGGAACAACAGTATAATTTAGATTTAATTAAAGGAGATTTTGATGATTAGTGATATTGTGAATAAACTAACACAATTTAGTGATGTTAATGTACGAGATTGCGGTGGTGTATATGATAAAATCATTAGAATTAAGTATGGCACAGATCCTAAAGATTTAGGTTGGGTGTACTTAAAAGAAAACAAAATCGTTTTAATGCATATAAAAGATGAGAACTTTGACGATATAGATAAATTTATCAGTAGACTACAGGAATTAAAAAATTAAAATTTCCCGCCTTGAGCGGGCTTTTTTGTTATATTTGGCATATACATACGATACATTTATTTTTAGTGAGATAATATGGAAGCATACAAGCATTGTTTTTATAACAAATTTAATAAAACGATTTATTTGAGAACAACAGAAGATGACCATTTTAGAAAAATCCCTTACAAAAAAGATTATTGGGTAAAAGACCCAACTGGTAATTCTCCAATACACGATATATACCGGAATACCAGTTGTTAAAAAGACAAATTTTGACAAAGAATCTATTGAACAATTAAAAGCCGCTGGCGTTACAGTTTGTGAGAGTGATTTAAAAGAAGAAGTAAAATTCCTACACGATGTTTACGATAAAGATAAACTTGAAGTAGACATGAACAAATGGAATATCTGTATCTTTGATATTGAAGTTGCCGTATCAGGTAAATTCCACGATGACCACTCATTTAAAGTTAAAGTAGACGGAAAAGAATATCAACTAAAATGTGGACAAGTTAACGATGTGTTCCGTAAAAAGAACCCACTCGTTTTTGACGAAGAACAAGGTAAATGGGTAAACTTTACTGACTCTTGTTATGTTAGTATTGAAGGTTTCCCATACGCAGAAAAAGCCGAAGTTCCTATTAACCTAATCACTTGTTATTCAACCAAAACCAAGCAAACTTACACTTGGGGGTTAGAGCCATATACTGGTGATTCCGAAACAGTTACAAATTATCGTTATTTTAATACTGAAATTGCGATGATTAAAGATTGGTTAAAATGGTTTCACGAACAATGTTTTGATATGTGGACTGGATGGAACTCCGAATTATTTGACGTCCCATATATCATTAACAGAATTAAGAAACTTCGTGAAATTCACGATATTAAAGGACAAATAGAAAACGCATTATCCGATGTTGGTCAGGACCCAGTATGGCGAGAAGTTATAGACAAATTCACTCACACTAAACGCGGTGAAACTTATGATGTCCCAGGACTACTCCACCACGATTATATGAATTTGTACATAAAGTTCGCCAAGCATGACCCACTACCTTCTTACTCATTGAACTATGTTACAATGAAAGATTTGGGCGAAGGTAAGTTAGACTATGAAGGGTCAATTCTTGACACATATAAATCGGACTGGAATACTTTCGTTGAATATAACATTAAAGACGTTCTTTTGATTGTCAAATTGGAAGCAAAGATTTTGTTGTTCAATTTGATTATTGAATTTTGTTACGATTGTGTAACCACTATTGACAAAGTAATGTTGACTGTTCCAACTAATGAAGGTTACATGATTAAATATCTCCATAACAATAATATGGTGATGAACGATAGACCAGCAGAACATAAAGACTGGTGGCGAGAAGAAAAATGTTACATTATCAATAAACCCGATGGTTCTACTTACTATCAAAATTCGGAATGGGAAAACGAAGAATTTGGTAAGTATTTAGTTTGTAAAGAATTTGCCGATACCAATACAATGACATTGGATTTGGAACAAAGAATTGACAAACTATGGAAGCCACAAAAGATTAATGGTGTAATGAAGACTGCTATGGAACAGTTTGGTATGGCTTTTGAAGAATATAAGAAAGACCCACACCCATTCGCAGCATTCCATGTGAAAGCAGGTTATTGTTATGACTATCCAGGACGATTTGACAACTGTATGAGTTTTGACATTACCTCTTCATATCCACACCATATTATGCAGTTCAACATTTCACCTGAAACATTGGTAATTCACCCAACAAAAGAACAAATTGAAAGCGGTGAAGTTATCTTGACAGATGTTAATGAAGTAGGATTTAGACGAACAGACAATGCTATTTTGCCTACAATTATTAAGCAGGTGTTCAATGAAAGAAAGCACTATAAAGATTTGAAGAAACAGGCCCACAAAGAAGGCAACAAAGATTTGGAAAAACTTTATGATGCTCGTCAGGGTGTTAAGAAGATTATTATTAACTCAATGTATGGAACATGCTTGACTTCTTCATTCCATTTGTATAGTATTGACTGTGCTAGAGCCATTACTCGTTGTGCCCGTGTAACATTGAGAGATTGGTTGTCAAAATCCATCAATGATTATTACCCAACTGAAA
>JAEEHF010000038.1 GCA_016280725.1 Bacillota bacterium | reverse complement strand
TTTTATACTCTGCTATCAAAGTTAGTCTTCCGACAAATTCATCAATAAATCCAAAGGAAATTAAATCTTCAGGGATATAATCTTCGCGAGTTCTTTCATCAATTAACAGGCCGTCTTCGTCTTCATCATGATCCAAGTCTGTTTTGTGGGGTGGTAGTGTAGAAGGCGCATGGAAGCCAAGTTGTGGCTTTCCTTTAAGCCTAGCTTCACGAATTTTATCTATGTCAATGAAACGTCCGCCACATATAACTGTTAGCATATGTGTGTCAAATGGGTTCCCATCTCG
Organism: Bacillota bacterium; assembly: GCA_016280725.1. Classification (GTDB taxonomy): domain Bacteria; phylum Bacillota; class Clostridia; order TANB77; family UBA1234; genus RGIG6105. The sequence continues at coordinate 7,154 of JAEEHF010000038.1, read as the reverse complement.
CCCAACATAAATAATAGATGGTTCGAGAATTTTAAGCAACTCTTCTTGAACAGCAGTACCATTTATATCACGACCACTGGAATTGCCATTTGTAGAGCATGAAACTTTTTTATCAATTTCATCAATAAAAATAATGCCACGTTCTGCCCGTTCTATATTCCCACCAGCTGCACTGATTAGAGATGTAATAATCGAATCAACATCGTTTCCAACCCAGCCTGCTGACGTCAATTGAGTAGCATTATATTTAACAAATGGAACATTGAAAATTTGCGCAATTCTTTGAATGGATGCGGTCTTACCAACTCCAGATGGACCTACAGCGACTGCAGTGAGTCGTTTTACTCTTATTCCAGTGGTATCTTCCAGCATATTCAAATATTGATTATTATATGCTATAAATAGAAGTTGCTTTAAAGCTCTGTCTTGGCCAATAATGAATTGCTTAAGATATTCAAACCATGAATCAATAGACGCATTAAGAGCTTTATATCGCTCACGAAGCTTTTTGATTTCTGCATCATTTGCGGAAAAAAGTGGTGTAACATTTGTACTTGGAGCAGTTTTTTTCGCTGTTGTAGTAGCCTTCCGTGGCTGACTAGGTTTCGACGTGGTTTTCTTGGTTCTTGTTGATGTAGTGCTTGTAGTCTTGCTTGTGAGATTTGCCATTTGTCAGCCCTCCTTTAACAATATATTCGCAAGTGGATTATATAAGTGGTGCTTAAAAAAGTCAATTCAGATTCTTGCAAAATAGAGGCTTTCTTGACTTTTGGGTGAAGGAAAGGGTATAATTATGTTATGTCAACACGGAAAATACATACTAAAGAGGAGTGAGTACAATGGAGAAAAAAACAAAAAGTGAAATATCAAATTATATAGAGACACCTTTTGATGATGAAACGCTTGGTTCTTTAATAAAAGCATTAATTGAAACATATAATTTTGACCCGATTAATATGTATCAACATATTAATCGTCAGGAAAATGCAGATGAGCCTGTTCCAGAAGAAACCGGGATGTTTGAAAATATGCTAATGGAAAAAAGTAAAAGTGAATCTTCTCCAATTATCACTCCTGATGTAGACGACTTTTGGGTAAGAATTAAATCTACACAACCTGCTATTAGGAGTGAAGGAAAACCAATTAGAATAGTGCTAAATTTAAAAGGAAAAGATAAAACTTCTTTTGCTGAAAGATATATTGAAGAAATGGATAGGCAAAAATTACCATTTCATTTTAAGTTTAGCCGTAGAGATACGCGAGATGATCAGGTTGTGATTGAGATACCAAGAGAATTATTTAGGCAACAATTAGAATTGATAAAAGGTTTAGTTTCAGATTTTCAATTGGGAAGCGTTCCGGCTTTGTATGGAAAGTTAAAAGAAAATCCTGGAATTGGTATCGGAGAAGCGTTCGATACCGCAATGCTATCAACCACATATGCCAAAGTTGTTCTAATTAAATACGCTTTAGCCAAATATCTATATGATTATATTGATAGAGGAGGCGAAATAAGTGAAACAGCTAAAAGTAGCCTTGATAAATTATGTCCTTCATTGGTAAATGAAAAATTCATAACGAGATTAGAAAGTGCACCTATGCCAGAATGGAGGGCTCGAGGAGCTTTATATCGAAATCACATCTCAGAACCAACTAATTGTAAATATCTTTCATTACCATTTTATACTGGTCAATTTGCAAACGATGTGGGTCCAGAAATTAGAAGAATATTAGCGGAAAATCCTAGAGATTTTTATAAAGGAATGATAGATGCTTATAGAGCTGTTGCAACGGAAGGATGGGGATTTTCAGACAGCTTGGTTTTTTCTAAAGGAGCAGAACAGTATTTGCTGGAAAACGTTTTTGGTAAGTCACCAACTAGAGAAGCAACCGAGAATGATAGATAATGAAAGGCTCTGCACTTCAAGGAAACTGGAGTGCGGAGCTTTTTAGGTTATAAAAAAATTAGTGATAAAAGATGAAAGGCAATCATAATGCTTGACAAAGCATATTTCAAGCATTATAATTACCTTGCTATATAAATATCGCGGGGTGGAGCAGTTGGCAGCTCGTCGGGCTCATAACCCGAAGGTCGTAAGTTCGAGTCTTACCCCCGCAACCAAAAAAATTTTGAGTTCCTACAGCTATAAAGGTTGTAGGCGTTCTTTTTTTCTTCCAAAATGGTCTAGAAATAAAAAATGTCAGTCAAGTGTCAGTCAAAAATACAGAAAAGAACAATACATATTCTTAACTTTTTGATATTAGAATGGATAACTTTTCTTTTATTCTAGATGTAAAAATTATTTTAAGGAGGATGTAATAATGAAGAAAGGATTTTTTTGTGGACTAACTACAGGTGTTGTCCTAACAGGAGCATCATTAGTGCTTGCAAATTCACAAATACAAGCAATATTAAATGACCAAATTAAAGTAACACTAAACGGACAAGTTCAAGAATTTAGAGATGAAACGACAGGTGAAATACAATATCCAATTACCTATCATGACAGAACGTATTTGCCTTTAAGAAATGTTGCGCAACTTGCTGGCTTAAATGTTGGATGGGATGGGAACAGTAATACTGCTATTTTAACAACAACAAATTATCAATCGGAAAAGACAAGTGAATGGAAAGAAAATGAAGTTCAAACGAACAATAAGGTTGGATCATTTTCTGATGTCAATGGAAATGGATTTCTAGGAATAGCAGATTCAACGGGCGTCTATGTTAGTGGATACATTAACTATAAAGACTCTGTTGTGAAAAATAGTACAGAATTATTTGCTATTACGGATTATTCAATTGAATACAAGGTAAATAGTGATAAAACAATTTCTATAACCAAAATAATTGGAATTTCAGATAATGATTTAAAAGCAATCTTAAGTAACGCCAATAAGGATAGTAATAAAAAAGTGGAATATGAAGGAATCGGAGTTTTTTCATACATGCAAGGAGACAATTATGTTATTATTGAAGGAATCGATGGAAATCAAGGCGCTAGAGGATATGTTGATTATGGTGATGCGAAATCTATTGTAAGTAGTTCAAAAGATTTATTTGATATCTATTCAAATAAAGTTGCATTTGCAAAATATGAAGACGGAAGTATTGTTATAACACAAATACATGAGAAGATTGAAACGGAAGAGGAAAAAGAACAAAAGAGAATAATCACTCCGGAAACGGAAGGGTACATTGATAATTTAACCAGAGCTGGTACAATAAGATTAATATCGAATGGTAAAAAAGTGAATGGAACTGTTTATTATGATGGTCCTAATTCTAAAGTGAAAGACTATGATGAACTTATGAGTTATTATGAAAAAGACTTAAAATATACAGTATATGAAGATAATATGATTGTAATTACTGGATTTCAAAGAGATGCAAATGGCACTGGAACCGGAGTAGTGGATAGAATTGGTCTTAACGGCGGAGTTGTTATTAATAGTGATCGTGGTGGTTTAGTAGCCGTTGCAGTAGATTATGATAATTCAATTGTTAAAAATCAGAGTGAACTTGAAGAATTAATAGGTCAGAGAGTGAAATATGTTTGGGATAAGCCAGAATCATTGGTTATAACAAGAATACTAAATTTAAAATAGAAATATAAAAAACAAGGAGTTCAAATCAGTTTGGGGAGTTGCCAATTATGAAAGCGCATATGAACACCTTGAAAAATAGACTCCGGGACGTCCTTTAAAAGTCTAAGTTAGACTTTTAAAGGACGTCCCCAAGTCTATAACTTGGACATGTTTTCGGAAAGTTTAACATTTAGACTTTCGAAGGGCATCAAAGAGCCTAATTTTTTTTCGTCCAAATCCCCATAAGTGGAGCATTGGTTTTTGAATCAAAGAATGAATGCTGAGTGATGAAGCCGTTTTCGGTGTAATCCTTAATTCCTTTGCTGTAAACAATTTCATTTGTGTTTGGATTGAATGTATATCTTGGAATCCAAACATAAATTTCTTGAGAATTTTTATTCTTTTTTGCTGTAGCATATTTTATTGAGCCAGCATTTGAATAGTCATACCAATCAGAATCGTTTTCGTCACAAGCGATCCAAACGCCATTAACTAGCTTTACTGGCACCATTCCGTTTAAAACAGGTTTATTTACTTCAAAAGTATTTAGATTATTGTCTTCAATTTTTTTATCTTCATTATCGAAAAGTTCAATAATATCATTATAGTCAGAAGCTTTTCCATCATAGTTAAAATGAGAATAAGGAGATTCTATTTCATCTATACTAACTACACCATTTATTTCACAATAGTAAGAATCATCATAGTAATTAGTTATTTGATAATGACCTGTTCCATTGGTTCGCCATGTAAGAAGAGTGTATTCTTCATATACTGGATAACCGATTCCTGATAGTGAAGTAAAATCACAAACTATTTCATCATTATTGCATTCATATATTTCATAATTATAGATATAGGCATCATCTTTAATTGACTTTTTAATGTAAGTCTTTCCATCTTTGCTAGCAAAAGCATAATAATAGTCTTCCACTGAACTATAAGGAATGGTATAGATTCGTTTGTACCTAATAACACGATTCAAATCATCATACTCTATCAAGGCAGTATAATTTTCATTTTCACTCTTAAGATTATGTTGAACTATTCTGTTTTTATCATCATATCCTAATCTTATGGATACAGAATAATCCGGATTATCTTTAAAAGGTTCTCCATACGCTGTGTTATAATAAAAGACATTGATTTGCTCTACTTGTCCTAAGTCATTTATTTGATAGTAATAATCTTCTCTACACATTTCCCCTTTATATACGTGTCTATATGGATATGGAGAATCACTTCTATAATAAAAGCTATCGCCATTCACAACTTTAATATACTCATTTGCTAAAGAAGTGGAATTATTGTTAGATTTTTCGATATTATCGTTATTTATTGTGGATTGAATTCGATTGTTTTGAGAACTTTCGTGTAGTCTAACATTAACAATTCCATCATATGTACCCCAACATATTCCTATTATTAACAATACTAAGGCAACCATTATTGTAGAGTTGTTTTTTTTATTCATAAAACCTCCAATATATTTTATTATAAGATTAATTCTCTGTCTTTATTATAATGTTAAAAAGTTTTTTTTACAAATTTGTTATTCTTTCAGACACTTAACTAACTCCTGGAAATGCCAATGAGTCCGTTTCCATTGGCAAATAAGATTCCGGAACACCATTCAGTTGTCTAATTTAGACTTTCAAAGGACGTCCCGGAATCTACCATTCTTGACTTTTATGCAAATCCGTGATACAATCCGCCTCACAATTGAATTTGTTATAGGTAGCCTTAACAATTAATAAGGAGGAAGTTACGCTATGAAGAATGGTTCAAGATATTGGGCAAGTTCATGTGTAACCCTGCAAAATGGTAAGAAGTTATTTGTTTCAGAGTCTGAAGAATCACTAAAGAAGAAAATGGGTTCTAAAAATGCATTTATAGAGCTTAATACAGCCGGAATATACCCTTCAAAAATCTATATCCGAAAAAATGATATTTCATAGTTTCAACCCATACTTTTTTATAATTTTAAAAAATGGAGGGCATCATAGATGAAAATGAACGTTCCTAAATATGATGACTTGCAAAAAACATATGAAAAAGAACCAGAAGATGGATTTAAGTTTGTTTGTGCATATTGCGGATACGAATCAAATAGCAATGATGAAGAATGTTTTCAATGTGGTTGTAGACGTTGGCTTTATATTGAAGATTTAACTCCAGGTGAAAAAGATGCTTATGGAATTGAATAGCTTTGCGAAAATTTTATATTCATACGAAAATGTAAAAGGCAGGAAATAATTTCCTGCCTTTTTTCATGTATCCCACTTTGAATCATCTTCAGGTGTTTTAAAGCGACACTTTTTTCCTTCTTCATCATAGGTATAATGTATAATTACCATCCAAATTTCAATTGAATTTGGATCCTCACCGTTAAGAAGAAGCTCCTTAACATCTGTCAGCATCCCCCACCATTGTGCATCATTAATTTTGATATATTCTAAAATCCGTTTTTCTGCCTCATTACATATTGTCTGATAAGACTTTATTATTTTCGAAATATTTTCTGATGTTATCTCTGACAGTTCGCTTTTAGAAATTCCTCTTATAAGCAATATTTTTTCAAGAACTATTCCCAATGTCTTATTGCGTATAATCTCTTGAATAGACTCCGGGACGTCCTTCAAAAGTCTAAGTTAGACTTTTAAAGGACGTCCCCAAGTCTAGACTTTTAAAGGACGTCCCCAAGTCTACAGATTGGCAAAACAAAATATAGAATAAATGAGGGGAGATTGGATTGATATCTTACCTCTTTTTTTATATAATTCTAAGAAGAGGATTGCTCTTGCCCAATAAGAGACAACCCTTTTTGATATTACATAACAGGATACAATAATGGGACTTATAATGGACGTTCCCGAGTTCATATAGGAAGGATAATTAATGATTATAGAAATAGAAAATTTTATAATTGAGTCAGAAGATGAGATAGATTATAAAGATGAAATGGTATACACTTTACAAAATAGAACACGAAAGATATTAGAATTCTTTGAATTAGAAAAACTATCTAAGAAGCAGAAAATTGTAATATATAATTCTGTTGAAAAATATAAGGCTCACATGGAAAAGCATGTGCCAGAGTATAAAGATTGGATGATAGGAGATACTTATGGAGAAAACATAAATCTTCTTTCATTGGATGAGGTAAAAAAGCTGGAATCTCATAAAAACTTTACAATTGATAGTTTTATGAATGGTATATTGCATGAATTTGTTCATGTGTGTCAAAGAGAATATGGTAAAAATGAAAGAGAATTATTGTGGTTTTGGGAAGCTTTAGCTGTAAATTTAAGTGGACAGCCCAATAAACCAATTTCTTTAGCAGATTGCGATTTTTCACTATTAAAAAAGGACTTTAATAATGTTGAAGGGAATTATAATTATGCTTATGAATTAGGAAAATATATTTTAGAAACATATTCTCATGAAGAAATAATGACATTTATAAAAAATCCAGAATTGTTAAAAAGTGTGGAATATAAGATTTTTGAAAACGCGTTGGAAAGACAAAAACTAAATACATAATAGGTTGCAATAATGGGACTTTT
>JAEEHF010000037.1 GCA_016280725.1 Bacillota bacterium | reverse complement strand
GTTTTCTAACATGAGGATCCTCACACTCCTTGTACATATTTATCTCATGGTGATTCATCGTTAACTTTCCGTAGAAAGTACCATGATTCCTTGAAAAGAAATATACGAATATGACTAGAAATGCAAATAAAACTACGAATGCAGTTAAAGATACAGACAAAGATACGGGCATATTCTACTAATTAGAGTTTAACATTTTGTTTTTTATTATAGTATAAATTTTATGTAATAAAATCAATCATAAAAAAGGAGAACAGAAATCTGAACTCCTTCTAATAATGAAATTTTAATATTATTTTTTGTTTAAGCTGTGAGACAATTTTTTCATTTTGTTTAAATTTTTGCATTTTTTAAACAAAATTATTTTTTTGTCTCATATGTGAGACAGTAAAAATATTTTACCTAAAAGCATACAAGACTTAACCTCTTAAATTATTTTTTATTGAATTTAAATATTAAAATGGTTATTAGTAATACGTCAATTAAAAAAATCGTCAAACAAATACAATTGGCTTATGAATACTTATCATGTAATCATTGCACTTAACAGTGCTAGGAAAAGAAAGGTAGGAGATATTATCTCCTTACTTGAGAGCAAAGGGTTTGAGTTTAAGGAGAAAAAAGTCATTGAGACTTCTCCTAACATCTCATCGTTCGATTTCGAGACCTCTCAGTTGCAAGTACGCTGTGCTGATCCTAAGTTCTTAGACCCCTATCAGTCCAAGTTCGCTGCCCACATTCTTAAGAGGAAGATTCAGTACTTTCTCCTGAACCATGTGGACTTGGTTTTTGAAAGCAAGAGGGACAATCACAATGTTTGGAACTTACGTTCTAGTATCTACCATGTTCTCTTCAAGGAAATCAACGAGTTCCCATTGATTGTCATCTTCAAGGATGAGGAAATAGATTTATCTTCTATCAACCTCACACCTGAAGAAGAGTACCATCACATGAAGCCAGAAACTCTTGATCCAGGACGTATTCCTCTTAAATAAGGACTCCCCAATTAATGTTACACCTTGAATTATTGGTGTGACATTTTTTTATTATTGAAATTCATATATCAAATAATAATATATTGCTAATAAACAAAAATAACAAGCTATTGGGAGAAAAAATATTAACAAATAAAAAAAGAAAGGGTTAAAATTATGAAGAAAAAATTCATTTTGCCTATCGTAATGTTATTGGCAACCAGTGGATGTTTTATTCACGCATTCTTTGCAAATCAAAGTATGCTTTTCTCTGTTCTCGAGATCATCTTCTCTGTGCTAGCGACTTATTTAGTTTTTACAGCATTTCCTGAGTTATGTAACAATACAGAGGAAGACATGGAAAGATATACTTTTCTTTCCATCACTCTTACAGTATTCTGGTGGTTGTTAAGAGCAACTGTAATCATCTTTTTGATTGTTATCTACTTTGCTGTAGAAGGTAATGATGAGTTAGCAAAACAACTTTTGATAGGGTTCGTGGTATCAGTGGTTACTTTCTTTACAATGAGTTGTACCGCTTCATGGTGTATTTACCACAATGGTACAGTATATCCAATCAATAGGAGTCCTTACTACGATGATTCTGATTATGAATTTGATTTCTAGAACAACTAATTAAAAAAACAAAATGTTAAACTTAAGTAAACTTTTATGAGTACAATTACGTTGAAAAAGTCTTTTTGGGAAGATTTCCAAAAAACTCGGACTTGGAAATACATTTTCTTGGTCTTGGATGGTATAATGTTGATGATAACCTGGATGTTTTTCTTCCTATTTGCCTTGATTTTTGCGGATCATAGTGCAAAAACAGCATGGGGCTTCTACAGTCCAATGGTTCTGTTACTTCTGTTCATATTAGCACTTGCTAGTGTTATTATGTGTAACTATACTGCATTATCATGGCTTGCTATTGTGGGGATCGATATCCTTCTGGCAATTGCACTATACCTTTGTACTGCTTATCCGGTATGGTCCAATAATTATCGTGAAAAAATGGGCTATTCGACATTATTTTAATTGAATTACTTCTCAAGATTAGCGTGTGCTGTTTATCAGTCACGCTTTTTTATTAATGCTTAAAAAATTTTTATTATAATAGTGAAAAAGACCTCATGAAATCATGAAGTCTTTCATTTTTCTCTAAGATTACTTCCAGTCTAGAGAACCCTGGTTTTTTGTTCTAATCTCTAATTGTCAGTAGTAAATCGCCAACCAAGACTTACGAACGGAACGAATTCCCTGTCTTTGTAAAGAGCATTACAGCTCACGTAGAAATCCTTCGGAAGTTTCAATTGCGCACCTATAGCCCCGTAGAAATGATCTTTATAAATATTGTCATACCAAACGGTAGCCTGGAGATCAATATCCTTAAAGATATTCTTCTTCACCTTAGCATAGGCTGTGAACTCAACTTTATCTTCATCGAAGTGAGGGAAATAGGTCAGCATCGGTGCAACTTCATATGCCCAAGTTCCATGAGTTAATGTCACGATAGCGTATGGCATAATGCATTCGCCGTCATGCCAGTTATCATAGTACACGTATTCAAAGGCACTATAGAGGAAGATATTCTCCCAAGCGTGGGTGTAAAGTGCATCAAAGAATCTGATACGACCCATCTCTTCCTTGGAGAAGTCATCGTAAGAGAAATAAGCTGCTCCGAATCCACTCTTATGCTGAGCCATAACTGTTGTGTACAAAGCAACGTTTTCAGTTGCATGGATACCCAGCAGGTCCCAGTAGTTTCCACCAATCTGGATTGCTCCAGATACTGTCACATCCTTGGTTAACTGTGCGTTAGCCACACTTGCCATAAAGGCGAATACTACAACAAAGATAAATTTAAACTTTTTCATAATTTTTTAATATTTGTTTTTGTTTTACTATTTGTTTTTCTATTACATAGTATATAAATCTTAATATATAATGTCAAGACATAATACCGCTTTAGTATATAGGTTTTTAAAAATTTTAGTAAATTAATATCTATTGACTTTATATTCATAATATATATAACACATTTGTTCTAATTATGAGATTTCTCATGTATATGAACACGTGATCTTTAACAATTATACACGTACTGTTTTGATAGTTAAACATTATTAATCAATAAAACAAATTCTAATTTTATGGGTATTTTCGATTTTTTATTCGAGACGGCCGTGGAAGAAGAAGTTGGAGGTCCTAACGACAACCAGCAAGTAGCTCCTGTAGCTCCAATTAATCCAGGCCAAGCTTCTCCATCTGATAATGAGGATGTTGAGAAATTCATTTTGAAGTTCCGCAATGCTATTGAACAACAAAGTGGAACTGGTGCTAAGTTTATCAAGATTTTGTATAAGCTTTCAAAGAATCCAGGTGCGCAAGACTATGAGCAAGCTCTCTCGTTACTGCAAATCATGGATTCGTCTCTC
>JAEEHF010000036.1 GCA_016280725.1 Bacillota bacterium | reverse complement strand
TATCAAAAATTGAAGGCGTATATGTTCCTTCTTTTTATGATGTTACATACAATTATGATAATACAATTAAGAGTATAAAGACAAATAATGAAAACGCTAAAGAAATAGTAACAAAAAGAATCATAAAGAATTTAGATGAGGTTAGTTACCCTGAAAAATGGATTGTTCCATACCTAAGTGTTGTACATGATAGACCAATGCTTGAAATATTTAGAGGATGTATTCGCGGATGTAGATTTTGCCAAGCGGGATTTTTATATAGGCCAGTAAGAGAAAAGTCAGTTGAAGTTTTAGAAAAGAACGCTAAGAATTTAATAAATAATACTGGCTATGAAGAGCTTGCACTTTCTTCATTATCTACATCAGATTATAGAGATTTTTTCAAATTAGCAGATGATTTAATTTGTGATTTTAAGCCAAGAAATGTTAACCTATCTCTTCCATCTCTTAGAATTGATTCAGTAAGTCTTAAGCTAATGGATGAAGTAAGTAATGTTAGAAAAGCAGGACTTACATTTGCACCCGAGGCTGGAACTCAGAGATTAAGAGATGTTATAAATAAAGGAATTACAGAAGAAGATATACTTAAAGGTTGTGAGCTTGCTTTTAGAAGCGGTTGGAATAATGTTAAGTTATATTTTATGATTGGACTTCCAACAGAGACTTATGATGACTTGCAAGGTATAGTAGATTTAGCAAATAAAATCGTAGATGTATATTACTCTATTCCCAAAAATGAAAGAGCAAAGGGTCTAGTTGTAACTGTAAGCACTTCTACATTTGTTCCGAAGCCATTTACTCCATTTCAATGGTGCACTCAAGATGATGTTGAAACAATTAATAAAAAGCAAGAGTTCTTAAAAGCAAATCTAACTAATAGAGCAATAAAGTATAGTTGGCACGACTCAAAAACTTCAACTCTAGAAGCTGTGCTTGCTAAAGGCGATAGAAAGCTTAATAAAGTACTATTAAGAGCACATGAACTTGGATGTAAGTTTGATAGTTGGGGAGAATTTTTTGATTATGATAAATGGATGCAAGCATTTAAGGATTGCAATATAGACCCATTTTTCTATTCAAGAAGAAAGATTCCTCTTGATGAAGTACTTCCTTGGGAACATATTAATATAATGGTTACAAAAGATTTCTTCAAAAAAGAATATAATAATGCTATGAATGAAATAGTTACTCCAAATTGCAGAGCAAAATGTGCAGGATGTGGTGCTGCAAAATTTGGATGTGGAGTTTGTTTTGAGAACAAGGAGTGAGTATATGATATACAGAATGAAATTTGAAAAAAGAGATGAAGTAAAATATATTGGCCATCTAGATACTATGCGTACTTTTACTAGATGTATAAAGAAAACTAACCTTCCTATTAAATTTTCTAGTGGGTTCAATCCAAGAGTGCAACTTGCCTTTGCTCTTCCGCTTGCTGTTGGTGTAACTTCGGAATGTGAATACTTTGATTTAGAGCTTAATGGTGACGTGGATACTAAGGAAGTCATTAATGAATTAAATAAATCATTTCCTGATGGCTTTAAAATTCTTACTTGTGAAAAGTTTGAAAAAGTCAAAGGACTTATGTCTTTAGTCACAGAAGCAACATATGAGATTAATTTGATGATAAGTACAGATAGAATTAAAGAATATGTTAGTTGCATAAATGATGCTTTTTCAAAAGATGAAATAATTGCTAATAAAAATTCAAAAGATGGCAAGGAAGAAAGTATTAATATTAAGCCATTGATTTTGGATTATAATGTTAAGGACTTAAATTATAATACTATAGTTTTATCTGTTCATTGTTTAGCTGGAAGCAAAAACAATTTGAATCCTAATTATCTAATTCAAATAATTAAAAGCATCATTCCAGAAGAAGAACTTGATGATTACAATATTCATAGAAAGTATTTGAAAATAGATTAGTTATATAGACATTACTATTGCAAAATAGTAATGTCTTTTTTAGTGCTTGATTTAAAAATTTGATATATAATAGTGTAAAATTTGTTTTTGAGGTGATAGAATATGCGACCAACTGTATTGGAGATAGATTTAAATAGATTTAAGGAAAATGTAAAAGAAATACAAACATTTGCAGGTAGTAAAACTATAATGCCTGTTGTTAAGGCAGAGGCTTATGGTACATACTTAAATAGAAATCTAGAAGCGATGAATTTATTTGAAATCGTGGCAGTTGCAACTTGCGATGAGGCTATTGAAATTAGAAATATTGGCTTTGAAAAAGAGATTTTTGTATTAAATCAGCCTTATGAGGACGATATAGATAATATCTCTAAATATAATGTTACAATTGGACTTAGTGATAGATCTTTTCTTGAGAAAGTAATAAAACTAAATAAAAAACTAACTGTTCATCTTGAAATTGAGACTGGAATGAATAGAACAGGAATTAAACTAGAAGAACTTGAAGATTATATTAAACTAATTAAATCTTCAAATTGTATCTACGTTGAAGGTGTTTATACCCATCTTTCTTCTGCAGATTTTGACGATGATTATACTAAGATGCAGTTAGATACTTTTAAGAAAGCAGTTGAAATAGTGAAAAATAATTTTGATACTATAAAATATATTCACTCTTCTGCCTCATGTGGAATTTTGAATTATGATGATGGAGTATCTAATTTAATTAGGCCAGGAATCATTATATATGGATATGAGCCATTTGAACATGCTCTTGAAAAGATACATGTAAAGCCGGTTGCAACTTTAAAAAGCAAAGTTATTTTCCTTAAAGAGGTTAAGAAAGGCGAGTCTATTGGCTATTCTAGAAAATACAAGGCGCCTGAAGATATTATGCTTGCAACAGTTCCAATTGGATATGCTGATGGATATAAAAGAGCTTTAACTAATAAAGCATTTGCTGTAATAAATGGAGTAAAAGTTCCAGTTGTTGGTTCTGTATGCATGGACAGTATAATGATAAATGTTTCCGGGGTTAAGGATGTTAAAGTTGGAACTGACGTCTATCTATGGGATAATGAATTATACACAATTGAAGAAATGGCAGATAGTATTGGAACAGTAAATTATGATATTATCGCATCAATGATGCCAAGAGTAAAAAGAATTTTTAAATAAAAAGGCGCTCCCCGTTAAGGGAGCGTCCTTTTTAGTTAGCATCCACCGCAACCGCCACAGTCTCCAGTAGAGACAGTAGTAGTTGTCGTAGTAGTCGTAGTTACGACAGTTTCAGTTGTGACCTCTGTAGTTACCTCGATGCAAGGAAGTCCACAGCCAGGGTCGCAGGGATAGAATTCATCGCAATAATCGTGAGTCTCTTCCTGCTGCTTATTCGGTGCAGCTCTGAACCCCAGATCAAGAATGCAATCGCAGTCAAAGTATCCAACATAAAGGTCAAGAACCTTACAATTCTTGAAGATTACAACACCCACTTTAATTCTCTGGGAACCAGCCCCAAGGAATTGGTGACCAGCATAGACACGTCCGCACGGCGGATTAATGCACGGGGTATAGATTGTAGCATCAATGATGTCCTTAACGGTGAAATCTTCACCAAGAACATCCTGAACCAGGTCAAGACGGGTCAGAGCAACAGTAATATCGAGCCTTGTTCCGCCCCTTACGACGAAATTGTTGTTATCCAGTTCAACCTGAACCAGCTTGCGCCGGCGATAAGCCATGCCATCCTCAAGCTTTGTAGGAGAGCACTTATTAGTGCGCTGGAAAGAAAGCTTTCCAAGATTCTCGTTGGGCTTCAAAAGTCCGGCAATTCGTCCGCTATTATCCAGGAGGAAAGTAGCAGAACCAGTCTCGTAGTACTCGTACTCGCCCTCGCAGTCGTTACCGTTCACAGCAAGAGCCACACTACAGGTGCAAAGCATGATGAGACCTAGAACCAGTGACAGGACCTTCTTCATTGGGATACCTCCTCACATTTGTGGTCGATAAGGAAAAATATTGAAGCAGTAGACATAATAACATAGGTTTTATAATAAATCAATAGAAAAAGAAAAATAGTTTACAGAATTTTTTACATTTAAATATATATAAATGAAATTTGTTTAATAAATGTGCATATGATATAATTTTTTATGGAATTCATCATATGAGATTGCTTTTATACCAAAGATGGAAGGATGTATGTAAATGGAATTGATATATGAAAATTCGTTCGTTACAGATAGCGATATTAAGAAGCTTTCAAAGCGTATACAGGATATTCATAACATGATAAATGACAGAACGGGTGAGGGCTCAGACTTTCTTGGTTGGGTAAATTTAGAATATGATAAAGATGAAATTGAAAGAATAAAAACTTGTGCTAACAAAATTCGTCGTGATTCAGATTATTTAGTTGTAATTGGAATAGGAGGGTCATATTTGGGTGCAAGAGCCGTAATCGAGGCATTGTCGCATTCTTTTAGACAAAAAAATGTCCTTTTTGCGGGAAATAACATGAGCCCGGATTATCTAAATGATTTACTAGAGTTTATAGGAGATAGTGACTTTTCAATAAACGTTATATCAAAGTCTGGAACTACAACAGAACCTGCTATAGCTTTTAGCATTTTTAAGCAAAAGTTAATTGAAAAATATGGCGCTGAAGAGGCAAGGAATAGAATATATGTTACTACAGATAGAGAAAAAGGACTTCTTAAAAAAGAAGCAATTGAGGAAAACTATGAGTCTTTTACGGTTCCAGATAATATAGGAGGTCGTTACTCTGTGCTTACACCAGTTGGACTTCTTCCAATTGCAGTTGCAGGAATTAATATAGATAGCTTAATGCTTGGAGCATTGCAAGCGATGCAAAAATATGAAAATCTTCCAGATAATGAAGCATATACTTATGCAATTATTAGAAATACACTTCTTAAAAAAGGAAAAAATATTGAATTAATGGTTAATTACGAACCAAAACTTCATTATTTCACAGAATGGTGGAAACAGCTTTTTGGTGAAAGTGAAGGAAAAGATGGTAAGGGAATATTTCCAGCTGGAGTAGACAATACGGCTGATCTTCACTCTATGGGCCAGTATATTCAAGATGGGCAAAAAATCCTTTTTGAGACAGTAATTGATATTGAAAATCCATATAGGGATTATAAAGTGCCAGCTCAAAAGAGTGTTGAACTTGATTTTTTGACGGGCAAAAGCTTAAACGAAGTAAATCATATGGCCATGGAAGGAACAATTAAGGCACATGTAGATGGTGAGGTGCCGAATATTTTAATTAAAATTGAAAAACTTGATGAATTTAACTTAGGATGGTTAATTTACTTTTTTGAGAAGGCTTGCGCTGTTTCAGGATACCTTTTAGGAGTTAATCCATTTAATCAGCCTGGCGTTGAGGCATACAAAAGCGAGATGTTTAAATTACTAGGAAAATAAAACATAAGGAGCAAATGATAAATGACTAAGTATTTCAATAATGCCATAGTTGGAAATGGCAAAATGCTTGCGTGCATTAATGAGAAGGCCGAACTACTAAGGCTTTATTATCCCAATATTGATTATTATCAAAATGTCGATACGTACAGTATTGGCTTTGTTAAAGACTCTTCAAACGAAACATTGTGGCTTAAAGATTCGGAAACTGTTAATCAATATTATGATGGTAATGTTTTGTTTACTAAATTAAAAAACAGTGATGTAGAAATACTTGTTAAAGATTATGTTCTAATAAATAGTGATGTTTTAGTAAGAAAAATAAAGTGTAATCAACCACTTAAAACTGTAATCATTTCAAAACTTAACTCGAATAAAGACAAGCTTGTTTCGCGGAATGTGTATAGATAATGCACTTGTACAGTATGCACAGGAATTGTACTTTACAACAATTTCTAAGACTAAAATAGAAAAGCTTCAGATAAATGATGGCAAAAGTATTATGGATAATTCGAGTAATAGTGATGACTACATAGGGATGTCCGATTGTAGTGCTATTTTATATGAATCAAATAGAGAGATTTGTATATATATATCCTTGGAAAAAACGCTAAAGAATTGTTTGAAAAGGATTGAAGAAGTTAAAGCATTTAATGAGGATGAAGAGTATAGTAATGTAAAGAAATATTGGAGAGAATACTTAGAAAGACATCTAAACTACTATGTTGGAAATAAAACTTTTTCGAATAAAGAATTAGATATTATTGAAAGAACTATTTTGATGTATGCACTGCTTTCAAATAGAGATACCGGAGCAGTTCTTGCTAGTCCGGATGTTGATGAAGAATTTACAAAGTGTGGTCGTTATGGATATTGTTGGCCGAGGGATGCATTATTTATTAACAAAGCAATGCTTCTTTTGGGCATGGAAGATATGGTAAATAAGTTTTATTCGGTTTGGGCAGAAAGTACACAACTTCCTAATGGACTATTTGAACAAAGATATTATTCTGATGGAAACTTAGCTCCATCGTGGGGACTTCAAATTGATGAAACAGCATCTATAATTATTGGAATTGGTGATTTAGAAAACAAAATGGATTTTGCACCTATTGTTGAAAAGGCAACTCAAGGAATGATTGAATTTCTTGATGAAAATTTCATTTCAAAACCATGCTATGACATTTGGGAAGAAAGAAAAGATACTCACTTATATTCAAACGCAGCTATTTATAAGGGATTTGAATCTGCTAGAAGTATATTAAAAGACTTTGATAAATATAATCATCTTGTTTGTGAAATTGATATGATTCAACCTAAAGTGCTTGAAAGCATTAAAAATCAATTTGTTGAAAATGGCCTTTTAAAGAGAAGCAGATATAATTCAAATACTGATGTGTCAGTATTAGGCGCAGTTGTTCCATTTGATGTTTTTGATGCAAATGATGTTGTAGTAAATAATTCTGTTAATAGAATTGAAAACGAACTATTAACAAGTAGTGGTGGATATTTAAGGTATAAAGATGATATATATAATGGCGGAAATGCTTGGATTATTTCTTCTCTTTGGCTTGCAATGTATTATTTGGAAATTGGAAATAAAGAAAAAGCGAGAGAGCTATATAATTGGGTAACTAATCATGCGGATGACAAAGGATTCTTGGCAGAGCAAATTGATAAAGAAACGGGGAAGCCAGCATGGGTGGTAGGGCTTTCATGGAGCCATGCACTATATATAATAGTTGGTAGTAAATTAAGATAGGGACTTTTAAGATGCACTTTCAAGTCTCTGAAAGGAAGAAAGATGGCAAAAAGTAAGACGGTTTTTGTTTGTAATAGTTGTGGAAACGAAAGCGCTAAGTGGCTTGGAAAATGTCCAGCATGTGGTGCTTGGAATTCATTTTTTGAAGAAAAGGTTGTAGATTCTAAAACTACTTCTGGACTTCGGAGCAAGAACTAATGCAACAAAAGCTGAGGTATTAAAACTAAACAATGTTGAAACAAATAAATTTGAAAGATATAAAACGGGATATGAAGAATTAGATAGAGTTTTAGGCGGAGGGCTAGTTCAAGGCTCTCTTGTTCTAATTGGCGGTGAGCCTGGAATAGGTAAATCTACCCTTATTTTGCAGCTTTGTGACAAAGTTAAATTGGAAGGTTCAATTCTGTATGTTTCAGGAGAAGAATCTGGTTCACAAATTAAGATGCGTGCGGATAGACTTGGAATAAATAATGATAATATATTTTTTCTTGGAGAAACATCTATGACTTTAATAGATCAAGCTATTGAGGATATAAAGCCTTCGCTTGTAATTGTAGATTCTATTCAAACAATTTACAGCGATGAAATAACAGCAGCTCCAGGAAGTGTTTCACAGGTAAGAGAAGTAACTGCAAAAATTATGATGACCTGCAAAAAACAAAATATTACTACGATTATCATAGGTCATGTTACAAAGGATGGCAATATTGCGGGCCCAAGAGTATTAGAGCACATGGTTGATGCAGTATTATATATTGAAGGAGAAAGGTATTTTTCATATAGGGTATTAAGAGGAGTTAAGAACAGATTTGGTTCAACTAATGAAGTAGGTCTATTTGAAATGCGTGAAGAAGGAATGTGTGAAATCTTAGATCCTTCAGATATTATGATTTCGGATAGAGAGGGAAATCCATCAGGATCGGTTGTTATTGCAACGTTGGAAGGAACAAGAACAATGCTTATTGAGGTGCAAGCATTAGTTACACCAACTTCTTTTGGACTTGCTAGAAGGACAGGAATAGGGGTTGAGTTTAATAGATTAGTGTTGTTACTTGCTGTACTTGAAAAAAGAGCGGGGATTCCTTTATCTAACCAAGACGCTTATGTAAACATCGTATCTGGCATAAAAGTAGATGAGCCAGCAGCAGATTTAGGCTTAGCCCTTTCAATAGCGTCTAGTTATAAGAATATGCCAATATCAAAAGACCTTGTAGTTGTTGGGGAAGTAGGACTTACAGGCGAAATTAGAAGTGTAAGCCAAATAGAAAAAAGAGTTAAAGAAGCGGATAGAATGGGCTTTTCAAAGATTTTTGTTCCACAAAGCACTTTAAAACAAATAAAATATAGTGGAAACATTGAAGTTGTAGGTGTTAGAACAATTCGAGAAGCAATAGAAAAGACATTCTAAAGGCATTAAAAGCAACATAACGCCATCGATATGTAAACCATAATTGACATAATCCTATTGATGTGATATAATTTAGGTGATATGAGAGGGGGAATTTGGATGGCTGAAAATGTTTTGAAAGTTAGTGAATTAGAAAAATATGGATTTACTGTGTTACCTGAAGTAGCCAATGATACTTTAGATGACTCTTTTTTAGGGCGTGCAACATGGATTTTAAATCTTTCACAAATAAGTGCTCGAGAAGGACAAACTATTACTAGAACTGGTATTAGAGAAGTTGATGCTTTTATTGATATTTATGAAGAATGGGCAAATGATCATCAACAAAGTCAGTCACAACCAGCACAAGATGCTAGTCAACCAGCACAGGATACTAATCAAACGGCACAAAGAAGAAGACCAAGAAGTGCTGCGAATAGAACAGCACAGGATACTAATCAACCAGCACGAGATCAATCAACACAAGGTCAGCCAACACAACAACCATCACAAAGAAGAAGACCAAATCGTGCTGCGAATAGAACAGCACAAACACAAGGTCAACCAACACAAGGTCAAACAGCACAAGGTCAAACAACACAGACACAAGGTCAACCAACACAGACACAAGGTCAACCAACACAAGGTCAGCCAGCACAAGGTCAGCCAACACAAGGTCAGCCAACACAAGGTCAAACAGCACAAACGCAAGGTCAACCAACACAAAATACTACTGGTAACCAAAGAGGCGGTAGAGGAACTCAATCACGAAATACACGTTCTAACACAAATCCAATAAAAGCTCCAACTCAGGCAGGAATAAGAAATTTTGGCGGGCAATCATTTAGTTTAGATGTTGGCAGTCAAACGATTCAATTTGAGCATTTGAATAATTTGCTTTCAATTTGTGGAAAGATTCCTGAATTAAGAATGACAATGGCTCGTTTAACAGCCGAATTACCGCTTCAACCATCAAATTTAAGTTATGTTGATTTGTCTTTAAAATTGTCAAATATTTTATTAGAATATTTTAATACCAATAATGGAGACAGGGAAGAATTCTTAAATGAAATGGCAAGACATATGGACGCGATTATGAAATATAACGCGCAAAAAATAGAACAAGCGCAAAGTACGCAGTTGCCTACTCAAGCAACACGTACTAGACAAAGAACTGTAAACAGTACGCCTTCACAAGATTCTAGTAGAGGAGGAAGCTCTACAACAAGGGATACTGGAGCTCAAGCTCAAAGAGCTACAAGACAAACACCAAAAGCACCAGAGAGTGGTTTGGAAGGAAGAGTAGATTTATATTCTGCATTTGAAAGAAGACAAAAAGCTCTTAAAACGGCTAGAAAAGACATGATTAAAGATGGAAAAGTAAGAACCTTAAGACAAGAAACCATTCCATTGGCAATAGAATATAAACGTAAGGTCGATGCAGTTAATAAGGCTAAGGACCAATATGAAAAAGATAAGATGGCTTTACAAGCTGTTGATCCAAATGATACAGGAGCACTAGACAAACTTAGAGCAAGGATTTCTCAAGATTATAATGCGCTTCAGCAAGCTGTTGTTGCATACAACGAGTTTTGTATGGAGGATTATGGTACTGAAAAGAAGGGAGCGCTTGCTGAATCAATTATTGCTAGTATGGAATATTATATGATGCGAGATAATTCAGGAACTATTTTCCCTAAACGAGACGAAGAAAGAGATTCAATATTTGCGCAATTCCAAGAAAGCAGGAGAAAATGCGAAATTGCGGCGGGCAATCATGATAGATATGACACTCCAGCAACTAAATTAGCTAAAGATAAAGCTCTTAGAGAACACAAAGCATTTTTAGGTCGAAAAGCCACTATCGTTGAATATGCTTCAGAAGGTGTTGGCGGTTTCAGAGTAAGTAGAGCGACAAAAAGTAATAGAGCTATAATCAAGGAAACCGAGGATAAATTGATGGGAACCATGTTAGGAAGATTTTGTAGAAGTGAAAGCCCAGGTAGACCATATACTCATTATCCTACATATTTACTTATGGAGAGTATTTATCGAGAAGCTATTGAGATACATGAGGATATTCAAAAAGAACAACCAAGAGGGACTTCAAGAGATGATAGTCAACAACCTAGTATATAGAAATAATATGATATTTTAAGAAAGGAAAGTGATTAGTATGGCTAGGGCACAACAACAACAACAACGACAACAACAAGCTACTCAAGGACAAAATGCACAGACACCAACACCATCAGAGGCATACTTAGAAGCAAAAAAAGAGTTTAAGAAAGAGAATTTAAAGAGAATTAAAGCTTTGCTTGAAGGCTGGGAAAAAGAAGCTGATAAAAGCAAAATTAGATTAACATTACCTATTGAAGAAATAGATATCGTCGTTCAATATCGAGGATCAGTTGCTGTTATTGAAAATCTTCAATATAAGTGTAAAACAATAAGAGAAAAATTAGCTCAACCAGGCTTAGAACAGTCATTTAGGGATACACTTTCTGTAGAATTAACTCGAACTACAGCAACTTTAAATGATTCAATAAAGCGTTTCAATAGGTGGATGGATTCTGTTCAAAATCCTTCTAGTAATGACCAAGTAAAGGATATTGTTAATAGAGCAGTCTCGACTATGCAAGCATATATGATAATGGAACAAAGAACAAATAGACATTCTAGAAGAAAAGATAGAGTAATGCCTTCTTATTTAGTACCAAGCTTTGAGGAAAATGAACGTAACATGAGATTTGTGCATTACAGAAAGTATGCGATGCTTTGTAACATTTCCGAACGTGCTATTGAAAAATACGAAGAATATAAAAAAGCTTATAAAACGGGAACACAAATTGATGGCAGAGTTATAACTAAAGATGATGTTAAAAAGGCTGAAGCAGCTAAAAAGGCTGCTCTAGCTGAGATGAAGAAATATGGTTCTAGGAGAGACAATGTTGTTCCACCATCAAAAAATATATATGGAGAAATAAGAGTAACTGAAAGTAGAGTTCTAAACACAAAATGTGGTGCACTATGTAAGCTATTGAAAAAGACTAAAAGTAAGCATGGAGTCCTTCTTGATTATGAAAAATATCAAGGTATAGATGAATTAGCAAGAGAAATTCCTGACATTGCTTTGAGAATTGGCAGTGAACTTAGAAACACTGGAAGAGAAGAGTAAATGGATAACTCCTAAGAGAAATCTTAGGAGTTATTTTTGACTTATTTTATAGAAAAAGATAGAATTAAAGAAAAAACACACTAAAGGTAGGATTATTAAGTGATTGATTTAGAACAAAAGATTCAATACATAAAGGGTGTTGGACCAAGTAGGGTGCTTTTACTAAATAAGCTTGGAATATATGATATAGAAGACTTGGTGACATATTTTCCGCGTGAATATGAAGATAGAAGCGAAATAAAAAAGATTGCGGATATAGAAGCAGGAGAAACAGTCTGCTTTAGAGCGGTAGTTGTCTCTAAACCAAATGAAGCAAGAATAAAAAAGAATATGACAATTACAAAGGCTATCGTACGTGATGAAACGGGTAGCGCTCTTTTAACATGGTTTAATCAAAGCTATATAAAAAGTCAATTGGAAGCACATGAAGAATATACATTCTATGGTAAAGTGCAAAAAGCGTATGCAGGAAGAATTGAAATGGCTTCCCCTATATTTGATAAAGAAGGCGAAACTAAAAATACGGGGAAAATTGTTCCTATATATCCTCTTACAAATGGCCTTTCACAAAATGTTATAAGGTCAATAATAGAGAATGCACTTAAGCTATGTAATGATCAGTTTGAGGAATTTATACCATCTTCAATTAGGACAAAATATCATTTGTGTGAACTTAATTTTGCAATTAGAAACATTCACTTCCCAGATAGAAATGAAGATTTCATGACTGCAAGGAAAAGAATCGCATTTCAGGAATTATTGCTATTACAACTTGGACTTTTAAACATTAAAGAAAAAGGGAAGATAGAAGAAAAAGGAATCAAGTTTAATAAAGATGTTTTAGTAGATGAGTTAGTATCATCGCTGCCATTTAAACTAACAAATGCACAAGCAAGGGTATGGGCAGAAATTCAAAAAGATATGGAACAAGATAAACCAATGAACAGACTTGTGCAAGGTGATGTTGGATCTGGTAAAACTGTAGTTGCAGCACTTGCAATGTTTAAGGCAGTTAAATGTGGTTACCAGGCTTCACTTATGGCACCGACTGCAATACTAGCTACTCAACATTATGAAGGCATTTCAAAAATGCTTGAACCTTTTGGGATAAAATGTGCATTGTTTACAAGTGCTTTAACTAAAAAGCAAAAAGAAAAACTAATTGATGAATTAAAAAATGGTGAAATAGATATAGCAATTGGTACACACGCACTTATTGAAGAAAACATTGAATTTAAAAATGTTGGACTAGTTATCACTGACGAACAACATAGATTTGGTGTAAGGCAGCGTTCAAAACTATCAAATAAAGGTGAAAGAATTGATACTCTTGTTATGACTGCAACTCCTATTCCAAGAACACTTGCTTTAATTCTGTATGGCGATTTGGATATTTCTATTATTGATGAGCTTCCTCCAGGAAGACAAAAAATAGATACATATGCTGTGAAGAAAAATATGGAAAATAGAGTTAATGAATTTATTAGAAAAGAAATAAACTCTGGAAGACAAGCATATATAGTTTGCCCTTTAGTTGAAGAATCTGATGTATCAGACTTAAAGTCTGTACAAATAATGTATGACTATTATAAAAAAGTATTCCCTGAATTTAAAATTGAATATTTGCATGGGAAAATGAAAAACAAAGAAAAAGATGAAATTATGCAAAAGTTTAAAGCTGGAGACATCAACATTCTAATTTCTACAACAGTTATTGAAGTTGGTGTAGATGTTCCAAATGCGACAATAATGTGTGTTGAAAATGCAGAAAGATTTGGACTTGCACAGTTACATCAGTTAAGAGGTAGAGTGGGAAGAGGCAAATTTAAGTCATATTGTATATTAAAGTATGATTCAAAATCTGATGTTGTTGCTGAAAGAATGAAGATAATGCAAGAGACAAATGACGGATTTGTGATATCTGAGAAAGACTTAAAATTAAGAGGGCCTGGAGACTTTTTTGGGACAATGCAACATGGTGTGCCAGAATTTAAAGTTGCAAATCTATTTACAGATATGGACTTACTAAAAGATGCCCAAGAATGTGCCAAAAATATACTAGAAGAGGACCCACTTCTTAAAGAGGACCAAAATAGCGGAATTAGGAAGAAAATCGGGGAATTATTCAAAAATAAACTAGAATTATGACCAGGTTTTTGGGGACACGACGGTCGCACCTGCTCACCAGGTTTTTGGGGACACGACAGTCACACCTGCTCACCAGGTTTTTAGGGACACGACAGTCACACCTGCTCACCAGGTTTTTGGGGACACGACAGTTAGACCTGCTCACCAGGTCTGACCGTCGTGTCCCCTTTTTCCTTTAGAGCCTTGGTGCGTCCCCAAGGCTCTAAACGTTGACACATTATGTAAAGTGTGATATAATATTAAAGGTTTCAAATCATTCAAGAAAACTCACTTTAGCGACTGAGAAGGAGGAATTCAAGGTATGACACGGAGAAAGAGTGTTATTGCCGCTGTGGTGCTCATTGCGATGGCTTTCGTTGGTATCATCGCTTTCTCGACTTGTTCGGCTACTTACGCCGAGCAGTATAACGATTACTGTGACTACTACGACGTCAACCAGGTTTACCAGACTTCTGACATGTATCAGGCCAATATGGCTAACCTCGAGATTCACTACATTGCTGACCTTACCACGAGGATTCAGGGAGTCTCAGTAACCACTAGGGGTCGTTCACGGTATTTTATCGGGGCTATCCCGATATACGACGTAATCGGTGGTTACGCTTATTTCCCGTCCAAGACGGATATCTATAAGCTTCCGATTACTGAGTTTACTAATGTCTTTGTAGTCGGTGATGATTCGTATTACCTTGCAGCATATCGGACTATCTATTTCGACTCTAGTGATAACCGGAAGTACAACATTAAGTTAGTATCGTCGATTATCGATGGAACAGTAGTAAGAGCTGGCGAAGAGTTTTCTTACAATCAGACTACCGGTCCTCGTGGCCGAAAGGAAGGTTATAAGAAAGCTGGAGTAATCAAGCATGGACAGCTTGTTGATGACTATGGCGGAGGCGTTTGCCAGGTTAGTTCGACAATCCACGCTGCTGTGATGGGGAATCCGAGCTTTAGGATTACGAAGCGTAGTCCTCACGGACTTAGTGTCAGTTACCTCCCGGAAGGGATGGATGCGACGGTTTCCTATAACTCTACTGACTTTAGATTCCGAAATAATTATCCGTTTGATGTGGTTATCCATATTCATGCGGATGACGGTGCGTGTATCGTGACTATTACACGTGCCGAGTGAAAAGAAGAGATGCTCCTGCATGCAGGGGCATCTTTTTGCATTCTCCTTTGGGGACACGACATTTAGGAGAAAAAATTCTCCTAAATGTCGTGTCCCCAAAAACCTGGTGAGAAGGTGTAACCGTCGTGTCCCCAAAAACCTGCTTGCAATTGAGGAGAATATATTGTAAAATATATCTGTTTTTGCAGCTCGAGTTAATAATATAAAAATATTATTTTGGGAGGTGCGATTTGATTAAAAAAGAAGACATGATTTTTGAAGAGAAAAAACTTCAAAAAACAAGGCGATTAATTGACGAAGAAGTCAAAAAAAGTGAAGACAGATTGCTAGAAGGCTTTGAAGAGTTTGACTATGATGACGATTACAAAGATGAATTTATGAAAGCAGCCCTAATTGATAGGTACAAGCAAAGAATCCGTAATTTAAAGCAAATTAGACCTAATCCTTATTTTGCTAGAGTGGATTTTATTGAAAAAGGTACTGAGAAAAGGGATGCTTTTTATTTGGGCAAAGAAACAGTCACAGATATGAAAACTTTGGAACAAGTCGTAGTTGACTGGAGAGCACCAATTGCAGACCTTTATTATGAAGGACGACTTGGTGAAGCAGCATATGATTGCCCAGATGGTCGAATCGAAGGAGAAATCAAGCTAAAAAGGCAATACGTTTTTGAAGATGAAGCATTAAAAGATGTTATGGATATCGATATAACTACGAACGACGAGATGCTTCAACCATTCCTTTCTGCAAATTCAGACACAAGACTTAAAAATATCGTTTCAACTATTCAAGCTGAACAAAACAAAATTATAAGAGCAACGATGTGGAAACCGCTTATCGTACAAGGAGTTGCAGGTAGTGGAAAGACAACCATTGCGCTTCATAGAATTGCATATTTAATATATAACTGCGGAAAAGATTTCTTCCCGGAAGAATTTTTAATTATTGCTCCTAACAAGTTTTTCTTAAACTATATTTCAAATGTTTTGCCTGACTTAGGTGTTGATAGAGTTGGTCAGATGACGTACGAAGAGATTGCTTTTAAGGTAATTGAAAATGAGTTCAAAATCGAAGATCCAAATGAAAAACTTAGTTTCATAATAAAAAATAATAAGTCACCTAAGGAAAAAGAATATGCGAGAATATTAGAAGAGGCAACATTCTTTAAATCAACAATACGATTTAAGAATTGCTTAGATGATTACATTTATGAAGTAGAAAAAAGATTTCTTCCAGATAATGACTTTGTGGTGTTCGATATAACGTTCATGACAAAAGAAGAAATTGCAACGCTATTTTATCGAGAGTATGCATATCTTCCATTAGTTCGAAGAATTGAAGAAATTAAAAAGCACATGCTAAATAAACTAACTAACAAACAGGCAGAACTTATTAATGAATTTGAAGAAGAAGCAAAATTTAATATCTCCAAAGTACGTTTTGAGAATGATATTATTGAGATACAAAGAGCACAGATTAGAGAAATATATGATGAAAGAGATAGAAAGATTAAACAAATTTCTAAGGATGAAAAAAAATACGTGAATGATTATTTTAAAGAAAACAAAGTCTTAGATCCACTAGGATATTACAAAGACTTTTTAAATAATTATTTTGCTTCAATTGCAGGAAATCGTGTCTCTAAAGAAAACATTGATTTCATAATTAAGAACTTTTCATCAATGCAAAGAAAAGGCATGATAGAGATGGAAGACTTGGCACCACTTATGTATTTAAAAGCAATGATTCATGGAATCAAGTTTAAGTTTGATTTAAAACACATAGTAATTGATGAAGCACAAGATTTTAGCGAATTTCAATTTTATGTATTTAAAAAGATAGTAAAAAGCAATTCTCTGACGATTTTAGGCGACTTAGCTCAAGGAATATATGGATTTAGAGGTACACATAATTGGAAAAAGACAATGGACATTGTATTTGAAGGCGATACAGATTTACAGTACTTAACACTTCAAAAAACATATAGAACTACAGAAGAAATTATGAATGTCGCAAATAGAGTTATCTCAAAAATTCAAGATTCTCTTCAATGTCCGCTTGGCGAGCCGGTAATGAAAAATGGCGCCCCAGTTACAATTAAACAAGTTGAAAGTGAAGACGAAATGATAAGCAAAATTAAATACAGAATAGGAGAGTTTAAGAAGTATAATTTAAAGAATATTGCAATCATTGGTAAAACAATTGAAGATTGTGAGAACCTAATGGCCATGTTAAATGACGATAGCATCCATATGATTTCTAGTAAAGATAGTACATACGACGGTGGAGTTTCAATAGTTCCTTCATATCTTTCAAAAGGTCTTGAGTTTGATGCGGTAATTATTACTGATTGCAATGACGATAATTATAGTATGACAGAAACTGATGTTAAGCTATTATATGTATGCATAACTAGGGCAATGAATACACTTGATATATACTCTGTTAAACCTGTAACTAAGCTCCTAGCGTAGAAAACGAGGGACACCCATATATCCATGATGGGTGTCCCTATAAAAATTCTTTTTTTGATATTGCAAAAATATATTTACCGTTATAAAATCCAAATCATAGAAATTCGAATTCGTTTCTAAATATTTTTTATTCTAAAATTTTTTATTCAATAGTTTTTTAATTCTTTTAGTTCTATTTTAATATTTTTTTCTATAATATTTCCTTTTTTTATCTTCAAAAGAATTAATCTAGCTATTGGTACGAGAGGTGTTTTTATGAATGTATTAATAGTAGACAAAGACAAAAAATTTAGTAGTAATCTTTTCAAAATCTTGACATCCAGTTTCCCTAACGTAGATACTGAAATAAGTAGTGACTTTTATTTTTCTGAAAATGATTGCAGTTCATGCAAAAAATATGATGTTGCCATAATAGATATTGATACTGTTGGGAATGATGTGGCAGAATTTGCTAAATGTTTTTCTAATTCAAAAATTATAGGCTTAACTTCAAATGTTAATCTTATTCCCAAAATAATTAATAAACCTTTTATTCATAGATTATTTTTAAAACCTGTTAACTCCAAAGAAATAGTTGATTTTATTAAGATACAAAATAAAATAAAGAATTCTAAGCGAGGTGTTATTAGTTCAAAGAATAATGTCTTTAATATGCTTGTAGAATTAGGTTTTAAAGGTAATCAAAGTGGAACACGATTCTTAGCCGATAGTATATGGATTTCCATTACCAAAGGCATTGTTAAACTAAAAGAAATATACTATGAATTGGGTAATCAAATAGGAGTGCCTGAAAATGCGATTAATTGGGCGATTAACTACTCTATAGAACAAGTTAATAATGATGTCCGAAATGATAGATTGTATCGATTTTTTAACGTTTATAAAGAAAAAAGGGTAACTGCCAAGACTATAATAGAGTTTTTTGTCGCAAGTAACTAGAATTCTTTAGTTTTTCCTTTAAATTTGCCTATTTTTGTGGTAAAATACCTCGTAGTCTGTAGAAAAAGAGGCATAAAATGAAAGATTTAGTTATTCTTGCTATAGAAAGTAGTTGCGATGAAACGGCATGCTCTATTGTTAAAAATGGTCGTGAAGTTTTGGGCAACGTTATAGCAACACAAATTGATATTCATAAACGTTTTGGCGGAGTTGTTCCAGAAATAGCTTCTAGAAACCATGTTGACTGCATTTCTAACGTTGTTCAGGAGTGTTTAGAGCAGGCCAATATGAAAATAGAAGAAGTTGATGCAATAGCCGCAACATATGGCCCTGGCCTTGTTGGAGCGCTTTTGGTTGGATTATCGACTGCCAAAGCACTTGCTTATTCTTTAAATAAGCCATTTATTGGTGTTCACCATATAGAGGGACATATCGATGCAAACTATATTACTCATACAGAATTAAAACCGCCTTACATTTGTCTAGTGGTTTCTGGAGGGCATTCAAATTTAGTTTATGTTAAAGATTACACTGAGTTTGAGATTCTTGGAAGGACTCGAGATGATGCTGTCGGAGAGGCATTTGATAAGGTTTCTAGAGTAATTGGACTTGAGTATCCTGGTGGACCAAAGATAGATAAACTTGCTAAAGAGGGTAAGCCTACCTATAAGCTTCCTAAGACTTTCTTTGAAGATAGCTTAGACTTTAGCTTTAGTGGTATAAAAACAGCAGTAATTAACCTTGTCCATAAGGAAAAAGATGCTATAAATATCCCTGACTTATGTGCAAGTTTTGAAGAAGCAGTGACAGATGTTTTATTAACTAATCTTCTAAAAGCATGTAGGCAAAAAGGAATAGACACTGTTTCGCTAGCAGGAGGAGTTTCTGCAAACTCGTATTTAAGAGCAAGGTTAGATAATTTAGGACAGGAAAATAATCTTAAGATTTATTATCCTGAGCTTAAATATTGTAC
Source organism: Bacillota bacterium (assembly GCA_016280725.1). Lineage (GTDB taxonomy): Bacteria > Bacillota > Clostridia > TANB77 > UBA1234 > RGIG6105. The sequence goes on along the minus strand of JAEEHF010000036.1, from coordinate 93,404 downwards.
GGATAATGCTGCAATGATTGGTTCTGCAGCGTACTTTGATTATATAAATGGAAAACAATCGGGCATGGACTTAAATGCAATGCCATATTTAAAACTAGGCGATAAGCTTAGAAAATAATTAGATTAGAGGTGAAAAATTGGCAACTTTTGTAATATCAGATTTGCATCTTTCTTTCGGTACTAATAAACCAATGGATGTTTTTGGCGAAAAATGGAATGATTATGAAGCAAAGATAGAACAAGACTGGAAGTCAAAAGTTAAGGCTGAAGACTTTGTTATTATTGCAGGAGACGTTTCGTGGGCTACTTATCTAGAAGAAGTTTTAGAAGACTTTAAGTGGATAGATAAGCTTCCGGGGACCAAAATAATTCTTAAAGGTAATCATGACTATTGGTGGGAAACTGTTACTAAAATGAATAGATTTCTTGAAGCCAATAATATTACCTCAATTAGATTTTTATATAATAACTGTATTGAGACAGATAAATATCTTGTATGTGGAACGAGATATTGGGCACCAGAAGAAGGAATGGATAATACTAAAATATTTAATAGAGAAATACAAAGAGCAAAAATATCATTAGATGAGGCAAAAGCAAAAAATAGTGAGGGCATTAATAAGCCAATCGTAATGTGTACGCACTATCCACCAGATGAGCTAATTTTAGGAGTTTTAAAAGATTACAATATTTCTAAATGGATCTATGCTCATATCCATAGTAATTACATAGAACATATTGTCGAGATTCCAAATATAGAGTCATATCTAACATCTTGTGATTACCTAGATTTTACGTTATTGGAGATATAAAGACTAATTTACATAAAATCAGCAATGTTGATATTTTTATGTAATGTGATATAATAAATTGCCGTTGAAAATGGCAATGTTTTATGCTAGTCAAAGAAAGCAGAAAGGAAAATTAAAATGGACGTTAAAGTTGAGAAACTAGAAAACAGTAAAGCTAAACTAGAGATAACAGTTGAAAGTGAAAGATTTGATAAAGCTATGGATGAAGCATACAAGAAGAATGCTAAATATTTCATAGTACCAGGATTTAGAAAAGGAAAGGCTCCTAAAAATGTTGCTTTAAGACATTATGGTGAAGGCGTTTTATTTGAAGAAGCATTTAATATCCTAGTACCAGAAGTTTTAGAACAAGCATATAAAGATAATAATTTAGATGTTGTTGCTGCACCAGATATTGACCTTAAACAAATTGGTGGCGGTAAAGATTTTATTTTCACAGCTACAGTAACTCTAAAACCTGAGTTTGAGCTTGGAAAATATAAAGGTATCAGTCTAGATAAAAAAGAATATCTTGTTTCTGAAGACCAAATTGATGAAGAACTTAAAAGAAGACAAAATCAAAATGCTAGAATAAGTGAAGCTAAAGAAGGTGCAGAACTTAAAGTTGGCGACACAGCTGTTATTGATTTTGAAGGCTTTGTTGATGGAGTTCCTTTTGAAGGTGGAAAAGCAGAAGGACATAGTTTAGAAATCGGAAGCGGTTCATTTATTCCAGGATTTGAAGATCAACTAGTTGGTATGAAGTCTGAAGAGGAAAGAGATATAAATGTTAAATTTCCAGAAGAGTACTTTTCTAAAGACTTGTCTGGTAAAGATGCAGTATTTAAAGTTAAGCTTCATGAAATTAAAGTTAAAGAATTGCCAGAACTTGACGATGAATTTGCAAAAGATATTTCTGAGTTTGATACATTAGAAGATCTAAAAGAAAATATTAGAGATATGCTTCAAGAAAAGAATAATCAAAGAGCAAAAGATGAGACAAACCAAGAAGCTATCGATGCTGTTATAGAAAATACAAAACTTGATTTACCTGATGCAATGGTAGATGCTGAAGTTGATGCCTATGTTAATGATATGGAACATAACCTATCAAGACAAGGACTAAGCGTTGAGCAATACTTAAAATACATGGGTAAAACTTTATCTGAATTTAAAGATGAATACAGAGTATCTGCAGTAAAGAATATTAAAACAAGACTAATATTAGAAGCAATTGCTAAAAAGGAAAACCTTGAAGTTACTGATAAAGATATAGATGAAAGAATGAGTGAGCTTGCAAAATCATATGGCAGAGATGCTAAAGAATTTGTTAAAAATGCTGGCGAGCAAACTAGAAACTATGTTAAAGAAGAGCTTAAGTATGACGTTGCTGTTAAATATATAGTTGATAATGCAAAATAAGATGTAAATGACTACATGTGAAAAGCAGTGGTTTAAAAATGGGGATGTCCCTATCCCAGAGGGATAGGGGTGTACCCTTTTTGAACCACGAAATAATTGATTAACAAATGACTAAAAGGAGGATTTTTAAATGAGTGAAAAAGAAGTAATTAAAAATGATTTGGTTCCATATGTTGTTGAACAAACATCACGTGGAGAACGTAGTTATGATATTTTTTCTAGACTATTAAAAGATAGAATCATTTTTATTGGAGATGAAATCACAGATGCAACAGCTAGTGTTGTTGTAGCGGAACTTTTATTCTTAGAATCTGAAGATCCAGATAAAGATATTCATATCTACATTAATAGCCCTGGTGGAAGTGTTACTGCAGGAATGGCAATTTATGATACAATGAATTATATTAAACCAGATGTTTCAACTATTTGTGTTGGTATGGCTGCATCAATGGGAGCATTTTTACTTTCAGCTGGTGCAAAAGGAAAGAGATATGCTCTTCCAAATTCTGAGATTATGATTCACCAACCTCTAGGTGGAGCTAAAGGACAAGCTTCAGATATTAAAATCCAAGCAGACCTTATTTTAAAGACTAGAGATAGATTAAACAAAATTTTAAGTGCTAACACAGGAAAACCACTTGAGCAAATTGAAAAAGATACAGATAGAGACAATTTTATGACTGCTGATGAAGCTAAAGAATATGGCTTAATTGACGAAGTAATGTCTCGTAAGTAAATTAATTAATAGGTTGGAGATATTGAATTCTTCAACCTATTTGTGTATCATATAAATAGTAAATTGAAACTTCAAAAGAGTGTTAAAAGGCCATTGAAGTTAAGCAGATTTTTAATAATTTTAAAATAGGAGAGAATAATTAATGGCAAATTATGAAGAGAGAAAGCCAGTGAGATGTTCGTTTTGTGGAAAATCTCAAGAGACAGTAAAAAGAATTATTGCTGGACCAGGAGTATATATTTGCAATGAATGTATAGATTTATGCTCTCAGATAGTTGGCGATGATTTTAGAGATGAAGGAAAATCACAAGAAGACCTTATGAATGTTCCTTCACCTAAAGAAATAAAAGAATTTTTAGATCAATATGTAATAGGACAAGAAGAAGCTAAGAAATCTCTTTCGGTAGCAGTTTATAATCACTATAAAAGAATAAATAGTGAGGATGCTAAGGAAAAAGATGGAGAAGATGATGTTGAAATTCAAAAGAGCAACATTTTGCTTCTAGGACCAACTGGTTGTGGTAAAACATATTTAGCACAAACACTCGCAAAGTTTCTAAATGTTCCTTTTGCTATATCTGATGCAACTGCACTTACCGAAGCTGGATATGTTGGCGAGGATGTAGAAAATATTCTTTTAAAACTTATACAAGCTGCAGATTACGATATCGATAAAGCACAAAGAGGAATCATATATATTGATGAAATAGATAAGATTGCTAGAAAATCCGAAAACGTTTCTATTACTAGAGATGTTAGCGGTGAAGGTGTTCAGCAAGCACTTCTAAAGATTGTTGAAGGAACTGTTGCTTCTGTTCCTCCACAGGGTGGAAGAAAACATCCTCATCAAGAATTTATTCAAATTGATACTACTAACATATTATTTATTTGCGGTGGTGCATTTGAAGGACTAGACAAGATTATTAGTGAAAGAACAGGAAAAAAATATATTGGATTTGGTAGTGAAATTATGGGTCAAAAGGAAAAATCTAGCACTAATATGCTAATAGATATTCTTCCTCAAGACCTTGTAAAATTTGGTCTTATTCCTGAATTTATTGGAAGGCTTCCTGTTGTTACGACACTAGATCCATTATCTAAAGAAGCATATATCGAAATAATGACAAAGCCAAAGAATGCACTTATTAAACAATACAAAAAATTATTTGATATTGATAATGTTAAGCTTACTTTTGATGATGATGCAATTGAAGCAATTGTTGATAAAGCAATTGAAAGAAAAACAGGTGCTAGGGGATTAAGGTCAATATTAGAGGAAACTATGCGTGATATAATGTTTGAGATTCCTACTAACAATGAAATTGTTGAATGTAGAATCACAAAAGATACAGTTGTAAATAAGGCTGAACCAATAGTAACTCTGAATGAACTTAAAAAGACTCAAAGTATTCAATCAAAAAAGGTATCTAAAAAAGGAAATGCTAAAAGTAGAAAAGAAGACACTGCGTCATAATGCTTGGATAGGAAGTGATAGTTAGCTTATGGCATACATTGATTCAAGAACAGATTCATTAAGAAGTATTCATAGTGTGTATAGCCATGACATACCAAGCTATCTTTGCAATTTGGCTGATTTAAAAGAGTTTGATAGGATTAAAAATATATCTAAAAATGAAGGAATTGAGCTTACTAAGTTTAACTTATTTCAATATAGATATACAAGATTTGATCATGCTTTTGGTATGAGCATTATTCTTGATAAGTTTTTAGGAAATATTAGCACTTCTTTGAAAGCTTTACTTAAAGAACTAAGCAAACCTTGCTTTTCATATAGCAAAGAATATTTAATTGACTATTTTGGTATAAAAGATTTCAAAGAACCAGAGCTTAATACTAATTTTACAGCATCTAAAGTTGTTACAGATTTGATTCTTAATAAAGGCGTATTATTAGAGGATATATTTAAGTCAAATGATGATTTTCTTATATTTGCAAAGTTTCCATATTTGTCGTGTGAAAATTTAGAATACGTTTTAAGTAACGGATATTTATTAAACATTTGCGATTTAAAGGAAATATCAGAATTATATAACTGGATTACGATTGATAAAAATGAAGATGGCGAAGATGAGTTTTGCTTTACTAACATTCAGATGGCATATAAGTTTTTTAGGCTATCTCTTGAAGTTGGAAAGAAATTGCGTAGTTATGAGTTTAAAATTACAAAAAGTTTGATAGCGGATGTTTTGATGCTCATGGTTCGTAGAGAAGACATAGCTCTTAATGATTTATATAATTTATCTGAGAATGAAATAGTAGCACGAGGAAATCAGTGCTCAGATAAAAGAATTCGAGAAGGTTGGGAAGAAATAGTTAATCTTAACAAAGTCTATACAAGGTTTAACCCAACAAATGATAAGCAAAAATACTGTGTAAAACTTGATGAGAAACCTTTTTATATTGACCCATTAGTAAAAACAAAGGCTGGGGTGTTTAGGCTATCTGGACTAGATAAAAACGCTGAAAGCGACTGTGAGGCTTATTTTGCAACGGATACAGATATGTACATGTATATAGATTATGAGCTTTAATATGGTTCACAAAAAAATCATATAATAATTAGCACTTGTTATTGACAAGTGCTAATTTTTTGTGTAGATTAGTTGTTGAGGTTAGCATAGTATATTATCAAGTGCTAATTGGAAATGGTTATAATAAGAGGTGTTTTGTTTGGAACTTGATGAAAGAAAAATGAAACTTCTTGAAATGGTTATAGAAGAATATACTTCTACTGCTGAACCCGTTGGTTCACTTAAGCTTTCAAAAGAGCTTGGCGTGAGTAGTGCGACTATTCGTAATGAAATGGCTGCACTAGAAAAAATGGGCTATTTAGAGCAACCTCACACATCAGCAGGAAGAATTCCTACTACCGAAGGATATAGATGGTACGTTGATAGAATTATTTCTGAACGTTCACTGCTTCCTAAGGAAAAAGCATCAATAGATAAGCTTTTGGAACAAGAAGTATCTAAGTTTGATAATTTAGTTAAAGAAGCTACAAGCGTACTATCTCGTTTAACGAATTATGCTTCGTATAGTGTTGCGCCTGAAGTTGATGATTGTACAGTTGAAGATATTAAATTAGTTAAGCTTGGGCATAACAAATTAATGATAATACTTCTTGCAGATAATGGAATCGTTAAGGAAACAGTAGTAACTTACGATAATGAAATTCCGGACAAGAACATTGAGATATTTAGCAATTATTTGAATTATAAATTAAGAGGAATGAATTTTAGGGAAATATATGATAACATTACTCCTTACATTCAAATAGAGCTTAATAATATGAATGATAATATAGTTCCGCTAATTGTTGAGCTTAATAATCTCCTTGCAAGTGAAACGGAAGTATATGTTGATGGTGCTTCAAATATGCTTGCACTTCCGGAACTTAAAAAATCGGAAACACTTAAAAAGTTTTTAAATGTAATCGAAACAAAGGATGCTTTGAAAGAACTTGTTAAAACAGGCTATGATGGCAATATAAATGTTTATATTGGTCAGGAAACATCATTTGATGAGTTAAAAGATTTTACTATTATTACATATAAACAAAAGATTAACGATAAAGAGGTCGGCACGATAGGTATTATCGGACCAAAGAGAATGAATTATAAAAAGGTAATACCTACTATTAAATATATAGGTGATATGCTACAAGAAAAAATGGAAAAGAAACGAGGAGGTAAGAGAAAAAATGAAAAAGAACGACGAGAATGAAGAAAGCAAAGAGTTAGAAAATTCAAATGAAGAAACTTCTGAAAACGTAGTTCAAGAAGAACATACAGAGGAAAAAGGAGGACAAGATGAGCAAGAAGAACAAGATGTTTCAGACTTGTCTAGAGAAGAATTAGAACAAGAAATAATAGAACTAAAAAAAGAAAACGACAAGTATTATAAGCATTTACAACGTACAGCTGCGGAGTTTGATAACTATAAAAAAAGAGTATCAAAAGAAAAAGATGAAATATACAACTTAGCAATCGGCGATACAGTTGCAAAGTATGTTAATGTTTTGGATAACATTGATAGAGCTCTTGCAATCGAAAATGCAGATGAAAAAATGCTTGAAGGAATTGCACTAATTAAAAAACAAATGCTAGAAATTATGACATCACTTGGTTGTACAGAAATACCTACTGTTGGTGAAACATTTAATCCAGAAGTTCACGATGCAGTAATGCACATTGAGTCAGAAGATTATGGAGAACAACAAGTAGTTGAAGAACTTAGAAAAGGGTATAAGTGCGGTGAAAGAGTTATTAGGCATGCGATGGTTAAAGTAGCTAATTAAAATTCATGAAACGCAACATATTGCGTTGTCGCTACGAACTTCCAAATCCTCAACGTACCATCGTACGCCTCCGGTTTGAAAGTTCTAGGCTCCTAGCAATATGTCACGTTTGATGAATTTTAGGAAAGAAAAATAAATTACAAGAAAAAATAATAAAAAGAAATAAAAAAGAAAGATGAGGTAATATATATGTCTAAAGTTATTGGTATCGACTTAGGTACAACAAATTCATGCGTAGCAGTAATGGAAGGAGGACAACCAGTTGTTATTCCTAACGCAGAAGGAAATAGAACAACTCCATCTATTGTTGGTTTTGCAAAAAATGGTGAGAGATTAGTAGGTCAAATCGCTAAAAGACAAATGGTTACAAACCATGATAAAACAATTATTTCTATAAAGAGAGATATGGGTTCAGATAAAAAAGTTACTATTGATGGAACATCATATACTCCACAAGAAATTTCAGCAATGATTCTTCAAAAATTAAAGACAGATGCTGAAAACTATTTAGGTTCAAAAGTATCACAAGCTGTTATTACAGTTCCTGCATACTTTAGTGATAGCCAAAGACAAGCAACTAAAGATGCTGGTCGTATTGCTGGACTTGAAGTTCTAAGAATTATAAACGAGCCTACAGCAGCAGCTCTTGCATATGGACTTGAAAAAGATATCGACCAAAAGATAATGATTTATGACCTTGGTGGTGGAACATTCGATGTATCTATCCTAGATATTGGTGATGGTGTATTCGAAGTATTAGCTACAAGTGGTAATAACAGACTTGGTGGAGATGATTTCGATGATAGAATTATTAAATATTTAATCGAAGAATTTAAAAAACAAGAAGGCGTTGACTTATCTGGCGACAGTATGGCAATGCAAAGACTAAAGGAAGCTGCTGAAAAAGCTAAGATTGAACTTTCTGCAGTCACACAAACAAACATTAATCTTCCATTCATTGCTACATCAGATGATGGACCAAAGAATATGGATATTAACTTAACAAGAGCTAAATTCGAAGAACTAATTGGAGACCTAGTTGAATCTACTGTTGGACCAATGAATCAAGCTATGAAAGACGCTGGATTAACACCAGAGAAAATTGATAAAGTTTTACTTGTTGGTGGTTCTTCAAGAATTCCTCTTGTTCAAGAAACAGTTAAGAAAATCGTTGGTAAAGAACCTCACAAGGGAATTAATCCAGATGAATGTGTTGCTATTGGTGCAGCAATTCAAGGTGGTGTTCTTTCAGGAGATGTTAAAGACTTAGTTCTTCTTGATGTTACACCACTATCACTTGGTATTGAAACTTTTGGAGGAGTATTTACAAAGATTATTGATAGAAATACAACAATTCCTACAAAGAAATCACAAATATTCTCTACAGCTGCTGATGGACAAACTTCAGTTGAAGTTCACGTTCTTCAAGGTGAAAGAGATATGGCAACATACAATAAAACATTAGGAAGATTTTCACTTACAGATATTCCTGCTGCTCCTCGTGGAGTACCACAAATTGAGGTAACATTTGATATCGATGCTAATGGTATTGTTCACGTTAGTGCAAAAGATATGGGAACAGGAAAAGAAAATAAAGTTGTTATCACTGCTTCTTCAAATCTATCTGAAGCAGAAATTGAAAAAGCTGTTAAAGATGCTGAAGCACATGCTGAAGAAGATAGAAAGAATAAAGAAAATGTTGAAGTTAGAAATAACGCTGACTCACTTGTATATAATACAGAAAAAACATTAAGAGATTTAGGCGATAAGATTTCTAGCGATGAAAAAGCTTCTGTTGAAGCAGAAATTGCTAATGTTAAAAAGGCTCTTGAAGGAACTGATATCGAAGCAATCAAGAGTGCACAAGAAAAACTTACGCAAGAGTTCTATAAGATATCTGAAAAATTATATGCTAACGTTAATCCTAATGGAGCTGCAGGAGCTAATGCAGGCGCTGAACAAGCAACAGGTGATAACACAAATAATGATTCTTCAAATGGAACAGACTATAAAGTTGAATAGTACTAATAAGAAATACTTGTACTGGCGCACTATATGCGCCAGTACGAGAAAAAGTGTGTACCAATATGAAAAAATATAAATAATTGCGTTTCGAAAAAGGGTACGCTTCTCTTTCTGCGAAAGAGAAACATCCCCATTTTTCAAAAACGCTCTTATACTTACGAACAATAATAAAGGAAAGGGACGCAAAATGGCTGAATCAAAGAGAGATTACTATGAAGTTTTAGGTGTAGAAAAGACGGTTTCTGACGATGATTTGAAGAAAGCATATAGAAAACTTGCTAAACAATATCATCCCGATGCAAATCCTGACAACAGAGAAGAAGCCGAAAAAAAATTCAAAGAAGTTAATGAAGCATATGAAGTTCTTTCAGACCCTCAGAAGCGTAAAATGTATGATCAATTTGGCCATTCTGGTCCAAACGGATACAGTAGTGACTTTAGTGGTTTCTCTGGCTTTGATGGTTTCTCAGGCTTTTCTGGTTTTGGTGGCCCTGGAGGATTTGACGTCGATTTAGGAGATATTTTCTCCAGTTTCTTTGGAGGCGGATCATCGAGAAGCCAAAAGAGAAATGGTCCTCAACGTGGAAATGATTTAAAAGTATCTGTTAATATTTCTTTTAAAGAAGCAGTGTCTGGTACTAGAAAACAAGTTAAAGTTACTAGAAAAGAGCAATGCACAACGTGTAATGGGTCAGGTGCTAAACCTGGTACATCAACAGAAACATGTAGAGCATGTAATGGTACAGGTCAAATTAGAACTGTTAGAAATACAATTTTAGGTTCAATGCAAACCACTAGAGTTTGTGAGAACTGCGCTGGTAATGGAAAGGTTATTAGTAATCCTTGTACCGATTGTAAAGGAACGGGATTTGTTAAAAAGAATAGGACAGTTACATTTAATATTCCTGCGGGAATAGATAATGGTATGGTTATTCCAATTAGAGGTGAAGGTGAGCCAGGCCTTCGTGGAGGCCCTTCAGGCGATTTATATATAACTGTAAACGTCGACCAGGATAATGTTTTCTCAAGAAAAGGAGACAACATTTATGAAACGGTTCATGTTTCATTTGCAATGGCAACATTAGGGGGAAAAATAAAAATTAACACGCTAGAAGGCGTTGAAGATTATGATTTACCTTCTGGAACTCAAAGTGGAACAGTGTTTACTTTAAGAAATAGAGGTATCAAAAATGTTAATGGACATGGAACTGGAAGCCTAAACTTTACAGTTATTGTTGATATTCCAAAGAGAGTATCAAGTGAACAAAGACAATTGATTGAAAAATTGGCAGAACTTTCAGGTGAAGCAAGCTATGTAAGTAAGAAAAAGGGATTTTTCGATTTTTAGAATATGAGGTAATCATGAAATGAACACGTTTTATGTTAACAAAAGCCAATTTAATGAAAATAAAGTGTATATTGATGGTGATGATTATCATCATATAAAAAATGTTCTTAGAATTAAGCAAAATGAGATGGTTTATGTCTGTGATAATGATGCCCAAAAATATGATGCAAAACTCATTGAATATAAAGATAATAGGGCGATATTTGAGGTTCAAAAGTCAAATTCGAAGCCATCTGAGCTTAATTGCAGGGTTACTTTATATCAAGGAATCCCGAAATTTGATAAAATGGATTACATAATACAGAAAACGACAGAATTAGGTGTAAATACCATTGTTCCGGTAGATATGCAGTATTCAATAGCCAAGATTAAAGCGAATAGTGATAATAAAATATCTAGGTGGAATAAAATAGCTAAAGAGGCTTCAAGTCAGTCTCGGAAGGCAAATTGTACCTACTGTTTTAGAGCCTATTAATTTTCAAAATATCATTGAAAATATTGAAAAATATGATATAGTATTATTGCTATATGAAAATGAGAGAATTGTGACTCTAAAAGAGGCAATTCAAGATAAAAATTTCAACAATATAGCTATTATTATTGGTCCTGAAGGTGGATTTTCAGAGACAGAAATTGATTTGTTAACTAAACATCCTAATGTAAAGGTGGTTTCATTAGGTAATAGAATTTTACGAACTGAAACTGCTGCAATTGCTACTTTAGCAATGATTTCCTATGAAATTGAATTATAGTGGATGTTTTTTAATTTGAAAGGTTAGATTTAAATGAACTATACAGAAAGAAATAAATTATTGGATAAGATATCTATTATTGGTCTTATGCTTATTGGAGTTGAGCTATTTTTGTATGCAGTTGATTATTGCTATACAAAAAGATTTGATGTTGCTCCTAATATGCCAGCTATTTTGAATATTTTTGGAATTGTATTTTTAGCAATTTCTGTTGGTATCTTTATTTATTCTTTCAAAAAAGAAAAATCAGAATTAATTATTTATGGTTGTGAAGTTTTAATTTTAGCATTTATATGTCCACTTATTACTTATTGGTATTATCCAAAAGCATTTGGACTTACGACAAATTGGTTCCATTCAATAAGCCATAGAGCTTTATTTATATTTGTTTTGGTTTACTATGTTTGCAGAGCCATAATTGCTACTGTTTCAGCGTATTTAAATTCAAATTCTAGAAAACTAAAAAAGAAAAAAGCATAAAAAGAAGGGTATAAAATGATTAGAAGTATGACAGGTTTTGGTCGTGGTATCCTTTCTAATGATTCTAGAAGATATACTATTGACATCAAAACAGTAAATCATAGATATAATGATATTTCTATTAGAATGCCAAGATATTTAATAGCACTTGAGGATTCTCTTAGACAGATTATCTCTAAGAATGTTTCTAGAGGTAAAATTGATGTATTTATAAATGTTGAAAATCTTGATATAAACAGTAAGAATGTAAAAGTCGATGAAGCACTTGCTGGTGCTTATATTGATGAAATGAGAAAACTAATTTCTTTATATAATTTGGCAAATGATATTAGTGCAACGTCAGTACTTAAACTTCCAGATGTTATTACTTCATCTGATGAAGTTGACGAAGAAGTATATTTGAAAGAACTTACCGACACATTAAACATAGCAATTCAAAATTTAAATTCTGCAAGAGAAAAAGAAGGAGAGAGCTTAAAGAAAGATATAAATGCAAGACTAGATGGTATTTCATCAAATGTAGATTTTATGGCAGAACGATCACTTAGTCTTCCCGACGAATACAAAGCAAAACTAGAAGCAAGAGTTGCAGAACTTAATGTTAAAGATATTATTGACGAGGCAAGACTCGGCGCAGAAATTGTTTTATATGCGGATAAGTCAAGTATTTGTGAAGAAGTAACAAGACTTAGATCCCATATTGAAACATTCAAGAAATATTTAAATAGTAATGACAATAATTCTTGCGGTAAGAAACTTGATTTCTTATTACAAGAAATGAATAGGGAAATTAATACAATTGGTTCTAAAGCTAATTGTTTAGATATAACAAATCATGTTGTTGATACAAAGAATGAAATAGAGAATATTAGAGAACAGGTTCAAAATATTGAATAGTTTTTAAGTATTAAATTCTTTTGTTATAGAAGGGAGCTGTATTATAAATGATTGTAAAACCATCAATGACAAGTTTGCTTAAGAAGGTGCCTAACAAATATTCTTTGGTTGTAGGAACTGCTAAAAGAGCAAGACAAATATCACTTGGTAGTCCAAAACTTACAGATGAAAAAGTTGAGTCGGATGTAACCTGTGCAGCTATAGAAGTAGACGAAGGAAAAATCATTTTTAAGAAATAGCTTATTAGGATTGCTTGCGATAAATGGCAATCCTTTTCTTTTATGTATTTTTAGGAGGTATTATGAAAAAACATATAATATCTTTAACGGGTGACTTGGCTTCTGGCAAAACTACTGTGACAAAGTTACTTGTGAAAGAACTTGGTTATTCAATATATAAAAATGGTGAAAAGTTTAGACAAATGGCAAAAGATATGAATATGTCAGTGTCTGAATTTGGAGATTATGTAGAAAAACACCCGGATATAGACATTAAACTTGATGATTTCGCAAAGAAGTATGGAGAAGAAAACGATTATTTTATTATTGATGCAAGACTTGGATGGTATACAGTTCCGACTTCTTTTAAAGTATATCTTAAAGTTGATATAGATGAAGCTGCTAGAAGAGCATATAAGGATGATGATAGAAAAGACACAGAAAACTTTTTGACAATTGAAGAATATAAGAAGGATATGATTAAAAGATATAAAGGTGAAAATGAAAGATACTATAATCTATATAATGTTAGACGTGATGATATGTCTAATTATGATTTGGTTATAGATACAACAAATATGACAATAGAAGAAGTTAAAAATACTATTATTGATAAATTTAATGAATGGATCAATGAGTAAACAATAAGGAGATTATAATGGGAATTTTTAGTAAAATATTTGGAGATTACAGTAGTAAAGAAGTTAAGCGCTTACAAAAGTATGTTGATAGTATAAATGCACTAGAACCAGAAATGGAGAAACTATCTGATTCGGAACTTCAGGCTAAAACACCATATTTCAAGGAAAGACTAGAAAAGGGAGAAACTTTAGATGACATACTAGTTGAAGCATTTGCCGTTGTCAGAGAAGGCTCAAAAAGAGTATTTGGTAAAAGACCTTTTGATGTGCAGCTTATAGGTGGTATTGTCCTACATCAAGGAAGAATAGCAGAAATGAAAACTGGTGAAGGAAAAACACTTACCGCATCGCTACCGGTTTATTTAAATGCTCTTACGGGAAAAGGAGTCCACGTTGTAACAGTTAATGACTTCCTTGCTAAGACTCAAGGAGAAGAGATGGGGAAATTGTACAATTTCCTTGGACTTTCAATTGGAATTATAATTCATGATCTAACGCCAGAAGAACGACAAGTAGCTTATAATGCAGATATTACATATGGAACAAACAATGAATTTGGATTTGACTATTTGCGTGATAACATGGCAGTTAGTAAGAAGCAACTTGTTCAACGAGAACTAAACTATGCAATTGTCGATGAGATAGATAGTATCTTAATTGATGAAGCTCGTACACCACTTATTATTTCTGGACAAGCTGATAAAGCAAATGACTTATATCAAAAAGCGGATTCATTTGTTAAAACGTTAAGAGCAAAAGTAATTGAAAAAACAGATAGTAAACAAGAAGAAAGTGAAGATGATTCACAATATGATTATATTGTAGATGAAAAAGCTAGAACAGCTACTTTAACACAACGTGGTGTTAAAAAGGCAGAAGAAGCATTTGGCGTAACAAATCTTTCGGATATTGATAACACTACTTTATATCATCATATTAATGCCGCCTTAAAAGCTAATGGAACAATGCATAATGGTGTTGATTATATTATTGAAGATGAACAAGTTGTAATTGTAGATGAACATACAGGACGTTTGATGTATGGAAGAAGATACAATGAGGGCCTACACCAAGCTATTGAAGCAAAAGAAGGCGTTAAAATTGCTAATGAAAGTAAAACATTAGCTACAATCACATTCCAAAACTACTTTAGAATGTTCAACAAGTTATGCGGTATGACAGGTACTGCGATGACAGAAGAACAAGAATTTAGAGAAATCTATAAACTTGATGTTGTTGAAATACCAACAAACATGCCTATGATTAGAATAGATCATGATGATGTTGTTTATCTTACAGAAAGAGCTAAACTTCGTGCTGTAATTGAGGACATTAAAGAAAGTTACGAAAAAGGACAACCCGTTCTTGTTGGTACTGTTACTGTTGATAAGTCAGAAAGACTAAGTGATTTACTTAAAAAGGAAGGCATTCCTCATACAGTATTAAACGCTAAGTATCATGCAAAAGAAGCCGATATTGTTGCTCAAGCAGGTCAATTTAAGACAGTTACTATTGCTACTAATATGGCTGGACGTGGTACCGATATTATGCTTGGTGGAAACACAGAAGCACTTGCTAAAAAGGAACTTCGTAAGCTTGGATACTCTGAAGACATAATTTTAAGCGCAGCTTCATTAAATGAAACTACAGATGAAGAAGTTCTAGAAGCAAGAGAGAAGTATCATGAATTTTATAAAGAAATAGATAAAGAAGTTGCAAAGGATAGAGAAAAAGTTATTGCTGCTGGAGGTCTTAAGATTATTGGTACTGAAAGACACTCGGCGAGACGTATAGATAATCAGCTTAGAGGTCGTAGTGGACGTCAAGGAGACATTGGTGAATCAAGATTTTATATTTCACTTGATGATGACCTTATGAGATTATTCGGTTCCGACAGAATGAAATCGATGGTTGCAATGCTTAATGTTCAAGAAGATCAACCACTTACTCAAGCATTTTTGACTAAAGCAATTGAAAGAGCTCAAAAGAATATTGAATCTATTCATTATAGTGCTCGTAAACATGTATTACAATTTGACGATGTAATGAATAGTCAAAGAGAGATTATTTATTCTCAAAGACGTAGAGTTCTTGAGGGTGAGGATATGCACGATACAGTAGTGAGTATGATATCGGATACAGTACAAAGTGCAGTATATTCATACCTACATGAAGACGCGTCAAAAGAAGGTATAAGTGCTTTTGAAAACTACGTTAAACAGACATTTGATATTGATTATAAGGTAGAGGAAACAGACCAAGAGAAAGTACTTTCTGAAATAAAAGAGTTAGCTTTAAATAAATTAGAAGAAAAAGAGAATGAGTTTGGCGTAGATCATTTTAGAAAGTTTGAAAGATATGTTATTCTTCGTTCAGTAGATGATAAGTGGATGGAACATTTGGAGACTATGGAACAACTTAAAGATAGTGCTAATCTTCAAGCGTATGGACAAAAAGATCCAATTGTTCAATACAGAAATGAAAGCTATGATATATTTAACGAAATGTCAGATAATATCAGAGAAAATGTAGCTCGAGTTTGCTTACATCAATCTATGGTATCTGATGAGCAAACTAATACTGCTAACCTTGCTAGAGCAACTGAAACTATAAAGAGGATAATCGCTGCTAGGCAAGCAGAAGCACAAAATGCTTCAAATAATCAAGGTGGTTCTCAACCAGTTGTTAAATCAGCTTCTCAAAAGGTTGGACGTAATGATCCATGCCCATGTGGTAGTGGTAAGAAATATAAAAATTGCTGTGGTAAGAATGCTTAAAACAATACTAATGAAATAAAAGACGGTTAAAAGAATATACAAGAAAGAATGTTATATTAAGATTCATTCAAGAACAAAATATTTGAATTATTATAAATGGGGAGTTGTTAATAATGAAAAAAGAAAATGGTAATTTCAAACTAATAGGTGGATTTGTAGCTGGTATTTTGATTGGTAGTGTATCAATAGTATGTGCAAATCAAGCAATTCAAGCAATTCAAAATACTGAAATTAAGGTTAGCTTAAATGGACAGGTTCAAACATTTAAAGATGAAACTACTGGAGAAGCTCAGTATCCAATTACATATCATGATAGAACATATTTACCTTTAAGAAATGTTGCTAATTTATCTGGTTTAGGTGTTGATTATGATGCTAATACAAAAACTGCTGTTTTGATGAATGACATAATTAAAGAAGTAATTTCACAAGCAGAGAAAACGATTAAATATCCACTTAACAATAATGATAGTTATATTGAGGCAAAAAGCTGCAAAGTTAGAGATATTATTATATATGATTACGATTATATTGATACTTTCGTAAAGAGTATAGATTCAAAGCAAGGAGAATTTGAGTATCTTTCTAACAAAGAAAAAATGCAAAGTGATTATAATTTATTTAAAGCTTTGTTAAAAAAATATACTAGGGAAACCTTACCAATAATGGGACATATTACTTTCATGATAGAGTATGGTAAACCTGTATCAGCAGAAGGCAGGTGGGTAGGAAATGGGCCGGATTTCTTGTATGGAAACTATGCAATTGGTAGCAGAGAATTTGTTTATAATAATGGAGAATTCTCAACTAATACAGGTGGAACATTTACTTTTTCAATTGAAGAAGAATCAGTAAAGGAAAAAATACCAGGCAAGTATACTTCATTAGATGGTAGTTATTTATTATTCATTGGTGAACCTACTTCTCCAGATAATGAGTTTGGTCTTAGAATAAAAAAGTCAAATGAAGAGAACTATATGTTTACTACAGGAGAAAAAGATATAGAAATCGACGAAGAAAACAATATTATTGTATTTCCAAAACATTATGAAGGAGCTCCTTTTAAAACAGATACAGTTAAGAAAATTTCATATCGCTTAAATAACGAAAAATATGAATTTGATGTTGAGTTTTCTAACGGAAGCAAAGTAACTTTTAAGTAAAATAATTTTGGTTCAATAAAAATTGTTGTTATAAAAACGCTTGTAAAAAGGGATTATCAAAAGAGGAACAGAAAAGAGGTATAACACCTTTTCTGGTCTTCTTTTTTTGTGGGGCTTGACACTATTTAAATGAAAGTAGTATTGTTTATATGTCGATAATTTTTATAAGAGAGGATGACAAAAAATGAAGAAATTATTATTAATGATGGCAGTTACTGTTGTAGGACTTAGCCTAGTTGCTTGTGGTGAGAAAACAAATGTTGAAAATAATGTACAACAAGAAGTAACTTCAAATACCGAAAGTACTAATAATACGATAAATGAAACACAAACAACATCTTCAAGTGCTGGAACACTAAAACTTAGCAAGTCTGATATCGCTGTTGTAGTTAATGGCACAAAAGTACCAATGCCATATAAACTAAAAGATTTAGAATCTGCTGGTGTTCCTAAAGATGATACTAGAGATGAAAAAGAGCTTGCTGCAGGCGATTTCTTTTCTGCTAATATCTTTTTAGATGAAAATGAGGACTATGTACTTATCCCTGCATACTACAATAATAGCGATTCAGCTGTTAGTATTACTGAAGCAGAAGCTGAAGAGATTACTATGACGACTTATGCAGATGAGCCTGCTGATCAAGGCGTTTCTATACTTGGAGTTTCATTTGGAATGACAAGAAGTGAATTATTTAAGCTTCTTGGTAATCCAGTGTCAAATGATGGAAGCTATTTTGAATGGCATATTGAATTATCTGATATGAATTACGAAGGTACTCTATCTATATACGTTACTGGAGACTCTGACGACGCAGGTGTATCTCAAGTTAACCTAAATGTTTTTCCTAAGTAATTTTTCAAATTAAGTAGGACTCTTTATGTTAAGGTTGAGTCATAGCTTAGTTGACATAAGCTAAATTTTGAAGTTAAGAAATAGAACTGTCCGTTTTCAAGGGCAAAACATTACAAAATTATTAAAAAGACTAAAAGTAGTTGCTTTTAGTCTTTTTTTAATCTAAAATTAAATCGAAGTGGAGGAAAGTGGAGTAAAGTGGAGTAAATTTTGGGAGGTGTTGGAATGCTATTAGGTGAATATTTTCATAATATTGACGCTAAAGGCAGGATAATACTACCTTCTAAGTTTAGAACTGAACTTGGCGAACAATTTATAGTTACCAAGGGCTTTGATGGATGTCTGTACGGATATTCAATAAGTGCTTGGAAAGAAATTGAAGAAAAGATTAAAGAGCTTCCACTTGTTACTGGTAAGGATGCTAGAAGCTTTACTAGATTCTTCTTTTCTAGCGCAGTTCTTTGCGATATAGATTCACAAGGAAGAATACTTATTTCATCTACATTAAGAGAATTTGCATCGCTTAAGAAAGAAGTAACTATAATAGGTGTTTCTTCTAGAATTGAATTCTGGAGTAAAGATAAATGGGAAGAATATAGTAATAATCAAGATGCTGATGATATTGCTGAAAAGATGAGCCTTTTAGGTATATAAACAAAAGAACTATATAAAGTCTAATGGAGTTAGAAATGGAATTTAAGCATATACCTATAATGTTAAATGAAGTAATTGAAAATCTTAATATCAAGCCTGATGGAACATATGTTGATGGTACGTTAGGAGGTGCAGGTCATTCATCTGAAATTGTTAAAAAGTTATCAAAAGATGGACTTCTAATTGGAATTGACCGAGATCAAGATGCACTAAATGCAAGTCACGAAAGACTAAAAGAATATGACAATGTTCGTTATATCTGGGGAAAACATGAAGATATAAAAAGTATCTTACAAGGACTTGGTATAAAAAGTGTTGATGGTATACTACTAGACTTAGGTGTTTCTTCATATCAACTTGATGAAGAAAGTCGAGGCTTTAGCTATATGAAAGATTCAATGCTTGATATGAGGATGGACAAGACACAATCTATTACAGCAGAAACAATAATAAATGAATATTCACAAAAACAATTAGAAGATATATTTTTCAAATATGGTGAAGAGAATAATTCTAAAAAAATAGCAAGCAAGATAGTTAAAGAAAGACAAGATAATAGAATTGAAACAACAAAGCAATTAAGAGAATTAATAAAGCAAGTAGATAGTAAAAATGAAATTGATTCATGTAAACGAATTTTCCAAGCTTTAAGGATTGAAGTTAACGGCGAGCTTAAGGATTTAGAAAAAGCAATTAACGATTGCATCGAATTACTAAATGATAAAGGAAGACTATGTATAATAACTTTCCATTCGTTAGAAGATAGAATCGTTAAGACCGCATTTAATAATGCTCAGGGAAAATGTACATGTCCAAAAGATTTTCCAGTATGCGTTTGTGGAGCAAAATCATTTGGAAAAGTAATTACAAGAAAACCGATAGTACCTAGTGATGAAGAGATGAAAACAAATTCTCGTTCTAAATCTAGTAAACTTAGAGTATTTGAAAGAAGATTTTAACTAAAGAAAAGAGGTGAAGACAGATGCCACTAGCAAGTTATGATTATGACTATGATTATGAATATGATTACGAACCTAGAAGAAGAAAGAACAATAGACAAAATATGGTTTCTGCCTATCCTCAAGTAAGACATACACAAAGAAAATCTGTATACAACTACGAAGCGCCAGTACAGAATTATTATAGCGCTTATAGCGACGACTACTTAAATATTCCTTCAGGAATAAAATATAAAAGTAGTAAAGCATCTGGTGAAGGCAAAAAAGAAATGTTTAACATTGATAGCAATATTTCTAAAAAACCCTCTTTTAGAAATAAGCCGGAGACTATTGCGGCTGATGTTGTTAAAACTTCTAAAGATGAAAAACGCTCAAGAGCTAGTAAAGAAAAAGTATTTAGAAGAATCAACAATACTTTTTTGATTATTTGTGGAATAGCAATTCTGTTCTGCATTTTGTACCGTTCATCTTTAATCAACGAGAAGTTTAATCAGGTTGAAAAGGCAAAAAAGCAATTGGTAAATAGCCAAACGCTAAATGAGCAAATTCAAGCAGAAATTGATAGTGAAACAGATCTTTCCTACATTGAAAATTATGCTAAATATCAGCTTGGAATGCAAAAGCCGCAAGCGTCTCAAATAGTCTACATAAATTTTGAAAAGAAAGATAGAGTTATAACTCCGCCAAATATTGAAAAGGTTGAAGAGCCTGCATGGTATATGAAATTAGCCAATAAAGTGGTAGATATATTTGAATAAAATAGAGTGTCAACTTTACATATGACACTCTATTTTTTTCTTCAAATATAATATAATTGTTAGATAATGTATGTTATAATTAATGAAAGATCTTATTATGGAGGAATTGGCTTGGACAATATAGAAACAAGTTCTAAAAAAAGAATAATTGTTATTTTAATTTTCTTTATGCTACTCATTGTTGCCTTGTTTGCAAGAATGTTTTATTGGCAAGTTATTAGAGCAGAAGAACTAAGTCAAAAAGCATATAGTCAACAAACCAAAAATAGTATTATAAGCCCAAAGAGGGGCACTATATATGATAGAAATGGCGTAGTATTGGCTAAGTCTGTTAGCGTTGAAACAATTAGTGTTACGCCTAAGAATGTTAAGCATAAAGAAAAAACTGCAGAAGGTTTAGCAAGCATTCTAGATTTAGATTACGATACTATATTAGGAAAAGTAAATAAAACTTCTGTTGAAGAAGTAATTGCCAAAAAGCTAGATAAAGAAGTAACCGATAAGGTAAGAGCTTGGATTAAAGAAGAAAAAATTTCTGGAATTAATATATATGAAGATACAAAACGCTATTATCCAAAAGGAAACTTTTTATCGCAAGTTTTAGGCTTTTGCGGGACTGATAATCAAGGTCTAGAAGGACTTGAAGCAAAATATGAAAATATTCTTAAAGGTGTTGCGGGTCGTAGAGTTACATCAAAAGATGCTACGGGAAAGGATATGCCATTAGATGATGTTACATATGTCCCTTCAGAGGATGGCTCTAATTTATATTTAACTATTGATGAAAGAATCCAATACATGACAGAAAAATATTTAAAACAAGCAATGGATGATAATAAACCTGATTATGGAACATGTATTGTTATGAATCCACAAAATGGTGAAATACTTGCTATGGCAACAGCACCTGATTATGACCCAAATTCACCTTTTACAGTAACTATTGCAAAAGATAAACTTGCTTGGGATACATATAATTCTACTCAAAAAGCTAATGCATTACAGTCTATGTGGAACAATAAGTGCGTATCTGATGCTTATGAACCAGGGTCTGTTTTTAAAGTAATAACAGCTGCAATTGCAATTGAAGAAGGTGTTGTTACTAATGTAGATAGTAAAGACTTTAATTGTACTGGCTCACTTAAGGTTGAGGATTGGGATATTGCTTGCTGGCGTACTACTCCTCATGGCGTTCAGAGCTTAAGGCAAGGATTAATGAATTCTTGTAATCCAGTTTACATGACTGTTGCGTTAAGAATTGGTGCACAAAAGTTTTATAGCTACTTAAATGCATTTGGCGTTTCTAAAGGAACTGGTTCAGGAATAATTGGTGAGGCCAATGGAATAATTCATACAGTAAAAACAGCGTCAAAGTCATCTGTAGCAACTGGTGGATTTGGACAAGGTTTTACTCTTACACCACTTAATATGTTAAATACAATATGTTCTATAGCAAATGGAGGAAAAATACTTACTCCTCGTTTAGTTAAAACAATTGAAGACGGAGATGGAAAAATAGTAGAAAATTACACAACTGAAGTTGCTAAGCAAGTTATTTCTGAATCGACGGCAAATAAAGTATTAAATATGATGGAAAGCGTTGTATCTGATGGTACTGGCCGTTATGCGCAAGTTAGTGGATATCGTATTGCTGGAAAGACTTCGACTGCTGAGCAAGGAAGGGGAGACAATAAAACTTATGTTGCATCTTTTGTTGCTTTAGCTCCAGCAGATAATCCAACCGTAGCAGTATTATTTAATCTTTATAATCCTAAGGGACCTAATGGACACCAAGGAGGAGGAATCGTTGCTCCAGTAGTTGGAAAATTGTTAGGTGATATACTTGAATATCAAGATGTTCCAAAGGACTATGAGGTAGATGATAAAGAGAACAAAATAACTGTCCCTAATATATCAGGAAAAACATTTGAAGATGCCAAAAAGATTATTACAAATTCAGGGTTGAAATATGTTGCTGAAAATGGAATTGCAGGAGATGCGATAGTATCTGGCACGATTCCAAAAGCAGGAGAGTTGTTAGACGAAAAAGGAATTGTTAAGATCCAGGTTTCTGGTGTTAATAGTAATAAGATTGAGGTTCCAAATGTTAGAAAGCAAAGCAAGAACAACGTTAAAGATACATTATTAGGAAAGAATCTAAATGCAAAACTCACGGGAAACGGGGTTGCTATATTCCAAGATCCACCGGCTGGTACAAAAGTTGATGAAGGCACAATTATTCATGTTGAATTTGGTAGCGGTGGAATTGATGTTCAGTAGAAAAGGAGATTGCTTATGAAACTTGTAGAAATAATTTCTGATTGTGAAGTTATATCTTCTAGGGGAAACCTAGAAATCGATATTAGCGAAATCAAGTATGATTCTAGAGAAGTTAAACCAAACGATATGTTTATTTGCATTGTTGGTTTTAAGACAGATGGACATGAATATATTAAAAATAGTATCGAAAATGGTGCTTCATGCATAGTTGTTATGCAAGATAAAGTAGATATAAATTCAATTCCAGAAAATGTTACTGTTATAGTTACAAGTGATACAAGAAGATTTATGGCTGTATCTGCATGCAATTTTTATAATCATCCATCAAGAGATTTTAAGTTGGTTGGTGTTACAGGTACTAAAGGAAAAACTACTACAACGTATATGATAAAAAATATATTGGAAAAATCAGGGCGAAAGGTTGGCTTAATTGGCACAATCAAAAACATGATTGGTAGTGATGAAGTGGAATCTTCAAGAACTACACCTGAATCTGTTGATCTTCAATGCTTATTTAGAAAGATGGCCGATAGTGGTTGCGATGTTGTAGTAATGGAAGTTTCTTCTCATGCGCTTAGTCTTGATAGAGTATATGGCAGTGCGTTTGATATTGGAGTATTCACAAATCTATCAGAAGATCATTTAGATTTTCATAAAACATTTGATAATTACTTAGAAGCAAAAGCTAAATTATTCACGATGACAAAAGAAGCATTTATAAATGTTGATGACATGTATGCAAGAAAACTAATGACAATGATTACATGTCCTATCACGACATATGGAATTGATAATAATCCTTTTGTTGGCGCAAGAGATATTATAATTACTAATACTTATTCAGATTTTAAAATTTCAATGAATAGAATTTTGCAACGAATAAAAGTTCCAATACCTGGAAGATTCACAGTTTATAATGCTTTGGCAGCAATTTGTGTTACAGCGAAGCTAGGTGCAACTGTTGAAGCTATGATTCAAGGATTAGAAGAAATAAAGATCCCTGGAAGAAGTGAAATTGTACCTAACACTAGAGATTTTGTTATAATGGTTGATTATGCTCATACACCTGCAAGCTTAGAAGGAATACTTAAAGCTGTTAAATCATACACAAGAGGAAGAGTTATTTGTGTATTTGGCTGTGGCGGTGATAGAGATCCATTTAAACGACCTATGATGGGAGAAATTGCAGGAAGACTTTCAGACCTTGTTATTATTACTTCTGATAATCCAAGAAGTGAAGATCCAGCTAAGATTATTGCAGATATAAAAGAAGGAATAGACAAAACAAAGTGTGAATATAAAATTATACAAAATAGAAAAAAAGCAATTGAGCATGCAATTCGTAGAGCTAAAAGAAACGATATAGTTGTTATTGCTGGAAAAGGTCATGAAACATATCAAGAAATTAATGGTGAAAAGAAGCACTTTGACGATAGAGAAGTTGCACTAAAAGCATTAAAATATCTTCCAGAAGCAAAACCAAGAGAAGATTAAAATAAAAAAGGATGATATAAAATAATGTCAGTTTTAAAAAGTATTTATAGTAATTTTGACGGAATTAATTTACAGACTAAAGTATTAATTGCTGCATTTGTGGCAACTTTTATACTGGGGTTAATAGTAGTTCCAATTTTAAAGAAAAGGAAAATTGGCCAGGTAGTTAGAGACGATGGCCCACAAAGTCACCTTAAAAAGACAGGAACACCTACCATGGGTGGCATTATGATGTTAATAGTAATTGTTGCAATTTCGCTCATAGTTGGAATAAAGTATCCAAACATAATTCCTATAGCACTTGTAACTTTGGGGTTTGGTATCATAGGGTTTATAGATGATTTCAAGAAATTAATTCTTAAAAATCCTAAAGGATTAAGTCCAAAACTTAAAATGATTGGTTTATCAATAATAGCTATTGCATTTTCTGTTTATTTAGCGTTTAGTGATTTTGGTACAGATATTTATATTCCGATTTGGAAAAACTATATTATTTTGCCTTCAGTTGTATTTATAATATTTACTGCATTTGTTATGGTAGCATGTACTAATAGTCTAAATCTTACAGATGGGCTAGATGGTCTTGCTTCCGGAGTTTCAACTATTATTATGATATTTTTCATATTTGTAGCTATGGCATGGGGTGATAAAACCGTTAGTACTTTTTCGGCAATAGTTGCAGGAAGTACAATTGGATTTATGATATTTAATTTGTATCCTGCTAAAGTATTCATGGGAGACACTGGTTCGCTAGCACTTGGTGGAGCTTTTTGTGCATCTGCAATAATGCTTAAGATGCCACTAATATTAATTGTTGTTGCTGGAGTGTGTGTTGTAGAAGCAATATCAGTTATGATACAGGTAATATATTTTAAAGCAACAAATGGTAAAAGGTTTTTTAAAATGGCTCCTATTCACCACCATTTAGAACTTTGTGGAATGAAGGAAACAATTATTGTTCCTATGTTTTGGATTATTACAGCAATTTTATGCTTTGTAGGTTTTAAAATGATTTAAGGTTAGGGGAATCTAATGACAAATAAAGCAGAAGTTAAGAAACGGGAAAGTAAATAATAGAAATAAAAAACAAGAGACTAAGAGCGATAATCCAATAAAACTGTTTATTACAGGTAAGCACTTTGATTATGGATTATTTACTACTATAATTATTATTCTTGTTCTTGGGCTGGTCATGATACTTAGCAGTAGTGCACCTTATGCGCTTCGTACAGAAGGCGATAGCTATTTTTACTTTAATAAGCAGTTATTATTCGCTGGTATAGGCTTTGTATTAATGCTTATAGTATCTAGAATAGATTATAGAATTTTTAATAGTAGAATTGCATGGTTAATATATTTATTTGGTATTCGGAATCATGAGTTTAGTTTTAGTTCCTGGTATTGGTGTTCGAAGAAATGATGCCTTAAGATGGATAAATATTTCTGGATTACAGTTTCAACCTTCAGAAATAATGAAAGTATGTTTTATTTTATTTTTGGCATATTTCATTTGCAAAAGAGGGCCTGAGATTAAGAAGTTTTGGAATGGCATAATTCCAATTGCATTCACGCTATTGCCGATAATGGGATTATTAGTAATTCAGGACCACTTAAGTTGTATGATGATTATTATAGTCATAATGGCTTGCATGATTATAACTGCTGGAGCAAAAATAATTCATCTTATCCCACTTGGCATTTCGGGAATTGCAGCAGTAGCAGCCTATGCAATATCATCACCTTTTAGATTAAAAAGAATTACGCTATTTACAGATCCATGGCAAGATAGTTTAGGTGGTGGTTGGCAAATAATTCAGAGTTTATATGCAATTGCTTCAGGTGGAGTATTTGGAGCTGGTCCAGGACAAGGCGTTCAAAAATATATGTATATTTCAGAACCTCATAACGACTTTATATTAGCTACTTGGGCTGAAGAAACTGGACTTTTAGGTGTTACACTTATTTTAATCTTATTTGCTGTTTTTATTTGGAGAGGAATTATGATTTCTCTTAGAGCGGATGATAAATATGGTTCTTTGACTGCGGTGGGTATTACTGCTATGATTGGAATACAAGCAATATTTAATATAGCTGTTATTTCATCATCGATGCCTGTAACTGGAATTTCACTTCCATTTTGTAGTTATGGTGGTTCTTCGTTAGTCATTCTTATGGTGTCTTGTGGTGTACTATTGAGCATTTCAAGACTTCAACAAAAAGAGAAAAAAGAGTAATATTATAGATTAAGTTTTTGGAAAGAGAGAAAAAGAAATTGGCAAGTGTTTCGTATTATTTAAAAAGAATCTCAAAGATGAGTTTTAAAGGAATGTTTGAGAGAATAGATGACGTTTGTAAAAAGTCAGGAAAATCTAAAGTGTCTACTTTTTTTGATATGATTTGGTGTGGATTTAGATATGGTGCTCGGATATATGGATTATGACATAATTGGCTTTTACAAATTGACTGGGAAACAACGAAAGACAATGATTACCAGAGGCAAAAATGACAAAATCGTTAAAAAACTAAATGATAGGAAATACTGGCATATTTTTAACAATAAAAATGAGTTTAATCTTGCTTTTGCGAGGTTTATATATAGAGATTGGGTAATAATAAATACTAAGAATACATCAAGAAATCTATTTAAAAATGAAGAGTACATTAAATATAAACATTTTATAAAAAAGCATCCTGTATTTTTTGCGAAGCCAAATGATGGTCAGTGCGGAAAGGGAATCCAAAAAATTGACTTCAATAATTTGGAAAAGTACTATGCAGATAACGATATTAATTATGATAATTATTCGAAAGTTGTTAAAAGCTATATGGTTGAAAATGATGTGGCGGATTTGAAGGAGAAGTGTTTATTTAAGTCTTTACTAGATTTTAAGCTATTATTATTGGAAGAACCAATTATGCAACATGACTCAATGAATAAATTAAATCCTAGTTGTGTTAATACTATTAGACTTGTTACAATAATGAATAAAAAGGGAGATGTTTCCTTCCTTGCTTCATTTATTAGAATTGGAAATGGAGTAAATGTTGTAGATAACTTCAACAGTGGTGGAATGACGGCAAGAGTTTCACTTGAAACTGGTGAAATCATTGAAGATGCTATAAATAAGGAAGGAACAATGTTTAAAAATCATCCAGTTACAAAAACGAAAATAAGAGGATTTAAAATACCTTTCTTTGAAGAAGCAAAAAATATGGTTGTAGAAGCAGCAAAACTTAGTGAGCATGTTAGATATGTTGGCTGGGATGTAGCGATTACCAATAATGGACCTACTTTGGTAGAAGGCAATCAATATCCGGGACACGACATTTATCAAGTTGCGGAAAAGCTTGATGAGAATAGTATTGGTGTTTGGCCAGAGTTTAAGAAAGTATTAAAAGGTTAAGAGATTACAAAATGGGGACGTTCTTTATCCAAAAGGGATTAGGTGTCCCCTTTTTTATCCATGCTAAATACCAATTTTCTTCAAAATAACCGCTTATTTATAAGAGAAATCCTTGACGATTTTCTTTTTTTATACTAAAATGTTAACCGAGGCTAACATTTTAAATTATGAGGTGAAAAACGTGGAAAATGTGACTTCAAATAGAATAACAACATCATTAGAAGAATACATCAAGGCAATGTATATATTAAATAGCCAAAATGGAGAAATTAGAGTTACTGATGTAGCAAACAAGTTAGGTGTTTCAAAGGCTTCTGTTAATAAGGCTGTTAAATCATTAAAAGAAGAAGGATTATTATCATATGAAACGTATGGCAATATTGAGCTTACAAAAGAAGGAGAAAAGCTAGCAAGAAAAATACTAGAAGCATATGATATATCTGTTTTATTTTTTAGGGATGTTTTAGGTATGCCAGAAGATAAAGCAATTCTAGATGCAGAAAAGCTTAAAACGTCAATTTCAGATGATGCACTAAATCTACTTGCTAGATATGTTCATAAAGAGCTTAAATTACAGGATTTAAATTGTA
This sequence comes from Bacillota bacterium, assembly GCA_016280725.1. Taxonomy (GTDB): domain Bacteria; phylum Bacillota; class Clostridia; order TANB77; family UBA1234; genus RGIG6105. The sequence continues at coordinate 64,844 of JAEEHF010000036.1, read as the reverse complement.
ACTATGATATTAACAATGAAAAATGCCATACTTGTATTAGAAGAACAAAAATATAAAGAAATCGAGGAAATAAAATGTCAGAAGAATTATTAAATATTAAAGATTTACATGTTAAAGCAGAAGAAAAAGAAATACTAAAAGGAATAAACCTTTCAATTAATAAAGGTGAAATCCACGTAATAATGGGTCCAAATGGTAGTGGAAAGACAACAACGGCAAATGCAATATTCAATAATCCTCACTTCACAAAAACAAGTGGAACTATCACATTTTGTAATGATGATATTACAAATTTAAAAACAGATGAAATCGCAAGAAAAGGTATATTCATGTCATTTCAACTTCCAGAAGAAATACCAGGAATATCTGTTGCTAACTTTTTAAAGACAGCAAAGAGCAAAATTACCAATCAACCAGTAAAAGTATTTGCGTTTAAAGAAGAACTTAAAAAGAATATGGAAGAACTATCTATTAAGCCTGAGTACATCGATAGAAGCCTTAATGTTGGATTTTCTGGTGGGGAAAAGAAAAAGAATGAAATACTTCAAATGCTTACTTTAAATCCTAAGCTTGCTATTTTAGATGAGACTGATTCTGGACTTGATGTTGATGCTATAAAGACAGTATCAAAGGGAATAGAAATGTTCAAAAATGATGATAATGCTATTTTGATTATTACTCATAATACAAAGATTTTAAATAGTTTAAAGGTAGACAAGGTTCATGTTTTAGTTGATGGCAAAATAGTTGCAGAAGGAAATCAAGAATTGGCATATCAAATCGAAAAAGAAGGTTATGCACAGTTTAAGCAATAGATCTAAAAAGTCTTGAAAGGAATTAATATGTCTAAGACAAATGTTGATGAAATAAATCGTAATATCTACGATATTAGAGATAAAGACGATTATGATTATAAAATTAAAAAAGGACTAACTAAAGAAATAATTGAAGAAATATCTTCATTAAAGAATGATCCTGATTGGATGAAAGAAATTAGGCTTCAAGCTTTAGATACATATAACTCGCTCGAGCTTCCTACATGGGGACCAGACTTATCAGAACTTAATATGGATGAAATTGCAACTTATGTTAGGCCTAAAACAAAACTAAATTCGTCATGGGATGACGTTCCAGAAGATATTAAAAATACTTTTGATAGATTAGGTATACCTGAAGCTGAAAAAGAAAGCTTGGCAGGTGTCGGCGCACAGTATGATTCAGAAGTTGTTTACCACTCTATGAGAGAAGAACTAAAAAAACAAGGCGTTATTTATACTGACATGGAAACTGCTGTTAGAGAGTATCCTGAGCTTGTTAAGTCACACTTTATGAAATGTGTACCAATATCTGATCATAAGTTTGTTGCACTTCATGCAGCTGTTTGGAGCGGAGGTTCATTTGTATATGTTCCAAAGGGCGTGAAAGTCGATATCCCACTTCAATCATATTTTAGATTAAATTCTCCAGAATCTGGTCAATTTGAACATACTTTAATTATTGTAGATGAGGGCGCATCACTTCACTTTATTGAAGGCTGTAGTGCCCCAAAATATAATAAGGTAAATTTGCATGCTGGTTGTGTAGAGCTTTATGTAGGTGATAATGCACACTTAAGATATTCTACGATTGAAAACTGGTCTAAAAACATGATGAATCTTAATACCAAAAAGGCACTAGTTGGAAAGAATGCTGAAATGGAATGGGTTTCAGGTTCATTTGGCTCTAAGATTTCTATGCTTTATCCTATGAGCATTCTAAATGGGGAAGGCGCAAGAACAGAGTTTACTGGAATATCTTTTGCGGGCAAAGGACAAAATCTTGATAATGGATTTAAAGTTGTACATAATGCTCCAAATACAAAAAGTGTCGTAAATGCAAAATCGATTTCTAAAAATGGTGGGAAGTGCACATATCGTTCATTAGTGAGAATAAATGAAAAAGCAACTGGTTCAAAATCTTCTGTATCATGTGAAAGCTTAATGTTAGATGATATATCAATATCTGATACAATACCTACAAATGATATTAAAACAGATGATGTAGAATTCTCACATGAAGCAAAAATTGGTAAAATTTCAGATGAAGCAATCTTTTATTTAATGACAAGAGGACTTTCAGAAGATGATGCAAGAGCTATGATTGTAAGAGGATTTGCTTATCCAGTTTCTAAAGAACTTCCAGTTGAGTATGCAGTTGAAATGAATAATCTAATCAACTTGGAACTTGAAGGAGCAATAGGGTAAATTCGAGTGAAAAATCTATGCTCCTAGTGATACGGCAATTTTGATTCGAATTGAAAAAATAGGAATGAAAACCACATACAAGTATTAAAGGAGAATAAAATGATTTTAAATGAAACTCCAATAAGGACATCTAAAAACTTTGGCGCAAATAATATAAATATCGAAAATTTAGATGTTCCAGAAGAAATTAATAAGTTCAATAATAGAAGTATATATATTAATAGTGAAAAAGAAGTCCTAATATCTGAAAAATCAAAGGACGATGAACTAACTGATATAGACCTATACGAAGATAGTAAAGTATTAGTAACTGAGATTATTAAAGATAATTTTGGACTTAAGTATGGTGTCGATAACACAGGTCTTATTAGTGCTAGTGATAAATGTAATCATAAATTAAGAGTTGTTGCAAAGGAAAATGCAAGTGATGCCAATATCAACATTGAGTTTAGGTTTGATGAAAATAATAAGAACTTATTTGATGAACTTGAAATAAAAGCAGAAAAAAATTCTAAGATTACAATTACAATAAAGTATTTAACTGACACATTACTTAAAGTATATAACGATAAAAATAACGAATTATCGAGTGAAAATGAAACGCTTGTAGATGACGCAAAATATTTTCACTTTGGAACTATTAAAGCATGTGGACTTGAAGAATCAAGTATTAGTATTATTTTTGCAAATATGCTAAATAATAGGTCAACTAACATAGTTAATTTTGAAAATAAGCTTTTAGATGGTGCGTTTCTTGATTACTCTATAATTGACTTCGGTGGAAAGAATAGCATTAGCAATTATTATACAGACTTGCTAGGCAAACATTCATGTAATAATGTTAGAACTATTTATTTAGGAAACGAAGACCAGCTTTTTGATTTAAACTATATAGCGCACTTAAAAGGTGAGCAATCAAACTTTGACATAGAAGCACAAGGTGCCCTTAATGACAACGCAATTAAACATTTTAAAGGTACTATTGATTTTAAAAAGGGTGCAAAGAAATCTTACGGAAACGAAAATGAAAACTGTTTAATTTTATCTGATAAGGCTAAATCTCTTGCTCTTCCAATACTTCTATGCAGTGAAGAGGACGTCGTTGGTAACCATTCGACAAGCAGCGGTAAGGCCTCAAGTAATGAACTATTCTACCTTATGAGTAGAGGCTTTACAGAAAAGGATGCAATGAAACTATTAGTTAGAGCAAGATTTAACAAGATTCTTGAAGAGCTAGACAATAGTGAAGTTTCAGATTTAGTAAATTATTTAATTGAAACAAAACTTTAGTGAAGGAGTTTTTAATATGACTTCAAAAGAAATTAGAAAAGATTTTCCTATTTTTAATGATAACAAAATCTCATATTTAGATAGTGCTGCAACAAGTCAAAAACCTAAATGTGTGATTGATGAAGTTAAGAAGTACTATGAAGAAGTAAATAGTAATCCTCATAGAGGAACATATTCTTTGTCTATGGAAGCGACAAATCGTTATGAAGAAGCAAGGCAAAAAGTTGCTGATTTTATTGGCTGTGATGATTCTTCACTTATTATATTTTCTAAAAACGCAACTGAGAGCTTAAATCTTGTTGCTAATTCATATGGACTAGATAACGTAAATGAAGATGATGAAATTGTTATTTCAATTATGGAACATCATTCGAATCTAGTTCCTTGGCAAAATGTTGCTAGAATTAAAAAAGCTAAATTAAATTATCTTTATATCAATGATAAATATGAAATTACGGAAGATGAAATAAAAAGTAAAATAACTTCTAATACTAAAATAGTAGCTATTACATATGTATCAAATGTTTTAGGAGTTATAGTAGATGTTAAGGAAATAATCGATTATGCACATAGTCAAGGTGCAGTTGTTGTATTAGATGCTTCTCAAAGCATTTCTCATATGAAACTTGATGTAAAACAACTTGATGCTGATTTTGTTATTTTTTCAGGACACAAAATGTTTTCTCCAATGGGAGTTGGTGTTCTTTATGGAAAAAGACAACTGCTAAATAAAATGAGACCATTCTTAATGGGCGGAGACATGATAGAGTATGTCTATGAGCAAGATGCTACATTTGCTAAGCTTCCAAATAAGTTTGAGGCAGGTACGCAAAATGTTGGTGCTGTAATTGGGCTTGGAAAAGCAGTAGATTATATGCAACAGTTGGGTTATGAAACTATATCTAATATTGAAAAAGAACTTATGGATTATATGGTTATGAAACTTTCTAATTTAGATTTTATAACTATGTATTTGCCTGCTGACATTTCTAAACATACTTCAGTTCTTTCGTTTAATATAAAAGGTATTCACCCTCATGATGTTTCTTCAATATTAGATTCTTTTAATGTATGTATTAGAGCTGGTAATCATTGCGCACAACCTTTACTAAGGCATTTAGGGCTTGATTCAACTTGTAGAGCAAGTATATCAATTTATAATACTAAAGAAGATATTGATAAACTTGCCGAGGCGTTACAAGCAACTTATGATAAATTTAAAAAGTACCTAAAATAGTTTGGAGGATATTATGGAAGATATCTATAATGATTTAATAATGGAACATAGTATGAATTCACCATATAAAAAGGAATTAGAAAAATATACAATGTGTGAGGTTGGACACAATCCAAATTGTGGTGATGAAATAGAATTAAAGATTAAACTAAGTGAAGATAAAAGTGTAATTGAAGACATGGCTTTTACTGGTCATGGTTGTGCAATTTCGCAAGCATCGACTTCTATTATGATTGAAACATTAATTGGTAAAACAGTTGAAGAAGCAAAAGAGATTATTAGTACATATATTGGCATGATTAAAAGAGAGATAACAAGTGAGGAAGAACTTAAAAAGTTAGAAGAAGCAATTGCATTTAAAGATATATCGCATATGCCTGCTCGAGTTAAGTGTGCACTTCTTGCATGGCATACACTTGAAGAAATGTTAAATAATAATGATAGTGAATAATAAAAATGCACGGCTAGAAAAAATCTAGTCGTGCTTTTTGTTTATGGACTAAAGATGTTACGGCAACATGTAAAGACTGTTTTACGCTTCATTTTTGGCTCTTCATTCAGAGACCACTCGTAGTACGGAAATTCCTTGGAATTCTTTCTTGTAATTTGGTAGGCATCTTCGAGTTTGTCGAAATTGATATATGAGTAATGCTTCTTTGCATGCAGAAAACCGAGTGTAATTGAATTGCATGTTCCGGGTTCAAATTCGAAAAGCATAGCATAGTAGTAGCTCGAAAGACTTGCGTTATTCATCTTGATAAGAAAAATTGGCTTAACATCTTTCAAAGAGTCACTAAGTATCATCGCTTGATCATAAGGTGTAAATCTAGGAAGAACAAGAGCTACAAGCTTAGTGCTTGTTGGGTTAAAGAAACCAGATGTTATAGAATTGTTTTTTGCGAAGACGATGGAGTCGTCGCCAAGGCATTTTACGTACATGTTGTGGAAAACGGTATTTTCAGTTATTGCTTCTTCTGATTCAACATCCTCAATTTTAATACGAAATGTGTGCTCGTCACCTTTTATGGAAATCCGGATAGCTTGTTCAGCCAAATCATAAGTTACAGGAATCGATGGGTAGAAATCTCCAAAGTTAACGAACAGGTCCATAATGATTCTCCTTTCACAATTATGACTAGAGATTAGAATATATTAGAATCCACGTAAGTTTACCATAATCAGAGCGAAAAATCAATGAAAAAGTCGACATAAAGCGCAACTAATTTGACATAATTTGTGCAGAATGCTATAATTTTAGCGAAAAATGCTAATTTGAGGTATGTATATGGCTAATTATGAGTATTTAACTGAAATAGAAAAATATGGTCGAGAAAATAAGATTCCAATATTGCTTGATGAAAGCTTAGAATATATAGAGAATATCTTAAAGGAAAAAAAGCCTAAAAGAGTGCTTGAAATCGGAACTGCAATTGGATTTTCAGCTCTATGTTTTTCTAAGTTTTTGGCAGAAGATGGTAGAATCGATACTATAGAAATTGAAAGTCTTAGGGTTGAACAAGCAGTTGAAAATATAGCTAAAGTTGGTGTTCAAGATAAGATAAGAGTAATTGAGGGCGATGCACTAGATATATTGCCTTATTTACAGGAAGTATATGACGTTGTATTTATAGATGCTGCAAAAGGAAAATATAATGAATTCTTTGAACATGCATTAAGACTTACTAAACCTGGAAGTATTATTATAGCAGATAATGTACTATATAAAGGGTATGTACTTAGTGACTATAATAAGCATAAGCAAAGAACAGCGGTAAATAAACTTAGAGAATTTATAGACATGGTTTTAAATAATCCAAAGCTAGATGCCAAATTAGTAGAAATTGGTGATGGACTTATAATAGCAAATGTTAAATAACAGGAGGAATAATAATGAATAAAAAACCAGAGCTTTTGGCTCCAGCAGGTACTTATGAAAAAGCAAAAATCGCATTTATGTATGGTGCCGATGCAGTATATTGTGGAACATCAAAGCATTCACTTCGTACACGTACTGCGATGGATTTCAGCGATTTAAAAAATACTGTAGAGCTTGCACATAAATTAGGAAAAAGAGTTCATGTTGCTATGAACATATACGCAAGAGATGATGAATACGATGGCGTAATTGAAGAGGTAAAAGAACTATCTCAGATTGGTATAGATGGATTCATAGTTGCAGACCCAGGTGTTGTCGATGTTATAAAAGAATATGCACCAAACACAGACATTCATATAAGCACACAAGCAAATACAGTTTCAGCTCACACATGTAAATTCTGGGCAAAACAAGGTGCAAAAAGAATAATCTTAGCTAGAGAGTTAAGCAAAGATGAAATAAAATATATAGTAAATAATAAGCCAGAAGGCCTAGAGATAGAAATGTTTGCTCACGGAGCAATATGTTATTCATATTCTGGAAGATGCTATATGAGTGACTATATGGCTGGAAGAAGTGCAAATCATGGTGACTGTGCACAACCTTGTAGATGGAGCTATAACTTATATGCTGAAGAAAAGAACAAGCCTGGTGAATATATGCCAGTCGATTTTGACGAAAAAGGAATTTATATTTTCTCATCTAAAGATATGTGCTTAATGCCTGAAATTCCTACTATTTTTGATTTAGGTGTTGATAGCTTAAAAATCGAAGGAAGATTAAAAACAGAGTATTATGTTGCTACAATTGTAAATGCATATAGACACGCAATTGATGATTATGCAAAAGATCCAGAAAATTGGAACTTTGAAAAATATATGAAAGAAATTGAAAAAGCAAAAACGAGAGAGTTAACAGATTTTTACTTCAATAATAAATATAATCCAGACACTCAAGATTTTTCTGGAAAACAAGTTAACCCAAATTATGAATTTGGTGGTATAATAATTGGTGATAAAGAAAAATATTTAGCGGGTGAAAAAGTTTCTCTTGAAATTAGAAATAAGCTTTCAGCTGGAGATAGTATTGAAATAATGGTTCCTGGAACTTTAGAGCCTTATTCATATAAGATAGAAAAGCTTTATGATTATGAAACAGAAGAAGAAATTGATACTGTAAATCCTGGAGTTAAAGAGCAAAAAGTTAAATTGACACTTCCAATAGATGTTATGCCAGGATATATTGTTAGAAGAATAAAGTAGAAAAAGGATGTACAAAAGATGAAAATGTTTAGGAGAAGGTTTATACCTGATGAAATAGTAGATATTTCATCAGATAAGTTAATAAAGATAAAACCTAATTACCTAATCACAGAGTGGGTTCCTATAAATCCTCGTGAAGATTTTAAGAGTGGTTTTTCATATGCATTCTTAAAATATGGTTTTAAAATTAGCAAGTTCTTCGATAACTCGCGGAAATATTTTATATTGGTATTGCGATATAATTGATTTCATTAAAGAATTTGATAAGATTACTTTTATAGATTTACTTGCAGACATTAAGGTATATGAAAATGGTAATATTGAAGTCTTGGATTTAGATGAACTTGAAGAAGCATATAATAAAGAACTAATCACTTCAAAAATGTATTTAGATTCATTAAATAAACTTAATCACTTATTAAGACTTATAAAAGAAAAAAAGAATATGGAAGATCTTATTGATTATTTAATTAAAGTAAGCGAATAACATAGGGATTGTACTTTTTAAAAAGTACAATCCCTTTTAATTTTAAGTGCCCTATATATAAATTCTAAAGCTCGCGCGATATGAGTTAGAATGTCTTAAAATCACAAAGCATAAAAAGCAATAGGAAGATTTTTTGGGTGTGGTTACACAGGGTCCTAAAAAATCTTCCATTGCTTTTGCGACTGATTTTTTAGACATTCTACGAAATGGAGCATTTGAGCTAAGGAATTTATATATGGGCACTTAAAACGTTAACAGATTATGTATATCAAATAAAAAACGAAAAAATGTTTGCGTGTTCGCTTGTTTTTTTATTTTGGATTTGTATAATTATTTTAGAAAATGCGAATAAACATTCGGAGGTTGATAAAATGATAGTACAATTACATATTATGAATGTCGGGATAATTGATGATATTACTATTAATTTTGAAGAGGGTTTAAATGTCTTAACCGGTGAAACAGGAGCTCGGAAAGAGCTTAATAATAGACTCTTTAAATGCAATTACTGGATCTAGAGTCTCAAAAGAGATTATTAGAACTGGCACTAGTGAAGCATTAATTGAAGCATATTTTTGCGAAAATGGCGAAGAATACGTTTTATCCAGAGAAGTTTTTCAAAATGGCAAAAATGTTTGCAAAGTAAATGGAAAGTTAGTTACTGTTACTGAACTTAAAGAACTAGGTAAAAAACTTATAGATATTCATGGCCAACATGATAATCAATCTCTCCTTGATGTTAAAACTCATATAGAATTACTTGATAGTTTTGCAGGAATAAAGTTACTAACATTAAAAGAAAAGTATTATGATTTATTACTAAAGTATAGAGAAACAAATTTAAAACTTAAAAACTGCTATGGTGATGATCAAGAAAGAGCTCGAAGACTTGATTTATTAAATTATCAAATAGAAGAAATTGAAAATGCAAATCTTAAAGAAGATGAGGAAGAAGAACTTAATTCAAGAAGAAAGATAATATTAAGCAGTGAAAAGCTTTCAAAGGTTATAAACTATTCTTATAGTGCACTTGATGAAGGAATTATCGGAGAGCTTTCAAAAGTTACTAGAGAAATATCTTCTATTTCAAATATAGATTCAAAATATGAAAACTTACTAAAAGAGATTAATGAAGCCTACTATAATTTACAAGATGCAACAGAAACTCTTAAAGACTGTTTGGATGATACTAATTTCGATGAAGATGAGCAATCATCAATCGAAGAAAGATTAGATTATATTTCAAACCTTAAGCGTAAATATGGTAAGACAATTTCTGATGTTATGGACTATTTAAATAAAATCAAGGAAGAAAAATATAACCTTGAAAATTCAGAAGAATTAATTAACAAACTTAAATCTGAAGAGGAAGAATATATTAGCAAATTAAAAATGATTTCACTAGAAATGTCTAAGATTCGTAAGGAATGTGCTTTCAAAATAGAAAAACTTATCAATAATCAAATGAAAGATTTAGAGATGAAAAATGCTTATCTAGAGTTTAAATTTGATTTGGTTGATACATTTCAAGATAATGGCACTGACGAAGTTGAGCTTCAAATATGTACAAATGCAGGTGATGAACTTAAACCACTTGCCAAAATTGCATCTGGTGGTGAGTTATCAAGGGTTATGCTAGCAATTAAAACAGTTTTAGGCGACTATGATAGCATTCCTACAATGATATTTGATGAAATTGATACTGGTATTTCAGGCCAAACTGGCCAAGCAGTAGCCGAAAAACTTAAATCTATATCTAAAAATCACCAAGTTATATGTGTTACTCACTTACCAGCAATTACTGCAAGTGGTGATGCTAACTTCTATATAGATAAAATAGTAAAAAGTGGTAAAACAAAAACAAAAATTAAAAAATTAGATGAGGAGGAAATAATATATGAAATCGCTAGAGTTATAGCTGGTAACGCAATTACAGAACCAATATTAAACTATGCTAGAAGACTTAGAGTATGATTTTTGGTTATAGTGGTTGACTGAATTTTAACTTAGTTTTAAGATATTTTTGTAAATAATCACATGATTATTTATGTGTTTTAGTTAATTTAGGAGGATAATTATGAGTGAAAAAGATAAAAAAGAAAAAGCAGTAGCACAATCGCCAGAAATGCAAGAAAAGAAAAAGGCATTAGAGAATGCGCTTGGTCAAATTGAAAAACAATTTGGTAAAGGTTCAATTATGAAACTTGGTGAGAGTGCTCACCTTAATATCGAAGCTATTCCAACTGGAGCAATGAGCTTAGATATAGCATTAGGAATTGGTGGTGTTCCACGTGGAAGAATTGTTGAAGTATATGGACCAGAATCTTCTGGTAAAACTACTGTAGCACTTCACATGATTGCTGAAGCTCAAAAGCTTGGCGGAATTGCAGCATTTATTGATGCAGAGCATGCATTAGATCCAGTTTATGCTAGAAAATTAGGTGTAAATCTTGATGAACTTTTAGTATCACAACCAGATACAGGTGAGCAAGCACTAGAAATTACCGAAGAGCTTGTTAGAAGCGGAGCAATAGACATAGTTGTTGTTGACTCTGTTGCTGCACTAGTTCCAAAGGCTGAAATAGATGGCGATATGGGAGATACTCATGTTGCTCTTCAAGCAAGACTTATGTCACAAGCACTAAGAAAACTAGCAGGAGTACTTAATAAATCAAATACAGTTGCAGTGTTTATAAATCAGCTTCGTGAAAAAGTTGGTATAATGTTTGGTAATCCAGAAGTAACTCCTGGTGGTAGAGCACTTAAGTTCTATGCTTCTGTTAGAATGGAAGTTAGACGTTCTGAACAACTTAAGAATAATGGTGAAATAATAGGTAATAGAGTTAAAGTTAAAATAGTTAAAAACAAAGTTGCTCCTCCATTTAGAGAGTGCGAATTTGATATTATGTATGGCGAAGGTATTTCTAAAGTTGGAAACATATTAGATATCGCTGTTAACATGAATATCATCGAAAAGGCAGGAGCATGGTTTAGCTATGAAGGAAATAGAATAGCACAGGGAAGAGACAATGCTAAAAAGTATCTTGAAACTAACCCTGAAATATGTTCAGAAGTTGAAAAGAAAATTCGTGATAATATGGCAGAAGCTTTTGATAAATCACTTACAGAAGATTTGGAAAAAGTTACTGATGATGACGATGAGTTTGAAGAAGACGAAGAATAATACTAAAAAGGGCGGGATTATTTCCGCCCTTTAGTCCGTTATTTGAAAGCTATTTTGGAGGTACAAATGATAGTTGATGACAAAATAATGAATTATATTCTATATCAGATGCGTACTGAAGCTGAAGTTAGAAGGAAATGTGAATTTCTAAAATACGATGAATCTACAATTGATCAAATAATAGATTATGTCAAAGAAGCAGGCTACATAAATGATGCTAAGTATGCAAAAAAATATGTCGAAAATGCTATAAAACTAAAACATCAATCTGCAAGCGAGCTAAAAATTTCACTTTTAAAAAAGGGGATTGATGAATATCTTGCCGATGAAGTAACTAGCACTTCTGAAGTTTATGACTTTGAATATGATTCATGCATATACAATGCTAAGAAGAAATATGACGCAACTGGTAACATATTAAAGGTGAAAAAGTTTCTGTTATCAAAAGGATATAGATATGAGATTATTAATGATATAATAGATGATATTACTAGAGAATAGTTTGACTTTTTATGGCTTTTGATTGATAATTTAGGTGTAAGCATACTAATACTAAGGAGGAAATAAGAATGGATGATTTTGAAAAGCAAGTATTTGAAGCTGTTGAATATATAAAAGGTAGGATACCAAACAAACCAGACATTGCTGTTGTTTTAGGTTCTGGTCTTGGTGGACTTGCTTATGAAATTCAAGATCCAGTTGAAATTCCATATGATGAAATACCATATTTTAAGACTCCTACAGTTGAGGGCCATGAAGGAAAGTTAATTTTTGGAACAGTCTATGATAAATATGTTGTTGCTATGCAAGGTAGACTTCACTACTATGAAGGATTTTCAATGCAAGAAATAACATTTCCAATTAGAGTGTTTGCGTTACTTGGAGTTGAAGTACTAATTGTTACTAATACTGCTGGCGGAATTGACCCAAGATATACACCAGGAGACTTAATGGTAATAAAAGACCATATAAATTGTAGTTTTCAATCTCCTTTAATTGGGAAGAATTTAGATTCACTTGGACCAAGATTTCCTTTGATGAAAGGTGTATATGATTCGGAACTAATAAAGCTTGCTAGAAATGTTGCAATGGAAATGAGTTTCAATCTTCAAGAAGGTGTATATGCTTTTATGACGGGTCCTCAGTATGAAACTGATGCTGAAATTAATATGCTTAGAGTCCTTGGTGCTGACGCGGTTGGAACTTCAACAGTTCCTGAAGTAATTGTTGCAGCACATTCAGGAATTAGAGTTTTAGGAATATCTTGTATTACGTCGGCGACTGGTTATGAAGGTATTTCACCAAATCATGATGAAGTTTTGGAAGAAGCTTCAAAAATTGAAAAGAACTTTACAACGTTAGTGTTAGATACAATACGTAAAATTCAAATAGAAAATCCGCTATAATTTTGGAGACAAAATGGAAAAAATTAGTGTTAAAATAGAAAACTTTGAGGGACCGCTTGATTTATTAATGCATCTCATCGAAAAAAACAAGATGGATATTTTAGATATTCAAATATCTGTTATTACAGACCAGTATTTGGAGTATCTTAAAAAAATGCAAGAAATGAACCTTGAAGTTACAAGTGAATTCATAGTTATGGCTTCAAAGCTAATCTATCTTAAATCAAAGAGCCTATTACCAAACGATAATATTCAGGCAGAACAAGAAGATGATGAATTTGATCTTGTAAAATTATTGGTTGAATATAAGCGTTATAAAGAGTGCACATTTTCATTTAGAGATAGGTTAAATACTTATTATAAGAGATTATATAAATTACCTTCTAAGATAGATTTGCCTAAGAGCAAACTTACAAAAGAATTTTCTAAAGAGGTAATACCAGATATATATAGGGAAATTGTTAGAAAAGAGACTGATAAAAAGAATTTACAAGCAGACAATATAAAAAGGCTTGCGGTATCTGAAAGATTTACGGTACAAAGCAAGATTAGGGAAATTATTAGATATTTACTAAAGAAACCAAAATTCATTTTTAATAAATTCTTTTCAACGAAAAAGCAAGAAAAGGCTGAAGTAGTTACTGCTTTTCTTAGCTTATTGGAATTATCAAAAATGAGTAGGATAAAAGTTACACAAGATACACTTTTTGGAGATATTAATGTAGAAAAAATAGCAAGAACTAGGAGCAATAAATGAAAAAAGGTATTTTTAAAACTTTGAGTATGGTGTTTATAATAACAGCTGTTTCGAAAGTTTTGGGCCTACTTAGGGATATTGTATTTGCTAAGTATTATGGTACAGGACTTGACGCAACAGCTTATTTTGCTGCAATAAAAATACCAACTCAAATAGTAGATATTGTCCTAAGCTCATCGATAGTCTCAACGTTTATACCGGTTTTTAATGAAATCATGCAGAAAAAGCGGCAAAGAGAATGCCAATAAATTTGCTAACAATTTTGTAAATATAATCGCTGTTGTTGCTACGCTTATATCTGTTATTGGTGTCTTATTTGCTCCTATGTTTGTAAAAATATTCGCTGGTGGTTTTGATGAACAAACACATATACTAACAACAGAACTTGTTAGAATAACATTCCCTATGATAATTTTTACAGCGTTAGCATTTTCGTTTATAGGGCTTTTGCAAAGTTATGGTGAGTTTAATGTTCCAGCTGGAACTTCTGCCATATCAAATCTTTTTGTAATACTATTCTTACTACTGTTTAGCAATAAAACAGGAATTCATGGAGTTTGTTATGCGATTGTAATTGCGTGGGCTTTACAGTTTTTAATCCAGATTCCATTTGCTAAAAAATTTGGATACAGTTTTAAGTTTTCAATAAATTTTAAGGATGAAAACATAAAAAAGGTATTTAAGCTTGCTATTCCAATTCTAATTAGTACAGCAGTTATACCGATTAACAGTTTAGTATCCATGAGCTTTGCTTCTGGAAAGGGTGATGGTGCAGTTTCTGCACTTGAGTATTCTTACAAATTGTACATTGTAATTTATGGAATATTTTCATATGCTATCGGAAACGTAATTTTTCCAGAGCTTTCAAGAGCAAACTCTAGTGAAGACAAGACGGAGTACATTAATACACTTAAGAATGCAATTAAAATGATAGCCTATTTATTAATTCCTCTTACTGTTGGTATAATGATTTATAGCGAGGATATCGTTCGTTTACTATATGAAAGAGGAGAGTTTACTGCAACTTCAACACTTCTTACTGCAGATGCTCTTAAGTATTATGCTATAGGTATTATTGGTGCAGGTATTGTGGAAATTATGAATAAAGCTTTCTATGCTAAGCAAGATACAAAAACTCCACTAATAGTTGGAATAATTATAGTTATCTCCAATTTTATACTATGTTATGTTTTAGGAAACACAAAGCTTGCTTATCTTGGACTTGCACTATCTACGGCTGTTTGTGCAATTCTAAATGCTATTATTCTATCATTATCTATGAATCATAAATCTAAGGGGATATTTAATAAAGAAGTTGCAATATATTTGCTTAAAACAATTATTTCCTCGGCTGCAATGCTTTTTGTAATTCTTTTTGCAAATAAGATGCTTGTTTCTGCAAATATAATAATTAGGGTAATTTTAGGTGTTGGACTAGGATCAATAACTTATGTTTTGTTAACATTTTTATTTGGAACTTTGACCAAAAAAAGACGGTGGAATATTTTAATTCCACCGTTTTTTATTATATTATTGATTTTTATTTAGCTATAAATGCAACTAATAGAACGATTACTAGAACTACAACGATTGCGATAACAGCACCTAAAGGACTAGGTGATTTTTCTGTAACAACTGGTTCAGTTTCAATCTCGTTAGCTATTTCATTTGTAGCTTCTTCAATAGTAGAACCAGATGGAGTTGTAACGTCTTCTACAACTGTTTCAACTTCTTCAACGACTTGTTCTTCACCACTGTTAACAGTATCTGGGTTGATTATATCTGCAAATACAACTGAATAACTAAATAGAATCATAGCTATTAAAAATAATGCGATTTTCTTCATTTTAATTCCTCCTTAACGTGTCAGTTATTGATAAACTGTGCTTCATATTATATAATATAGGTTAGCAAATAGCAATATATGTTTGGGGGAAATATGAGACTTAAAAACATTCCAGGGGCAGGGGAATATATAGAAAAATCGCATTATGTAATCCAAAACCCAGAAAAAATTAAATCAAATTGGAATAATGAATTTAAAAATACTAATCCTATACACATTGAGATTGGAATGGGTAGAGGAGATTTTATTATAAAAATGGCAATTAATCATCCAGAGATAAACTATATTGGAATTGAAATGTACGACAGTGTCATATTTAAGGCAGTTAAAAAGTTAGAAAAACTTGAAAATGCACCAGTTAATTTAAGAATAATTAGGATGGATGCAACAGAGATTAATTCAGTTTTTGAAAAAGAAATATCGAGAATATATTTGAATTTTTCTGATCCATGGCCAAAAGCTAAACATGCAAAAAGAAGGCTTACATCTCCTCAATTTTTGGAAAGATATACATCTATCTTTAAAGGTGAACAACAGATTTTTCAAAAAACTGATAATGATAGCTTGTTTTCATATTCAATTGAGTCATTTAAAGAAGCAGGGTTTAGGCTTGAGAACGTGACGTATGATTTATATAACAATATGATTGAAGAAAATGTTCAAACTGAATATGAGTCTAAGTTTGTTGAAAAAGGTACAAAGATTAAAAGGCTGGAAGCATATAAGACTAACTACTAAATCATTGAAGGAGTAGAAATGGTTAAACTTATAGTGGATGAAAAAGGAAATAACAAAAAAGTTATTTCTTTTATACGAAGTAAATATCCAAAACTAAATCAAAATACTCTATTTAAAGCGCTTAGGAATAAAGATATTCGTATAAACGATAAGCGTATTACAGAAGATGTATCTATATCAACTGGAGATACAATTAGTGTTTATATAAGTGATGAATTGCTAAATGGAGAGCGCAAAATTAGCTCAATAGAAAAAAAGAGAATTGTATATGATGATAATAATATAATTATTTATAATAAGCCTGCAAATATTGAAATTCAGGGGAATAATTCCTTGGAAAAGCTATTAAAAGAATACATTAATTCTGATTTTATTAGGGCTTGTCACAGACTTGATAGAAATACAGAAGGCTTAGTTATATTTGCTAAAAATAGTGATGCAGAGCTAATTATGACAAAGCTAATAAAAGAAAGAAGAATTCATAAATATTATAAAGCGCATGTATATGGTATTCCTTCCAAAAAAGAGGATACATTAAATGACTACTTATTTAAAGATAGCAAAAAGAGCATAGTAATTATTTCTAATACACCTAAAAAGGGTTACGTTAAAATAACAACAAAGTATAAACTTTTAAAAAAGTATAAAGACAACACATCACTGCTTGAAGTTGAACTTATAACTGGAAGGACACACCAGATCAGGGCACATTTAGCATATGTTGGTTTTCCAATTATTGGAGATGGAAAATACGGAATTAATGCTGTGAATAAAAAGTATGGAAAAGATACTCAAGAATTAATTAGTTACAAAATCATTTTTGAAACAGAAGGCACAATAATGGAATATTTAAATGATACCATTATAGAAATCTAGTGGAGGAATTATGGAACAAGTAGACATAAAAGTAGGAGACATAATTGAATCAAAAAAAGGTCATCCATGTGGTGGACATGAATGGGAAATACTAAGAGTTGGTGTCGATTTTAAAATGAAATGTACTACATGTGGTCATATGATCATGATTGAGAGGCCTAAAGCTCTAAAAATGATAAAGAAAGTTAAACATCTATAGAAATTAGTACGGATTTTATGTATACTGCTTAGATTGACTTTAAGGGTTGTTAGTAATAAAATTTTATTTAGACAAAAACCGTTTGGAGGGTTGGTATGCGAAAGATTAAAGCTAATGAGATTTTTGTAAAAAACTATCGTATTTATTTGTTAGTTATCTTGCTATTATTAATAACTATTTGTGTAATAAAGCCAACATTTTTAACAATTATTGGCTCAATTATTATATTTGCAAGCATACTATTTTTCACTTTTAAAAGAAGAAAAAATCAAATCGATAAAATTGTTAAAAACTTAGATAGTTTTATGCTAAGGCTTTCTGCAGATGACAGTTTGCTTGATTTTCCTATTCCTTCTTTGATTATGAATAATCAAGGTGAAATATTGTGGAATAATAGCCATTTGGATGAACTTTTAAAAGGACTTAATAAAGAAAAATTTATTGAAAATTTAGTTAAAGACTTGAATGAGAAATCTATTGATTCTTCAAACGAAATATCAATCGAAAAGAGTATTCATGATAAGCATTTTGCAATATTAGGTAATATGGTTAACATCCGCAAAAGAGGAAATGTTAGCAAAAATATCATGCTATACTTCATAGATAAAACAGATTATTATAGATTGTACAAAGCTTATGAAGATCAAAAAGACTGCATAGGCATTATTCTAGTTGACAACTATGATGAAGTTATTCAAGGGGTAAATGATAACGAAAGAACACAGCTAATTGCTCTTATAGAAAAAGAGCTTAGAAATTGGTATGAGCCAACAGGAGGTATTTTTACACGATTAGATAGAAATAAGTTTTTGATTTCTTTTGAGCGAAAATACCTTAAACAATTTGCTGAGAATAAATTTGAAGTGCTAGACGCTGTAAAAAACATTGCTTTTAGCAATAAAATACCTGTAACTTTAAGCATTGCTGTTGTTAATGATAATGCTTCAAAAGCAGAAAAATTTCGCAATGCTTTTTCAACTATTGACATTGCTTTAGGTCGTGGTGGAGATCAAGCAATAATAAAAACAGATACTAAATACGAATTCTTCGGTGGTAAGTCTAAAGAATTAGAAAAGCATACTAAGGTTAAATCAAGAGTTGTTGCACAAGCTTTAGAGGAACTAATTATTGAGTCTAAAAATGTTTGTATTATAGGACATAAGAATCCAGATGCCGATTGTTTGGGCTCAGCGCTTGGAATATATAGAATAGCAAAGTCACTTGGAAAGGAAGCATACATTTTATTTAATGGTAAGGGTATTGGCCTAGATGGCTTTTTAAAGCGATTGAATAAAGAAAAGGCTTACGATAATGTTTTCTTAACAACTGATGAAATGCTTTCTAAGATTTCTCAAGACACTTTAGTTGTTGTTACTGATACTCATAAAACAGACTATGTTGAAGAACCATCGTTCCTAGAAAAGGGTACAAAAATTGTATTGATTGATCATCATAGACGTAGTGCAGAGTTTATCTCAGATCCTACTCTTACTTTCCATGAAGTGTATGCATCTTCTGCATCTGAACTTGTTACAGAAGTAATTCAATATTTAAGCGATAAAGTTGAAGTTCCTCAAGTAGAGGCAGAGGCCTTATATGCTGGAATACTAACTGATACTAAAAACTTTACTTTTAAAACAGGTGTGCGTACGTTTGAAGCCGCAGCATATCTTAAAAAGTTAGGTGTAGATGTTTCAACTGTAAAGAAACTATTTGATAATGATATAGATACTTATGTTGCTGTTGCAGATGTAATAAAGACCGCAGAAAAAGTCCATCAAGATGTTGCAATCGCAATATGTAATGATAAAAGTTCAAACGCTATGCAAATTGCTGCACAAGCTGCAGATGAGTTAATCTCACTTAACGGAATTGAAACCTCATTTGTATTAGCTGATATGGGTGATTTTATAAATATTAGTGGGCGTTCAAATGGCGGAGTAAATGTTCAACTAGTTTTGGAAAAACTTGGTGGTGGCGGACATCAAACAGTTGCTGGTGCACAAGTTCATGATGCAACTTTAGATGAAGCAAAAGAACAACTGATTGAGGCTA
The DNA here is from genome assembly GCA_016280725.1 of Bacillota bacterium. Taxonomy (GTDB): domain Bacteria; phylum Bacillota; class Clostridia; order TANB77; family UBA1234; genus RGIG6105. The sequence goes on along the minus strand of JAEEHF010000036.1, from coordinate 45,388 downwards.
TTAATGAGTCAATAGATACAAAAGATTAGAATACTAATATTTTCATTTGGAGGTCAAATATGAAAGTTATTTTATTACAAGATATTAAGTCTGTTGGGAAAAAGGGACAAATTCTTGATGCTTCAGATGGTTATGCAAGAAACTATCTTTTGCCTAAGAAATTGGCAGTAATTGCTGATGCACAAAATATGAATGAACTAAAGACTAAGCAAGAAGCAAATAAATATAAAAAAGATATGGGAATAGCTCAAGCAAAAGAGCTTGCTGAAAAAATGAAGGGCTATGAATTAATCTTTAAAATTAAAGCAGGAGAAAACGGAAAAACATTTGGAAGTATTACTGCAAAAGATATTGCAGATGCTTTTAATAAAAAATACTATGCTGAAGTAGACAAGAAAAAAATAGTTTTAGATGATTCGATTAAAACTCTTGGTGTATATAACATCGAAATAAAACTATTTGAAGGGGTTTCTGGTATTATAAAAGTTAATGTAGTACCAGAATAGAAAATTATTTAAGAGGCAGTAGGTATGAATGAAAATTTGATTAGTAGATTACCTCCATATGATTCGGAAGCTGAACAAGCGGTTCTTGGTTCAATGCTTGTAGACAAAAACGCTATTCTTACAGCTATTGAAATTCTTTCTGCTGATGACTTTTACAAAGCAGAGCATGCTGAGATTTATAGTGCTATGATAGATCTTTACAATAAAAATGAACCGATTGACTTATTAACTTTAAAGTCACAGCTTGAAATTAGGGGGAAATACGATACCGTAAATGGATTTGAATATTTAGTATCATTAAACAATCCTATGTACTCAATTGCTAACGTTGAAAGCTATGCGAGGATAGTTGAAGCTAAATCTGTGCTTAGGAGATTAATTTCTAGTTCTAATGAGATTACAAAATTAAGTTATGATGGAACTGAAGAAGTTGAGGCAATACTTGAAAGAGCAGAAAAGAATATTTTTGCTATTTCGGAGAAAAAGAGTCAAAAAACGTATAGTCCAATTTCTAAGGTTTTGATTGATACTTTTAACAATTTAGAAGAACTATCAAAAAGAGATGGTTCTTTAGTTGGTGTTACATCAGGTTTTGTTGATTTAGATAATAAGACTTTAGGATTTTGCCCAGGTCAGCTTATTATTGTTGCAGGTAGACCAGGTATGGGTAAGTCTGCATTCATGCTAAATCTTGCTACGAATGCTGCTCTTAAGGCAAATAAAGCAGTAGTATATTTTAGTCTCGAAATGTCTAAGGAAGAGTTAGCAGGAAGAATTTTAGCTTCTGAAGCAATGGTAGATAGCCAAAAGATTAGAAGTGGTAAGCTAGAAGATAACGACTGGATTAATCTTACTAATGCATCTGGAACTGTGTCAGAGGCAAAAATATTCCTTGATGATTCTGTTGGATATACTCCGCTAGAACTTAGAGCACGTTGTAGAAAACTAAAAATGGAATATGACATTGGTTTAATTGTAATAGACTATTTACAGCTTATGAATGCAGGAAACAAAGCAAATAGCAATAGACAACAAGATATATCAGATATATCAAGGTCTTTAAAAATGCTTGCAAAAGAAATAGGAGTTCCAATTATTGCAGCTTCTCAGTTAAGCCGTGGCCCTGATTCTAGAGAGGATCATAGGCCATTACTTTCTGACCTTCGTGAATCTGGTTCTATAGAGCAGGACGCCGATATAGTTTTGTTTATATATAGAGATGATTTTTACAATCCAGAAACAGAGAAGAAAAATGTTGCCGAGATTATACTTGCTAAAAACAGGGCAGGCTCTGTTGGAACTGTTGAACTTGCATGGCGTGGAGAGTACACGAAATTTTTCAATTTAGATAAATATAGATAAAAGGATGTGACAATAGTGATAGAACTTGAAGAGATATTACCAAAGCTTAAAGCTCTAAAAGATCGTATTGCAGAATTGGGTGAGTCTCTTTGACATATCCAAAAAGAAAGAGAGACTAACTTCGCTTGAAGGCGAGGTTAGTTCTTCTGATTTTTGGAATGATCAAGAGCACAGTAATAGTGTTTTACAAGAGATAAAACAACTTAAGGAGAAGGTTACTTCATTTGAACATATAAAAACCGAAATTGATGATTTAGAAACTATGATAGAGCTTGCAAATGAGGAAAATGATGAAGAATTAGGCCAAGAATCAATAAAAAGCTTTAAAAGAATAAATAAGCTTGTGGAAAAATTAGAAATAGAAAACTTGCTATCTGGCCCACATGATAAAAATAATGCAATTATTACAATTCATCCCGGAGCTGGTGGAACAGAGTCACAAGATTGGGCACAAATGCTTTACAGAATGTATAATATGTGGTGCGAGAAGAATTCTTTTAAGCTAGAAGAAATTGATTATTTAGATGGCGACGTTGCTGGAATAAAAAGTGTTACCTTTAGAGTTGTTGGTATGTATGCTTATGGATATCTAAAAGGTGAGAGTGGAGTTCATAGATTAGTTAGAATTTCACCATTTGATTCTGGAGGTAGAAGACATACATCTTTTGCCTCAGTTGAAGTAATTCCAGAGGTAGATGATTCTATTAATGTAACCATTAATCCAGAGGATTTAAAGGTTGATACTTATCGTTCTTCTGGAGCCGGCGGACAACATGTTAATAAAACAGAGTCTGCTATTAGAATAACGCATATTCCAACAAATATAATAGTATCATGTCAAACACAGCGTTCTCAGATACAAAACAGAGAATATGCTATGAAAATGCTTATTTCCAAGCTTATAGAACTAAAAGAAAGAGAAAACAAGGAAAAAATCGAAGATTTAAAGGGAATTCAAAGAGAAATAGCTTGGGGAAGTCAAATTAGATCCTATGTATTTTGCCCATATACACTTGTTAAAGATCACAGAACAAATTACGAAGTAGGAAATGTTGAAGCGGTTATGGATGGTGAAATAGACGGATTTATAGACTGCTATTTAAAAAGTATTGTTAAGTAAAGAAGGTACAAATGAGAAGTTTAATATTTAAAATGGAAAGACCAGACCTTGTAAAAGAGGGAGATAAGGTTGAAGTTGTTGAGTTTCCACTTCCAACCAGCTGGTACTATGTTATTGAACCGGCGGTTGCAATGTCAGCAAATATCCCACTTTCCAAAAGATTAAAAACGAAAAATGGCGTAATTACTAAGATAGAAGCAAGCAGTGACGTTGGATGGTATCTTACAGTTGAGTTTGACGAAGACTTGTAATATTAAGTTTTCGTTACATAATACCTTGAATTCTGTATTTGGGGTACAATTAATGTGTGATAATCTAGACGTATGAGGTGCTTTTATGGATGAGTTAAATATAGAAAAGCAAAAAACGGAAGCGGAATTAGTTAGAAACCCATTTGTAAATGAATATATTATGCATAGATTTCAAAATGACGGGAAAGAAAAAATACTAAAAGTATTTGGCCCGGAAGATATGGCTATTATAAATCAAGATGAGCTATATAATGATAATGTTAGTTTTGCAAATGAGTATTTTAACTATGCAAAAAGAATTAGAGAAACATCTAATATGAGATATATTCGTTCCGATTCTGAACTTGTTCCAAGGAAATATAGGGAAAAAGTATCAAAAATATCTTATAAACCAATGGAAAGATATTGGATACCATATGATTATGTATTAATAACAAGAGATAATGGTTCTCAGTTTATGATTGCAGAGAATTTTTCATCTGATTCGTTACCTAATAATTTCCATAAATATTCAATTATTAGATATGGCGGACCAAAGGAATCATATAAAGAGGATTTTATATATAGCGAAGGAATAGACATAGCAAGACTTTTGTGTTCTGACAAAGAATATATTGATGTCTTAGCAAATGATTTTTTGTCAGAAAAAAGGCTTAATGAATCTTTGGATTCAGTAAATACTCTGTTGAATGAATACAATCTTGATGAAATAGATCATGGTGGTGGCTATGTAGGATACATTAATTCTAAAGATTTGTCTATATGTAAATCTCTTGAAAAAAATGAACTGTTTTTATTTGAAGAGAAACTAAAGGAAGGGGTGGAATAGTTTTGAGTAAAGAAACAGGACTAGTTCCTTATAATCCTTTTTTTAGTAAAATTAGAGACATAATAGCAAGAGTATATAATAAATTTTCTAATTCAAAGATGGATCTAAATTCGGATGTTGGTTTTGCATTTCCTAAAATTGGAGACTTTGACCAAGCTATTCACTTTGATTTTGTGAACGAAATATTGAAAGAAAATTGTGACAAAATAAATACAATAACTTGCGGATTAAGGGAAAATGTTCATGATTTACTTCAAGTTCCTGAGAATCCTCTTGCAAATGTTTCACTTCATAATTCAAGCAGATTGGATTCTGTGGTTAAGAACTTTAGGCAATTTACTAGTAAAGGTAGAGAAGCAGATATAAATCATTTTGCAACTCAAGATCCACGAAAACCATTTAATTTTGATAAACAGGGCTTTAAAAGTAGAAGAATAAAGCCAAAAAGAGAAGATAATTCTCAAACCAATGATAGGGAAGAATAGTAAAAGTATTATATTTGAAAGGGTGTTTTTTATATGAGTCCTTATGATAAAGCAAAAGAATTAGTTAATATTATTCGAGACTCTGATGAGGTAAAAGAGTATTTAAAAATTAAAGAAGTAATCTATAAAGACGAGGAGTGTAAAGAACTAATAAGCGAGTTTAGAAATAAGCAAGTTGAAGTTCAAAGCCTTCTTATGCAAGGACAAGAAGCAGATAAAGAAAAAATGGAAAAACTACAATCTCTTTATCAAATTCTTGTTGCAAATCCAAATGTTAAAGATTTTTTTGATAAAGAAGTTCAATTTGATGAAATGCTTTCGGATATTTATAAGATAATTGGTGATGGATTAAAAGATATTCACGAGTAAGTAAATTATTTACAAAAGAAAAGGGGAAAATTGATGAGCTCAATTCTCATAAAGAATGCACTTATTGTCACTATGGCAGACTGCATTTTTAATGGAGATGTTTATATAGAAAATGATACTATCGAATCTGTTATGCCGAGCATAGAAAAATCTGCCGATAAAGTAATCGATGGAACACGGTAAGATTTTAATGCCAGGTTTTATAAACGCAGATTCTAAAGTGGCTATGTCTATCTTTCGTGGATATTTTGAAGATGTTAGACAAAATGATTGGGTAAATAATTATGAGTTACCTGCTGAAAAGAATTACACCGAAGATGACACTTACTTTGCATCATTATTATCTTTTGCTGAAATGATTAAGTCAGGAACAACATGCTTTTGTGATAGTTACTTTAATGAGGAAGCTACAGTCAAGGCGGCAAGTGAATTTGGAATAAGAGGTTTTGTTTCAAATGTAATATATAGACTTAATGAGTTCAATGAAGACAAATTATTAAATTTGAATAATGAAGTAAATAAGAACGAATTACTTAATAATTACATTTCTTTAAACTATCCGGAGGATTACACTTTAGAGGAATTAAAAGTAGTATCAGCATTAGCAAAAAAATATAATTGTCTATTAAAAATTAACTATCTTGAAACAAAAAATAACATTAAGGTTATTAGTGATAAATATGGTAAAACAGTTACTGATTATTTGAAATTAGGTGGTTTCTTTGATGGAAAATCATTGCTTTCAAATGTAGTTTGGGTTGATGAATATGATGCTATCGAATTAAGATCACATAATACAACGGTAATTAGCAATCCAATTAGTAACTATAAATTTGGAACTGGTGCTCCGGATTTGAAATTCGTTAAAGATTTAGGTATTAATATTGCTTTAGGTACAGGGGGACTTGGAAATGCTGGAAATCTAGACATGTTTGAAGTTATGAGAAGCATTGGTTATAGTCAAAGGATGCTGTACAAAAGAGCAGATGTGTTATCGGCCAAAGAAATTTGTGAAATGGCCACAATAAATTCAGCAAAAGCATTAGGTATTGATAAATATGTTGGAACGATTGAAAATGGCAAAAAAGCAGACTTAATTTTGATTGATATTAATAAGCCACATTTAGTTCCACTACATAATGTTTATTCTACGCTTGTTTATTCTTGTTCTGGAAGCGATGTAGATACTACTATCGTTAACGGAAAAATAATAATGGAAGAAAGAGAACTTGTTGATATAAATGAAAAAGAGGTAATGAAAAGAGCAATAAATACAGCAAAAAGGGTGTTCTAATTGAACACCCTTTTTTATTATTCTTCATTGTTAATTTCTTTTTTATTATTTCCGATTCTTTTTTGCATTTTTTATACATTTTACAATTTGGTTTGCTACCGAGAACTTATCAAGTTTGTATTTTTTCTCTATTTCAGAAGTATCACCTTGTTTAATAAATTCGTCTGGATATCCAAAGAAATATGATGAATTAATCTTTTTCCTTACTAATAGCTTTTGCATTCTTGATGCTAATCCTCCATTCAAATATGCATCTTCAATCGTAAATACATTCTTTGTTTTATTTATTGATTTTAGTATTGTTGCTTCATCGAATGGTTTAATAAACCTTGCATTTATAACTTCTGCATCAATGTGATGTTTTTTTAATAAGTATCCAACATCAATTGCTGTTTTAACCATTTTTCCATAAGCGATTATTGTAGCATCTTTACCAGGTTTAATTATTTCTGCTTTTCCAACTTTTACAACATTTATCGGTGATTTTGTAATCTTGTATGAGTAGAATCCTCTAGGATACCTTATTGCAATAGGTCCATTGTGCTTTAAAGCTATGTCCATCATTGATTCAAATTCTTCTCCATCCTTTGGAGCAAGTATTGTAAGGTTTGGAATAGATGATAGAAAACTAATATCTAATAGACCTTGATGTGTTTCACCATCTTGACCAACAATTCCAGCTCTATCTATTGCAAATATTACATGCAAATTTTGAAGCGCAACATCGTGAACAATTTCATCATATGCTCTTTGTAAAAAGGTTGAGTAGCAAGCAAATACTGGAACATATCCTTGCTTTGCAAGTCCTGATGCAAATGTTACAGCATGTCCTTCTGCAATTCCGACATCAAAAAATCTATCAGCAAATTGTTTTTTGAAATCACAAAGTCCGGTTCCATCTGGCATAGCTGCTGTTATTGCAACAATTTTATTATTAGTTTCTGCTCTTTTTACAAGAATTTCTCCTAATTTTTTTGAATATGATGGTTTAGATGGTGATGTTTCACCAGTTTCTTTATTAAATGGCCCAATACCGTGAAACTTGTTTGGATTAGTTTCTGCTGGTTTATATCCTCTTCCTTTTTGTGTCATTACATGTAGTAAAACTGGTTTATTCATTGTTTTTGCTCTTTCAAGCATTTGTGTTAAGAATTTTATATCATGTCCATCAACTGGACCTAAGTAATTAAATCCAAATTGTTCAAATAGTACTCCTTTTGGTAAGAACAAATAAAAGAGTCCCTTTTTGATTTTTCCAAGTAATGAATTGATCGGTTTTCCAATTAGAGGAATCTTGGTGATGATAGATTTAACTTCTTTCTTACTACTTGCATAAAGTCTTCCTGAACGTATCTTATTAAAATAAGAAGAAAGTGCTCCAACGCTTGGCGCGATTGACATTTGATTGTCGTTCAAAACTACTATTAAATTTAAGTTTTTATTGGCGTTATTAAGTGCTTCAAATGCTAAACCACCTGTTAAAGCTCCGTCTCCAATAACGGCAATAGTATAACTAGGATCTCCCTTTAATAAATTTGCAGTAGCTATACCAATTGCTGATGATATAGAAGTTGAACTGTGACCAGTAATAAATTGATCATGCTCGCTTTCATATGGTTTTGGAAAACCACTTAATCCATCTAATTGTCTTAAGGTATCAAAATCATTTTTTCTACCAGTAAGTATTTTGTTGACATAAGATTGGTGACCAACATCATAGATAATCTTATCTTTTGGTGAGTCAAATATATATTGAAGGGCAACTGAAAGCTCAACAACTCCAAGATTCGATGATAAGTGTCCACCAGTTTTTGATACTTTATCTACTAAAAATTCCCTGATTTCTGTACATAACTCTGGCAAATCGTCTATATTAACATTTTTTAAGTCGTTAGGACTGTTGATATTATCTAAAAATTTACTCATAAATACTATTTCTCCAAATGTCGAATTATGTAACTTGTGCTCGTAAAGTATAGCACCAATTCATATAAAAAGCAACAATTTGATATAAACGAGTATGTATGATAAAATCCTAAATAATAGCAAATATTGGTAGTTTAGGGGGAATTCTTATGAGTGAGGACGAAAAAGTTCAAAAAATAATAGAATATTTAGAAATCTTGAGCGGTTTTACTTCAGAAATAGATGAAAATGATTTTTATAATGATAGAAAATTGATGTTTGCAACATCTTTTTGTATTTGTATGGTTTCCAATATTTCAAAAGAGATTTCAGTAGAATATAGAGATAGCTTGAATGGTGTTAATTGGGATGATTTATTATATGCCACAAAGCTTTTTATGAAAGATGATGAAATAGTTGATGATGCAATGCTTTGGAAGTGTGCTAACAATTTGTCAACGCAGACATATTTTGATTTGTTAAAAGTTATTGCTAAAGGACTATAATAAATAAGGTAAGGGATTCTATTGAGTGAGAAAGTTATAGATTTTGTTCATTTGCATGTTCATACAGAGTACAGCCTGTTAGATGGAGCAAATAGAATAAAAGACTTAGTGTCTAAAGTTAAAGAGTCGGGGATGAAGGCCGTTGCTATTACTGACCATGGGGTAATGTACGGTGCGATAGAATTTTATAAGGAATGCATGAAGCAAGGAGTTAAGCCTATTATTGGATGCGAGGTTTACGTTGCTCCAAGAAGTAGATTTGATAAAGAACCAGGAAAAGATGACCGTTTTGGACATATGATACTCCTTTGTAAAAATAATGTTGGATATAGTAATTTAATAAAGATTGTTTCGAGTTCATTTATAGATGGCTATTATTACAAGCCAAGAGTTGATATTGAAATTTTAGAGAAGTATCATGAAGGACTTATTGCTACCTCTGCATGTTTGTTTGGTTTCATACCTCAGGCAATACTTGATAATAACTATGAAGGTGCTAAGAAATTAGCACAAAGATATGTAGATATTTTTGGAAAAGAGAACTTTTATATAGAATTACAAAGTAATGGAATTGATGACCAGATTGTTGCAAATCGTGGTCTTATTCGTCTTGCAAACGAAATGGGGTTAGAACTGATTGCGACAAATGATTGTCACTATTTAAATAGAGAAGATAGTTATAGTCATGAGGTTTTGCTATGCATTCAAACTGGTAAAAAAATGAATGATTTAGATAGATTCAAATTTGGAAGTGATGAATTCTATGTTAAAACTCCAGAAGAGATGTATGAAAACTTTAAGAATATTCCTAAGGCATTAGAAAATACTTCTAAAATTGCAGATAAATGTAATGTTTCATTTGAATTTGGTCATACGATTCTTCCTAATTATGATACACCAAATAATATGGATCATTTTGAATATTTAAAGCAGTTAACAATTGAAGGAATTAAATACAGAGAATATGAAGGTGAAATTTTAAATAGAGTTAATGAACGTATCGAATATGAACTAAAAATAATTAAGCAGATGGGATATGTTGATTACTTTTTAATTGTTTGGGATTTTATACATTATGCAAAAACTAACGGAATTCCTGTTGGACCTGGGCGTGGAAGTGGTGCTGGAAGTCTTGTCGCATACTTAATAGGTATTACAGATATTGATCCTCTAAAATATGATTTGATTTTTGAAAGATTTCTAAATCCTGAAAGAGTAAGTATGCCAGATTTTGATGTAGATTTTTGCTACGAAAAAAGAAGTGACGTAATTGACTATGTTTGTAGAAAATATGGAGAAGATCATGTAGCACAAATTATTACATTTGGAACACTTGCGGCTAAAGAAGTTATTAGGGATGTTGGACGAGCATTAGATGTTCCATATGCTAAAGTTGATAGTATTGCAAAAAAAATACCATGGGCCATTCATATTACTTTAGAAGACGCTTTAAATCAAAATAAAGAACTTAGAGATTTGTATGAAGAAGATAATGATGCTAGAAGAATAATTGACATTGGGAAAAGGTTAGAGGGGCTTCCAAGGCACGCTTCTACACATGCTGCTGGAGTTGTTATTACAAAAGAACCTGTAGATTCATATGTTCCTTTATACAAGGGTGATAATATTATTTCATGTCAGTATACAATGACAATCTTAGAGGAGCTTGGTCTATTAAAGATGGACTTTTTGGGACTTAGAACATTAACAGTAATAGACTACACCGAAAAATTAGTTAAGAAGCTTCATGGAAAAGAAGTAGTATATGATAAAGATATGAATGACCAGAAAGTTTTTAAACTATGGCAGATTGGTGATTCATCTGGAATTTTCCAATTTGAAAGTGCTGGCATGACTAATTTCATGAAAGAATTAAAACCAGATAGATTAGAAGATCTAATAGCGGGAGTTTCTTTGTATAGACCAGGACCTATGGATCAAATTCCAAGATATATTAAAGCGAAGAACAATCCGGAATGTATAACTTATACACATGAGAGTTTAAAACCAATTTTGGAAGTAACCTATGGTTGTATGGTGTATCAAGAGCAAGTTATGCAAATAGTACAAAGCTTAGCTGGTTATTCTCTTGGAAGAGCTGATTTAGTAAGACGCGCCATGGGAAAGAAAAAACTTGATGTTATGGCTAAAGAACGAGACAACTTTATATATGGCATTGAGGATGAAGAAGGAAATATAGTTGTTCCTGGGTGCGTTAGAAATGGAATAGATGAAAAATCAGCAAATAAAATTTTTGATGAAATGGCAGAGTTTGCCAAATACGCGTTTAATAAATCTCATGCCGCATGCTATGCTGTAGTTGCATATAAAACAGCATTCCTTAAAACATACTATCCTACAGAATTCTATGCTAGTATGTTAAATTCATTTATAGGAAATCAAAATAAGGTTACATACTATATTAATGAATGTAAGCTTCATGATATAAACATATATAAACCAGACATCAATAAGAGTTTTGCCAAGTTTACTGTTGATGGTAACGATATTGTATTTGGACTTGCTGCAATTAAAAATGTTGGTGTACAAGCAGTGGATAGTATAACAAATGAACGAAAGAAGAATGGAAGATATAAAGATTTTATTGATTTTTGCAAACGTATTTATGGTGAAGATGTTAATAGAAGGTGTATAGAAAGTTTAATCATTGCGGGCGCATTTGATTCATTAGAAGATAAAAATAGAAACACGTTATTATTATCTTATGAATATATTTTAGACACAATAAGCAATGACATGAGAAATAGGCTTTCAGGACAATTCAGTATTTTTGATAATAATACGAATAAAGAAAATGAAGAAACAAACTATAAATATACTATTGTTGATGAATTCCCACAAAGTAGAATTCTTTCAATGGAGAAAGAAATGCTTGGCGTTTATGTATCAGGGCATCCTTTAGATAAATTTTTTGGATTGTCACACTTGTTTTCTAATTTTTCTAGTACAGATTTGTTGAACTTTGAAAACACTGAGATGATTGATGGAAACATAGGAAGCTCATTTAAAGATGGTGATAGTGTTAGTTTTATAGGTATTATTACTAGAATTAAAACTAAAACAACAAAAAGCGGAGACACGATGGCTTTCATTACTTGCGAAGATACAAATGGCGAGATTGAAGTTATATGTTTTCCAAAAACATATAGATCATTTATGAACGTTATCTATGATGAGTCGACTGTGTTTATTGAAGGCCGACTAAGTATAAAAGATGATGAGGTATCTGTTGTTGCCACAAGATTTACACTTCTTTTGGAACACGAGGATAATGTTTCTTCTATAATTAGAGAATATCAAAAAGCTGGAAAGAAACCTTTGATTGAAATAGAAGTTCCGCAAAATTTTGATGAGAAGAAATCTAATGAATTAAAAGCAATAATCAAGAGTTTAGCCAAGACTTCAAATGGAATTCATATTTCCGTAGTGAGTGGACCAATTAAGAAAGAATTGGTATTAAATATAGATGATAAAACAATTAACGATATTGGGAGAATAATTCGGTTTTGAACACATAAAACTAATTATACTCAAATAATAGAAGGTTCGCATGGCAATGCATGTACAACAGTAGCAGATGATATAAGCGAAGTTATCAGTATGTAAAAATTACCCCTGATATCACAAATATCAGGGGGTTTTATTATTGAATTGGAGATTCGCCTTGTGATTCATGTTTTACAAATACATTTTTTTCACCTATTGACTCATCTACAAATACGATACTGTCTATTACAAACTTTTTGAAATCTATATAGAATGGTTCAAGCATGCTTTCTATTTGTGAGTACATTGTATCTCTAAGTCTAGTTGCAGAATATGCAGAAAAATCGCTAGCGGATAGAGATTTAACAGCAATACTTACAGCGTTATTTATGATATCGTAGATACTTCTTCTAGAATCTTGAAGAGCATTTAATACTGTATCGATGTCCTCACACTGGTATGATACAAAATAGTGAATTCTATAATACCTATTATCATGTGTCACAAATATATTGGTGTACTCTTGGTTAACATCTTTTGTAGAGATTACTGATGTAACCATATCGGTCGGTCTTAACGAATATCGCTTAGCCCTTGAACCAGCGCGTATTGTTTTGAAATAATGAGTATTTCTATCAATTATGATGGCAGTATTTGGCAAACATACTTTACGGAAAGCGGCTTGAATTGGATAGATTATTATAGCTAATAAAAATATCCAAACGATTACCTTAATTATTTCATAAGTAGCCATTGTCATATCTTTCACCTCAACCTCAATTATATCATAGATATAGCCAAGTAAAATTAAACTAATATTACAAATAGCCCAATAATATGTAAACTTCACTTGACAAGGATATTCATTAATAATAAAATCTTTTTCGTAGATGAATATATTAGTTTATGTTTTAAAATTTATATTTTGTTTAGCATTGGCTAAATTCGGTATAATTTTCTTGATAAATAATATATTGAACATTGACATTTTAATAATTAGAGGAGGAAAAAACATGAATGAATTAGTTATCCCTCTTTTAATTTCGATTATTTTAACTTTAGTTGTGGCAGGCATTGTATTTTTCTTTATTTATAAAGCAATGGAAAAATCAAAGGAAAACAAAGGCCAGTCAATTGTAAAAAATGCCACTGACAAGGCGGACAGAATTATTTCAGAAGCAAAAAAAGATGCTGAAAATGAGAAAAAAGAAAGAATCTTAAGTGCAAAAGAAGAAATTCAAGCAGAAAAAGCTGAGTTAAATAAGGAAATTAAAGAGAGAAGAGCAGAAGTTCAAAAGCAAGAAAAAAGACTTGAGCAAAAAGAAGAGACACTTGATAGGAAGATTGAAAGTTTAGAACAAAAAGAACAGAAATATCAAGAAAAACTAGCAGACTTGGACAAGCAAAAAGAGGAACTTAACAAATTCGTTGATAAGCAAAATGCAGAACTTGTTCGTATTTCAGGATTATCTATTGATGAAGCAAAGGAATATTTGCTTAAGAATGTTAGAGAAACATTATCACATGAGCTTGCAATTGAAATTAAAAACGCTGAAAGCAAGGCAAAAGAAGAAGCAGATAAAAAAGCTAAAAATCTTATTACCTTTGCTATTCAAAAATGTGCAGCAGACCATACTCAAGAAACTACGGTTTCAGTTGTTCCACTTCCTTCAGATGATATGAAAGGTAGGATTATAGGTAGAGAGGGTAGAAATATTAAGGCATTGGAAACACTTACAGGTATCGACCTAATTATTGATGATACTCCAGAAGCAGTTATTCTTTCTGGTTTTGATCCTATTAGAAGAGAAGTAGCGCGTATTGCTTTGGAAAAACTTGTTGTAGACGGAAGAATCCATCCAGCAAGAATCGAAGAAATGGTAGAAAAAGCTAAAGATGAGCTTGAGCAAATTATCAAAGATGAGGGTGAAAGAGCATCTATGGAGACAGGGGTTATTGGTTTACATCCAGACATCATTAAACTTATCGGTAAGCTTAAGTATAGAACAAGCTATGGTCAAAATGTGTTAAATCATTCAATTGAAGTATCACAATTGTGTGGAATTATTGCTGAAGAACTTGGACTAGATGTTAACCTTGCAAAAAGAGCAGGACTTCTTCATGATATTGGTAAGTCAATTGACCACGAGATAGAAGGTACTCATGTTGAAATTGGTGTAGATATCTTAAAGAGATATAAAGAAAATGAACAAGTAATAAATGCTGTTCATGCACATCATGGAGACGTTGAACCTACTTCTTTAGAAGCTGTAATTGTAATGGCAGCTGATGCTATTTCTGCAAGTCGTCCTGGCGCTAGACGTGAAACATTAGAGACATATATCAAGCGTTTGGAAAAACTTGAAGAAATTGCAGATAGTTTCAACGGAGTTGAGAAATCATATGCAATTCAAGCGGGAAGAGAAGTTAGAATCATGGTTAAGCCAGAATCTATTTCTGATGATCAAATGACCGTTATGGCAAGAGATATTGCTAAACGCATCGAAGACGAAATGGAATATCCTGGACAGATTAAGGTTACGTGTGTAAGAGAGAATAGAGCAGTAGAATACGCAAAATAATAAATAACAGACCATAGATGGTTAATAATCATTTATGGTCTGTTTTATTACACTTCTTTTACGGGAATGTTAAATGTTATTTTTTTTGATTATTAAGGGTTATAACAGTTTTCTTTTATGATATCATTATTATAGTTTACAAGAAGTATTGTCATTTAATACGGAGGTATATATATGAAAAAAATAATTTGTACTTTAGTTATAGTTATAACCATTACTTTAAGCTTTGCATCGGCTTTAAATCTTTCGGATATTTCAGGACATTGGGCTGAAGAGTATATTAAACCATTAGTGGATGCTGGAGTTATAAATGGATACGAAGATGGAACATATAGGCCAGAAGGAGCTATCAAGAAAGGCGAATTTATTAAACTAATGATGGTAGCTTCACTTCCTGGTGAGAACTTTATTAATGTTCATAGATATAAACATTGGTCATCACCTTATATTGAATGTGCAGAAGATTATTCTGTTATTACAAAAGGTTTAATCAATGATAAAAATGCAGATGAGCCGATTACAAGAGCTGAAGTCGTAGAATTATTAGGAAAGTGTGATATTCAGCTTAGAGAAACTGAACAAGAAGTCTCATCACCAACATTTTCAGATATTAATAGCATTACAGACATGCAGTATATAATGCTTGCTCATTGTGTTGCATATGACTATATCAACGGGTACGAAGATGGTACTTTTGGACCAGGTAGAACATTAACTAGAGCAGAAGTTGCTACCATTTTGTATCGTTATTATAATCATCAAAGTGGTGTAGGATATTAGAATATATATCAAGGGAAACGTGCTATTCCCTTGATTTTTTTTGCCCTTTAATATATAATCTCTTGAGAAATTCTTAGTGAAAGAAGGCTAAAAATGGAGATTTCAAGAAAAGATATTGAACATATTGCGATGCTTAGTATGCTAAATCTAAATGAACAGGAAATCGAAGGATATACACTAGATATGCAAAATATAGTTAAGTTTGCAGAACAAATTCAAGAGGTTAATACTGAAAATGTAGCAGAGTCGGCATTTGCATTAGATGCATATAATGTATTTAGAAAAGATGAAGTCAAGGAATCTATAGATAGAGAAGCACTTATGCAAAATGCTCCATCATCGAATGGAATAGCATTCCTACTTCCACCTATGGTTTAAAAGATTATATTAAAGGAGTTTTTTCGAGTGAGAGATATAATAAAACTTACTGCCCATGAAATAAGAGATGGGTATAAAAATAAAGAGTTTACTTGTGCTGATGTAGTTAACGCATTTTATAAATCGATTGAAGAAAAAGATGAAAACATAAAAGCATACATTACACTTTGCAAAGAACAAGCGCTAGCTGATGCAGAATTAAAGCAAAAAGGCCTAGAAGAGGCTATTTCAAATAATAAATTTGATGAGCTTCCATATTTTTATGGTATTCCAATAGCTGTCAAAGATAATATTAATGTTTTGGGTATAAAAACAACATGTGCTTCTAAGATGCTTGAAAATTACGTTAGCCCTTACGATGCCACTGTTACTAGGCTTATCAAAGAAAATGGCATGATAATTCTTGGAAAAGCTAATATGGATGAATTTGCTATGGGTGGTTCAACAGAAAACTCAGCTTTTTTTGCTACAAAGAACCCTTGTGATTTATCAAAAGTTCCTGGAGGAAGTTCAGGTGGAAGCGCTGCTTCTGTTGCTGGGGACATGGCACCAGTTTCTTTAGGTTCAGATACAGGTGGGTCAATTAGAGAACCAGCTTCACTTTGTGGAATAGTTGGTATGAAACCTACATATGGATTGGTTTCTCGTTATGGACTTGTTGCCTTTGCTTCATCACTTGATCAAATTGGACCAATGAGTAAAGATGTTATGGATAATGCAAATTTGCTTACTGCAATTTCGGGTCATGATAACATGGACTCAACATCTGCAAACATTGAAAAGAAGGACTACTCTAAGGCATTAGTAAATGATATTAAAGGTATTAAGATTGGTGTTCCAAAAGAGTACTTTGGTGAAGGCCTTCAAAAAGAAGTTAGAGAAAACATTGAAAAAGCAATTAATAAGCTAAAAGAATTAGGTGCAGAAGTTAAGGATATCTCACTTCCTATTACAAAGTATGCTCTTCCAACATACTACATTATTGCTTGTGCTGAAGCATCTTCAAACCTAGGAAGATTCGATGGAATTAGATATGGATTTAGATCAAAAAACTATGAGTCACTTAAAGACATTTACAAAAACTCAAGAAGTGAAGGATTTGGAAAAGAAGTTAAGAGAAGAATCCTATTAGGTACATATGTATTATCTGCTGGATATTATGATGCTTATTACAAAAAGGCCCAAAAAGTTCGTACAGCAATTAAAAACGACTTTGATGAAGCATTTAAATCATGTGATGTTATTATTACTCCTACTGTTCCAACTACAGCATGGAGCATAGGCGAAAAAATATCTAATCCACTTGAAATGTATTTAATGGATTTGTACACAGTACCAATTAATATATCAGGAGTACCAGCAATCTCTATTCCTTGTGGAAAAGATAATAGCGGACTTCCAATTGGCATGCAAATAATTGCTAAACACTTTAATGAAGAAACTTTGTATAGAGTTGCATATACGTATGAGATGAACAAGTAAGGAGGGCACTAATGGATTACGAAGTAATAATTGGTATTGAAGTTCATGCAGAACTAAGTACTAAAACTAAGATATATTGTGGGTGTACTACTGAATTTGGTGGAGACCCTAATACTCATTGTTGTCCAGTTTGTACTGGTCAGCCAGGAGCACTTCCAGTACTTAATGAAAAAGTTGTTGAATATGCTATAAAAGCTGGACTTGCAACTGGATGTAGCATAACTAAAAACTCTAAGCAAGACAGAAAGAATTATTTTTATCCAGATTTACCAAAAGCATATCAAATATCACAGTACGATTTGCCTCTTTGCGTAGGTGGCGGATTTGATGTTACGCTTAAAGATGGTACTTCTAAGCATCTTGGAATAACAAGAATACACATAGAGGAAGACGCTGGAAAGTTAGTTCACGACACATATACAGGAGGAACTTTAGTAGATTTAAATAGAGCTGGTGTTCCACTTATAGAAATAGTTTCAGAACCCGATATGAGAAGCGCTGAAGAAGCAGTCGCATATGTTGAGAAGCTAAAAGGAATTTTGGAATATATTGGAGTTTCAGATTGTAAGATGCAAGAAGGTTCTTTAAGAGCAGATGTTAACCTTTCTTTAAGACCAGTAGGACAAAAAGAATTTGGAACTAGAACTGAAACTAAAAATTTAAATTCATTTAGAGCAATTGAACACTCGATTAATTTTGAGATTCAAAGACAAAAAGAAGTATTAGAATCAGGCGGTGAAATATATCAAGAAACAAGACGTTGGGACGAAGCAGAAGGAATGGGCTATTCAATGCGTACAAAAGAAGATGCTCATGATTACAGATATTTCCCAGAGCCAGATTTAATGCCTATCAGACTTTCAGATGAATATATAGAAGATATTAAAAAGAATCTTCCTGAACTTCCGGAGGCGAGAAAAACAAGATATATTAGTGAATTAAATCTTCCAGAATATGATGCTGGAATTATCACTTCATCTAAAGCTCTTTCAGACTTCTTTGAGGATGCTTCTAAAGAATGTAATAATCCTAAAGCTGTTAGTAACTGGATAATGACAGATATTATTAGAATAGCAAGAGAGCAAGATATAGACTATTCAAATCTACCGTTTACTGCTAATAGTTTCGCAAAATTAATTAAATTAATAGATTCAGGAACTATTTCAAACTCAATAGCTAAGAAAGTATTTGAAGAAATGATAAATACCGGAAAAGAAGCAGAAGAAATAGTTAAAGAAAAGGGATTAATGCAAATAAGTGATGAAAGTGCTATAAAAGAAGTAGTAGATAGGGTTGTTGAGGCTAATCCACAATCTGTTGCTGATTACAAAGCAGGAAAAGATAGAGCCCTTGGCTTCTTGGTTGGACAATGTATGAAAGAACTAAAAGGAAAGGGTAATCCTCAAATTATTAACAAATTAGTACTAGAACATCTAAAATAACATAAAATGTTAAAGGCATTTTCCCAAAAAGTCAGTAATTACAGGCTTTTTGGAGAATGCCTTAAATTTTTTTAAAAAAATTAAAAAAAATAGTTGACATATATTAGAGGTTATGTTAATATAATGACTGCGCGATGGAAGGAATCCATGCCCCAGTTAATTAGACTGATTAGTTATGGGGCACTCCAGCCTCACAAACGATCATGTTTGATGTCTGAGGTTGGGGACTGACCCGTTCGGGACGATGAGTTTTTTTCGGGCATAAAATGCCCGGCCTCATCACGTACACAACGATAATAGCTCACTTATGCAAAGTGAAGCGGAACCTTATTCTGGACATTTTACCAGAGACGGGGTTCAAAATCGTTGGGGGTTTCGAGCCCATGTGAGTCTGATCAGCTCATATTAGTACGGCATTACCGGTGATAGCGCGGTTGCGGGCCTTTGCATGGCCCCATTATCGCCATCCGGCATAGTCCGGATGTTCTTTAGCCTCCCCACACAGACCTGGTGGGGGGGTTTTTTTGTCTATTGATAAAATTATGTTAATGTGTTAAGATTGCTCTCGGTAATGATTATTGTTTTATCCTTGTGACTCTTTTATCATAGAAAACAAAACAAGGAGGTTATTTCATGCTTAAGAAGCGGTCTAGAATTGCTACTGTCATTGTTTCTCTTCAGGAGAGTGACAAGCTCGACAAATGGGCTGAAACCTGTCTTGGAAAGAAAGTGAGGGAATGCCCACATCTTCCTAAAAAAGAACAGGAAAAAACGTATCGCTTTCAGACGCCAGAGCTTAAGGATGAGTTTGTCAGAGGGCTTAAGATCAATTTTGGTTTTTCAGCTGCTTTGGTACGCTAATAGTTATAAACTGCTTACCTGATTGGTGAGCAGTTTTTTTATGTAAAAATGTTGAAAACAGAGATTTTTTATAGTAAAATTACAAAGATTTTAGTAGAGACTAAATAATTGAAAGGAGAATTTTAATGCTAACAGCAGGAGATTTTAGAAATGGTATGACTTTTGAGATGGAAGGGCAAGTATATAGAATTGTTGAATTCCAACATGTAAAACCAGGAAAAGGAGCAGCATTTGTTAGAACAAAGCTTAAGAACGTTATTACAGGCGCTGTTACAGAGCAAACATTTAATCCTACAACAAAAGTTGAAGAAGCTCAAATCGATAGAAAAACTATGCAATATCTATATAATGATGGAGATACATACTACTTTATGGATAACGATACATATGAGCAATTACCACTTACAAAGGACGATTTGGGAGACATCTTAAATTATTTATTAGATAATATGGAAGTTAAAGTTCTTTCATACAAAGGTAAAGTATTTGGTGTAGAGCCACCTATGTTTGTAGAACTTGAGATTACATATACAGAACCTGGATTTAAAGGTAATACTTCTACAGGAGCGCTTAAGCCTGCTACAACTCAAACGGGTTATCAGGTTAATGTTCCTCTATTTGTAGAAATTGGAGATAAAATTCGTATTGATACCCGTACAGGAGAATACATGGAGAGAGTATAATGTCAAATATTAGAGATAAAATGGCAAAACAAGTTGAACAAATTAACAATTCGATTTCGAATGAAGAAGAACGTACAAAGGTTTTGCATGTTATTCAAGATATGCTTTCAGATTTTACATCTTATGTTGTTCATTTAAATGAAAAGCAAAATGAATTATCTGAAAAATTTGATGATTTATCAGAAATTGTTTTGGATTTAGAGGACGAAATTCACGAAAGTTTTGAAGATAATACAGTTATATGTCCTTATTGTGGAGAAGAAATTCCAATAATGTATAAGGATACTGATAATACATTTGAATGTCCTATATGTCATAACTCAATTATTATGGCATATGAAAGCACTGAACAATTAGAAGAATCATCAAAAGGTGAAATTAGTTCTATGTCTTTTTCAAAAGTGATGAATAAAGACAATATTATCGATATTAGCGCTTACGGAGAAATGCATAAAAAAGATAAGGGACCTAAGAAAAGAAAAAAATAATTATTATAAGACTTAAATTTTTTAATTTAGGTCTTTTATTTTAGTAAGGAGGGCAAGATGGCGGTAGCAACAGTTCCAGAAGATGAAATCAAAAAACAACTCGAATATATAGATAAAATTAAGGCGTTGGGACAAAACAGGAAGTATTTTATAGTAACATTAGGTTGCAAACTAAATGAGGCAGACAGTGAATCAATGGCTGGAATGCTTGAAAAAATGGGATACGCGCCAGCTGATTCATTTAATGATGCTAATATTGTTATTTTTAATACTTGCTCTATACGAGAAAATGCTGAGGAGAAAGTATTTGGCAAACTTGGAGAACTAAAGAATATTAAAGCCCAAAACAATATGATTATCTGTTTTGCTGGTTGTATGTCTCAGGAACCACATGTAATTGATAAAATTAAAAAAAGTTATCAACTAGTTGATATAGTTTTTGGAACACATAATATTTATAAACTTCCAGAACTTCTATATAGAAAGATTGTTCAAAATGAGGAAAAAAGAATAATTGATGTTTGGGATATTGATGGAGAAATATATGAAGGCATACCTGTTAAAAGAGAAAGTAAAACACAAGCGTCAGTTATTATTATGAATGGTTGTAACAACTTTTGCTCTTATTGTATTGTTCCTTATGTACGAGGAAGAGAAAGATCAAGAGCTCCTGAAGATATTATTCATGAGATTAAAGAATTAGCTAAAGATGGCTGTAAAGAGATTCTTCTTCTTGGGCAAAATGTTAACTCATATAATCCAAGAGAAGGATATAACTTTGCAAACTTACTTTCAGATATCGATAAAATAGAAGGAATTAATACTATTAAATTTACATCACCTCATCCAAAAGACTTCAAAGATGATGTAATAGATGTTATTTCTAAGAGTAATAAAATCTCTAGAGTTATTCACTTGCCACTTCAATCAGGAAGTACTAAAATTTTAAAAGATATGAATAGAGGATACTCTAAAGAAGAATACTTAAGTCTTGCAAAACGAATTAAAGAAAAGATTCCAGATGCTTTATTTACTACAGATATTATTGTTGGTTTCCCAGGTGAGACTGAAGAAGACTTTGAAGATACTCTAGATGTTGTAAGACAAATGGACTATGAACAAGTATTTATGTTTATATATAGTGTTCGTAAGGGAACTAGAGCTGAAAAAATGCCAAATCATATTCCAGAGGAAATAAAGTCAGAAAGGTTTAATAGACTTAAAACTTTGTGCGATGGAATGACAGAAATAAGTATGAATAAATATGTTGGGACAATACAAAAAGTTCTTGTAGAAGGTGAAAGCAAGACAAATAAGGAAGTTCTTACAGGAAGAACTCCTTCAAATAAAATAGTAAACTTTGAGGGACCTAAAGACTTAATTGGTAAAGAAATTGAAGTAAAGATTGTTTCACAACACGTTTGGTTTCTAAAGGGAGAAATAGTATAAATAATGTATAATCAATTGACTTTAAATTTCAATTGTGATATTTTAATTCAAGATTGACACGATGATGAAGAGTAATAATCTTAAGAATAGTTTTTCAAGAGACTTCATACATAGCTGAAAGTATGAGGAAACTTTGAGATTGTTTGGAACTTTTGAGTGTCTCATATAATTAAGGTGGATAGTTTTATGGATAAATAAGCTATCAATTAGGGTGGAATCGCGGAAAGTATATTTTCGTCCCTAAGTCTTTAAGTTACTTTAAGGACTTAGGGACGATTTTTGTTTATATAAAAAACGAGGAGGAATGTTTTATGGACAAAAGTATGGATAAGATTGTTGCACTTTGCAAAAATAGAGGTTTTGTATATCCGGGAAGTGAAATTTATGGAGGTTTAGCAAATTCTTGGGATTATGGTCCTTTAGGTGCAGAGCTTAAAAAGAACATTAAGGATGCTTGGTGGCAAAAATTTATTAGAGAGAATAAGCATAATGTTGGTATTGATGCAGCTATAATTATGAATCCGCAAGTTTGGGTTACAACAGGCCACGTTGGAGGCTTTTCAGATCCACTTATAGATTGTAAAGCTTGTAAGACAAGACATAGAGCAGATAAGCTTATTGAAGAATGGGCATTTGCCAATGGAAAAGAAGTATCTGGTCTTGATGGTTGGACAAATGAACAATTAGTAGATTTTATTAAGGAAAACAAAGTTCCTTGTCCAGATTGTGGAAAGACAGATTTTACAGATATTAGAAAATTTAACCTTATGTTTAAGACCTTTATGGGAGTTACAGAAGATGCTAAATCTGAAGTATATTTAAGACCAGAAACAGCACAAGGTATGTTTGTAAACTTCAAAAATGTTCTTAGAACAACAAGACGTAGAATGCCTATGGGAATTGGTCAAATGGGTAGAAGCTTTAGAAATGAGATTACTCCAGGTAATTTTATCTTTAGAACAAGAGAATTTGAGCAAATGGAGCTTGAATTTTTCTGCAAGCCTGGTACAGACTTAGAGTGGTATGAATACTGGAAGGATACTTGCAAAAAGTTCCTATTAAGCCTTGGTGCAAAAGAAGAAAACCTTAGAATGAGAGAGCATTCAAAGGAAGAATTGTCGTTTTATAGTAAAGGTACCACAGATATCGAATATTTGTTCCCATTTGGATGGGGAGAGCTATGGGGAATTGCTGATAGAACAGATTATGACCTTTCTCGCCATATGGAAGCTTCAAAAGAGGACCTAACATATATGGATCCTGAAACTAACGAAAAGTTTGTTCCATATTGTGTTGAGCCAGCTGTAGGTGTAGATAGACTATTTTTGATGTTCTTATGTGATGCCTATAATGAGGAAGAAATTGCAGAAGGAGACGTTAGAACAGTATTAAAACTACACCCAGCACTTGCTCCTATGAAAGCAGCTATTTTGCCTTTATCTAAGAAGCTATCTGAAAAGGCTACTGAAATTTACGATGAGCTTTCAAAGAAATTTATGATTGATTACGATGAGGCAGGAAGTATAGGAAAGAGGTACAGAAGAGAGGACGAAATCGGCACTCCTTTCTGCATTACAGTTGATTTTGATACCCTTGAAGATAATGCTGTAACTATAAGAGATAGAGATACTATGGAACAGGTAAGAATACCTATTTCTGAGGTTGAAAAATATATTGAAGATAGAATAAAATTTTAACAATTCAATTGACATAAAATAGCAAAAACTTTTGACTTTTTCTTCTTATTATGGTATACTTATATTGGTTTTAAGGAAAACATGACATAAAATGTGGGCAATTATACCTTAAAAACCTGGATTATGGCACTTAAAGAAGGAGTTGATAAAAGTGTTTAAAGTTGGAGATAATATAGTTTATCCAATGCATGGTGCGGGTACAATTGAATCTATCGAGGAAAAAGAATTCTTAGGTGAAACTCAAAAGTATTATGTTATGAAAATGCCAGTTGGTGATGTAAAAGTTATGGTCCCAACTAAGAACGCTGAGTTAATTGGAGTAAGAGATGTTATTGGAAACGAAAATCTTGAAGATGTTTTCAACGTTTTTAATAACAATACTCAAATTGTTACAAGCAATTGGAATAAAAGATATAGAGATAACATGGAAAGAATGAAGAGCGGAGACATCTACGAAGTAGCAGAAGTTGTTAGAAATCTTTCTTTTAAGCAAAAAGAAAAAGGACTAGCTACTGGAGAAAAGAAAATGCTTTCAAATGCAAAGCAAATTCTAGTTTCTGAACTAATTCTTGCAGAAGATTCATCAAAAGAAAATGTTGAGCATATGATAGATGAAAAAATCGAGAATTCTTTTAACTCTTATATGGCTACATTGTAAAATTACTTAAGAGCGGCGAAAAGCCGCTCTTTTTTTGTTTAGAAAGTAGTATTATATGAGCAGTAAAACTGCTTGTTGACATAATATCAAAAGATGATATAATAATTCTAGCAAATAAATTGGAGGTGCTTTATCGTGATAAGGCATAAAATTCGCTCAAAGCAGAGATTCAATCGGTATAAGCCTGGAAAGCTGATTGTTGGACCGGAACATATTGATTACATCTTTCACATAATTGAGTTTGAAGACCTTGAGAGACTGATCTATAGGACACAAAAAGGACAAATAACTTTTTTACATTGCTTTCGAGGCTTTGACGGAATAAGAAACTCTGTGTTCTTTTTTCGAACTGGGACAAACTTGGGCATATTCCTTCAGCAGATTTATCTGAATGATGGCAAGTATATCTTAACTAGCTCACAAGAGTTTATGTATAAATCGTCGTGATGCGAAGAAAAATAAAAAGTACAAAACGTCAATCTGACTTTTTGTACTTTTTTATTATGATATAAGCTTGGTATATTTATAACAATGGTGTAAGTAATCTAAGAAAACTTGTTTTAATTCTATTCAGTAATGGTATCTTTCTTTCAAAGTCGTTTTCTACTTCATAAGAAACGTTTATCGTTTCTTCAAAATCATTTTTAACATCTTTTATAGTATTTGAGTTATAAACGAAAACTCCATTTTCGTAGCTATGATAAAAACTTCTGTTATCTAAATTGATTGAACCAACTGTAGCAACTTTATCATCACATACTACATTTTTTGCATGTATAAACCCTGGAGTGTATTCATATATTGTAACACCTGCTTTTAATAAAGAAGTATAGTTACTTCTTGTAACTGCAAAGACAAGTTTTTTATCTGGTATAGCAGGAACAATAATTCTAACATCAACGCTTCTCTTTGCGGCATTTATTAATGCTTCTTCAAGTTCAGGGTCTAATACTAAATATGGTGTAGTAATATAAACGTAATTATTTGCACTATTCAAAATATTTACATATACGTTTCTTGCAACAATTTCTTCAGTCTCCATAGGCGTTGACATATATGGCTGAATATACTCTTTATTGTTAGTGTTTCCTTTGTTTTCAATTTTAGGTAAGAATACATCAATTTCTTCATTATTATCTCTATAGATATGCCATGTTTCTAAAAACATAAGTGTAAAGCTTTTTACAGCATTTCCTTCTACCATAATTCCAGTGTCTTTCCAATGACCAAATCTTTCCCATTTGTTTATATATTCATCCGAAAGATTAATTCCACCTGTGAATCCAACTTTACCATCAATGACCACAATCTTCCTGTGATCTCTATTATTATGCGCTAATGTAACTACAGGATAAATTGGATTAAATACCTCACACCTTATCCCTAATGCTTCTATAGTTTTTTTGTAATTTTGTGGTAAGGTGTTTATGCAACCAAAATCATCATATATTAATCTTACATCAACACCACTTTCAGCTTTTACTTTTAGGATATTTAAAACTGTATCCCACATTATTCCTTCTTTAAGAATAAAATACTCTATAAATATGAACTTTTTTGCTTCTTGTAACTGTTTTATTAATTCTTTGTAGTAATCTTCTCCACATGGGAAATATTTAGATGTGCTGTCATTATATATTGGCATATTAGTCGAATTAAAAATATAATTAGCCTGATTGTATATGGATTTATCTAACGATTTTAGTTCGTCAAATACTTCATCTGCATCGTGTGAAATCTTACTTGTTGCGTAAATTTGGTTTTCAACATTCTTTCTAATCTTTTTTCTAACCTTTTGATTTCTAAATAAGAAATAGAAAAGCGAACCAAAGACAGGGAAAAATAAAATTAGTATAACCCAAGGAAGTTTAACTTCTATTTTGCCTCCTTTAAGTCCCAAAATATATGTAGATAGAATTAGGCTTAATGCCAAGGCAACATAATGTATTATTCTGGCATATTCATAAACTATATTGTAAACCCATACATAAAATAGGATTTGTAGTACTAGAAGAAGTGCTGTCATGAAGCTTCGACTAAACAATATTCTTTTGATAAACTTAATCGTATGGGTCACCTCTTTTCTTAGCATTTTGTGGTATTATATCACATAATATGTTATAATTAAAGCGATATGATATATAAGAACAAACATTCTTATATATTGATAAGGAGTGCTAAATATGATTGATTTTAAAGAAGAAATTGCTAAAAAAATATCAGCAATTACAAATATAGGATTTGATGAAATTAAACAATATATAGAAATACCACCAAATGTTGAAATGGGAGATTACACATTTCCTTGTTTCAAGTTAGCAAAAGAGCTAAAAAAATCACCTCAAGTTATAGCTGAAGAGATTAAACCACAAATATCAGGTGAATTAATCGAAAAAGTTGAAGTTGTTGGTGGATATCTTAATATTTTCATTAAAAAGTCAGCTTTTGTGGTTGATGTTATGAACGAAGCAATTGCACATGGAAAAAACTATGGAAGAACTCTTGAAAAGAATGACAAAACAATTGTTATTGATTATTCGTCACCTAATATCGCAAAGCCATTTCATATTGGTCATTTGCGTTCTACAGTAATTGGAAATGCATTATACAAGATTTATAAGTTCTTGGGATATAATGTTATAGGCGTTAATCACCTAGGCGATTGGGGCATGGGAGTATGCAGAACTATTGCTGGTTATAACATGTGGAAAGATGAGTACGACTTTTCTGAAAATCCTATTAATGCTATTTTGCAGATTTATGTAAGATATAACAATATTGAAAAAGAAGATCCTGACTTTAAAATACATGCAACAAATGTTTTGAAAAAGCTTGAAGATAATGATGAAGAAACTACTAAAATTTGGAAATGGATTATAGATGTTAGCCTTCAAAACTACCAAAAGGTTTATAAATTAATGAACTGTGAATTTGACTCATATAATGGTGAAGCATTTTATAATGACAAAATGGATAGAGTAGTTAATGAATTAAAAGCTAAAAATCTTCTTGTTGAAAGTGAAGGTGCAATGGTTGTCATGATGGATGAAGATATTCCTCCATGCATGATATTAACATCACAAGGAACTACAATTTATGCAACAAGAGATTTGGCCGCGCTATTATATAGAATTGACAACTACAATTTTGATAAATGCTTATATGTAGTTGCATCTGAACAATCACTTCACTTTAAGCAAGTGTTTGAAACGCTATCTAAAATGGGATATGAAGAATATGCTAAAAGATGTGAACATATTCCGTTTGGTTTAGTATTAGATGAAGATGGACACAAAATGGGCTCTAGAAAAGGAAATGCAACAACCCTTGAAGAAATATTTGATGAGTCTATTAGTAAGTCTTTAAAAATAATTGAGGAGAAAAATCCTGATTTAGAAGATAAAGAAGAAGTTGCCAAAAAGGTTGGCGTAGGCGCAGTAATATTTAATGATTTAGCAAACTCTAGAATTAAAGACGAGATATTTGACTGGAATCAAATTTTAAGTTTCAATGGTGAAACAGGACCATATTTACAATATACATATGTTAGAACAAGGAGCATTTTGAGAAAAGCAGGTAATGTTCCAACTGAAGCAGATTTTTCTTTATTAAATGATGCTGAAAGTTATGAGGTTGTTCGACTAATTGGTTCGTTTAAAGAAACTGTTGAAGCGGCTGCTTCAAAAAATGAGCCATCAATTATATCAAGATACCTTTTAGACTTAGCAAAATCATTTAGTAGATTTTATAATGAGCATCAAGTAATAACAGATAATAAGTCTGTTCAGGATGCAAGGGTATTGCTAACTAAAGTTACAGGTGATGTTATTAAAGAGGGCCTTGGTTTGCTTGGAATACAATGCCCAGAAAAAATGTAAAAAGTATAGTTCAAATGAAAATCACTATCTCGCTTTGTCGCTACGAATACTATTTCCGTGGTTCAAAAAGGGTACGCCCCTTTCCCGTTGGTCAAGGGACATCCCCGTTTTTCAACCACTAGAGAGCCACACGCAACGAATTAATAGCATTTATTTTAAATATTTTATCTAGGAGACTTTATGGAGAATCTTAATTTAGTTAAAGAAAAACTTAAGAAGTATAATCAAGAGCATCTATTGATGTTTTACGATAAACTAAACGATAACGAAAAAGAAAATCTATTGAAACAGATTGATAAAATTAATTTTGAAGAGATTTCATCTGCATATAATAATGAGGTTACTAACGATTCTTTTGATAAAGTTGAACCTTTAAAAGATGTTTTTTTGAAATCAGATTTTTCCAAAGAGGATAAAGAAAAATATAGCAACATAGCTTTTGATGCTATAAAGAATAATAAACTAGCTGTTTTAATAATGGCGGGAGGCCAAGGGACTAGACTTGGATTTGAGGGCCCTAAAGGCACATATCAACTTAAACTTCCTGATAATACAACAAAGTCTATTTTCCAAATTTGTATTGAGGAATTAATTAAGGCACATGATAAGTATGAGACCTATCCATATTGTTTCATTATGACGTCAGATATTAATCATGATGATACTGTTAACTTTTTCGATGAGAATGACTACTTTGGCTATGAAAAAGATAGAATTATTTTCTTTAAGCAGGGAAATATGCCATTAACAGATTTGGAGGGTAAGGTTGCTTTAAAAGATAAATCTAATATCTATTTTGCACCAAATGGGAATGGCGGTATTTTTAAAGCTGTAAGTGACGAAAAAGTTTTATCAATTATGGAAGAAAAGGGGATTGAATATCTATTTATAACTAATGTAGATAATATTTTACTTAATCCATTTGATGACTTGGTATTTGGTCACGTATATTCAAATAATGTTGAACTTGGCATTAAGACTATTATTAAAGAAAATCCAGATGAGAAAATGGGTCTTTGTGTGAATGCTAATGAAAGGTTCAAGATTATTGAATACATAGATATGCCACTAGATAAAAACATTGAAAGAATTGAGGATGGATCGTTAAAATTTAAGGAAGGTTATTTTGGAGTTTCATATATAAGCAGAGAATTATTAGGAAGGATTAATTCGCTTAAACTTCCATATCACAAGGCCAAAAAGAAAAACAAATATCTAGATATAAATGGTAATGATTCTAGTGATGAAATCAATTCAATAAAATATGAAATGTTTATCTTTGATGGATTTGGCTTATCAAACAAAACGGCTTTATATAGGGTTAAAAGGGAAGATGAATTTGCACCAATTAAAGATAAAGAAAGCGTTGAAACCGCAATAAATCTTTATTTTAATCGCCTGTGAAGAATTTAATAAACTATATTGTATGAAAGGGAAATACATGAGTAAACAAGAAAGAATTAGAAACTTTTGCATAATCGCTCACATTGACCACGGGAAATCTACTCTTGCAGATAGGCTTATTGAAATGACAGGAGCGTTATCTAAAAGAGAGATGGAAGCTCAAATACTAGATAACATGGACTTGGAAAAAGAACGTGGTATAACTATTAAACTTCAATCTGTTAGAACTTCATATAAGGCAAAAGATGGAAATGAATATATATTAAATTTAATTGATACCCCTGGTCACGTTGACTTTAACTATGAAGTATCAAGAAGTCTTGCTGCGTGTGAAGGTGCAATATTGGTTGTAGATAGTACTCAAGGAGTAGAAGCTCAAACATTAGCAAATGTTTATTTAGCAATAGATAATGACTTGGAAATCGTTCCAGTTATCAATAAAGTTGATTTGCCTAATGCAAGACCAGAGATGGCAATTGAAGAAATTGAAGGAGTAATTGGGATACCCGCTCAGGATGCACCACAAATTTCTGCAAAGACTGGTTTAAATGTTGATCAAGTTTTGGAGCAAATAGTTACAAATATACCTTCTCCAAAGGGAGATGAAAATGCTCCTACAAAAGCACTTATTTTTGACTCTTATTATGATAATTATAAAGGTGCAGTTGCATTTGTCAGAATTAAAGATGGAAAAATAAAAGTAGGAGATGAAATATATTTTATGGCAACAGGCAAAACGGAAACTGTTGCTGAAGTAGGTTATTTCGGAGTTGGAACATATATTCCGTGTGACGAATTATCATGCGGAGAAGTTGGATATATTGCCGCAGCGATTAAAAATGTATCAGAAATACATGTGGGCGATACGATTACTCTAAAGAATAATAAGGCTCAAGAAGCGCTTCCTGGGTATCGTAAAGTTACACCAATGGTTTACTGTGGAATGTACCCTGCCGATGGTAGTGATTATGAAAATCTAAAAAATGCTTTAGAAAAATTATCATTAAATGATGCATCGTTATTTTCTGAACCAGAAACATCAGTTGCTTTGGGATTTGGTTTTAGATGTGGATTTTTGGGCTTATTACACATGGAAATAATTTGTGAAAGAATCGATAGAGAATTTAACCTAAATGTTATTACAACTGCTCCATCGGTTATTTATAAAATTTATAAATCAGATGGCACTATGCTTGAATTATATAATCCAGCTGATTTGCCTGAGCCACAAGAGATATCTTCAATGGAAGAGCCAATAGTAAAGGCGAGCATAATGCTTCCTAAAGAATACGTTGGTAATATTATGCAACTTTGCCAAGATAGACGTGGTGTATACAAAGATATGAAATATATGGACGATGTTAGAGTAATTCTAGAATATGAGATGCCTCTAAATGAAATAATATATGATTTCTTTGATGCCTTAAAGTCAAGATCAAAAGGATATGCATCGTTAGATTATGAAATGATAGGCTATCAAAAATCTGAATTAGTGAAGTTGGATATATTACTAAATGGTGACTTAGTAGATGCATTTTCGATAATTGTTCATAAAGACAAGGCCTATGCTCGTGGAAGAAGAATGGCTGAAAAACTTAAGGAGAGTATTCCTAGACAAATGTTTGAGATACCTATTCAAGCCGCTATTGGTGGTAAAGTTATAGCTAGAGAAACAATTTCCGCAATGCGCAAAGACGTGCTTGCAAAATGCTATGGTGGAGATATTACGCGTAAAAAGAAACTACTTGAAAAGCAAAAGGAAGGTAAAAAGCGTATGAGACAGTTTGGTAAAGTTGATGTTCCTCAAGAAGCGTTTTTATCTGTTTTAAAATTGGATGATGAAGAATAAAAGACTAATATAAAAGTAGTATTACAAATATGTTTTTTTTCCTTTTCAATTATTGATAATAAGTTACGTAAAATGATAACATTTACATGGGATATTATGATTAAAAGTAACTGAGGTGATAAATTTGCCAAAATTAGCTATTAAAACAAAAAAGAAAATATTAGAGAAAAATGTATTTCTAAAAAGATCTTATGATGGCTATATGCAATATGGAATTCTCGAACTAAGCGGAAAAAAAGAAGGTAATACCAATGTAGTGGGACATATAAAAGAAAACCTTCTTCAAGAGGATTTGATAATTGAATATAATGATGAATTTGAAAAGTTTAAGATCCTTGAAGTAATTCCTAGAGAATTTTATTATAGAGTAAACATGGATCAAATGAAGATTTATATAAGTTTTACTCAAGAACCGATAAAAGCCCATTTATTCACGAATAGAGAAATTGTTGAGGGATTTTATAAGTATCTTACGTGTTTTGATGAAGAACAAGACATTATATTGAAAGTTACATTAAAATCTCAAGAACTTACAGATAAAATATTAAAACTAAGAAAAGATATTCTTCAAGTTAAAAAGAACTTCTATCCTAAGAGATTTTTAAGTTTTGAAGATGCTAAGAAGGATGTTAAATCATATCTTATTTATCTTATGGAAAATTATGAAGTTGATGTCATTGAGGATGACTTAAATGAGTATTTAGCTAACATGAGAAAATATTATAATAATTGTGATATTGATATGTTTGCAGACTTATTAAGGCAGGGTCAAGATGGATTTAGTTTTAGATTTTTATTTAAAGGCCAAGAATATAAAGTAACGGTTGGCTCTAAAAAAACTGATAGATATTTTGAAGACTATGATGGCTTTTTTGATTATTACAAAGATAATATACAAGGCAGTTAGAAGGAGAATGTGATGAATAAAAAAGGAATATCTGTAATATCATTAGTTATTACTATAATTGTAATAGTTTTAATAACTTCAATTACCGTGTATAATGGGCAGTCTGTTGTTAGAAATTCTAGGGAAAGAGCGACAACCGATAGACTTATGACAATTGCGGTTGCAATTGTAGCTCACGAAAAAGAGCTTGGATATGCGGATAAAGTTTTAGCAACAGATGCTAGTGTTCCAGAGGATAAAAAGTATATTCAAATTTCAAGCGGCGATTATGTAATAATGGGTTTGGAAAATTATGCAATGACTTCTGAGTATCCACCAACTTTTGTGTATAAGGTTGCTGATGGTGAAAAACGAACATATTATCTAAAGAGCCCAATGTTGATAAATAAAAGTGGAATTTACAATGAATCAGACTATATAAGATATGTATATGAGTATTATGAAGAACAAGTTAAAGAAACATACAAAGAAGAGTTTGATGAAAAAAGAAATGTTAATAGACCACTTCTTTCTGCTGATATGCAACCTGTCATTACATATTTTGATGATAGGGGCGGAGTGAAAACGAGAATTGTCGAAGATTTATATACAGAAGATTGGTATAATTATTCTACTGAATCTCCTATATGGGCGAATGCTATGACGAGTAACAATGTTTTATACGTTTGGATACCAAGATTTGCTTATAAAGTTCAGAACTTTTACTTAGTATCTGACTATAAGAACGTTCCGGCATCAGCCATAGACATTATTTTCTTAAAAGGCACTTCAAATTATATGCAAAATGACGAAATTTTACCTGCAGGTTATCAAGTTCATCCAGCATTTAAGTATAAAGAAAACAACAAAGAAAAGAACATAACGGGTTTTTGGGTTGCCAAGGATAATATAGATAATTTAGTTAATACCTTGTATTCAGGTGCTGATTCTGCTGCACAACTTGCTTCGGATGCATATGCTAGTACAGATCACATTACATCTAGATTGCTAAAGAATACTGAATGGGCTGCAATTGCATATCTTTCAATGCATACAGCAGGAGAATGTAAGAATGGAATGTCTCTTGGAGAGAATAATTCATCAGGAGTATTTGAACTTGATGTTAAGTGTTTTGTTGCCGCTGGATTAGAAGATGAATTTAGTTCAGCTGCAGAGGCTGCACTTCCATTTGCAGACTTATATGAGTATAGTGGCGATTTACTAACATATTCATCATATGAAGAACCAGGAAAGAAGTATGGTGATGCTATTATTGCTACTTCAACTGGAGATTCAACTCAATCTGCTTGGTTTGGTGGAACGAGTATTCTTCCAACTGCTGACGCACCATTTATAGCTAGAGGTATTGATGGTAATTTGTTTGCATATAGTTCAACAACAAATAATCCAGATAGAGGCATGGGTTGCAGAAACGTTTTAATTGTAGAGTAGATTTCTTTATTTGATTATATTTTTGAAGGTATTGATATGAAATTTGTTACCGGAAGAAGCGGTTCTCGGAAAAACAACATATTGTTTAAACGATATTAAAAAATTCATTGATAATGGTTTTTCAAATTCAATGATTTATATCGTGCCAGAACAATTCAGTTTTGAAGCAGAAAAAAATCTAATTGAAGCAACAAATAAGAAGGGCATAATTGATGTTCAAGTTTTGTCCTTTAAAAGACTTGCTCACAGATTTTTTGCTGATAAAAATATGATAATAAATGGTTTTTCTGAGTCTGCAAAATGTGTATTAATTTTTAATATAATGACCAAATATGAAAAACACCTTTTATTATTAAAAGGTGTTTTAAATAATATTGGACTTGTTAATACTGTAGCTGATGAAATTTCAGAGTTCAAGAGATATAACATTATTCCTGAAATGATTAATAATATTGATTTTCATAATAATTATTTGAACATGAAAATCCATGATCTAGCTTTTATTTACTCAAAATATGAGGAAGCTATTGGCAATGAAACAATTGATACAAATGATGTTTTGTCATTCCTAATAGAACAGATAAAAATAGATGCTGGCTTTTTAAATGGTGCAAAGATTTGGATTGATGAGTTCGATGGGTTTGTCCCACAGGAATTAGCATTAATTGCTGAACTTGATAAATGCGCTGATCTTACTATTTCTATTTCATCAAGCGATGATGATTTGTTTGAAATTAATAATGACGTTTTGAAAAAACTAAAAAATATATCTGAAAAAAACAAAAGCGAAAAGGCACTTGGCAAAAGTTTCTCGGACAATATGGATGATATTAGTTTAGGAAAGTCAAGAAGATTTCATAATGAAGAACTTACTCATCTAGAAGAAAACTTTATGAAACCTTTCCCAAAAGAATACACCAATGAATGTACTCATATTTTTGTTTCCTCTTTTTCAAATGCATATGAAGAAATAACTAATATTGCAAAAAAGATAAGGAGCCTTGCCAATTCGTACAGATATGACAACATCCAGTTAATAACAAGAGACTTAGAACAATATAAAAATATAATTAAAATGGTATTTCCACTTTATGATATACCGTTCTTTTTTGATGACAAAAATCAGCTTTCTTTTGAGCCCATAATAATATTGGTTGTTTCACTTTGTAGAATTGTGAACAACAATTACAAATATGAAGATGTATTTTCATATCTGAAAACTGGCTTGTCAAATATAACTGATGATACTGAAATTGATTTGGTTGAGAACTATGTCCTAAAATGGGGCATTAAGGGAAAGAAGTGGGAAGAAGATTTCACGTATTCAGATGATGAACTTGAAAAAATAAATGATATTAGAAATAGAATAGTTGAACCTATAAAGGTTTTTAAGGCTGGATTTAGTGGCAAAAAAACTGCACGTGAGATTGTTACATCACTTTATAGATTTCTTTATGATAATGGGGTATACGACAATATTTATAGAATTGTTTCTAAATTTGAAAAAGCCGAAGATTTCGAACTTACTAGAATGGCACAAGAATACTCTCAAGTATGGAATATGCTTATGGCTATTTTTGATGACATAGAAAAAGTAATAGGTGATGAGTACATTTCATTTGATAAATTTATTAAAGCATTTAGAATTGCAATTTCTAATAGAGAAATCGGTGTTATTCCTTCAACGGTTGATAAAGTAGTAATTGGAGATTCTGAAAGAACAAGGAGTAGCGATATTTCCATTTTGTTTGTTATCGGTATGGAAGAAGGTTCTTTTCCTAGAACGTTTGGTACGGAGGGCTTTATTTCGGATGATGAACGCGATACAATGCTACAATATGGTGTGGAAATTGCTAAAACCACTACAAAGTTATTAAAACAAGAAATGTATAATTTATATAAAACATTTTCTATACCTAAGGAATGTCTTTTTATATCATATTCAACATCGGATCTTGAAGGAAAAACTATTAGATGTTCACATATAATAAATGATATAAAAAGGATTTTTCCTTCGATAAATTCAATGGATGACGTAAATGATGTGTACTCCGCAAAAGCTACTATTAGGGAACTATATGAAAAACTTAGAGAAGAAAAAGACGGCGAAATAATTGATTCTAAATGGAGAACAATCGAGAAATGGTATGAGACAAATCAAAATGAAAAATATAATGAAATAAAAAGTGGACTTTATTTTTCTAATTCGTTAACTAATCAATCTGAAAAATCATCGAAAAAACTTTATGGCACTTCATTATATACTTCGGTTTCTCGCTTAGAATCATTTGCAAATTGTCCATATTCATTTTACTTGAGATATGGCTTAAAACTTAAAGATAGGCAAGTATATAAGCTTATGATCCCTGATGTTGGAACGCTTTTGCACGAAGTTATTGAAAGATTTTCAAAAAAAGTTTTGGAAGATGAAATTGATTTAGACACTTTGGAAAAAGATGAATGTGATATAATAGCCGACAAGATTTCAGATGAAGCGTTTGAAAATTTTAGATATGATATTTTTAGTTCTAGTGGTCGATTGAAGAGTTTAGCTAGTAGACTTAAAAAATTAGTTAAAAATATGATTTGGCTAATTGTATTCCATATGAGGTCTGGAAATTTTAGACTTATTGGAAGCGAAGTTGAATTTGGCAGAGGAAAAGAATTACCTGAATTAGTAATTGATTTAAATGGAGAAGATAAGATATATCTTTTTGGCAAAATTGATAGAGTTGATGAAACTACAGTTGATGGTAAAAAATATATTAGAATAATAGACTACAAATCATCGAATAAAGCTATTAAGTTATCACATGTGTATTACGGAATTCAGCTTCAACTGCTTACATATTCGGATGTCTTTACTTCTGATGGCCTTGAGTTCGGGGGTGCATTTTATCTAAAACTAGATGACCCTGTTTTAAAAAGCAATAAGAGAATTTCTAAAGAAGAAATTGAAAATGAGATAAAAAAATCGTTAAGGATGAATGGAATTGTAATTTCTAATGTCAAACTAATTGAAGCAATGGATAACGAATTTAATAGTGACAAGCTAGGCACATCCTTTGAATCTAACATTTTGAATTTAAAGATTTCTAAAGAGGGAAATTATTCAAAGATGCCGGTTATTTCATCAAAAGACTTTGGTCACCTTAAAAATAGAATTCATGATGTAATAAGGTCTATTGCAAAAGAAATATTGAAAGGTAACATAAATAACGAACCGCTTAACATAAAAGGAAGACAAATGGCTTGTTCATATTGCGATTACCGAGAAATATGCAAATTTGACAAGTGCCTTGGAAATAAAGATAGACATTTTGATGAATTAAATGATGAAGAAGTACTAAAAAATATTAATGAATAGGACATAAAAAAGTGCATTATTGCACTTTTTTTATGTCTTTTCCTTTACATTTTAGTTACATGGTTTTTATAGCCTATTAAATAAGGTATAATATTAGAGAATGTAGACTTTGACTTATTATGCATATATGCAGTTGATTATATTTTTGAATGGAGAATTGAAATGGTAAAAGAATACATTAAAAAGCTTATATTACCGATTTTATTATTTGGAGTATTTTTTGCTGTATTTAATAATCAAAAATCATATGCCGATAGCTGGTGCGGGCATTGTAATAAAAGTGTTCCATGGATAGCTAATAATCCATGGGTATATAGAAGTGAAATAACTCCTAATGCAAATGGTCACTATGTTTCAAAATGGCATTGTTCGGTTTGTCATGTTAATAGTACTCCGGCATTAGTTTCACACACATATGATTCTAGCGACGTTTGTACAGTTTGTGGTTACAGAAACACTACGCCTACACCTTCGCCAACGCCAACACCAATGCCTTCAATGACTGTTAATGTTGGTGAAACTAAAACATATAATATTCCTGCGAATTTGCTATATGAAAATGTTGTAAATACAAATATTGCAGATAATACAATTTGCTCTGCTGTATCTACAACTAGTTCATCAATTCAAATTCGAGGCCTAGCAGTAGGAAATACGATCGTAACTATCACATCAATTCAGCATACAGTTCAGGGTGAATATCCAAACAATACTACTGTTACTTCAACAAAAACATTTAGATTAAGAGTAATAGTTCAAAATGAATTTGAACTAATAGAACGACCTTCATATCCTAATAGAGCATATACTGGTCAACCTCAATCTATTCAAGCTCAAACAGGATATACACTAAGTGGAACTACATCTGGTACTAACGCAGGAACATATAATGCAACTGCTACACTTAGTACAGGTTATAAATGGAGTGATAATTCTACTGACCCATATACATTTACATGGACCATTAGTCCTAAACCAATTACAATTACATGGGGAGCAAATACAAATTTGACTTATAATGGAACAGCTCAAGCACCTACTGCTACTTGTAATTCTGGTGTTGCTGGACAGACAATAAATCTTGATGTTACAAAAGCAACCAATGCTGGTAGCTATACTGCTACGGCATCAATTTCGAGTGTTACAGGAGGTAGTGAAGCAAACTACTCATTGACTAATCAAAGCAAGTCATATGTAATAAACAAAGCTGAAGGTTCTGGTACAGTTAGTCAGCAAGGATGGATTTTAGGCAATACTCCACCAGCTCCAGTTGTAACCTCAACTACAAATGGTACATCTAATGTTACGTTTGAATATAAATTAAGTTCTGGCTCGACGTATTCTTCAACAATCCCAAATGAGGGAGGAACTTATACTATAAAAGCTACTTTTGCAGCAACACAAAATTACAATGAAGTTATTGCTACTTCTTCATTTACAATTGAAGCTGGTAACTTTATGATTGAAGAAACGGGTGCTATATATACTACATTAGAATTAGCAGTTTCAGCTATTTCTTCTAACGGCACAATCGTAGTTCAAAGTAATTGTACTGATTCGTCACCTTGTACAATTGCTTCTGGTAAAAATGTCACTATAAAATTAAATAATAAAACATTAACAAAAACGACAAATCCTATTACCAACAATGGAGGAACGCTAACAATAACTGGTACCGGTGTTCTTAAGAATTCAACATCAAACTCTCTTGCGTATCTTGTAAAAAATGATGCAGGTTCTTTGAATATTTCGGGTGGATCATTATTACATGAAGGTGTGACATCAGGAAATTGGCATACAGTATTTGGTTCTGCAGGTACTATTAATGTTAGTGGAGGAACTATTACAGCCAATGTTAAATCAGGATTAACTTCAGCAGGAATCCCTAGAGCAATTGCATTAACTAAAAATTGTGCCCTTACAGTATCAGGAGGTACAATTAGTTCTACTGGTAAAAATACTGCTGTTGCAATTCATGCATATGGAAGCAGTTCTTCAGATGTACCTACAGGTTCAATTAATATAACTGCTGGAACAATAACATCTCAAGGAAATGCTATTAACATCGATGGTGTTTCTAGTGTTGTTCCAAGTTCTACTTTAAGTATTAGTGGTGCTAGTGCAACTATTACTTCTACTTCTTCGAATGCAATTTATAATAGAGGAAGCGGAAACATTACTATTACTGCTGGTAATATCTCTGGTAGTACGAGTGGTATTACAACTGCCGGAAGTGGAAGTTTAACAATTTCTAACGCAACGATTTCAGGCGCAGAGCATGCATTAAATGTTTCTGGTTCTGGTGTTACTACAATTAATAGTGGAACAATTTCTAGTTCAAATGGTGATGCAATTACTGTAGATTCAACTGCGACTGGAACTGTAACGATTATTGGTGGAAATATCAATTCTAGTTCGGGTTATGGTATTCATTCAGATAGTTCAGCATTTATTGTTGTTGGTACTCAAGGTACTCCAGTTTCAACAACTAGTCCTATTATTTCTGGTAGTTCACATGGTATTTCGGCAATAAATTATAGATTCTTTGATGGAATATTCAAAGGTGGAATAGCTGGAGTTGCAAATAATCCTACTGCAACTGAACCAGGATATTCTGTCATGACAGGTGCAGAAGGAAGTCTTAAAACAGCTTACCTTGGCATAAAAACCTTACAAAATACTACTATTACACTTTCGGGAAAAACACAAACATACAATGGTTCTTATGTAGTATCTAATAATGCAGTTGTAACAGGATCAACTAGCATACCTACATATACCTATTATGTTGATAGTTCGTGTACTACTAAAACGAATGTTTCTAATTCTGGTTCAAATGGCGAAGGTTCTGCTCCTTTATATGCTGGAACATATTATGTTGTAGCACATGTAGATGCAGATGATAATTATAGCGCGGCTACATCTTCACCAGCTACAATCACAATTAATAAAGCAACACCAAGTGTTAGAGTAACAAATAAAAATGCAACTTATAATGGCAACTATATTAGGATTAATCCTGCTATTGTTACAGGAGTTAAAGACGGAGATATTTCTACAGGTGCTATTACATATACTTACTATACTGCTTATACTAATGCTACTACAAATACAAAAACAAGTACTTCGGCTTCAGGTGGAGCCGCAGAAGCAGCTGGTGGAGCACCTAAAAACGCATTGACATATTATGTAGTTGCAACTATAGCTGAAGACAGAAACTATACTTCAGCAACATCTAAATCTGCTTCTAACGCATCACTTGATTATGCAACATTAACTATTGCTAAAGCAAATAGAAGCATAGCTATGGATATTAGTATTGCAATAGATATTGGCGAAACAAAAACTATTTCATATACTTATGATGGCGAGAATGTTAATACAACAATTTCAGGATATGATTCAACAATTGCGACATGTTCAAATTCAAATAGTACAAATGCAGGTACTATTACAATAACAGGTGTTAAGTCTGGTACAACAACAATTACTCTTAACGTTCCTGCTTCAACAAACTACTCGGCTTCTACTAATGAAACAACTATATTAGTCGATTATGGATTAATTAATGATACTCAAGCTCCAGTAGGTTATATAATTGTTAAAGATACAAGAGAAAAAGATGGAAAAGAATATGTTTCTAATCGTATCGTTGACTTAGAGATACACGCCATTGATGCAGAATCGGATATTTCTTATATGGCATTAACTAATGAAAATGCAAGAACAGCAGCTGATGTGAACTGGGTTCCATTCCAAGCTAATGTTAATGGATATTCATTATCTGAAGGTGATGGAGATAAAACTATTTTCTTAATGCTTAAGGAT
Source organism: Bacillota bacterium (assembly GCA_016280725.1). GTDB lineage: Bacteria > Bacillota > Clostridia > TANB77 > UBA1234 > RGIG6105. The sequence goes on along the minus strand of JAEEHF010000036.1, from coordinate 4,090 downwards.
TCTGCTAATAATAGTACTGTTACTTTTGTAAATAATTAATTATGTTTTATAAATAATTAAGGAGGGTAAAATGAAAAGATTATTTGTTTTATGCATCGCGTTGATTCAATGCTTTATAGTAGTATCCACGGCTAGTGCTGCTGCTTTTAATGATGTGCCATCTAACCATTGGGCATTTAATTCGGTTACTCAAATGTATCAGGCAGGAGTGCTTAATGGATATCCTGATGGGACATTTAAACCTAATAATAAGGTTACTAGAGCTGAGTTTGCAAAAATATTGGTTACATCATTAAGTGTTCCAGATGATTCTTCGTATGGAATTATTAGATTTAGAGATGTTCCTGCAAATCATTGGGCAAAACAGTATGTTGACAAAGCCAGTAGATTTTTATCTGGATTTGATGTTGGAGGAGAACTATATTATTTTCCAGATGAATATGCTGTAAGAGAAGATATTGCGGCGGCTTTAGTTGCTGCTTTCGGATTACAAAATGAAAAATTTAAGGTTGATTCTATTACAAGATTTAAAGACTATATGCAAATATCAGAAGGCTTTAGAAAGTATGTTGCTATTGCATATGAGCATGAATTAATCAGAGGATTTGAAGATGGAACATTTAGACCACAAGAAAGCTTAACAAGGGCTCAAGTTGCTCAATTAATTGCGAATGCATATGAATTAAGAAATAAGATTATTAATCCAAATCATCCAACGGCTACACCACAAAAGATTCCTTCTCCTGATTTGCCTCAAAATCCTATTTCAGACGTAACAGCAGTTGTAGAAATGCCAAGAGTATTAGAAAATAGTAGCATAATTACTGTTAAATTGAGTAGAGAACTAGATAGAGATGAAGTTGTTGACATTAACTGGGTTGCATCGAGAAATTCATTAATAACTAATCCGGGTCAGGCACGTGCTGATGAGTCTTTCTTTAATGGTTCATTAGTAGATAATGGTAAGCAATCATCATATACACTTTCTGGTCTAAATATTTTAAAGAATACATCAAGCTGGGAAAGATTTAGCGAAGTTAGAATAACGGTAACTGTTTCTAAAGGTAATACAAGTGCTTATGATGTTAAGTTAACAGGAAACTACAAATCTATTCCTTATGGTAGCAGTTCTTTATCACAGGATACAATTCAAAACTTATCTGTAGTTGCTTCTGTTCCAGCTACACTAACAGAAAATTCTACATTTGATTTTAAACTTTCTAGACCTTTGATTGGTAATGAAAATGTTACAATTTACTATACTTCAAATTGGAAATCACTTGACGGTAATGGAGCTATAAAAGGAATTCCACCACAAGGCGATTTGATTTTTGCAGATAATACAAAGACTACTTATGCATTTAAAGGTTCTGACATTATTAAAAACTCATCTACTTGGATGCTCGTTTCTGATGTAACTTTCTATGTTTCTGTAAGTGATGGAAAGATTGCGAAAAACTTAGGAACATTTAAGGCATTTGTTTCAAGTAATGGTATTATTACTCCAACAAGAACACCTTCTGGAAGTTATATTGGTCTTAGAGCAACAGTTGCTTTCCCTAATGTACTTAAAAACGATAGTGTAATTACTGTTAAGTTAAGTAGAGCTCTTTCGGCTAGTGAGAAAGTAAACATTAAGTGGAGAGCTACAAAAAATGAATTACTTACATTGCCAGGAGAAAGATTAGATAATAGCGTTGGAACGTTATCTGGTACTTTAGTATCAAATAGTGCATCAAGTACATTTACAATACTAGGATCTGACATACTAAAGAATAGAGATTCATGGGAGAAAATTAAACTAGTTGAACTATATGGGGAGGTAACTAATTCTTCAGGAACATACAGCATTGATGGATTAAGTATAAAAATGATTCCTTATGGAGCAGAAGTAACTAATAAACCAGCATTTATTGCTCTTGCATACAATACTAATTTTCCTCAAGTTTTAAAACTTGATAGTGAATTTGTTGTTAATCTTAGTAGAAAACTAACTGGTAATGAAAACGTTACCATTGGATATAATTTAAGATTATTAGATAATAGAGATTTATCTTATGCTATACCAACATCAGGTTATTTGGTATATGCTGATAATACAAGAACATCATATACATTTAGAGGATCAGATATCCTTAACTCGGCAATTTTACCATATGTTAATAAAGTTTCATTATGGGTAAGCTTATCGGATGGAAAGGCTCAAATGATGTTACTAGGAAGTCATGTTGCAACAGTAAATACACAAACAATTACTGCTAGACCAAACACAACTAGACCTATTACTACTTCTACTCCTGTTGTGACAAATAGTCCTGTTTCACCAACAAGTATTCCAAATACTGCAGTGCCTAACACAACATCATCTTCACATGTTGTTTCACCAACGACAGCACCTACGGCAACACCTACACCTAGACCTACAAACACACAAAAGCCAGCATCAAAACTTGAGACTATGGTTTATTTAACTACTCCGACAAAGCACTTGATTACTTGTAATACATTAGCAGTAAGGCTTAAACCAGATGATGCTGAGAATGCAGTTGGATATTTACATGGAAACAATGATAATGAAAAGATTGTTACTGTAGTTTCTATTTCTGAAAATTTTGCTGGAATAGAATACACCTATAAGGGAGCTGAGACAACAGGTTATGTTCATAAGACATACTTATCTAGACTTAGTGATCAACCTACAACAGCTACTACAACTCCAAGAGTAACAGGAGGAGTATTAACTAGTACAAGTAGTATAAATCTTTCACCGGGACGTTATACAACTAACTGGGAAATTAAGTATAATGGAAGAGATGTAAGTAAGAGCTCTTGCACATATAATAGTTCTGATCCAAGCGTAGCATACAGAGATGGAGATAAGATAATAGCTGGACAAAAGAAAGGACTTACAATAATCTCTATTTCATACGCAGGAAAGACAACAACAATTTTGGTAAATGTAGGTGATTTTAATAGTTCAAGTACACAAACACCAACGAATGCACTTAGTACAACTGATTCACCTTCAAATACAAATACTACTCCATTATATACAAGTAATAAATTATCTTGTACAAGTAGTGTAAATTTATCTCCTGGACGTTATTCAACGCATTGGTATGTTTACTACAATGGAGCTACAGTAAATAAATCTTCTTGTAAATTTGTTACTTCAAATAGCAGTATTGCTACAATTGATGGAGAAAAACTTCAAGCAGGAAGCACACAAGGACTTGCTACAATTACTATATCTTACGCAGGTGAGGTAGTTTATATGGTTGTTAATGTTGGTATTTATTCTGGACCAAGTACTGCTACACCACCATTTTCATCATCATTAAATACCACACAAAATGGACTAACTTGTACTGATAGTGTTACTTTAACACCAGGGTATAAGACTTCAAACTGGGTAGTAAATTATAATTCAACGCCGGTCAGCAAGTCATCTTGCACATTCACAAGTTCAGATACAAGTATTGCTACAGTTAATGGAGACTATATTCAAGCAGGAAATAAAAATGGAACTGCTACGATTACAGTTAGATACTCTGGTAAAGTTGGCTATATTAAAGTAAATGTAGGAAATGTTACTACACAATCATCTACAAATCAAGGAGGCAATTTTACTAATGCAGGAGCAAATGAATATGCTTTGATTACATGCGATACATTGGGAGTTAGAAGAAATCCAAATGATGATGAAACTCCAATTGGATATCTACATGGTAATAATGATAGAGAAAACATTGTCAAAGTTGTAAGTTATAATGATACATTTACATGCATAAAGTATAATCTCAATGGTTCATTGATAGATGCATATGTTCATACACAATACTTAGTTCGTACAAAAACAACGCCTCGTCCATAGTATACATAAATAATAAAAAGCACAATTTACATAATTTTGTAAATTGTGCTTTTTTCGTGACTTTAAGGGGTTTCTTATTGTATTTTTTACATAAATTGATATAATAAAAACGTTGTTATAGGGTGCGTTCACTCGGCTTAGGATCGTAGGTTCGTACCACTTTAAAAAACAAGGAGGAAATTTAAATGAGCAAAAAGTATGTATATCTTTTTAGCG
>JAEEHF010000035.1 GCA_016280725.1 Bacillota bacterium | reverse complement strand
TTAATATATGAGTAAGATAATTGTGAAAAATTAAGCTGAATTAAGTTTGACATCCAACATGCAACTAAAAGCTGTGAAGGATTTAACTTGTATTGAGTAAAGCTTCCGTCTGTAGGAACCTTAAAGAAACTATTCATTTTGCCACCTTCTTATCAATTAGAATTTTGGGGTCTAGGTTGAAAAATTGAATGATTTGAATCTGTCGCTGAGGAGGAATTTGTTTCCACCAAGCATGAATTGAAGGCTGTGTTAATTTGAACTTCTGAATTAAAAGAGCGTTTAACTCAGTTTTAGAAATTTGAAGTTCATGCTGAAGACGAGATAAAGTTAGCATAATTTTCCCTCGATAATATAGTTAATACCTATATTATAAAATAGGTTATGACTATTTGCAATATAGGCATATCCTATATATAACTATATATAGATATAAGATGAAACTAAGGAGGGGGTATGACATTTCAAGATGCACTAAGAAAACTTCTTGCTGATAACAAGATGACTGTAAATGAATTAGCAGAAAAAACCGGAGTTAAACAACCTTCGATTTCAGGAGGTTGGCTTAAGAAGGGAAGTATTTCTACAGACAAGTTATTTACTCTTTCTAAAATTTTTAATGTAGATGCAGAAGCTTTGTCTGAAGGAAGAATAGAACATCTTAAGCCGATGAGTTCTTTTTGCACGATTCCGATTCTAAGCAAGATTCCAGCAGGTCCGTTTTCAGAAATTATTCTTGATTCCTTATCTGACGTTGAGTATCTTCCTGTTCATTGTAAATTCAGTAAATGTTTTGCTTTGAGGATTGATGGCAAGTCAATGGAACCTGAATACCATAAAGGTGATTACATTATCATAGATCCGGATTTACTTCCTCAGAATGGAAATGACGTTGTCGGATATATTGAAAATTATGACAAAGCGACATTTAAACGTTTTAGAGAACGTTACACAAATGACGGTAAATTGTATTTTGAGTTGTATCCATTGAATTCTGATTATCCTACATATTCTAGCTTAACTATGAAAATTGCAATAAGAGGGGTAAAAGTTGCATGGTTTAAGGAAGGCAAGTAGCGTCCTTGTCGCCTACTTCCGCTCCGTGAGGAGGTAGGGTGGAGGGAGTAGGAACCTTAACTTATAAAATGCTTTCATGTATAATACACCCTTAAAAAGAGGCAGTAATAGGAGTACGTCATGTCAATTCTTAGTGATAATCAAATAATTAACATGATTAACAACGGTTTTATTGGTATTGAACCATTAATAAAAAATAATATTCAGCCTTCTAGTGTTGATTTAACTCTTTCTGACCAAATTGAAATTGTAACTACCAACAATTCAATAGATTTAGGTAGCCTGGCTGAAAATGCTCATGAATTTATCGAGAGACAAACGATAAGTGATGATGGTTATTCATTGGAGCCAAACTCATATGTTATTGGTTTTTCTGCAGAAATAATTTCATTAACAACAGGCTTTAATGGTCGTATTTGTAACAAAAACAGTCTAATCCGTTGGGGGTTGGACGTTTCTTTGGGAAGCTTTATCAATCCAGGATTCAAAGGAAGGATGCCGTTAATAATAAGAAATATCGGCAAATCAAAACTTATTCTTCGAAAAGGAATAAAAATCTGTCAGCTTGAAATTCATCAGCTTGATACTCCGTCTACCAGAAACTACGAAAACAGACATGATTCCGAGGTGTTAATATCAGATATTCCGGAATGGGAGAAAAAGTTGCAGCAGGATAATAAAAATTTAGATCGCAGTTTTTCAGAATTTTTGCACCAAAGAATAATAGCAAACAGTAAATAAAGAAAATGAGTAACAAAAAGGTTATAGCAAGAATAAAAAGTTATGTAACAGAAAAAGAACAAAAATCTTTAATCAGACAATGCGCCAAAAATGAATTAGAAGAAATTCACAAGGCTAATAATAATTCAAGAACAATAACGCAATCCGAAATTGATAATCATATAAACAATCATTATGATAATTTAAAAGAAAAGACAGATGTTATAATCGATGATTTAGTTTCTGAATTAACCAAAGAATCACGAGCCTATGATCTCTTAAAGGATATAGGTATTCTTTGTTTAATTATGATTCCTCCAATGTATCCAATCTGTGAATATATTACTCTATTGGTAAATCAATCAAATAATCTATCTATTTCTGACATGGTAAATATTGCGGTAGCAATGGTTTCTTTGATTATACTGATAATTCCAATTATCGGGTATTTTGCTTCTTTGTTCTATCATAGAAAGTAAATGAGTATTTTTTCAAGGTAGCGATATGCTACCTTTTTTTTATTTCCGAGTTTTGTAATAAATTTGATCTATTCCAAAAGAATAAAAATATTATTCGAATAATCTGTTATGTAATTTTAAAACCGTATTGATAAAGCTATCAGAACCATTGTCAATTCTGGCTTTAAGTTCCTGCATCAAAAAGTCTTCAATCTTCTTAGATACATTTCTGCTGCCACATTCCATAGCAAGAAGTGTCTGAGCCTTGTAACCGGAAGCTTCAGCAAGCTGTTGTGCCGATTCGTAACCAAGACCGAGTCTAAACCTTTTCAGTTCTGTTCCGTTCATTCTGACGCTCCCTTTTAATTATTTCCATAATCTGCTGTGCTTTCACTGATTCAAGTGCATCACTGACTAAAATCCGGAGTAGTTCAAGTTCCAGATGTTCATCATGCGTTAATTGCTTTTTGTTTTTATCCATCTTCTAATCCTTAAAAT
>JAEEHF010000034.1 GCA_016280725.1 Bacillota bacterium | reverse complement strand
GTGTAAATGAGCATGGGAAACAGTTAAAGATGCGGCTTGTCTTGTATTGGTTTGATTAGTAAAAGCTTGAAAATTCGCAATTGAGACTGTGATTGATACAATTGTAGTAGTGGTATGACTTCCTGTAATGGCAGTTTCTAAGTTGTTAATTGCTGCTTGAAAGGAAATATATAAAGATGCCGTAGCTACTGCTGAATTTATAGGTGATTTATCTGCAGCATTACGAGAAAAGGCAAAGCAATTTTGAATATCTGCAGCTGATTTTGTTAAAGATTTTATAAATCAGTGTAAGGAATTTGCCTTAATGAGTGCTGATTATATTGCTAAAGTAGTTGGATCATTACGAGAAAAAATGAAAGAAGCTTGAATGGTAGCAGCAGATTTTATAAGGGCTACATATGAAACAGTAAAGTGAGCTTTAGGAAATGCTTGGAATAAAACAGCCGAATTCTTTAAAAACTTGTGATTAAAGGTTGAGGATATCGCTGTTACTTTGCGAGAGGCTAGTAAATGAGCCTGGGAATGATGTGTGAACTTTGTAGTTAAATCATATAGAGATTTTAATAACGCATTGAACTTACTTGTTGAAAAATGTAAGATTGGTATAGACAAGATAGGAGAGGCTATAATGGCTGCATGAGTTAAAGTTGCAGAATTTGTTAAGTATGTAAAAGAAAAGGCATTAATTACATTTGAAAATATTTCAAAATGGTGTAAATGAGTGCAAGAAAAAATTGATCTCTTTATCAAGACAGCACTTGAAACTGTAAAGGCTACTTGGGAGGATTTGGTTGCATGGTGTTGATGACAACTTGATAAACTAGCATTAACATTAAAAAATCTTTATTGAAAGACAAAAGAATGAGTAAAAAAACTTATTGGATTCTTGGGTAAAACTGCACTTGAAGCATGAAAGATTTTATTAACACTTTGAATTGCGGTTCCTGCATTAGTAATTTGAGCATTAAAAGAGCTCGGATGTGCTTTGAAAAGCGTTGCAGAGTTGTGTGTTAAATATGCAAAACTCTGAACTCAAGTACTGTGTGATTTATTGATGAACGCATATTGAGCAACTAAGGATATGATTGTTAAAATTTGAGAATCTGTTGCCGCTGCTGTGAAGGAGGGTGCTAAAGATGTTATGGATTGGATTTATAAACAGACTAATAACGCTAAGGAAGCAATTAGAGCAACAAAAGAATATATTTCAAATTGAATAAAAGATATTTGTGAATGGATGTATAAGAAATGAATACAATTGAAAGATATTTGTAGAACAGTTTGTGAAGAATTTAAATGAAATGTAAAAGAAATTGTTAGATGATTTAAAGCCTTCGCAAAAGACTGTGCTATAAAGTGGAATGATCTTGTTGCTGTTGCTTCAGAATGGTTAACAATTGATGTATAATTTGCTATTATGTATGTAAAGAATCTCAGCTAATAACTGAGATTTTTTATAAATATAAAATAACTGAAAGTATAAATAAGTTAATATATTTTATATTGACATTTATAATAAAATATATATATTTTTGAAAAAATAAAAGTATAACAATAAAAAACCGATACGCCATGAAAAGGTTTATTTCAAAAATCAGAGAGCTGAACGCAGCTCTGAGAGGGTTCTTTGAAAAGACCATCGAGCTGAAAGGATGGAAGCTCGTCAGGTTCTATGTAAAGACCCTAGGATACCACTTCCTGTGGTCCTTCATAGTGGGAGCAACTTTGTATCTTTGTGGAGCTAAGTTTAGCCAACATGTGGCTAGTTCCTCGGAGTTCGTAAGTAGTTTCCTACTCGTTCCAATGTGTGCACTGCTGGAGGAAATGTTGTTCCGATGGGGCCCCATGATGCTGTTCATCGGAGGTCTTGGATATCTTTCTCGGGCCATGAATATGGATTCTTCATTTAAGTCCAAGATTGAAAACTACGGTATAACTGTGATTGTGCTTGTCTCGAGTGTTATCTTCGGACTTGTGCATGGAAATGTCTTCAATATCGCCCTTCAAGGGGTGAGTGGGTTAGTCTTCTTTATGTTCTACTTAAGAAGAATGTACAGGGACAGACTGCTAAGAAAAGAAGAAATCCTTAACAAATCCGACAAGTTCCAGCTGAGGCCCTTAGCGGCCTCGACCTTATATCACACATTGAGTAATGCACTCATTATCTTTCTGTAACTATCGTAAGAGACAAAGAGCTGAAGGGTCACCCCTCCAGCTCTTTCGCATATAAGATTAAAAAATATATATAGGGTTAAAAATTAACTCAATAGTGTAATACAATATAATATCTGTTATTAGATTTATCAATAGCTATTCAAGCTCACATCTGAGTAAAATGTTTCATAACAGCGGCTCTATAATGATCTCCATTATAAGATTTTTCTTGCATTATTAATCACGTTCGAGTTTTTTTGGCAGCATCAATTAGATTTTGGGTACAATCTGATTTTGAACACTTATAATATCAATATCATACGCTTTCTGAAAATGAAGCTGCTCACTTTACGTTTGATGGGAATTTAATTCACAAATCAGCAAACCAATTAAGTATAGAATTGTAATTATAAGTTCAATCTCAACTGTTTCTAACATGTAAATTTTTTGTCTTTCATGAACTAGCTATTTCATTAGCCCAAACAGTAGCAGATCACTCTAAATCCAAATTATAAGTATAATTACTTAATCATAGAGATCTTCTTTCATCATTGTGCCGTGATAATATAGCATCACGAACTTTTTGTTCATCTATATTTGGGAAATTATCTGATAAATCTG
>JAEEHF010000033.1 GCA_016280725.1 Bacillota bacterium | reverse complement strand
TCTTCTTGTTTATATGTTTTTAATAAAGATATAAATATAGAAAAAGTAAAGAAATGGATTCAAGATACTAAAGTACATATGCCCTTAATAGAATACCTTAAGGATAGAGGTGAATATAATGAAGGTAGCATTACCATGAACTAGTGGAGAAGAAAAAAGAGATATTCCTTGTGAATATAATATTACTTTTATAAACAAACCAGAACTTTTTGATAATTTAATTGATTTTTTAAGCTGGCATCCGCAAGATAGGTTTAATATTAAAATTGAAGATTATGATGAAGCAAGCGGAGAAGTTTATCCTTTTGATTTTAGTAGGTTACAAACTTTAACTCGAATTAATCCTAATATCTATATTAGATTAACTCCTGATAATGCAAAACAATATAAATTATTAAAAGAATTAGGTGTAAAATTTTTCTTTGATGCACATGCCCCAGCTATTAATTATAGAACTTTAGAAGAGTTAGCTTCTTTTGGAGTTACAGATGTGTATATAGGCGATGATTTATGCTATGATTTAAAGAATGTAAGAAAAGCATGTGATAAATTAGGAATTTCATTAAGATGGATATTAGATGAAATTCCAGGATTTGCCCAAGATCGAACTACGAATCCTCGTGCACCTTGAGTTACTCCTGAAAATATTGATGAACTAGATCAATATGTTGATACTTTTGAATTTAGTGAACAAAATTCTTGGGCAAAATTAAATACTTTATATAAGATCTGATTTATTAAAAAACGATGGAGAGAAAATTTAAGAGCTTTATATCCAGAGTTAGAAATAGATGTATGAAATCAAAGTATGTCGGTTGATTTATTAAAGTATAGATTTAATTGTAGACAAAAATGTATATTTGGATCTGTATGTAAAAAATGTAGTAGTAATATTGAAATTGCAAATAATCTTTATACAAAAGGTTTTGCATACGATCTTCCAAAAGAAGAAGAATAGAGGTAATATTATGGATAATGATTTTTACTCTTGCCAAGGAACTTTTAACTTTACTCAGAATAATGGTGAAGTAAGTATGGAACTTAAATTTGATGATTCAGATAATGCTCATTGCGCAGTTTATCAAAAAGGTTCTGATATACTTGAAGTGTTAAATGCATTTATTGAAGATATTGATAGTCAACTTGCGGAGTCAGATGATCGTCAAGCAGATCTTGAAGAAATGGCAAAACTTGAAGCTCAGATTAAAGAACTTAATAGTAAACTTGATGATGCTTATAATCGTTATGAAGAACTACAAGATCGTACCGTATCAGCTCCTGCAACACCTAAGATGATGGCTTCCGCAGATGAGGTTCTTAGAAATCTTCATAAACTTGAACATAAAAAAGATGATAAGTTAGGTGGAGCATTTTTTAATAGATACTTCGATGATAGTTGGTTTTCTAATTAATCATGATTAGCCCGCAAGAAAAAGAATTAATTTTACAAGGAGCAATTAGCTCATATATTTTTGATTATTGTTTTAGTCAAGCTAATAAGGGAAAAGTGTTTGATTATTCACTATGAGAAAAAGCTGTAGATAAAGCTACAGAAGATCCTATGCTTTCTATTTCTCCTGATAAAATAGCTGAATTTCAAAAAATCGCTTATGATCTTAATAAGTATGCGGTAGATCCTAAAGATTTAGGTAAATCTGAAAGTACAGAAAAATTTACCTTAGTTTAAAAATTTTATTTGACAATTTTTAATTTTTATATTATAATATAATTAAAGAAGTTGAGAAACTTCATTAGGAAATATCTGATGTGGAAGGCATCTAGCCGTAGCTGCACGGCGATATAAACGATGATCCGCAGCATAGTGAGCGAGTGGCGAGAACCGCAGATATAACCTTTACGTCTCACAAGGTTGGTTCATAAGCCAAAAAATAATACTTGACAAAATAATAAAAAATATGTTATAATATTATTAAAGAAAGTCAAGGAAAGGTGGTGATTATCTTCTAAAAAGAAGAAAATCAAATCCAAAAAATAAATCTTGACAGAAGGTAATAAAATATGATATAATATAAATAAAGAAATTGGCAATAGGGGCTTGAAACCAACCGCGGATAAGGTTTCAAAGAAGCAGCGGCCTTGAGAAGGCGTGGGTGACATACAGTACGGGTCCCACATAAGCCGTTGGGCGGAAGGAGTAGCTACCTTCCTAAACTTCTCCAGATAGAATGATTAGGCCCACTGGAGTGAAGATTGCTAAGCCAATTTTAAGTGCACGACGTCAAAGGAGAGGTCCGATCAGACAAAAAAATGAAACCTAAAAGTCTGTGCTTCGTATAGCTCGCCAGACTTTAAATTAAATAATTAGAGCGCATATAGTCTGAGTTTTAACCTGCTTTCTCAGACTTTAAGCTAAGAAAAAAGGACGACACTTGCTGGCAGGCCACTCAAGTTCTGCTGAGGGTTCTGATGGTGTCTGCAGAGATCATGCTTGCCGTGCAGACTCAATAAGCTAAAACAGGTGCATGAAAGTCTGAATAAGGCTTCGGACTTTAAACTAAAAAATGGGGCCTTTAGAGAGTGTAGACGCTGCGCTCTACCCATGATCTCAGTGGTGTCTATTACGACTAATACACTTGTCATGTTTCTGGTGAGTCGTTAAACTACAGGAAATGACCGTTGCATCACGTAAAATGCGCAAGAATGAGAATCTGTTTACGTAATCGTTGGTTCGAATCCAACCCTGGCCGACATACTGGCTGGGTACCTTAGATGGACTAAAGGGCGTCGATGGAGGGGCATCAAAAAACAGAAAATCATTCTAAGACGAGTTTTCTTACACGGGGCTCTCTCGTCTTTAAGCTCAAAGGATGACCGCATCGTGGACGTACTAGAGCGATGAAAAATAAGTCTGGTTAAAGCGTAAGACTTTATAAAGAACCCGCGGTAGGCTGCAGCCACCGTGTATAAAGCAGCGAAAAGGTTCCTTATAAGGACCGGATACTTATAAGGTCGGGGCTGGTTATGACTTTCTTGCCTTTGGTGATCATAGAGACACCTAAAGAAAGCGTTGGATCCAAGAGAAAACCTCCACGTGGTGGATCTGGGTAACGCTAATTTCTCAGCTGCGATGAGCAATGTAGATAGTCTCGAAAGGAGATTGTATGCTCCGGACGCCTGACCCGTTAAAGCCAGGATTTATTATAGGTGAAGTGCTTTGATTTTCCAGAAGGAGATGGTAGCAATTGATTGTCTAAAGCTTTAATTTTATTTAAAGTTAAACCACTTGACAAGTGAGGTGTAATGCCTATGATTGTACGTTAAGCACTACCTTATTCCCGAGGGAGGACGGCTACCGCGTGCCAGAAAACGCGGTGTCAGAGCCTGCGGTGACTCGCTCCACCAAAGGACATTTAATAGATAAGATAAGGTTAAAAAAATGTTTATTACTCAAAAAATTAAAAATTTCTTTGAAGAAATTCGGTCATTAAGAGATTCATCCAAAGAAATTAAATCTCTTTCTAAAGCCAGTGCTTTATTGGCAGAAAGTCAAAAAGAGTTAAACCGAGCACATAGATATTTTGATGCTGGTTTAATTAAAGAAACTGGTAAAATTTTAGATAGAGTTCAAGAACTTCAAAGTGAAATTGATGAACTACTTGAAGATTAATTATTTGGGAGCTTAGCTTAATGGCAAAGCAGCGGGTTTATACCCCGTAGAGACAGATAATCTGCAGATGGGGGTTCGACTCCCTCAGCTCCTACCATGCGGGATTGGCGGAATTGGCAGACGCAGCGGACTTAAAATCCGCCGCCTTCGGGCGTGAGGGTTCAACTCCCTCATCCCGCACCAAGATGATAATAATGTTGTGTGATGAATTTGATAGTTACTTCCGTAATGTATAACATAATGGCGATTATTATTAATAACACTATCAATGTTATTTCCACAACTATTGACAAGCTGAAAAGTTTGTTATATAATTTAAATTAAATAGAGTGATGAGTTAAATTCTTACTTCATATGATATGATTATAATTTATGTTTCATTTGCTTGCATTTTAATGTGAAACAAAAATGACTTATAGTTACGTATCCTATAAGTAAAAAGCCCGATGCGTCTTTCTCTTCTTTCCTCCTCCTTCATCCTTACTGAGGAACCTTTTTTAAGAATTTACGTTTTTTCCTCTATTTAGTTTATATGGCGTCATCGGCTAATGGTCAGGCCATTGGGCTTTCATCCCAACAATCGGAGTTCGATTCTCCGTGACGCTACCACGTCCCTTCCTATCTGAGCCGCAGCAGATCTTTTTATTAACTGCGGCATTTTTTCGCGGGGTAGAGTACAGGTAACTCAACGGGCTCATATCCCGTCACATGCAGGTTCAAATCCTGTCCCCGCGACCATTTTGAGATTTAAGCGTGACGAATTTGATAGTTACTTCTGTAATGACAAAATGATGGTGATTATTTAATGATACTATCAATACTATTTCCGCTTATTTTACCCCTATAGTGTAATGGTAGCACAGCGGTCTTTAAAAGGAGGATAATTATTGATACAATTACAAAAGGTCGATTAGGTTATAATCTTCTTGAAAGAGAACTTTTAAAACGAGGTTGAGAATTATTTGTTCCAGTTCTTGAGAATGGAAAAATTGATTGTATTGGAATTAAAAATAATCAATTATTACGTTTTCAAATAAAGATAATTCAAAAAGATAGAAATAGAAAAATTCTTCCAGTTCGTAAAATTAGTCATAATCAAGGAGAATATAAAATTCATCATTATACTGCTGATGAAATTGATTATTTTATTGGTAGTGATGTTGAAGAAGAAGATCTTTATATTGTACCAATTGATTTTGTATCACAATATAAGAGCTCTATTAGTGTTCATATGTTAGAGCCTTATAAAAATAATTATTCTCAATTGGAGCCTTTAGTTGGAAACAATTAAAGTGGAGCGGATGATATCGGTGAACCCTGTAAAATGGTAACACCGAGGGAAGATAAGTTCACCCGTAGAGACTAAATAATCCGCCACCTAAGTCATTCTGATAAGGTGAAGATATAGTCCAGACTACAAACTTTTAAAGGTAGCGAAAGCTATAGTAGTAAGCAAAACCGTAGCAGCCTGTGTCCAAAGCAGGTGGTCTCTGTTCGAGTCGGAGTGGGGGTGCCAGTTTATCCGCACATTAGTGCTTATTATAGGAGGTCTGTTTTGGCTAGATTTTCAAAAAATAATTTTAAATTAATTATGAAAGAAATTGAAAAAATGCAGGCCGCAGATGAAAACATAGATGTTCCTATTGGAATATTAGAAGTTATGTTTGATGACTACTGAGGATGTATAGATTATTATTTTCATTGTGATGAAGATGATAAAGATGATGTTGATCAATTATATGATTCATTAATTCAATTTACTACTCATGATGTGTAATTAATATAGAGTGATGATTAGAATAGTTACTTCCACTTGAAATGGCGTTGTTATTGGTTCGATCCCAATTATGTATATGTTGCATATAGCTCAAAAGGTAGAGCACGATTTTATACTATTCTTGCTACTTCCTCTATTCTTCTTGAAATAATAATAAGAGTGACGATTAAATAGTTACTTCTAAATGGTTTATTTTGGTTCGATTCCAAAAAATATGCTGTATAGTGTATTGATGATTAGACTATTTAAATTATTTCCTCTTATTTTTCGGTCCCTTAGCTCAGTCGGTTAGAGCACAAGCCTGTTAAGCTTGGTGTCCTTGGTTCAAGTCCAAGAGGGATCGCCATATGGGACTGTAGCTCAGCTGGCTAGAGCGTCGGACTGTCTCTCCGAAGGTCGTGGGTTCGAACCCCATCAGTCTCGCCACGGTACAATGTTAGAAACCTCCACGCGGTTGTACTGGATTTCAACTAATTCTAACTTATTTTTATTTCTCCATGGTGTAAATGGCAACACAACGGATTCTGGTTCCGTTATTCTACGTTCGAGCCGTAGTGGAGAAGCCAATTTGATTTTTATTTAATATTTAAGGAGATAATTTATGGCAGCTATTCATAAGACCCGCAGAGAAAAATGTCCAAGGTGTAATGAAATTGTTGACTTTGAAATTAATATGCGGTATGTTGATTATAATGGTATTGTACCGTGTTATCAATGTCCTAAATGTAAAATTGAATCTCCTGCTTCTTCATTTAGAGAATTTCTCTCTACTGGAAAAGTTCATATTTATGTATAATTTTATTGCGAGCCCGCAGGTTTAATGGGCTCTCCACCTAATCGCAAATATGATTTTTAAAAATCACCTGTGAAAGTTAGGGAACTCCAGAAGTAATCTTCTGCCAGATAGGGTTGGGCCTATCATTTTAATGCCTTCTTAACTCAGTTGGCTAGAGTGTTCGACTCTTAATCGAAAGGTCGTGGGTTCGAGTCCCACAGAAGGCACCAATTGATTTTTCTACTTTAAGGAGTAAAATGCAAAAGATTAGACATGTTGATTGTGCTATGAATGAATATTGTGCTGATCGTATTCTTCATGGTATTGAAACTCGTACTAAAGTAGATGATACAGATCTTGAAAATTTTTTAATTAGTTTAGTTTATCTTACTAAAAATCAAATTCCTATCGGCCCAAAAGCATCTGATTTAAAGCATGAATTATATGCTTTATATAATTATGAGCAAATTAGTCGTAAACTTCATCCTGGTTTTGACTTAGGAGCTGTATATGGAGCAACTAATTTTGTAAAAATTTTTCAAGACATTTAACGAGACGTGGCCTAGTGGTAAGGCTCTCCGCTTGGGACGGAGAAATCGTCTGTTCAAGTCAGACCGTCTCGACCATGGGGACGTAGCTCTAATTGGGAGAGCGTCGCCTTTGCACGGCGAATGTTGAGGGTTCGAGTCCCTTCGTCTCCAGTCCTTTGTATCTCCAACCTTCACGTGGTAAAGGATGTTATTACTAATAGGGGATAAAAATTTTTTGGGCAAAGATAAATTATTCCACTTATTTATTCTTTACTTATATTGAATAGAAAGGAGAATAAACTATGCCTAAAAAACTTACTCAAGAAGAATATAAACAACGAGTTTATGATTGTGTTGGTGATAAATACACCGTAATAAGTGAATATAAAGGAAAAGATTTACCTGTTACTTTTCATTGTAATATTCACAATATAGATTTTTCAGTAAGTGCAAGTTGTTTTATGAGGGGCAAAGAAAATATAAGAGGAATTTGTCCTGAATGTTCTCAAGATAAAAAAAGAGAAAAACAAATAAAATTAAAATGCGATTATTGTGGAAAAGTTTTTTATAGAGCTCCTTCTAAAATGAATTCTAAAAGTGGATTAGTTTTTTGTTGTAGAGAACATAAAGATGCCGCGACTAAAGTTCAAAGTGGAGAAAGGTTTAACTCTATCAGACCAAGTCATTATGGAAATGGTTTAGCAAATTATAGAGATAAAGCTTTTTCAAAATTTCCTCATAAATGTGCGGTTTGTGGTTATGATGAAGATGAAAGAATTCTTCAGGTTCATCATAAAGATGAAAATCATAATAATAATGACATATCTAATCTTGTTATTCTTTGTCCTAATTGTCATTGAAAAATAACTTTACATTTATATGAATTAACAGAAGAAAATACATTAATAAAATTATAAAGGAGAAAGGGTTCGAGTCCCTTCGTCTCCACCATAGGGATGTGGTGGAACTGGCAGACACGCTAGATTAAGGATCTAGTCCTTTTGGGTGAGGGTTCAAGTCCCTCCGTCCCTACCATATAGACGGGTAGCTCAGTTGGAAGAGCAGATGCCCTACAAGCATAAGGTCGGCGGTTCAAGTCCGTCCTCGTCTACCAGATTTAATGGGAGTGTGATGGAATTGGCAGACATGACAGACTCAAAATCTGTTGGGTAAATCCCGTGCGGGTTCAAGTCCCGCGACTCCTACCATATAATATGGAGAGTGTATCTAAATCTTGTCAAAATATATTCTAGAACAAAAGATAAGAGGATAAGGCGTACTGTATACTGATGATACTAAAGCCGCTCCCACCAATGGCGATCATGGTATAATGGTTATTACGTTAGACTGTGGCTCTGAAAATTTCAGTTCAATTCTGAATGATCGCCCCAATAAATATTTTAACGTGACGATAAAATAGTTACTTCCCTGAGGTTAGTTTAATTGGTAAAACTTTTTAAAAATAAAGGTTCGACTCCTTTACTTTAGCATAAAGCACTATTTTAATTACATCCGTTAATTAAATGGGGATAGAAGGGTTCGACAGGCGTTAAAAGCCAAAGTGAAAGCGTCTGGACACGAGTTCGATTCTCGTTATCTCCACCACGGACCTGTAGCTCAGCTGGTTAGAGCGTTCGCCTGATAAGCGAGAGGTCACAAGTTCAAGTCTTGTCAGGTCCACCAAGTATACAATGCCCGCATAGCTCAAATGGAAAAAGCCTTAGTCTTCTAAACTAATGATTACAGGTTCGAATCCTGTTGCGGGTACCATTAAAAATAAGTATAGTCTCAGTTTATAGCTGTGTCGTGAAACTAGATATATTGCCAGTACGTTCACCTTTGGTAATGCTGCTGCCACATGGTCTCCTTCCACAATTAGACCTAAATACAACGAACCGCAATATATCTAATTTCACGACATGGTTATAGGTTGAGATATTATAGGAAGTTAGCTCAGTGGTAGAGCTATGGTCTCCAAAACCATTGACGAGCGTTCGATTCACTCACTTCCTGCCATGAGCAATTGGCAGATTGGTTTATGCAATGGACTGCAAATCCATTTAGGTTGGTTCAATTCCAGCATTGCTCTCCATATATAAATTGCGGCTGTAGTTCAATGGTAGAATAAGAGCCTTCCAAGCTCCTGATGAGGGTTCGATTCCCTTCAGCCGCTCCAAAGTGTATGCGTCGGCAGCGACGATGGCGGTGTCGCACTGGTCTGTAAAACCAGTCCCTCAGGGTAAACATTGTTGGTTCGAATCCAACCTGACGCACCATATAAGATTTTAATGATAGGAATTATATGATTATTAAATGACATAAACAATATGCAAATGATTATGATCATTTTATTTGCAATGATTGTGGTTACTGAAATAAAGGGACTCCAACAAGGTGTCCTAACTGTGGTTCTTCTTTTGTTAGTTGGTATTAATAAAATACAAATAAAAGAGAGCATATATATATAACAGATGTAGAATATAAACTTAGTGCTTCTTTTGGAGAGTGACCTAATGGATATAAACAATTTAACCAATAAACAAGTAATCGAGTTGGTAGTTAATTCTCGAGATTTACATCGTTGATCTAGAATGGCAAGTACACTATGCTTTAGTATTCCAGAATATATTCGTGCTTGTACTAATGCTCACACAACTATATTAGAGCATGATAGTTTTGGAATTGTACCTGGTCCACATGACGAGGATGATAAAAAAGCATAAAATTAATAATAGACTATCTTCTAAGGCGGATTGGCTCAGAGGTCGACAGCACCGCTCTTGTAAAGCGGTAGTATACATCATCCGTTCGAATCGGATATCCGCCTCAGAGGATAGTTTATTAAATATGATTAAAGTTTCAGCCCTAACAAATTTTGTTAGGGCTGTTTTTTTATAATCTTAAAAAGACAGACAAAAGCCTTTGTGTTTAAAGGGTCTTTTTTAATTAATTAAATCTTCTAAAAAAGACTATATATAGTTATTAGTTCTCCAGAAAGGAAGTTTATATGGGCAAATACAAAATTCTAAGTGCTGATGTGCAGCAAAATACACATCAATTTTTAGTAGATGAAGTAGCTGACCTTGATAGCTTACCAAAGGAGCCAGGTTCTGTTGCATTAGTCGCAAATGATGGAGACGTATATGTTTGCAATAATGCCAAAGAGTGGAAAAAGTTATAAGGAGGATTAAATGGATTTAGTTACCCTTGCTTTAGCTAAAAAAATGGCGGGCACTGGTGGCGGAAGTAGTTCTCCCTCTTATGATGACTTGATTCCTTCTATTGGAGAAAATGGACATTGGTATATTAAAGGTAGAGACACTGGTATTTCTGCGGTACCTGAAAATAACGTAGAAGTTGACGGTGTTTTAAAAGCTGACGTCACTAAACAAAACGTTGTTGTTTTAAAAGATGGTATGGAAACTATTGTAGGAGAATGTACTCAAAGTATTTCATCCAATAGTATAACAGAATTATTTCAGGAAGGATAAAAAATATGGCTAAAGAATATCTTGATTATGCTGGATTAAAGCAATATGATGCTGCTATTAAACAGTATATCTCAGATCATGCTGGAGTAAATGTAGAGCCTTATGATGACTCTGAATTACGTGAAGATATTACAAATCTTCAAAATATGGATACCACTCTTGTTGGTGATCTTAATACTCTTAAAGCATTAGTAGGAAATACTGCCGTTGCAGATCAAATTAATGCAGCTATCGCCGCAGTTATTAATGGAGCTCCCGAAGCATTTGATACTTTAAAAGAAATTTCTGATTGGATTAGCACCAATGGAGAAGCCGCTTCTGATCTAGTCTCTATTGTAGCCGACCAAGGTGAAGCAATCTCCGCAGTTGATGCTAAAGTTGATGCAATCAATGCAATTTCTGGAACTTATATTGATGCTTTATTCTTAACTCCAGTTGAGTTACAAGATGGCCAAACTGTTCAAGAAGCAATTGAAGCTCTTAATGAAGGCGAAAAATTAGTATTAACAGAAAATGTTGCGGAAAATCTCACAATTGATAAAGACGCAGTAATCGAAGCTGAGGACGTTGTCTTTAGTGGTACCGTATCTGTTGATCAGAACGCTGCAGTTACAATTATTGGTGCTTCATTCGCAGGCGAAGTAATCGTTCTCTAATTCACGCTTGATAGGAAGGAAGTAGAAATGTTAAAATTTGAAAATTGTATTTTTAGTGCGGCTGGAGCTAATAAAACTGCTAAAGTTTATGGCTTAACTATTAATGGTGCAGAAGATGTCGTTATTAAAAATTGTGACTTTAATGGCACAGGATATGCGGCAATTCTTAATAAAGGAACTGGTACTCTAACTGTTGAAAATTCTGAATTTGAATGCGGAAATATTAAAAATCCAATTGAAGGATCTCAATCAGAAGCTAACGGAAATGTTACTATAGATGGATGCAATTTTACAGGAGTCCCAGGAAATAATTTCATTAATTTTTATCAGGTAGCCGATGATTCAGTTCATACAATTAAAAATTGTAAATTTGCAGGTAGCACTTTCAACAATGTAATTCGTCTTTCTAATAAGAATAATGCAGAAGCAACATTTAATATCTCTGATTGTACTTATAAATTTGTAAGTGGAACCGCAAATGAATGGACTGGATTTATTCTTTGCCAAGACTATACAAATGCATCTGGTACAAAGCAGGATTTCTCTAAGTATCATATCAATATTGATAATCTTACCCGTCCAGAAGAAGGTTCTCTACTTTATGTCTATGAAGATGGACAGGGAATTATTACTACTAATTATCCTGCTGTAACGATCGATGGTACTCCATTAGTATTCACTGTAGGTATCGCTCCAGATCCTATGGTTGTTGAAGAGGAAGAGGAATAATCAATGGCTGTAAAAGGCTTTGTTGATTATGAGAACCTTAAAAACTATGATATTCTATTAAAAAATTATATTGATCAACAGATTGATCAAAAAGTCGCAGAAGCTATAGAAGCTTATCGTATAGAAGATACCGCGGATGATAATATCATTGATGATCAATCTGATGATGATATTGAAGAATTTTAAGTAAAAGACTCTAAGATTTTTCTTAGAGTCTTTTCTTTTACATTAGAGTTTTTTGAGGGGAGGCTAAAATAAAATTTTATGAGTTTGATTAAATTTTACAATGGATCCGATTCGGATTTAACAGAAAAAGAATACGAAGAAGGAAGCATATATTTTATCTTTCCCAACTCAAATATGACAATGGGTCATATTTATTTAGATATAGATGGAGTAAGAAGAGAAATATCTGCATCTTATAATGATACACCATTAACAAATAGAGTAAAGGCTTTAGAAGATTTATTATTTACTCATTGTGAAGGTGTTGCTATTGATGATACAGATGTTACAGTTTGAGTTAATGATGAAGCTACTTTTACAGGTACGATTTCTCCGGGAACTACAACTGACCCAATTGTTTTTACATCTGCTAATAATAAAGTAGAAGTAACAAGCTATGATATAAATAAAGCTTCTGGTTTCTTTGCGGCTACTATAACAGGATTATCTAATGGTAGAGATACTATTACATTAACTTGCGGTGAATATTCTGATACTATTTCTGTTTTAGTTATGGATCAAGCTGCTTATACTACAGTTATGTTAGAACAAAATTATGATCCAGATGGAGAAAGTTTTTCTTGGAGTCTTCCATCTACATTCAATTTTGATTATGGTCAATATATAGAAGCTAGTTTTAATCTTACTGGTATTACAACAGTTAAGGAAAATCTTCTTAGTATTGGTGCTATAATTACAGAATATCAATCAGGTCCTGTAGTTAATTTCTATACTTCTCAAGCAACTAACACCATTCAAACTAGACTTCGTGTAGGTTCCGCGAGTCAAAATGGTACTAATAAATTTACAGGTCTTGAAATTACCATACCAGCAGAAGAAGATATTGTTATTAGATGAGATGCTAATGGATTATATTTAAATGGAAACTTGTTAAGAGGAGTTAATGCTCTTCAAAATACAACTCTTGATATTGTTCATGAACAATTATCTGAAACAACTCCTATTTTACTTGGCTCCTTAGAAGGCGCAGTTAGATCTCATGCCCATTATAATTATATTAAATACGTTAAATATGATGGCGTTGTTTAATATAATAGAAAAGAGGTGTTTGCAATGAAAGAGCTAGTTATTGACATTAGTGAATGACAAGGTGATTTTGATTTAGTAAAAGCTAAAAAAGAACATAATTTATATGGTGTTGTTATTCGTATTGGCGGGTCATATAAATCTGGTGGATTTTATGACGATGATGAATTTGAAAACAATTATAAGAAAGCTATAGCAGCTAATTTACATGTTGGTGCATACTTCTATTCAACTGCTCAAAATACCGCTCAAGCTAAGAAAGATGCAGAATATACTATAAAGAAATGTGCTGGTAAGAAATTTGATTTACCAATTTATATGGATGTAGAAGAATCCTATCAATTAAGTCTTGGTCGATCTACATTAACAGAGGTTATTAAAACTTGATTAAAAACTGTTGACGCAGGAGGGCTATGGGGCGGAATTTATATGTCTCGTTCTCCTTTCCAAGTATCTGTCTATAGTGATCAATTAATAGATGGATGAGCTACTTGGCTTGCAGAATGAAGTGACTCCCTAAGCGAATTTTCATTTGGAGACGAAGTAGGAATGTGACAATTTGGTGGATCTATTAATACACAACGTTCTACTAAAATTAATGGTATGGATGTAGATCAAAACTGAATTGGTATTGATTATCCTACTAAGATCAAAGCCGCAGGTAAGAATGGATATAAGGCAACTGTATCCCCGCAGCAACGAGTTGTTAATAAAGCACTTTCTCAAGTTGGATACGTAGCTAGTTCTGGAAAACATACAAAATATGCTCAAGAATTAGATGCTATGGGTGACGTATATAACGGTCCAAAAGATGGCTATGATTGATGTGATGTTTTCGCAGATTGAAATTACATTACTACTTTTGGAAAGACCTTAGCAGTAAAAATGATCAATCAGCCTCTATGAGGTGGCGGAGCTGGATGTTGGCTTTCTGCTTCTTATTATCGTTCAGCAAATCAATGATCTTCAAAGCCAAGTCTTGGAGCTCAAATTTTCTTTGGTACCTATGGTGATGAAGGACATACTGGTATAGTAGTTGGGTATACTGGTAGTACAGTAACTACCGTTGAAGGTAATACTGGATATAGTGCGGGATATAGTTCTGGTGCAGTTCTAAAACGTACTTATAATATTGGAGATAGTAGTATTGTAGGATATGGTATTCCTAAATGGGATCTCGCAGGTGGAGCAGACCTTCCAACAGAACCAACAAACAGTTATGAAGATACTGGTAAACTTGACGTAGATGGCTATCTTGGTGTTCAAAGTATTACCGCATGGCAAACTGCTTTAGGTACGACTGTAGATGGTATTATTTCTGGACAAGGTAACTCTGATTATCCTTATCATGTTCGTCTTAACGCTGTTTCTTATGAATCCGGTGGATCAGAATTAGTTCGTGCAATTCAAAGAAAAGTTGGTGCAAATGTTGATGGATATCTCGGCTCGCAAACAATTAGAGCTATTCAACAATGGCTCAATGATAATTGCGGAGAATCTCTTGATACAGATGGATATTTAGGACCTCTAACAGCACAGGCAATTCAACGTTCGCTTAATAACGATAAATGGTAATTACAAAGCCCTAAGAGTTTTCTCTTAGGGCTCTTTTTTTTATTGACAGAATCTATATAATTATGATATAATATAATTAATCTAAAAGAAGAAAGGATTAATTATGTCTGGTGAAAGCTCGAAAGAATTTACAGTTCAATATAAATATGCAGAAATCCCTGAAGAACCACGATATGTTAAAAAGAAGAAACCAAAGCGAGTGGTTCGATCTGATCATAAGCATAATTATGTATCTTGTTATTTTAATAGTAATATTACCGTATATAGAGATAAAAAGAGGATTCCCGTATATGGTTGCGGGTCGTACTGCTCTATTTGCGGCCGCATTGGAGATACTGGTTGGAATCAAATTCCAGTTGAAAATGCTGATCCAAGTATTCCTGTATTCAATCGAGAACTATTGGATTTGAATAAATACGTATCTATATAGTATTATAAAAGAAGAGTATCAGTAGAAATATTGGTACTCTTCTTTTTTTATTTATAAGGAAAGAAAGATGTTTAAAAAACAAAATGAAGATATGATTTATATTTTCGCAGATACTACACAAAAAGTTTTAATTCCATTTAGAGGAACTGAAACTGAGATGCTTGATATGTGGGATATTCTAACAGATCAAGGATTAAAAATAGATCGTGCAGAAAATGTAGCAATTTGGACAAAAGATCGAAATCCTTTTACTCCTTTACTTTAAAATAATAGTTGACATATGCTATATTTTTATGGTATAATATATATATAGAAAGTGAGAGAAAGGAAACAAAAATGTGCAATGAGTCATGCAATCGGTCTTGTAGGAATTGTTATTGGCGAGTTGATCATATTTTTGGAGAGTGTTGGCCGCCTGAGAGTGAAACAGTTGATGGGTTTCATTGCTATCAATATCGTACTATGTTTTTCTCAACTTTCGATGGAGAAAAATGTATTGGATGGCAAAAGCCTAAGAGAGACAATGAATCTTCTGCTATGGAACAATATATGATGCGATAGGACAAAAATGAGTAGAAGTTATCGAAAGCATTTTTGGTTTCCAACTGAAGGCGATAAGCAGAATAAGAAATTCTTTAATCGCCGCATTCGTCGTAAGCATGATGTAGGTAGTAACGGAGAATATCGCAAGCACGGCAACTCGCTTGATATTCATTGTTGGTGGATTCACTATCCTAATGAAGAAGCGTTTGTGCAAGAGAGTATCCGTTATGGAGCGACAGAGCAGGAAGCCCGCAGGATTTGGCGGACTCATTATCGGGCTAAGTAAAGAAGGAGATATAATGAATTTTTGTGATACTTGTCAAGCTTATCTTGATGATCCTGAGTATTGTGCAGATTGTACTGCCGTAGATGATTTTGAAGCAGACTATTATTATAATGATGGGGATGAATCTTATTATTATGACAGAGAGGTAGATGATGGTTATTATGAATAAAACATCTGAACTAAACGCCCTAAAGAGTCGCCGCAGTATTATTCTATCTCGTGGTAAAACTCTTGATGGAGAGGGCGTACTTCGTAAAATTAATCGCAAAATTCGCAATCTTGAAAAGGAGCTTAATTCATAATGCTAACTCCAAAGAAAGTCATTGATTTTTTAGTTATGTTGGATCATTTTGATAGCGTAACAATTGAAGAAAATCAACAAGGTGAAAATGTAACTCTTGAAGCAATTAATAGTGTAAATTCTGGAAATAATTGTCTCCATTTTTGCATTGTTCATAATGGTCATCGTATTGTTATTCAAACATATAAGTATATGAATATTCCAGGTAAGCCTATAGATGTTGTTCAAGGTAAGCCTGAAATGGAAGATGAATTTATTGATTTTATTGATTTTCTTAATGACTCCCGCAATGATTTTTCTGATCAAGTTTTAAATAATCTTTTTGTTTTTTATTGTAGCACAATGTGGCAAGATCTTTATGCCGTTTATTTTGGTGAAATGGATAGTTTTATTTTTGTTTTTGATCCTGATGATCTTACAGTTACATTTGAAAATCTATATAATCAATGGATTATTACTGCAACAAAAGCGACACCAGAGCAAATTCGTTTTATTATTAATTTTATTGACACTATAGAAAATCTTTGTAAGTAGGAGTTAAATGATTACTAAATATTCATATGGTCAATGTGAATGTAAGTCTAAGAAACCTAATGTAATTGATTATTACCAGACTTGGACTGCGGAAGAGATTCGCGCAGATCTTCAGCCTAGACGTACCGAAGCTATTATGATTTTTGATAATATTGATTATAGTATTAATATTGGTTGCGGTATTCGTTCTAACAACGCTTTCCTTGGACGAGCTGTGTATGTATGCGGACGCCGCAAGTATGATAAAAGATCTGCCGCAGGAACTAATCATTACGAAAATGTATATCATGCGGATACAGTAAAGGAGGTTATTGATTATGTTAGATCTCTTGGGTATACTGTTTTCGCTATTGATAATATTATGCGATACAAGCCAATTAACATTTCTGATTATGCTTTGCCGCAGAAAAGCGCTTTTGTCTTTGGGCAAGAAGGAACTGGCTTGGATGAAGAGACTATTAATATGTGCGATCATATGCTATTTATTGGCATGGATGGTTCTGTTCGTTCGCTCAATGTAGCAGTCGCTGCGGGAATTGTTCAATATGAGTATACTCGTCAATGGAAAACTTTATAAGCCAGGAGATTACATTCCTGGAGTTCCTCGTACTTGTTTTAATTGTGATAACTGCATTAATTTAGGAGAAGGAACCTACGTTTGTGATGAACATAACTACGCAGTAGTAATGATTGACTATTTATTAATTTATAAAGAAAAATGTAGAAAATGGAGACCCAGAAATGCTTACTAAAAAGGAAAAGGAAATTATTGCTTTTTGTATTATATTTGCTATTGTATGCTGTGGTATTATTGGGCTATGCTGGGTTATTGTACAATCTATTCCAGATGTAGTATTTCCATCTAGTCCTTATAACTTTCCTCCTACAGTGGATTAAGGAGTTATTTTATGCGTTATTTTATTAGTGATCTTCATATGGGTCATCTTGGTATTATTGATTTTGAAAGAACAGATTTTTCAACTATTGAAGAGCATGACAATTATATTGCAAATTTTATAAATAGTCTTGCTAAGAAGCTAAAGCCAGGTGATGAAGTGTGGAATCTTGGAGATTATGGTCTAGTTGACTATCTCTATTTTACTGATTGGATTCATCAGGCTGGAGCAAAAGCTTATTATATATATGGTAATCATGATCATCAAAGTGATTTACCTGCATTTGAGAAGTATTTTGATCAAGTTTTTCTTTATCCAGTTTTTCTATCTCAGAAGCTTGTAGTAAGTCATTTTCCTGTAGCTGTATATCCTGATACTATTAATGTACACGGACATCTTCATGCAAGTAAACTGTCTGATCTTAATCATATGAATGCATCAATTCATGTTGCTGGATATCATCCTATTACTGATCGTAATATTGGTTCTCGATATAAAGAACTTCCAAGATTTGTTCGTCGTTTTCTATATGAACCTTGGGCTGCAGACTATCAGTTTATTCAACCTAAAGAAGATGTGATTATGACTCCAGATGGACATATTGATCTTAGTGCTTCACGTTATCTCCAAAAGGTAAATACAGATCGCCGCTTCCAAGAGGGAGAAACTTATCAACCATATCATGGGCAAGGAATGTTTTAACAAATCTATAAAATAACACTTGACATACACTATCTTTTTATGTTATAATATAATTATAAAAAGAAAGGAGAAAGATTTATGGATATGTGGATCGTTATTGAAATTGGAAGTAATATTCCTGTGGATCCAATCACTTCTGCTGATGATTATCCCGTTGCGGAGATCGTTCTAGAAAAAGGTTTTAAGACTGAAAAAGCTGCTCGTGAGTGGATTGCACAACATCCGCACGGTCGTTATTTTGAGCCTTATAAGTTGCCCATTCAAGAGTAAGGATATTATAATGAAGCAGCCATATTACCTTTGCGGTGAAAATATTGATGGCGATTTTATTGAAAGTTTTTTTGGTGGAACTTATGATGAATGTATAGAATATGCTACCGAGCTTTTAAATAATTATGATGGTGGACACCTTGATATTTATATTTTGCATAATAACGAAGATGAATTTGTTGATTATATCGAGGTCTAAGTATGTTTGATGAAACTTATACAGTAATTTTTCATACTTCATCTAATCCAACTTTTATTGAGACAGGATTGATTGCTCAAGAAGTCGATTTTTGTTGTAAGGCTTATCTCGATAAAGGTGAATGGGTTGAAGCTTTTATTGTAGAATCAGATCAAAAGATTAGTTACGAACAGGAGTAAGATCATGGAAAACGATGAAGTATTTGATGGCATGTATACTCGTCCTTATGCAGAAGATGACGCTCTTCTTAATGATTTTATTAATAATCTTATTCGGCATCTTTCTTGGGAAATGTTCGTGCATCAGGAAGAAACTTGCTATGATATTACAGAAAAGAATCCTCCAATGCTTAAGGATAATGTAATTGATTATATGCAGACTGCAATTAATAATGCGCTTGAAGGAATTCGTGATTATGTTATTTGTCGTATGCTTATGTCTTATCGTTTAAGCAATATTGATCTTGGAGAAGAAGCAGAATCGTATTTGCGGGATTCATTTGGAGAAGAAGAGTGGGCTAAGTTTGAGGAAATCGCGAAAAAGTATATTTGGAATGATTATGCTAGATTCTGTGGTGTAAAAGGTGCTAAAAACTATTTTACAAGGATTGGTCGAACTGAGTATATCCCCGCAGAGGAGTAATAATTATGATGGTTAATTATTATGATGAACTTACACATGTTCTTACTAAACATGGTTATAGTCTTGTTAATATTGATTGGATTGGGAATCGTGATTTTACTATTCCAATTTATGAATTTTTGCAGAAAGCTTTGAACACTGATTATAATAATGGCTATGGTGGAGTAGCTACTCCTGTGGATGTTGTTATAGTTATGAAGGATGGCTCATGGTTTGAACGAGCAGAGTATGATGGTTCTGAATGGTGGGAGCATAAGAAGCCTTATACTAAGCCGCAAGTTAATCGACATATTAATACACGAAACTTTGAATACTATGGTTATAGCGTTCCAAAGCTTAAGGCGTATTGTTATGAATAATCCATATATTTCTCAAAGAAACAATATTTGGTATTGTATGCTACCAAATAGATGTTATAAAAAAATACCCTGTATAAGTTGGGTTAAAGGTATTAATTGGTCTGTTATATATTATAAAGTTTATCAAGGTCTAGTCCAAGAGAAACTAACTTATAAACAGATGCAAGAATGGCCTATAGAAAAAATTTTAGAAGCTGTAGATGTAAAAATCTAAAAAGGAGGACTTAATGTTCAAAAAGGGTTTTGGTTTTGCACTATGTATTGTACTTGCTCTATTCTTTGCTCTTACTTGTGTATATGGGCAAGATGTAGGTGAGGTTTGTATTCTTCGTAACTGGGGTGGCGAACTCGCAGGTACGACAGAGAACGCGGGATTCCATCTGAAAGCACCTTGGCAAACAGTTATTCGTTACGATATCCGCAATAACATCGTAAATCTTTATCGAGATTCAGAGTATGCTTATGATAACGGTACCGCAACAGGTATGGAAGTAACTGTCTATGATAAGACTGGTGCCCAGGCAAATGTAGACGTTCAAGTAATTTATTCTCTTGACGCAGACGCCGCAATTGATCTATATACAGATTATCAAAAGCAAGAGAACTTTGTACAGATTGTAGCTGTCAATAATGTACGTGATGCAGCCCGCAATTGTTCTGGTAAGTTTAGCACTCTTGAGCTACTAACTAGTCGTGAGCAATATGCAAAGGCAATTTATGACAAGCTTGCTCCTGAGTGGGCTAATCTTGGACTCCATATTAGTGAAGTAAATGTTCAAGATATTCGATACTCAGATGAAATTGTAAATGCGTATACGGCCGCACAGAAAACTGAGATTTCAAAGCAGAATGCAGTAAACGAGCAAGAAGCTGAGAAAGTTAGAATTGAAACTGAGATTCTAAAAGCTCAAGGTGAAGCTGAAGCAAATAAGATTCGTTCTGAATCTCTAACTCCAGAAATTCTACAACAACAGTATATTGATGCTCTTCGCAATGGACAAACAATCTATGTTGTTCCTGAAGGTGGATCAACAATTGTAATTCCTAATACTCCTAATGCTGCTCAGTAATTAGAATCTTGGGGCTCCTGTCACTAAATTGATTTTCAAATCTAAATCTTTTTAGTTGACAGGAGCCCTTTTTTTATGTTATAATATATATAAAGAAAGTGAGAAAGAAGGGAAACTTATGGCCGATATTAAGAACTACATGGTAGGCAACGATCAGAAGACTATTGACCAGATTCAGGAATTCGCAGCGTCTCCTGCGTATCGCGATAGCAAGATCCGTATTATGCCCGATGCCCATGCTGGTAAGGGTGCGGTGGTTGGTTCAACCATGACCTATTCGGATAAGATTGTCCCTGGAACTGTCGGTGTCGATATTGCTTGTCGTGTGTCTGCGTTCCGAGTAGATGCTGGCAACGTTGATTGTGATTATCTTGACAAGGTTTGCCGCGAGTATATCCCTACCGGTTTCTCTGTACGTTCGGCTGAGCATGAACTTTCGCTTGATTTCCCGTATGAGGAGTTGTATTGCTGGGAGCAGTTGTCTAACCATGATCGACTCCGCAAGTCAATGGGTACTTTGGGTGGTGGTAACCACTATCTCGAGCTCGACTACGACGAGGATTCTAGCTTCTATTGGTTCGTAATTCATTGTGGATCTCGCAACCTTGGTAAGCAGATTGCTGAGTATTATCAGGAGATTGCTATCGAAGCTCGGGACGCCCGCATTAAGTCGTATAGGGAGTCGAAGATAAAGGAACTTCGTTATCTTTCCACTATTCAGAATCATGGTTTTCAGGAGGTTGTGCAATATTGGAACGATAAGATCCGTCTTGAGCCTTCAAATGATTTGTGCTATCTTGAAGGCGAGGATATGATGCACTATCTGCACGACATGCGTATCTGCAATGACTTCTCTTACTATTCTCATCTTGCAATTTATCGTGAAGTTGCAAAGATGATGGGATGGGCTTTTAATCCGCCTGGGATCTCCTGCATTCATAACTATGTGGATGTAGAACATGGCATCATTCGTAAGGGAGCTATTGAGGGATACCGTGGTCAGATCGGCATTATTCCTCTGAACATGCGTGACGGTGTTCTTTTTGTTCGTGCTCTTGGAAATGAGGACTGGAACTGTTCGCTTCCTCATGGAGCTGGTCGTGTTATGTCCCGTGGCGAGGCCCGCAAGAACTTGCGGCTTGAGGATTTTGAAATGGCTATGAAGGGGATTTCTTCTTCGTCGGTAGTCACTGAGACTATTGATGAGGCACCTATGGCGTATAAGGATGCGGAAGCAATCATCGAAGCAATTGCTCCTAACGCACAGATCATTGCACATATGTATCCTGTCTGGAACTTCAAGGCTAAGTAATATATATAGGGCGTCTGTTGGTCTAAAAGAAAAAGATTGACAGACGCCCTATTTTTATGGTATAATATAATTATAGAAAAAGAGAAAAGGAGAATTAATGAAGCTTAGCAAGCAAACTCAATATGATTTTTTTATAGGTTTTCTTATTATTAGTGCTATTGGTTTTTGGATGATGATTATTTGTTCTATTCTAGATCTTTTTCTTTAAAAGGAGATTTTAATGTCTAATTTTCGTAACTATCCTGATGATGGTATTATTGAGTTTCGTGATGAAGATGATATTGAATACCTCGTTGTTAGTGAAGAAAATTGGAAACAAAATATTATTTTTG
Organism: Bacillota bacterium; assembly: GCA_016280725.1. GTDB lineage: Bacteria > Bacillota > Clostridia > TANB77 > UBA1234 > RGIG6105. The sequence continues at coordinate 4,884 of JAEEHF010000033.1, read as the reverse complement.
GTTTTAGCACGCATTATTATAGTGTAGCATGTCAATATGCTCGTGAACATGCTAATGACAATTGGGTTATCACTTGTATTTAAGGAGCTATAATGGCTTATATTATTGTTGATGTTGATACTGGCGATTATGCTCATCATGAAGTTTCTTGTCTATTACCTCTTGGAGAAAGGAATATTCCTTTTAGATTTTATTCATACCAAGAAGCTATGGAAGTGTTTGAAAAGATCCCCATACCTCATGATGAAGATTATATAATTGTAGAAGATAAACCTCTTTATGAGCAAGAGAGAGTTTTCTTCTTTTAAGGAGTTAAACCATGGAAGAGACCAAGCTTCATTCTGGTGTTATTGTTGTTTACGATAAGGATGGTCATCCTGTTCATATCTATTATGTAAACGTAAAGTAATTACACAAGGAGAGTCTCTTATGCTTGTTAAAGACTTTGTGCGAGGTATGAAATTTGCTAGTTCACTTGTTAATAATGATGCTGCAAATCGTATAAGATTTTATAATTTTCAAGGTATAGAATGTACTTTTGAAGAAGGTAAGGATCATGAACTTTGTGGAGTAAGTCTTTTTATTGATCCAGAAACTAAAAAGGAAGTAATTGCCGTTACTTGCTATGTGTAATTCAAAATTAAGGAGAATTGAATTATGTGCGATTGTGATGAGCGAAAGTGTGAAACTTGCGATTGGCGATGTGGGATACTTTCAAGTGGAAATATACGTCAAGTAGGAGATCATCTTTGGTGCACACTAGAAGAGAACCTTTTTTCTTCTGAAGCTCCTTGCGAACTATGGCAAAAGCAAGAATATCCTGTCCCTCGTGGTGAGTGGGTAGGCCCTAATTGGTGGTATTAAAGAGGTAAAGATATGAAAGTATATGTTATTCTTATAGATTATAAAGATGGCCGTGACTCAAAAGTATATGGCATATATAAAAATTATCGCCATGCTTACCAAGAGAGAGAAAAAGTTGTAGAAATTGGTAAAACTCTATGAGGCGTCAATCAGTTTAAACTTCGTATTGTATACTCGGAGGTTACTGAATAATAACTGATGTAGAGAAAAATACTCTAGAACGTCGTATTAACGAGTTATGTGTAGAGATCGAAGCGGAGAAGCAGCATAATACTAAGCTGCTTGAAGCGGCTGAAAAATGGATGGCGAAGGCCGCACACTTCGAGCTTGAGAATTCCAAGCTACGTGAGTTGGCTGTTTCATATGATAGTGCCTTACGCAGGATGTGCGATCAGATGCAGGGTCATATAGATTGCCATGATTGCATACTTGGTAAGAATTATGGTGATGACTCATGTGCGATCGACGAACTGCGTAAAGCGGCATATGTAGTGAAAGTTGAGTTAGATGATTAATGCAGAATATTTAGGACTTACTGCATATCAGTTGGCGAAGATAGCAAGTAAGCTAGAAGATGAGAATGCCAAGCTGCGTAAGTTAGCGTATGGATTTAGATATTGCTCAAAAACTCTTGTGTGTAAGGGCTGTCCACTGTATGATCCATCTGAGTCTGACTATTGCCGCGGTGGAAAACTTGAGCATGAGTTGAGAATTGAGGAAAATTAATGAATACAGATAATGAATTACGTAGGATGCTAGACGAGCGTGGAGTGAATTGGGATTATGGCGTAACGGGCGCTACAACCACAAAGTTTAGAATCAATGGTGTAGATCTCACTTTCATGCCGATGCGTGATGGACTTGTTTGCACGACAATCCTTACTCCCGAACAGGTCATTGCTGTCACACTGGGACTTGAGACGTGTCAACTAACTGACAACGGGCCGTGGGGCTATACCTACGAGTGTAGCGAGTGCGGTGCGGCGTTTGATGTTGGTATATTTGACGGTAAAGTCAATTTTTGCCCCAACTGCGGGCGACGAGTCGAAATGGTGGTGGCGAACTAATGAATGAGCGGCTAATTGCAATTTTTCAAGACTTGGCACTTCTTGCATTTTCATTGCTAATTATATTCGGAGCGAGTGGTGATGCATAGTGAATGTATTCTTTAAGGGCCCGCTCATTGTAGGTGGAGTGATTATTGGTGTTGTTGCGGCGATACTTATTGCATCTGCGGTGGCGAAGATTATGGTCTGGATTGATGAAAAAGGTGATGCGTAATGACCGCAATTGAAAAGATACGTGCCGAATTGACAAAGCGTGGCGTAAAGTGGAGTAATCCAAGACCAACTATCACGCGATATCTAGATAAATATGGAGTAAATTGCAGAGTGATGCCCTGGACTCCCAATACAGTCAAAGTTGAACTCTATCTCACTCCCGCACAAGCAATTGCCGCGACGGTAGATGCGGAGACATGTAAACTTGTGGAGACTGAACACGAGCAAGAGATAGCTGATGAATTTGGTAAAGGTACTTTTTCTTATTGGTCTTATGATTGTAGTGAGTGCGGCCACGAGAATACTGAATATGGACGGTTCTGTGCAGGATGTGGCAGGAAAGTGGTGGATTAATGAATAGTAAGACAGAGCAGGCAGTTAGAGAGTTTATGCATTTAAGCGCTGAGATTAACCGCGGGAAATGTAAGTTAAGGGAGATCTGAATAGATCGTAGTGCGAGTGAGTATATGGATGATCACTACTTTGTGTTCGATAATGTTTATGAGTGTTCATGTGGAGCGCGGTTCGGACATGTTGCAGAGAAAAAGCCATGTTTCTGCCCACAATGCGGCGCTCGTGTAACGGAGGTGATCTCATGGCCGACACCGAACGCGACTATGCCTATATAGAAGCATATGAGGAATGGGACGACTATGAAGGCTCATATGACGTTTATGAGTGCAGTAACTGTGGCAAGTATCTAACAGATAGCTTACAAATCGCATTGTACGGCAAGGGGATACCGAGGATATGCCCAAACTGTAGAAAGGAACTAAGATGGTAAGTGAGAAGGAAAAACTGCAACAGTTTAAGAAGGACAAACTGCAACAGTTGTGTATAGAGAGAATTGAGTACCAACGAGGTAAGACCAAGCGGGCAACAATAGCAGAGCTGAGAAAACTGCTAAAAGGACATGGTGTAAAATTTGATGAATTTAAATTCATGACACAATGGACAGGCGTGCTCGGTGAGAAAGTGGAAGCATACCCAACTGATATATTTCCAGATACATTACTTGTAAAGCATGTATTCCTTACTCCAGAACAAGCTATTAAGGCTACAGTAGGGCCAGAGACATGCCGCATTGAACACTATGACACAGATGTTTTGCTAGGTGAACGTTACTATAGATGCACCGCATGTCATACAGAAATCTTTAACAATCTTGGCTATCGTTTCTGTCCTTATTGCGGAGCAAAGGTGGTGGATTAATGACTGATATTGAAAAAGAAACTCTTTGCGCACGAATTGATGAATTATGCCAAGAAGTAGAAGCGCTTAAACGCGAAAAGGCATATTGAGAGCTGGATAAATGTCTGCAATGCTCAAATATTGATGCGTTGCTAAAAACACAAACAGATAATGACAAGTTGCGCGAGCAGTTGGAATATGATCGCCAAACCTCGCGATCACGACTTGAGCGTATAGATCAACTCAAAGATGAAAATGATAAACTGCGAGAGTTGGTGCAGGATATGTGGCAGTTCACAGGTACGACATGCAAGAAGTACCCAAGACTGTTTGACCCCATTGCTCAAGGCGGACAGATGGTGCAACTCAACATGATTAACACCTTTGAACAGCGCATGCTCGAACTGGGAATTGAGGTAAAATGAGTATAATTAGTGGCCAAATTGACAAGTTACGTACCGCTGCACGGACATATCGTAAGCTTGGTAACTATACAGTTGAGGGTATGTTCCTAGAAGCCGCTGATACTATCAACACAGCTGAAGGTTTACTTCTTAAAGCTGACGATACTATTATGGAGCTACGAACCGAGAATGATAAACTGCGAAAGTTATGTGCAGATTTGCGATTTTGCAAGCGTCATAATTGTTTAACATGTAGTCACGGACGATTCTGCGATATGCATTTTGATGAAAGGTATGCAGAGTTGAAAATCAGGATAGGATAAAAATATATTACAAATATAAATTTTAGAATTGGATATATTTTATGGATTTAAAAAATAATAAAATATTTAATTTTGTTTGTATAATATTTTATATATATAACATAGTTATGAATTTTTATTTAAGTATTCAATATATGATTCATGCTTATATGTTTGGAGAAGGTTCATATACAGTATTGGCTTGGGTATTTACTCTTTTCTGCGGAATGTGGATATATAAGGTAAAGACAATGGACGAAGAAACAGGAGAATAAAAATGGCTTATTATCATGTTGAACCTGAATATCGACATAATATGAAAAAGTTGCCGGATCGGATTCTTGTACGAGAAGATGGTTATCTTGGAGCACATAAAAATTATGGTGAACCAATTATTGATTATTGGTATAATCGTGAACGCACATGTAAGATAACCGAGTTAGAATCTTATTCTCATGCTCACACTTTTGATCCGCCAGTTCCGCATTTCATTAAACTTCATACTTTTGAATGTAGTGAGTGCGGACGAGCATTTGATTATGCCTTCTTCGGACCTTTTGAATATTGCCCGCATTGTGGCTGCAAAATCATTGAAGATGAAGATGAAGATTAATTTAAAGGAGTGGTGCAGTATATGAAAAATTTAGCTTTCACTTGTGATTTTTGTGGGCGTCAATTTGATAGTTATGATGGAGGAGCATTTCTTTCTTTTCAACCACTTGATCCAGAGAATTATGATTATAATAAATTCATTAGAAAATTTGAATATCATTTTTGTGGAAAATGTGCAGAGTCAATAGGAGTCCAAGTTAAAGAATTTCTTTCGCAAATAGGAGCCAAGGT
>JAEEHF010000032.1 GCA_016280725.1 Bacillota bacterium | reverse complement strand
TTTTTGACAAAAAGTTTAACTAATTGAATTGCAAATGTATTATCATTTATTTGAAATACATTTTAAGGAGAATCATATGAATAACCAAATAAAAAGAATAGAAGAAATGGAAAGACTACTAAATACATCAAATACTGCGATTAAGAACTTGGAAAAAGCATTGAAAGAATATAGTAAGGTGCAAGATGGTATACACGAGCTTGCTTCATATTATGCTAGCAAAGAATGGAAAGAAGATTTTGAAGCTGATGAAAAAGGAAAACTACCTGCTGATTTAAAGCGTGGAGTACTTTCAGAAGATGGCATATATAATATGCTAGATAAGAACCTAGAAGTCCAAAGGAAAATGTGCAGAACGATTGAGAAGGGGATAAGGTAGTAAGTTAGATAAATGATTAGTTTTCGAAGGTCTGGAACCTTTAGTGTGGGTGGCGTTATGTGAAGTAGTCATACTCCTAGTGGGAGAGGGAATGTGGCTACTTTTTTGTTTGATATTTTTTGAAGAGGGAGAGGGAGTGACAGTCTGGTAAAAGAGGAATTTATAGGGCATTTTATTGGCAATATGTTCCCCTCAATGATATACTTAATACTTGATAGAGATAGGATTTCACAGGTTAAATCTAGAAATATTAGGAAAGGCTCTTAATAATTGAAAAATGATTTTTGACTTTATATTTAAAAATAAGGTTAATAGTAATTTAACCACCATTAATGAAGATAAATTGTTTAAGAAGTTTGGAAAATGCAATAAATGCTATAATCACATAAGAATACTAGCAATTGCAGACACACATGGGGATTTGGCAATTAAACCTGAAATGCAAGATAAGTTAAAAAATGTTGATGACTATGATTTGTGTTGTTTACTTGGTGATATAACTTACAGCGATTATGAGGTGATTATAAAAAATGTTTCAAAAGAAAAAATGGTCGGCTTACTTGGAAACCACGATGGATGTGATGTTCTTAGACATTACAATATCAATAACTTAAATGGAAAAGTTATTAATATTAACGGATTGAGAATAGGTGGAATTCAAGGAAGTATTAGGTATAAAAATGAAGAATATCCTTCATTCACACATATGGAAAGTATTGATTTCCTTAATAAAATGGAACAAGTAGATATTCTTTTTTCTCATTCAGGTCCTTTTTGGAACTATAATGACGACCCTGTTCATAATGGTTTAAAAGGGATAACAAATTATTTGTATAAAAATAAAACTCCTTATAATATACATGGACATTTGCATAAGAATAAACTTAAGGTACTTAAAAATGGTACTAAAGTTCAATGTATATATGGAGTTGAACTTTTGGAAATAAATAGTGGTGAAATAAGGAAACATTAAAGGATTGCCTTTTTTGTTAATTACGCAAAAAAAACACGAATCAATAGTTACATGGTTCGTGTTTATTGAAATTGTTACATCGTAATTTCAATTCTAGCGACAGGTTCTGTGTAGAAGTTGTACCGCTGGTCAGCAAAGATTACCAAGATTGGTTTGCCAACATCAATTGAAATGTTTTGCGGAGAAATGTTTCTGATGCCTTGGATATTGCATGGAACCCAGTTGTTGTTCGAGAAATAGAAGAACTGTCCGTTCTGAAGGAAGAAAGGATACTGACTTCCAAACATACCAAAAACAGTGAACCGCATAAGAATCCTCCTTTTTGACGTTTGTTGAGACGCGAAGAGCGAAGCTATCATCAGTTATGGTCATAAAGGAAGAGTAGGCTATAAACTTTAATAAATAGGGTAAATATGAGTAAAAATTGGTTGAGGGTAGTTTAGCACGGAGAGAGGAGAGTGTCAAGGGAAGTAATTGGATTTAACAAATATAGAAATAAATAAACTAGAAATCAATCACTATTTGTAGATATATGGATGAATGTGCTAAAATACTTTTGAGGCGAACAAGGTTAGTATCTTAATATGTTTTGAGGTGAAGAAGAATGAATAATTACGAATCAATGAGTATAAAAGATGCCATGAATAAAATTGAGCAAAAAACATTTCTCTTGCCTGCCATACAGAGAAAGTTCATTTGGAGCAGGGAACAAGTAGAAAAGTTGTTTGATAGCTTAATGAGAGGATATCCAATTAATTCTTTTATGATATGGAGGATTACCAATAGTACTATTAAGCATGACTATAAGTTTTATTCATTTATAAAGGATTATGTTCAAAAATTCAATGAGAATAATCCACCTGCTGCAACTGAAAATTTGGTGAATGATTTTTTTGCTATTATTGACGGACAGCAAAGATTAACAAGTATTTATATTGGATTTTCTGGAACTTACAAGGTTAAGAAGGCTAATAAAAGGTGGCTAGAAAATGAGCAGAATACACCAATGGATATGACCGAATTATATTTAGAGATAACTGAACCAATGTCAAATGAATTAGAAAATGAAAAGATGTATAATTTTAGTTTCTTGTCGAAAGATGAGCTGGAAAACGAAGAAAACAAGCTTAATTGTTGGTTTAAAGTTGGAGATATACTAAAATTTTCAAAACACGATATTGATACTTATTTAAAAAAGAAAAAGAGAATCAGTAATAAATTTGCTAAAACAACTCTATATAAACTATACGACATGATTCATGACACCAAAGTTATAAACTATTATTGTATTGATGAACAGAATCAAGATATAGTTTTAGATATGTTTATTAGAGCTAATAGCGGAGGTACGCCACTTTCTTTTTCTGATTTATTGATGTCAATATCATCCGCGTATTGGAAAGACAATCCAAAAAAAGAAATTGATGAAGTTAGAAAGCAAATAGGATCGTATGGAAATCCAAAATTTAATGTTTCTCAAGATTTTGTTTTAAAAGCAATTCTTGTTTTATCTGATGTTGATGTTGGGTTTAAAATTGACAACTTTAATAAAAAAAATATATTAAAATTTGAAGAAAAATGGAAGGATATTAAGAAAAGTTTAGCGGCAACATTTGAATTGTTAAGTCAATTAAACTTTAATGATGATATGCTTAGAGCTAAAAATGCTGCGATTCCAATTGCGTACTATATCTATAAGAATAATTTGGCAAAGAAAATTGTTAAACCTATTTATAATAAAACAGATAAAAAGGAAATATCTACTTGGTTAAGTAAGTCTTTGCTAAATGGAATATTTGGTGGTACGTCTGATAGTGTATTGTCTGCTACGAGAAATATTATAAATAGAACAAAATTGAAACATTTTCCAGCAAAGGAAATAATTGAAAAATATAATAGTTCTTCAGGAAAGAATTATTTGTTTAATGATGATAGACATGATGAATTATTGAGTTCGCAGTATGGTACAAGTAAATGCGGAATTGTATTAAATTTGTTGTATTCAGATGTTGTTTTGAACAATATGGGTAGAGTAGCAGAAGATCATATGCACCCAAAGTCAATTTTTGAAAAGAAGAGAAATAGTATTTTATCTACTTTGAAGTTATCTCCCAATAAAGAGGCATTTTTTAGAGACAAAAATAATTATAACTCTTGCTTAAATATACAATTAATAGAAAAATCTGAAAACGAGTCAAAAGGTGATATGCCATTGCAAAAATGGGCAAAACACAATAAAAAATCTCCTAAGGATCTCTTAGTAAGAGCTAATACTAGTTTAGAAATTAAGGATTTTGAGAAGTTTATTAATGATCGAAGAAAAATGCTTAAGAAAAGATTAAAGAAGATATTAGATGGATAATTCATATATAACTTAGATTGATTATATATCGTTTTAAAAGGAGGATATTATGATAGGAATATTAAAGGCCTTGTAACTACTTGCTTAAGTAGTAGAAAGGCTGATAAATATGAGCAGGAGCTACAAAAAGTATCCTAGTGGTAAATGCGAAAAATCCTGTAAAAAAGGACAAAGATTTGCTAACAAGACAATTAGACATTACAAGGAATGTATTCCAAAAGGAGGGTATTTTAGAAAGATTTATAATACTTGGGCAATATGTGATTATAAATATGTCGCATTTACTAAGAAAGAACAAGAAAAATGGACAATAATGAAGAGAAAATGAGAAAAAGCCACAGAAACTGTGGCTTTTTATATTGGAATCCCGAAGGTCGCAGGTTCAAGTCCTGCTCCCCGCAACCAAAAGAAATAGAAACCTCCAGAGTATCAAATACTCTGGGGGTTCTTGTTTTTTCAAGAATAGCACAAATAGGGGTTTTGACAGTCAAATGACAGTCATCCACAGACAAAGTATGCAATATAGAGAAAATAAGGAAAGCCAGAAGCGGGATTTTTGTGATTTGTGTCGAATTATATAATATGGAAACTAACGAAATAATATGATATATTATTAATATGGAAATTTGTCTAGATTTTTGGGGGTAAAAATATGGATGATAAAAGAAGCTTAAGTGAAGCGGAAATTAGAACTCGTTATATAACCCCTGCTCTACTAGAAGCAGGATGGGAATATAATGATATACATGAAGAAAAAACCATAACCGATGGTAGAATCATTGATGAAGGTCAGGGAGAATGGAAACGTGGAGAAAGGAAAAGGGTTGACTATCTATTAAGCTATAATTCGACTTATATTGCTATTGTTGAAGCTAAGGATAACAATCATGAGGTTGGCTATGGTATGCAACAGGCAATGGATTATGCTACTATACTGAATGTTCCTTTTGCATTTTCTTCAAATGGTGACTCATTCATAAAAAAGGATATGACTACAGGCGAAGAAACAGAAATTGGGTTAAATGATTTTCCTAGCCCTGAAGAACTATGGAAAGAATTTGTAAAAGCAGAAGAACTATCAGAGGAAGAAATAAATGTAATTAAAGAACCTTTATATCCAAGTAAATATGAACCTAGGTATTATCAGCAAATAGCTATAGAGAAAACGTTAAGAGCTGTTGCAAAACATCAGGATAGAGTATTGTTAGTTATGGCAACAGGAACAGGAAAAACCTTTACAGCCTTTCAAATTATTTATAGATTATGGAAGTCTAAAACTAAAAAAAGAATATTATTTTTAGCTGATAGAAACATATTGATAGATCAGACAATGATTAATGATTTTGCACCATTAAAAAACATAATGACAAAAATTAGCGGAGAATACGATCCAGCATTTCAAATTTATTTGGGATTATATCAACAACTAAAAGGACATGATGGGAAGCTTAATTTATATGAAAAATTTCCTAAAGACTTTTTTGATTTAGTTGTTATAGATGAATGCCATAGAGGAAGTGCATCAGAAGAGTCATCGTGGAGAGAAATACTAGATTATTTTTCTAGTGCAACTCAAATAGGAATGACTGCTACACCAAAAAATCAAGAAAGCATAAATACATTTAGGTATTTCGGAGAGCCAGTTTATACATATTCACTAAAACAAGGAATTGAGGATGGATTTCTTGCACCATATAAAGTAATCAGAGTTGGATTAGACTCTGACATTAATGGTGTTGATGTACCAGTTGGAACTGTAAATACAATTGGAGAAGTTGTTGATGCTGGCACATATGCAGGTGCAGACATAAATAGATTGGTTGTTTTGCCGAAAAGGGATAAATTAGTAGCTCAAATTGTTTCAAATTACTTAAAAAAGACTGATAGAAGAATGGAAAAGGCTATCTTCTTTTGCGTTGATGAGGATCATGCAGAAAGAATGAGAAGAGCATTAATAAACCAAAATCTGGACTTGTATGAAAAAGATGATAGATATGTAATGAGAATTACAGGCTCTGACATACTTGGAAAGATGCAACTTGATAATTTTATCAATCCAAGAAAGAAATACCCTACACTAGTAACAACATCAAAACTTCTTTCAACAGGAGTAGATGTTAAGACCTGTAAATTAATTGTAATTGATGCAACCATTAATAGTATGGTGGAATTTAAACAAATGATTGGAAGAGGAACAAGAATATCTGAAGAATTTGATAAAACTACTTTTACAATAATAGATTTTTCAGGTGCAACAAAGCTATTTAATGATCCAGAATTTGATGGAGAAACTACAATAATAGAGGTTGATCCCCCAAAACCAAAAGGCGGTGATGGTGGAGAAAAACCAACAGGAAGTGGCGGAGATGAACCGCCAATTGATATCCCTGGTCAAGTAGTTACAAAAGGACATCAAAAAAGACCTAAGATTATTTTGCCTAATAAGGATGTTGAAGAATTATATAGACAAGAAAGATTGCTTGATGAACACGGTAATCTAATTACAGAATCATTTAAGCAATTCGTAAAAAACAAAGTTACGGATGAATATGAAACATATGCAATGTTTAAAAAGCGTTGGGATGAAGCTTCTAAAAAGGAAGAAATATTAAAGCAAATGGAAGAAAAGTTTATTTATATCAATATTCTTGAAGAAGAAGTTGGAGATGAATATGATCCATTTGATTTATTAGTTCATGTTGCGTATGGAAAAGCTCCTTTAACAAGAAGCCAGCGTGCAAGAAAAGTTAGAAAGAGTAATTATTTTGATAAATACGGAGAGACGGCAAAAGAAATACTTACTATTATTTTAGATAAATATGTAGATGAGGGTATTGATGAGTTAGAAAATCCAAACGTATTAAACATTCCAGAGTTGCAATCATTCGGTACGATTTATGAAATAATGCAATACTTCGATGGAACTCAAAACTACCAAAATGCAATGATGGAAATGAAAGATATTTTATATAGAGAGGAAGCTGCTTAATGCAAATAGATATAAAAAAGTTAAGAAAAATAATGCGTACCGATGATGGAATAAATGGAGATGCCCAAAGACTTGAGCAATTAGTATGGATGCTTTTTCTTAAACTATATGATACAAAAGAAGATGAATGGGAAATCAAAGCAACATTAGATGGAAAAAAATATCAAAGTGCGATTCCAAATAAATACAGATGGAAAACATGGGCAAAAGATGAAACAGGCTTAACTGGGGATGAGTTAATAGAATTTGTTGAGCAAATGTTTAAAGACTTAAAGAACATAAATGTTAAGGATGTTAAAGAGCAAATTGTTTATGATGTTTTTCATGACACTCATAATTATATGAAAAGCGGAACGATATTAAGGCAAACAATAAATGAAATCAACAAAGCCGATTTTAATATAAACAGTGACAGGCATGAGTTTAATGATATTTATGAGCAAATGTTAAAAGAACTACAAAGTGCTGGTTCGGCAGGTGAGTTTTATACTCCAAGACCTGTTACAGAGTTTGTAGTTGAAATGGTAAAACCACAAATAAATGAAAGAACATTAGATTTTGCGTGTGGTACAGGTGGATTCTTAACTTGCACATTGGATTATTTGCAAAATTCCAATCAAGTTAAATCTTCAGACGATATTAAGAAAATGCAAAATAATGTTGTCGGCATTGAAAAGAAACAATTGCCTTATGCCCTATGTATGACAAACCTACTATTGCATGGAATTGATATTCCCAATATAGAACATAGAAATTCATTAACTGGACAAGTTTCTGGATTTAGTGATAAACAACAAGTAGATGTCATAGTTACTAATCCGCCATATGGTGGAATCGAAGAAGATGGAGTACAAACATCCTTTGCTAAAGAGTACCAAACAAAAGAAACGGCAGATTTGTTTATGGCTCTTTTAATGGAAAAATTATCTGACAACGGAAGAGCAGGAATCGTATTGCCTGATTCTATTCTTTTTGGAGATGGCGTTAAGAATAATTTAAAAAGAAGATTGTTAAAAGAATTTAACTTACACACAATAGTTAGATTACCAGAGGGAGTGTTTGCTCCATATACATCAATAACTACAAACTTATTATTCTTTAATAAAGATCCTAAAGGCACAAAAGAAATATGGTATTACGATTTAGAATTACCAGATGGACAGCAAAGATTTACAAAAACGAATCCAATAAAAAAATCAAATTTTGATAAAGTAAAAGAATGGTGGAATAATAGAACAGAGAATGAACAAGCATGGATAGTAAAGGTTGAAGATATAAAAAATTTTAATTTGGATATCAAAAATCCTAACAAGATAGATGAAACAGAAACTATGACTGCAGAAGAAATAATAGATAAAATGAAGAAACTAACAGAAGAAAACGTAAATATTTTATCTAAGTTAGGAGAGATGTTAAAATGGTAAATAACACTCTTTTGAAAAGAAAAATACTTTACTATATATATAATGGATATTTCTTTAGAACAGATTACAAAAAAGAAAAAATAATAGACAATTTTGATATTGTAGGTGGTTCACAACCTCCAAAGTCTCAATTCTCTGATATTAAGAAAGATGGATATGTTAGATTATATCAAACAAGGGATTATGGGGAAAAGCCAGTTCCAGTATATGTAAAAAAAGACACAGTATCAAAATTTACTAAAAAAGGAGATATATTATTAGCTAGGTATGGTGGATCTTTGGGAAAAGTTTTTATTGCAGAAGATGGTGCTTATAATGTTGCCATGGCAAAGGTATGTATTAACGATGAAGAAAGATTTTATCCCAAATTTGTTTATTATTATTTTTTATCTGATTTTTATCAAAAATTTACTAAAACATTATCAAAAATGGCTCAAGCTGGGTTTAATAAAAATGATTTGAGTGAATTGGAAATAATAGTTCCTCCATATGAAGAGCAGATTGATGCTGTAAATAATATAGAAAAGATATTTGAGCTAATAGATCAAAAAGAAAGAAATGACCAAGAAAAAGAAAAATTAAAATCTATTCTTAAAAACAAAGTACTAGAAGATGCAATACACGGAAAACTAATTGAAAATGATTTGTCGTTGCCAGTTCCTGAAGTTGATGAAATAAATGGGGAAAATCCATTTGAAATACCAAGTAATTGGAAATGGACAACATTTGATTTATTGTTTAATATTGTTAATGGCTTTACCCCATTACGAACCAAAAAGGAATATTGGGATAAACAAGAAGTACCATGGTTTACTGTAGAAGATATAAAAAAACAGGGACATATAATAAATAAAACTAGTCAATATATTACAAAGTTAGCATTAGGTAATTCCGGCAGAATCATACCTAAAGATACAGTAATTCTATGTTGTACAAGTGCAACTATTGGCAACTACGCATTAGCAAAAATTGATATGACTACTAATCAACAATGGAATGGATTGTTGGTAAAAGATAAGTATAAAAACGATATTTATTACAAGTTTATATATTATTATGTATCAACATTGAAATCAAAGATGATTAGTGTTGGAAATTCTACAACATTTCCGTTTATTTCTGTGAAAAAACTTGGTAAATTTTTAATGCCAATACCACCAATTGAAGAGCAAAAGAGAATTGTAACTAAAATAGAAGAGTTATTTAATTTGATAGATAGCATAGCATAGATGAATATTTAGTTCATAAAAGGAGAAATCATTAATTGAATAAGAGAATAGATGAAAAGTTTGTTGTAAATAAAGTAATTGAATTTATGGTTAATAAAAAAGATGGAAATTGGCATGAAGAAAGAATCGAAAAAAGTGATTTGCATCAACATGGAGTAGATATCAGACTTGTTGGTGGAAGAAAGAATAGTGAATATTTCTTTGTTGAGTGTAAAGGAAAATCATATGCTAAATCTGCACAGTCAATTAATAAAGAGGGATGGCTTAATGCATTGGGGCAGATCATAACCAGAATGAATGTGAAAAGATATTCAATATCAAGGAGTGACGGTAGAATATCTGGAATAAATCATGCATATAAATATGGACTTGGACTATGTTGGGAATCAGCTCAAGTTGCTTTAAGAAGAATCCCAAAAGAAGTTGCTGAAGTTTTATGCTTACATATTTTTTCTGTGAATGATAAAGGAATAGTTAAGATGTTTACACCTAGCCAATTTGGAAAGCCATATGACAAAAATGAATTTTAAATTAAGAGAAGAGGTAAATGCACCTCTTCTTTTTTATATAAAAATGTCAAAATTTGTCCCTTATTCTTCCCCAGAATCGTTATATATATAGAAACGTAATTTGGGGAGGTATGCTCAAAATGAGAAATGAACAATTTGAAGAATTACTAAAGAGAGCCTGTCAGATTTATTTAGAAGCGGAATACCAGAAGCAGGAAATGCCACCACACAAATTCTCTAAAAGACACGAAAGAATTATGATGCAGATGTTCAAAGATATGGAAAAAGGAATCGCCATACAAGCAAAAAATGGCAAAAAAATGAGAAGAGGTAAGGTTTGACAAACTTACGTCTTCCATCAGGATAATGCCCAATTTGGATTTGACCAACCCAACGACCATCTTTCCTCTGAAAAATGCTTCCCTCATTTTTCCCTCTTCTTGACACTAGACCACTCCTTTCAAATTTTTGTGTATTGTAGCTTGAAATTATCTGTTTTACAAGTGTTTTTAGCTTCTTTTCTCATACTTTAGCAAAGATTTTTATAGCCTACAAGTAGGGGTGAACAAAAGTGTATTGAAGTGAACTTTCAACTCGTGAAAATAGGTTTTCTTTTTGTAAAAAATCTACAGTTTGTCAACATAAGTATTGAAGAACGTTACATTGTGACAAGAATGTTCAAAAATGTGCGCACATTGTTCACCAGAGTCAGATCTAGAGTCATAGTCAGAGTTAAAGAAAAAGATAGAGAAAGAGAATAAAGTCAGAGTCAGAGAAATAGAAAGATAAATAGAAAGAGAAAAAGTCAAAGTCAGAGAAATATGTTGCTGAAGTAGGAGAAAATGAAGAGTGAACAAAAGTGAATTGAAGTGTACTTTTGTTTTGATGTATGATAAAGACAGCAACAAACAAAAGGAAAATATAGATGCCCTATTTACTGTGTAGGGCATCAACTAAGAAGGCTTTTGAAGGATTAACTTAATAACGTTTAATCCATCAATAAACCCCTGCTTATAATACTTTTCATTGTAATATCCAGATTCAAAATTTATGTCTTCAATGAGGTTTTCAAGAGCATGAAGGATTCTGTCCGCTTCATCACTACAATTATGGGTAATTAGAGATTCAAGTTTTCCATGAAGCTCTTTATAGTTGCAATTAGCTTGTAGAAACTTTTTGTCTTCATCAGTAATACGAGAAATATCCTCGAAACGAGCATTAACAATAATCTTTAACATATCTTTTTCCATAATAGAAATCTCCTAAAATCAAAGTTTTGTGTATGTTAACTCTGAAGATGGAAGAATGCAAGTTATTTCTCTTGGAAATACTTAGAATTTCGACATTTTTCGACAAAAAGCACCCGTAGACAAGAACCGACAGAATATGATATAAGATAATTGAATAATGCAAAGTTTTATAGGAGGTAGAATGGAACAGGAATTATATAATGAAATTTTGAGTATTATTGAAAATAGACCTAATGAAGGACCTTTGTTGGATTATAAAGAAATACCGTACTTTGGAGACCGTAAAGCGGACTTTATAGAAGATGTATGTGCTTTTTTGAATTGTTCAGAAAGTTATGGTAAAAATAAATTTATTATAATTGGAATAGATGATAAAACAAAAAAACGAAAAGGAATACCTGAAGGACTAATGCAAGATGATAATGAATATCAGGACTTATGTCAAAAAATACAACCTAGACCACATGTTGAAACTGGTGTGGTCGAATATAAAGGGGATATTTATGGATATATTTATATTTCTAAGGACAATGTTGATAGAGTCTATTCTATAGTAGAAGATTATCCAAAAGGAAAAGTATCAAGACAAGAAGAAAAAGCCAATATTAAAAGAAAAGTATATGCATCCACAGCATTTATCAGAAAGGGAAGCGTTAATTATCTTTTGGATGAATATGATAGAAGAAAAATATATGAACAGGATAAAGAAACTAAAAAACTAGATGATTATTTATTTTCAAGTTATTCTTCTCCTTTAATAGATGAAGAAAAAGATATTATGAAAATATGTGCACTAGTTGGAACTTGGAATGAAAAAAATGAGGAAGAGAAGCAGATTATTAACACATTAATAGGAAAAGAGTATGAAATATGGATAAAACATCTAAGAAAATTATTAGGGCAAAACTCGGAGTATGTTGATTACAGAAATAATTGCTGGCAAATTAATAAAAGAGAAGAACTAATTGAAAGATTTTCAGAGAATTATTTCCCAGATGATATTAAAAAATTTGAAGAAATGTCATTAAAAGTATTGGATGAACAGGATCCAAAATTTGAGTTGGAGCCACAAAAAAGGTATTTAAGCAATATTATAGGAAAAAAAATGATTTATTCAAAACAAATGAAGAAAGAAGTTTTAGAATCTTTTGCTATTATAAAATCTTTGCATGAAAAGATGATGAATTGCGAGTATCAAGTGAAATCTTCATGTTGGATGGTGGTCCATCAATTGTTAGATTCACCAAACTGGAAAATGATCGCAAGTTTGGATGAATTACTTCCAGTAATAGCAGAGATTGATGAAGAAGAATACATAAAGCAGATTAACAGATTTATTGATAATAATCTGGATGAATTTAAGCAATTAATGGAAGGACAAGATGAATTTGTTATAACTCAAAAATATACCAATGGCTTATATTGGAGTTTAGAATTATTAGCTTGGAATCCAATTTATTTAATGTCAGTATTTGATACTTTAAGCAAGATGAGTAAATATGATAAAGAAGCAATTGAAATAATGGCTAGAATACTATTACCATGGTTTCCGCAGACTAAAGCTAATTTCACATTAAGGAAAGCAACTATCGAAATGATTTTAAAGGAAAACGAAGATATAGGTTGGGAATTTTTAATGCAATTAATGCCTAAGTATCAGACTATAAGTTTTCCAACATATAAGCCTAAATGGAATAATAGAATAAATGAGAATGATTTAAAAGTAACAAAAGAAGAAGTATATGAACAATATAGAGATCTAATCGATATAGCAATTGATTATTCTAATGACAATTCTAAAAGGATTATTCAACTTATAGATGTGATGGATAGTGTCCCAGAAGAACTCTTTGGTATGATTTTAAATAAAATTTCATCCGAGGAAATACTTAATTTGCCAGACACAGAAAAGTATTATATATGGAATAGAATTGAAGATTTAATTCTAAGACACAGGAAATATAGTGAGGCTAAATGGGTATTACCTAAAGAAGCAATTTCAAAATTAGAAGAACTATCACCTAGATTAAGACCTAGTAAAAAGGAAATATACTATAAACGATATTTCGCAGGAAATTATTGGGACTTATATGAAGAAAAAGGTGGTTATGATGAGCAAGAACAAAAACTATTATCAGAGCAAGTCGGCTATGTATCCGAGTTGTTAAAAGATGGAATTGATAACGTGGTTGAATTTGGTAAAGATGTTAAAGATGGATATAGAGTTGGATTTGTTCTTGGAAATATAGATTTATCTGTTGAAGACGAAAAGAAAATTATTGGATTATTGAACATGGAAAATTGTTTAATAGCTCAGGGATATGTAAAAAAGAAGTTTTCAAAAAATGGATTTGAGTGGTTTGATTCCATAAATATGGATACTTTATCTACAAAAGGAAAAGTTAATTTATTGATTCAATTACCGAATAATCAAAGTATATGGGATAAAGCTAAATTGATTTTGCAAGAGGATGAATTAGAATATTGGAAAACGGTTGACATTAGATTTGTGGAAGATGGTAGTGATTATAATTATGCCATAGAAAAACTAATAGAAGCTAATAGACCTATTAAATGTGTTGAATTAATTAATATGGCATTGTATGAAAAAAGATCATTTAGTATGGAATTATCTGCAAAAGCACTAATGTGTAGCCTTAATTCTCAAGATGAGATGAATCAAATTGATATATATGATATAAAGACTGTCATAAAAGATTTACAAAACAAAGAATACAATAAGGATGAATTATTTAAAATTGAATGGGCGTACTTACCTTTGCTAAGCTATGATGAGGAATATAGACCTATTACTATAGAAAAAAGGCTTAGTCAAGAACCTGAAATATATATGCAAATCATTTGTCTTGCTTTTAAAGCTAGTAATGATAAAGAAAACAAACAGAATAATGATGATAAACTTGCAACAAATGCATATAGACTATTAGAGATATGGAAGACAGTTCCGGGAACCAATGATGATGGAATAATAGACAAAGAAAAAATCAACGAATGGTTAGTAAGAATGAAAGAAATAGCAACAGAAATGGATAGACTTGAAGTTGCCTTACATTGCTTTGGCGAGGTACTTGCTTTTAGTCCAAAAGATGTTAATGGCTTTTGGATAGATAGAAGTGTCGCAAGTATTTTAAATGCAAAAGATGCTGATGAAATAAGAAAAGGATATTCTATTAAAGTATTTAATTCTGTAGGTGCAGTATGCCTGGATGAAGAGGGAACAGCATGGATTGAGTTGGGAAATAAGTGGAAGGAACGAGCAGAAGAAACACAGGTAGAGTATCATAGATTTGCTAGTGAGTTAAGAGATATTTCAAATAATTTCTTTTCACAGGCAGATTATCATAAAAAACATCATGATTCTTAAAAAATACTAACTATAGTAAGATAGGAGAAAGAATGATAGAGCAATTAGTACACAATTATGAAAATCAAGTAGATTTAATAAATAAATATTGTAAAAAATATATTGTTATACAAAAGGTTATTTTGATACTAGAAATTATTTTCTTATACATAAGTCTCAAAGTAAAAACAAGCGAAGATTATCAATTTGGAATAGTTATATGTTTAGTTGGTTTCTATTTTTTGATTCACAAGTTTCTAAACCAAAAGTTGTTTAAAAAACTATTTGATTTGATGTCAGAAAAATGTAGTTGGAAAACAAAAAAAGAAATATCTCAACTTAAAGGGAAAAAATATAGAATTCGAGTATTGGCTGAATATGACAGATTACAAAAAAGATGGATTAATAATTATTGTCATAAAAAGCAAATTAATTCATTCCAAAAGACAATGCTAGTAAGAGATGAAATTGAAAAAATGTATAATTCACAAAAAAACAAATATATTAAACCAGCAATTGTTTTTAGCCTATTATTGGTATTATGGGAAAAAGGCATTGAAATTATTTTCAATCATTTTACTACGAATGAGAGTATAGCCTTAATAATATTTATAGTGTTAATGTTTTATATAGTAGGAAACATTCTGGAAAAAGATATTAGAGATACAAAGAAGATGTTTTTTGGTATTGATAAATATAGAGGTAAAAATAGATTGTGTGATTTAATAGTGTATAATGCAATTAGCCAAAGGAAGTAATATGTAATAAGTATTCATTTGAAAAGAAATAAGGGTGTCCTCATTATTGAAGAGTGATCTTTTTTATATTCAAAAATCTTACTTGACAGTCTTCCTACAGTCAAACCCAGAAAAAGTATCGAAAAATGATAAAATAGTAAAAATACAAAACGCATAATTGAATGTCAACCAGCACTTAGAAAGAAGCGGGTTTCAGAAATTTCAATTGTTCTAAAGAAAATCCCAAAAAACAGCCCGAAGGTCTGGAACTTTTTGCAACAATTATTTTATATCCAAGCATATGATGATATAATATGTAAAAACGAATTCGAAAGGACCCACCCCAATGACCCCATTATTTATTTGTTATCCAAAATGTACAACTTGCCAAAAGGCGAGAGCATGGCTTGTTAGTAACAAAATTAAATTTGAAGAAAGAGATATTGCCATTAATAATCCATCAAAGCAAGAGCTTAAAAAGTGGATTAAAGAGTCAGGCTTAGATATCAAAAGATGGTTTAATACAAGTGGCTTAAAATATAAAGAATTAAATCTTAAAGATAAACTTCCAACTATGTCTGAAGAAGAAAAAATAGAGCTACTATCTACTGATGGTATGCTTGTTAAAAGACCAATTATCATTACAGATAAAGGAATCACCACAGGTTTTAAAGAGGAAGAGTGGAAGAAATTATTATAATTTATCATAATAATCACTTTATCAATCATGGACACCCCTTTTTGACGTTACATAATTGAATTCAGTAAGAAAGTACTCTTTCTTACTGTTTTTTTGTTTTTATGATAGTTATTTATTCTTTCCCATATTATGATATAATTCAAATTAATACTTCATTAATACAATAGAGGGGGGAATAAATATGGTTGAAACAAAGAAAGTTGTAATTATCGGCTGTGGCAATGTTGGAATGAGCTATGCGTATGCACTATTAAATCAAAAAACGTATGTAAATGAACTTTGCCTAATTGATTTAAATAAAGAAAGATTAGAAGGAGAAGTGATGGATTTAAATCATTGCTTAGCATTTTCACCTTCTAAAATGAAAATTGAAGTAGGAGATTATCCTTGTTGCAAGAATGCTGATTTAATTATGATTGCAGCAGGTGCAAATCAAAAACCTGGAGAAACAAGACTAGATTTACTAAAAAAGAATGCTAGCAT
>JAEEHF010000031.1 GCA_016280725.1 Bacillota bacterium | reverse complement strand
GTTGGTTCGAGTCCAACTTCCGCCGATATACTGGCGGAATACCTCAGAGGTTAGAGGATCTCATTTAGACAGTAACCTTAGACGAGTTTTCTTACACGGGGCTCTCTCGTCTTTAAGCTCAAAGGATGACCGCATCGTGGACGTACTAGAGCGATGGAAAAGAAGTCTAGTTAATTCGTAAGACGGATAGTACAATTGGTGAGAAGGTGCTCCCAATCAAGGCTACCGCAGAGCGCTGTCCAAACTGGTGCTAAAGAGGTTTGGAGTGGTAGGATCCACTGATCCATCCTAGGTTATGACTTTCTTACCTGGAGTATGATGGCCACATACTCAAAAAGAAAGCAATGGACTCAAGAGAAAACCTCCACGTGGTGAGTCTGGGTAATGCTAATTTCTCAGCTGCAATGAGCAATGTAGGTAGTCTTAGAAAGGACTGTGTGCTCCGGACGCCTGACCCGTTAAAGCCAGGGATTGTAATATAGGTATAAGTGCTTTAATTTTCCAAAAGGAGATGGTAGCAATTGATTGTCTAAAGTTTTAATTTTATTGCAAAGTTAAACCACCTGACAAGTGAGGTGTAATGCCTATGATTGTATTTTAAGCACTACCTTTACCCCGAGAGAGGCGGCTGCTATGAGCCCGAAATCATAGAGAAAGGATGCGGTAACTCGCTCTGCCGCATGACAAGATCCCGAGGGAGGACGGTTACTGTACACCTTTAAGTACAGTGTCAGAGCCTGCGGTGACTCGCAACACCAAAGGACATGTACCAGATTATAGAAGTGTAGCTCAATGGCAGAGCAGCGGTCTTATAAACCGTAACGACAGATAATCGGCTGATCAGAGTTCAAATCTCTGCACTTCTACCATATGCGGGCTTGGCGGAATTGGCAGACGCCACAGACTTAAAATCTGTTGTCCTAGGACGTGTGAGTTCGAGTCTCACAGCCCGCACCAATAAAATTTATATTGCGTGATGGTATAACAGTTACTTCGAGGATATAACATGAAATTAAATCAACGTATTGCCCCCACTTATTTGGCAATAAATAAGCTGTTATTAGTATTTCCGCATTAATTTAAAATAAATGGAGTGATGGGTGAATTCTTACTTCAAATATTATGATGAAAATATGTATATTGATACTTACTTAATTTTCGATTTGAAATAAGTAACATACTGTTTAAATTCCGGTATGTTAAAAACTAGAATTTTTTGATCACCCCTTCTCGATGTGATTCCTCCTTCTTAATGGTATTAGTCTCCTTTCCGCTGATACTTTTTAGGATTCACAATTTTTCCTCCATTTATATGGCGTGTTCGTCTAGTGGTTAGGACCCTGGCCTTTCAAGCCAGTGATCGCGGGTTCGAATCCCGCACACGCTACCAATATTGCGGAGGGGAGAAACGGTTTCCTCGTCGGTCTCATAAGCCGAAGACAGCAGGTTCGACTCCTGTCTCTCGCAACCAATTGTTTATTTAGAGTGATGGATTGATAGTTACTTCAGGATGATAATAAATTAAAGCGCCACTTTTTGCTTTTTATAATTACTATCAATAAATTTTCCTCTTTAAAATGTATAAAATAGGGGTGTGGCTGAGTGGTTCAAAGCAGCAGACTTCAAATCTGTCGTGTTGGCGTCCAAAACCAATGCCGTGGGTTCGAATCCTACCACCCTTGCCAGATAATTTATGTGTTTATAACACAAATATATATAGGAGGTCTGTTTTGGGCAAATTTTCAAAAAATAATTTTAAAATAATTATTAATGAAATTGAAGAGATGGAAGTCGCAGATCAAAATATTTGAGTACCAATAGGTATTTTAGAGTATATGTTTGATGATTATACAGGTTATATAGATAATTATTTTCATCAAAATAAAGATCAACGAGACACAGATAAATTATGGTCTTTTTTAAATACTACTGTTGTTAATTGAACATATCAGAGTAAAGATAAAATTGATAAAGGATCTACTTTTTTAAGACCTGATCCTTTACGAGGATGGACTTGAACATAAAATATAGAGTGATGGTTAGAATAGTTACTTCCACTTATAATGGCGATGTTATTGGTTCGATCCCAATTAATACTAATAGAGTATTATAGCTCAAAGGTAGAGCACGTATTTTCACTATTCTTATTATATCCTCTATTTATTAGGAGTTTTATGTATGAATATAATGCAATTATCATTAACGTTGTTGATGGTGATACTTATGATGTAGATATTGATTTAGGTTTTCATATTCATATTCATGAACGAATACGAATTTTAAATTTAGATACGCCAGAATGTCGTGGACCTGAAAAAGAATATGGTAAATTGTGTAAAGCTTATGCAGAAAAACATTTTTTGAACAAAAAAGTTAATCTCTATTCTGATTCAGAAATTAAAGGTCCGCAAACTGATAGCTTTGGTAGATGACTTTGTTATATTTATATAAAAGAATATAACGATAATATAATGAATATTTTTACTTCTCTTGGATGTAATAAATATTGAGATAATTATAGTGAATATAATGTTGAAAAACTTAAAGATTTGATTTAAAATATTGCAGAGTAGCTCAGTTGGTAGTTAGCATTCGCCTGTTAAGCGAAGGGTCCTCGGTTCGAGCCCGAGCTCTGCAGCCACGGGACTGTAGCTCAGTTGGCTAGAGCGTCGGACTGTCTCTCCGAAGGTCGTGGGTTCGAGCCCCATCAGTCTCGCCATTTTCTTCTCTGCTTCGTCGTAGTTCAATTGGAAGAACCCAGGATTCTGGTTCCTGTTGTTTCAAGTTCGAGTCTTGACGACGAAGCAGAGAAGAAATAAATAAATAGAAAGGAGCCGTATAAATGGCATACATCTATGTAATTACAAATTTAATAAATCAAAAGCAATATATTGGAAAAACAACTAAAACTATTGAGCAACGATGAAAAACTCATATTGCTGATAGTAAACGTGATAATATAAAAAATAGACCTCTATATAAAGCATTTGCTAAATATGGTATTAATAATTTTATTATTCAAGAATTAGAATATTGTTCAGCAGAAAAAGCGTCAGATAGAGAGCAATATTGAATTAATAAATTAGATACTTATCATAATGGTTATAATGCTACTTTAGGTGGAGATAGTAAACATTATTATAATTATCAAGAAATAGCTAAAAAATATTTAGAATTAAAAACATTAAAAACTACAAGCACTTTTTTTCAATGTGATATAGATACAATTAGAAAAGCTTGTCTAGACCAAAATATAGAAATTATATCAGCAAGTGAACATAACAAGAAAAAAGTTGCAATGTATGATTTAAAAAATAATTTTATATGTAATTTTAATTCATTGATTGAAGCATATCAATGATTATATCAAAATCACTTTACTAAAGTAAAAACACCTAAAGGTGTTACTTCTCATATTAGTGCAGTATGTAAGGGTAAAAGAAAAACAGCATATAAACACATTTGAAAATATATTTAATATGCGGATCCGCAGGTTATAATGGGTCCTCCACCTGATCGCGTATACGGCTATAAGCTGCCTGTGAAAGTCGGGAAACTCCAGGGGTAGTCCTCTGCCAGGCAGGGTTGGGCCTGTCATTTATACTTCCTTAGCTTAGTTGGCTAAAGCAGAGGACTCTTAATCCTAAGAGCGTCGGTTCGAGTCCGACAGGAAGTACCATCGGGGCGTGGCGCAATTGGTAGCGCACTTGTTTTGGGAACAAGACGTTGGGGATTCGAGTTCCTCCGTCCCGACCATATGGGGAATTAGCTCAGCTGGGAGAGCGCGGGCTTTGCAAGCCTGAGGTCGCGGGTTCGATCCCCGCATTCTCCACCAATTAAGCGTCGGCGGCAACGATGGCGGTGTTGCATTGGTCTGTAAAACCAATCCCTCAGGGTAAACATTGTTGGTTCGAATCCAACCCGACGCACCATATAATTAATTATTAATGTGATGGTAAAATAGTTTACTTCTGAGGTTAGTTTAATGGATAAAACATCTTTTAAGAAGATAAAGGTTCGATTCCTTTACTTTAGCTAAAACACTATTTTAATTATGTCCATTAATGGGGATAGAAGGGTTCGACGAGCGTATAAAGCCAAAGTGAAAACGTTCGGACACGAGTTCGATTCTCGTTATCTCCACCACGGACCTATAGCTCAGTTGGTTAGAGCGTTCGCCTGATAAGCGAAAGGTCACTAGTTCAAGTCTAGTTAGGTCCACCATAGGATTATAGTGGTAAAGGTAAAACGCAAAGATTGATACCGGTAGTCTTTGAGATGCTGGTTCGAATCCAGCTAATCCAACCACAAATACGCGGGTGTAGTGTAATGGCAACACACAAGCCTTCCAAGCTTTTGATGCGAGTTCGATTCTCGTCATCCGCTCCATATAATTTAAGGATTTTGATTTTGATAAAATGAATTCAAACTATTATTACAGAAATGACTAAAGGTAATTTTAGTTTTTTAATTTTAGTTGTAGGCACTTTACAATTAATTGTTATGATTAGAAAGAGGTAAGCTATGCCAGATACTATTCGTTTGAAAGTTTCTCCTCCTTGGGTAATTTATGTGCATATGTTGGAAGCCATGTTTGATCCAGATCCGAATATTGCTTTTAATGTTGATTATAGTGAACCTTCAGTTACACTTTCAATTTCTCATAAGTGTGGTCTAAAAGCCGCGGCTATTGCACAACTACTTCCTGATATGAAATATTTTGGTAATGTTGGTCTTGAAATTAATATTGATTGTCAGACTATGCCAAATCATAAGTTTGTTACAGCTAAAGAACTTTTTGAAGCCGCTTTTGAAAATAATCCGATTCTTGCGTATGTAGTTATTCCTGGAAGTGAATATTGGGCTGTTCCTTTTACTTATGTTGTATTTAAGAAAGAAGTCGTTCAATTCTTCTGTGATAATCTAAATGATCCGCATGGTATTAAGTCAAGTCTATATGAGGATATTGCGCGTGAAATTTTTGACGATATGGATTATGTAGGTAATGGTGCAGGTATTTCATATTGTACTGATATTGGTGATAATGCTAAACTATCCGATGCTCCACTAGGAGAGTGGCCTTAAAATAATATTAATGCTAATGTAGCTCAATAGGTAGAGCAACTGACTTGTAATCAGTAGGTTGTGGGTTCGATTCCTATCATTAGCTCCAGTAAAAATTAATAACCCTTATGGAATTTTTCCATGAGGGTCTTTTTTTATTAGATCAATAAAATGAAATCTATCTAATTTAGATTGTAGTTCTCCAGAAAGGGAGTGTTAAAATGGCAAAATACAAAATTCTTAGTGCTGATGCCCGCAATAATACGCATCAGTTTTTAGTGGATGAAGTATCTGACCTAGATAAACTACCAAAGGAGCCAGGTTCTGTTGCATTAGTCGCAAATACAGGCGACGTATATGTTTGCAATAATGCAAAAGAATGGAAAAAATTGTAAGGAGGTAAAACATGGATTTAGTTACTCTTGCTCTAGCTAAGAAAATGGCTGGTTCATCAGGTGGATCCTCCGGAAGCACTCCAAGCGAAGATATTATTCCTTCTATTGGAGAAAATGGCAATTGGTATATAAAAGGTAGAGATACCGGTGTCCGTGCAACTCCATTAGAAAATGTTGAAGTAGATGGTATTTTAAAAGCAGATACTCTTAAACAAAATGTAGTTGTAATAAAAGATGGTATAGAAACTATTGTAGGAGAATTTACTTCCAGTATTTCTCTTGATAGTATTGATCAATTATTCGAGGAAGGATAAATATAATGGCTAATAAAGAATATCTTGATCGTCCAGAATATCTTGACTATCCTGGTCTTAAAAAATATGATGATAAGATTAAAGCGTATATAGATGCTCATACTTCTGCGGGCACTGATGTACAACCATATGATGATAGTGCTCTTGTTGCAGATATTAATGATTTAAAGAATATGGATGCTACTATTGTTGGTAATCTTAATGCACTTAAAGCTCTTGTTGGTGATACCGCAGTTGCAGATCAAATTAATGCAGCTATTGCAGCTTTAGTAAATGGTGCTCCTAATGCTCTTGATACATTAAAAGAGATTGCAGATTGGATTACTACACATGGAGAAGCCGCATCTAATTTAATTAGTGTTGTAGCAGAACAAGGTCAACAAATTAATGTTATTAATGCTAAAGTAGATGCAATTACATCAATTTCTGATACTTATATTAATGCTTTATTCTTAACTCCTGTTACTCTCCAAGAGAATCAAACAGTACAAGATGCAATTGATAATCTTAATGAAGGAGAGAAATTAGTTCTTACCGCTCCTGTAACTGAAGATTTAACTATTAATACCGACACTGTAATTGAAGCTGATGGCGTTGTATTTAGTGGTAATATCACCGTAGCAGAAACCGCAGAAGTTACAATTATTGGCGCTCAATTTAATGGCGAAGTTATCGTAGCTTAATTTTATAAATAAAGGGAGGTTTTAATATGTTAAAATTTGAAGGTTGCACTTTCAGCGCTATGGGCACAGATAAAAGTGCCAAAGTTTTTGGTTTAACTGTAAATGGCGCAGAAGATGTTTTTGTCAAAAATTGTGATTTTAATGGAACAGGATATTCTGCTCTTTTAAATAAAGGTACTGGTTCTTTAACTGTTGAAGATTGTACTTTTGAGTGCGGAAATATTAAGAATCCAATTGAAGGTGGACAAACTGCTGATAATGGAAATGTAACAGTTGAAAATTGTGTTTTCAATGGTATTCCAGGCAATAATTTTATTAATTTCTATCAAGTTGCTAATGATTCTGTTCATACAATTAAAGATTGTAAATTCCATGGCGGAACTGGTAACAATATTCTTCGTATTTCCAATAAAAATAATGCTAATGCTACTTTTAATGTAGATAATTGCGCTTATGAGTTTGTTAGTGGTAAAGCTAATGAATGAACAGGATTTATTCTTTTCCAAGACTATACTAATAGAACTGGCAATAAGCAAGAATTTAATAAATATGTAGTTAATATTACTGCACTTGATCGTCCTGAAGAGGGCTCTTTATTCTATGTTTACGACGACGGTGAAGGAGTTATTACTACTAATGATCCTTATGTCTATCTTGATGGTGCTTTAGTAAGCAATCCAGCAGAGATAGCACCAGAAGAGTAATTTATGAAAAATCAATATATGAATTTAAATGATCTACGTAAATATGATGCCCTCTTAAAAGATTATGTAAATCAAAAAATAGCTGCGGCGATAGACGAATATCGTCAAGAAGATGAAAATAATGATAATATCATCGATGATCAGATAGATGATGATGAATTTATTGAATTTTAATTTACAGCCTCTAGTAATAAAATACTAGGGGCTGTTTTTTATTAAATCAAAAAATGAATTTTTATTTATAAAGTAAAAATGTTTTCCTTTTTAAATTGGAAAGGAGTTGTTATATGGCTTTAATAAAATTTTATAGCGGTTCTGATGCAGATATTCAAAGAAAAGAATATGAAGAAGGAGCTATATACTATATCTTTCCTAACTCTAACATGACAGTCGGGCATATATTTATAGACATAGACGGAGTTCGTAGAGAGATTTCTGCTGCATATAATGATAGTGAATTATCCAATAGGATAAAAGCTTTAGAAGATTTATTATTTACTCATTGTGAAGGTGTTGTTATTAATGAAACTGATATTACAACATGAGTTAATATGCAAAATTCTTTTTCTGGAATAATTACACCAGGCGCAACTACAGATCCAATTACTTTTACTTCAGCTAATAATAAAGTAGAAGTTGTTGACTATAATATCAATAAAGCTAGTGGTGCTTTTACCGCAATAGTAGAAGGTATAGAAAATGGTAGAGATACTATCACATTAACTTGCGGCGAATATTCTGATACTATTTCCGTTTTAGTTATGGATCAAGAATATTATACGGATGTTATTTTAGCGCAAAACTATGATCCAAATGGCCAAAACTTTTCTTGAACAATTCCATCTACATTCAGTTTTGATTATGGACAATATATAGAAGCTAAGTTTAATCTTACTGGTATTACAACAGTAAAAGAAAATCTTCTTAGTATAGGTGCTATAATTACTGATTATCAATCGGGGCCAGTAGTTAATATGTATACATCTCAAGCTGTTGGTACTATCCAGACTAAACTCCGTATAGGTTCCGCAAGTGAAGGTGGAGCATATAAGTTTACGGGTCTTGAGATTACTATTCCCGCAGGTGAAGATATTATTGTAAAATGAGATGCTGTTGGACTGCATGTTAATGGAACATTACTTCGAGGAGTTAATGCTAATCAAAATACAACTCTTGATACTATTCATGAAGAATTAAAAGAAGCTACGAATATTTTAATTGGTTCTGAAGAAGGTGCTACTAGATCTCATGCTCATTATGACTATATAAAATACGTTAGATATGATGGAGCATTGTAATTGACAAATAAAAATAATTATGATATAATATTATTAATTTAAGAGAAAGGAATTAATAATATCATGTCTATTTCATCTAAAGAATTTAAAATACAGCGCAAATATAAAGAATTGCCTGAACAACCTCGATATAAAAAGAAAAAGAAAAAAATTTCTGTAAAAAGATCTAATCATAAACATATTTATAATGAATGTTTATTTTCTTTTTGCTTCTTTGGTGAACCTTATATGGGTGCAGGAACATATTGTACGATCTGTGGTCGTATTGGTGATATAGATGTTGCATCTAAAGTTATTACTAATAATGATTTACCAATTTTTATTATTGATGACTTTTTGGCTAAAGAAGTTAAACTTCCTGGGACTAGCGAGAGCTAGTCCCTTTTTTGCGTAAGAAAGGAAAATTATGTTAAATATACCAAAAAATCCAGATAAAGAAAATATGATTTATTTATTTTTATCTGAAGATCATAAGATCATGCTTCCATTTAAAGGTTCTGAATCTGAAATGTTACAACTTTGGGATGTTTTAGCTGAACGAGGATTACGTATAGATCGAATAGAACATCAATATATATGGACCGCAGAAAACAATCCTTACACGCCTCTTCTATAAAATAATATTTGACATATGCTATATTTTTATGATATAATATAATTAAAGAAAGTGAGAGAAAGAAGGACAAAATGATTTTCGTTGATATTTATAATGCAGAAACCAATCGCGTTCTTGCTTCTTTTGATCTTGAATTTGATTGGCAATATGAAGAAATTATTTCATATGAAGATCAGCTAACAGAAAATGGCATTAAGTATTTTGAGATTACTACCTATCAGAAGGAGTACTAAAATGGAAAAGCCTATTTGTCTGTGTGATACTTGTCCTTGTTTCTGCGCAGATGACAATTTTGACAATTATCTTTGTGAAGATTGTGATCCGTATGCGTATGATTATAACTTTGATGATGAAGGAGACGATGAATATGAATAAGGAATCAGAGCTAAAAGCTCTTAAAAGTCGTTATAATCTAATTCTATCTCGCGGTAAAACGATGGAGGGAGAAGGCGTTCTCCGCAAGATTAGCCGCAAGATTCGGAAACTTGAGAAGGAGCTTAATGTTTAAAGAATGGCGCGTTGTAGTACTGTTTCAAATGGATCCGCAATCTTCTTGGGAAAAAGTGCATGATAAATTCTTTGATTCAAAAGAAGAAGCTGTATCTTTTAAATCTCAGTTTGATAAAAATGGATATTGTAGAACGTTTCTTTATCATTATGAACCTAGTTGGACGTTAAAGGAATAAATATGTTTCACCTTGTTGATATTATGGATTTCTTTTCTCTCTTGGATGAATGTGATAAGATAGAGATTGAAGAATCAAAAGATTTTAATGGAGATTTTTCTCTTGAAGATATTAGATCTGTAAATACTGGGAATAATTGTATTCATACTCAACTTTTTTATAATAATCATCGTATTGTAATTCAAACTTATAAGTATCTTGAAAGAAAAGAAGATGTTGATATAGTTCAAGGTAAACCTGAACTAGAATCTCTTTTCTCTGAAAAAATTATTCCTTTTATTAATTCACATCATATTACTGATCAAATTCTTAATAAACTATTTGTATTTTATCATTGGTATCATAAGCATTGTACTTATTATTATCAAGGAACAAATTCATTCTTTTTTGAATTTGGAAATAAAATAAATTGTTTTCGATATGATTGGTGGGATAGTGATTGGGAAATTAATGCATCTGCATCTGTTGAAGAAATAAAGATTGTCCTATATTTTATTGATCAACTTAATATGCTGTGCGGAGATTAATATGATTGAAAAGTATTCTTGGGGCGAAGATAAAATTAATTCCCGCAAAGCCAATGTGATAGAATTTTATAAAGATTGGCGAACTAAAGATATACGTGCTGATCTCCAAAAGAATCGTAATGATTGTATAATGATATTTAATAATATTGATTATAATATTAATATTGGATGTGCTATTAGAAGTAATAATGCTTTTCTAGGAAAAGCTGTATATATTATAGGACGCCGCAGATATGATAAAAGATCTACTGCGGGAACTGCACATTATGAACACATATATCATGCAGATACATTGGAGGAAGTAATTGATTATGTCAGATCTCTTGGCTACACTGTTTTCGCTGTTGATAACATTGTCGATTATAATCCTATCAATATCTTGGATATTAGCTTCCCCCGCTTGTCTGCGTTTGTCTTTGGGGAGGAAGGTCCAGGCCTCTCTGCTTCTGATATTGGTCTTTGTGATTCCATGGTTTTCATTGGTACTTATGGCAGTATCCGTAGTCTTAATGTGGCAGTAGCCGCAGGTATAGTTCAATATGAATATTCTCGTCAATGGAGATAATTTTTAAGAGGCTCCTGTTTTTTAAAATTGATTTACAAATCTAAATCTTTTTTATTGACAGGAGCCTCTTTTTTGTGTTATAATATAATTAAAGAAAAAGAGAAAAGGAGTTTGCAAATGGCTAATAATAAGAATTTTACTTTTTCTCCTGAAAATGCTCCTGATTTTCGTTATGAAGAAGATCTCACTTGGTTGGTTGTAGAAAAGGAAGAGTGGGATCTCGGTGGAGTTTTTGGAAAAAGTTTTTCTTCTTTTTCTGTCGCTTGCCTTTATGCTCTTGAGCATAAAGATAAAGAATTTGTTATAACACTCGTTTAAGGAGTTGTATATGAGCCGCAGTTATCGTAAGCATTTTTGGTTTCCAACTGAGGGCGATAAGCGTAATAAGAAATGGTTTAATCGTAAGCTGCGACATCAGCACGTAGTCAGTGGTGGGCACTTTAAGAAGAAGAATGATTCTCGTGATATTCATTCTTACTTCATTCATTATAGGGATGAGGAAGACTATGTGCGTCAGAATTTAGGTTATGGCTGGGATGAGGAAACTCTTCGTAAGACTTGGCGTAAGTATTTTCTTAGTAAGTAGGTGGTAATTTGAGATATTTTATTTCTGATCTGCATTTTGGTCATTACTGGAATGGTTGTGGCATTATTAATTTTGAACGTACACAATTCAAAACAATAGAAGAGCACGATGGATATATTGAAGCTGTAATTTCCAGCCTTTGCCGCAAACTAAAATCAGGTGACGAGGTATGGAATCTTGGAGATTTTGGTGTTCTTGAAACTGAATATCTTGATACAGTAAAATGGATTAAAGAGACTGGAGCCAAAGCATATTTCGTTTATGGAAATCATGATGCACAGGCTAATCTTTCTTATTTTGAAAAATATTTCGATCAAGTATTTCTTTATCCTGTTTATCTATCTCAAAAGCTAGTTGTAAGTCATTATCCTGTTGCAGTATGGTATGACAGTGTTAACGTGCACGGCCACCTACATTCTGCAAAGCTTCAAGATCTTAATCATGTATGTGCTTCTATTCATGTAACAAATTATCAGCCTATTACTGATAGAAATCTTGATAATATCTTCTCTAGGCTTCCTAAATTTACTCGACGTTTTCTTTATGAACCTTGGGCAAAGGATCATCAATTTATCCAACCAAAAGAAGATGTAATTATGGATCCCAATGGGAACATTGATCTTTCTGCAAGTAGACTTCTTCAGAAACTAAACACAGATCGTCGCATCCAAGAGAAAGATAGTTATCAACCATATCATGGAGAGGGGAATTTTAATGACTAAACCAATTATTTCTAAGGATCATTTTGTAGCTTGTCTTGAAGTTCTACAAGCCGCAGATGATATGGCAGTTCGTATTAATGATGTAGTTGAAGATTACGGTCGAGGAGATTTTATTTCAGGATATAGTTTTAATAATTCTGATTGTGAAATAAAACTCATTGAAACTCTAGAACTTGCAATGAATGATGTTCAACATTGGATCAGTTGGTGGTGTCTTGATGGAGACTATGGCCGCAATGAAAGTTTTGTTGCGGAGATCGTATGCGGGAATAAGAATTATAATCTTAATTCAGCAGAAGCTCTATATGATTTTCTCCTAGAACAGAGTAATGTTCCTCTAATTTAAATAATAGTGCTTGACAGCATCTCTGATTTTATGGTATAATATAAATATAGGAAGTCAGAGAAAGGAAGATGATATGAAGTTCAAGTTGAATTGGGATGGGCTTATCGAGCAGAATGGCCGCATTGAAGGGCGATTTGGTTTTCATATTGTAATGGCTGACAATGAGAAGGATGCTGTTAAGCGAGCTTATGATTTTTTCTCTAAGGGCGCTTTTATTAATTGGGATGCGATCCTTGAGAACGATGATTTTGTTTTTGTAATTAGTTCTGATGATTAACCTTTCTTTTGATTTGTATTTTTAATTAAGAGAAAGGTTTTTATTTATATGGCTAAGTTTTCTAAGTTTGACATGAAAATGTTTGATAAGGCTAGGGAGATCGCTGAGACTAGCGATTTCCCGCATTTTCATTTGGGTTGTGTAATTACATATAAGCATCATATATTGGCCGCAGCTTCCAATAGTAGTAAAACTCATCCTAAGCAAAAATATTATAATCATAAGTATAGGGAGTTTCGTAAAGGAAGTAAGCCATGTTGTCATACTGTGCATGCAGAAATGGCTGCAATTAATTCAATTCCTTATCCTATTGGAATTCAAGTTGATTGGAAGGATGTAAATGTTTATATATATCGTATAGCGCCTGGTCTTCCAAATCAACGAGGTATGGCTCGTCCTTGTGCAGCTTGTTTAGCAGCACTTACTGAATTAGGTATTCGTAATTTTTATTATAGTACTGATGGAGGTTTTGCATATGAACGAGTTGAAACATCGGATTGAGAATTTAATACATAATCATGATTATTATTATTTCATATATAAATATGATTATTTAATTTTTTTTTATGTTCTATTTTTTATTTTTATTATATATTTCGGAATATGTTCTACTATGACTTCTCCTAAAAGTGCTCTTGATGAATCTACTCAATGGAGAGGATATTGTCCATATGAAATATATACTATCTATGACGTAGAAACTGGTGTATATTATGCTGTAACAGAAAAAGGTGGTATTACACCAATGTATACTATTGAAGGCGAAGTAAAATTAGTTGATCAAGGTAATGAATATGTAGTACATAGAAATTTAGGATCGCCGCATGCCCAAGAGTAGTAAACCTATAGTATGTATATGCGGCAGTCGTGATATAACATATATTAATTTAGATTTATTTATTGATCCAAATCATGTTGGATGTATTGTAGAAGGTGCGGCTAAGGGTGTAGATACTTTAGCTAGAAATTGGGCAAGAAGAAATAAAATTGAATTTGTGGAATATCCAGCTCAATGGAAAATATATGGTAAAGAAGCTGGTTTAATAAGAAATAAAGAAATGATAGATTTTAGTGATGTGGTTATTGCATTTTGGGATGGCCGCAGCAAAGGAACTCTAAGTTCTATTAAATATGCGAAGGAGTTAGGAATACCATGTTATGTTCATCTGATCCAGAGTCTGGATTAAAAATTTTAAAGGCTGGAGAAATACTTCATCTATTGGATAAAATTTATACAAGATTGGCGTATGGGACTCAGACTGAAACAGATATAGCTGTTAATTATATAGCTCCAGCTTATTTTAAACTTAAAGAATATTGGAATATGAAAGATAATTAAAAAGGCTCGGCCGCAATATCTATCCTAGGATCCAGTAGAAAATTTCTTTTCTAATATAGCAGATTTGTAGTTGACAGCAGCTATTAAAATATGTTATAATATAATTAAAGAAAAAGAGAAAGAAAGGATTTCAAAGATGGAGTTCAATTCTGATATTAAACAAGAGTTTAATATTGAAGGCGAAGACGTTTGCGGAGAATATATTCAGTTTTATTTTTACGGTACTCTTGAGCAAGCTCGTATAGAGTGTGAAAAGACTCTTGATTATGCGGGCGGTGGTCATTTAGATATTTTCTTAAGTGGAGATTGCGATGATCAGTTTATTGAAGATGTAGAGTGGTAAAATGATTGATATTTTTACTATAGAGGGTGAAGATTATAATGGTTTAGAATATAGTTTTGATCATCGGGCATCTTTAGAAGAAACTATTAAATATTGTCAAGAATTGCTTGAAACTCTTGACGGAGGGCATTTTAAGATTTTCAATTCAATTAATGAATTAGTTGCAGAAGTGGAGTGGTAATAATGTTCCAAATTGATTTTTCTTGCTATTGGGATGATCTTTATCCTCAAAAGCATACAAGTGGAACTTATTATATTGAAGGTCAAACTTTCCTTGATGTTATGCGAGATATTCATACTCGTTGGTATCGTCAAAGATCTCTACTTAACTATCATTTTATTGTAACTAATCTTTCTGATGGATCTGTTTTTGAAATTAAGAGAGGGGCATAAAAATGAGCAATTCTACTGATAAGATGGAAAAGGTTTTCGATTGCTTTTTTACTCGTCCTTATGCAGAAGATGATTATCCTCTTAACGATTATATTGAAAATCTTATTCATCATCTTTCTTGGAAAATGTTTAAGCATCAGGATGAAATTTGCTTTAATATTTCTGAGAAGAATCCTCCTATGCTCAAAGATAACGTTATTGAATATATGCAGAATGTACTTGACGTTGAATTTGGTTCGGTACGTAATTATATCATTTGCCGCATGCTCATTTCTTATCGTATGAGCAATGTTGATCTTGGATTTGAAGGTGAGTGGTATCTTCGAGAAGATCTTGGTGAAGATTTGTGGAAAGAATTTAACGACGTAATGAATCGTTATGTTTGGGATGATTATTGCGAGTCTCTTGGTCCTGAAAAGGCAAAGAAGTATTTTAAGAAGATTAATCGTCCTGAATTCATAATGGAGGATGATTAATGGATGGTTTAATAGGTTTTGGTTTACCTTTTCTTATAAATTCTACTAAAAGTAGAGAAGAAAAAATTGAGGAAGCCCGCAACTCTGGATTTATTGGAAAAGATGGACGTCTTTCAAGCGCTCCATTAGGTCAACAATTAGTATGTCAAAAATGTGGTAGTAAAAATGTTGTTGTAGGGCTTCCTTCTGCAAAAGATCTTGAAAAAGGGCTAGAAATTCCTTATTATTGCAATCAATGTGGGTATGAAGGAACGAGAGTTGCAAAAGCGAAAAATGTTTCAGACGATGGAACTTTGGAAGTAGAACTTGTCCCAGAAAAATTAGTTGGACTTTCTGGATATGGTTCATTAGCTACATAAAAAGGATATTATTTATGATTAATTTTTGTGAAGAGACTGTCGGAAAGCTTAATTATTATAACTATAACATTGAAGATATTGCATGGATTGGGAATCGTTATATCACAATTCCAATTAATGAATTTTTTGATGCTGCCCGCCGCACTAATTATCATTCTGGTTATGGTAGTGCAGAGATGCCTATTGATCTATTGATTGTAATGAAAGATGGTTCTTATTTTGAACGTTCAGAATATGACGGTTCTGAATGGTGGCGATATGTACCTATCATTGAGAAGCCCAGGCTTCATGGTCATTTGAAGTATAGATCTTTTAACGAAGTTGATTATAATTATTCTGATCCTATTTTTGGCAAGTGCGTTGTAAAGAAGTAATATGAAAAATAGTATGTATGTTACTCTATTGGATGGTAAATATCATTGTTTATTGCCAGGTCGTATATATAAATGTATTCCAAGAGAAGAACTTATTAATAAAATAAATTGGATGTTAATTTATTATGATGTATATAAAGGTATTTTACACGGAAAGATTTTAGACGAACAAGTTAAAGAATGGGATCTTGAGAAAATTTTGGGTGCTATAGATATAAAAATTTAAATAGCATATTAGTGAAAGTGAATTTAAAAATGCGATTTTGAAAATTTTGAATTCTTGTAGCTCTTGCAGATTTAATTGGAAGAGTTTATCTTTTCTTCTTGAATAAGAAAGTTGATAAAGAAATAAAAGAAATAAGTAAAATGACATATAGCTAAAAGAAAAGATATTGACTTCTGCCTTATTTTTATGGTATAATATAATTAAAGGAAAAAAGGAAAGGAAGTTTAATATGAAGTATATTATTGTAGATATTGAGACTGGTGAATATGCACATGCAAGAATTGCTCGTTATCTTCCAATAGATAAGCATATTAAAATTCCTTTTGAATTTGCTTTTAAGGAAGATGCAATGTATGTACTTGATATGATGCCTTTTCCTGAGTGGCAATTTTATGAGATTGTAGAGGTCTAAATGAAAGTGCGGATTATTGATCAAGAAGTGACTGAATAATGCGAGATAGTGATGTAGCATATATTAAAGCTATGCTTTGGGGTATTATTGGTGTATGTCAAGGTTCTGAGCTACCAGATCCAATGTTTTGGATAGTTATATTGAATATTTTTCTTTATGGTATAGAATTTATGTTTTACAGATACAAAGAAAATGGTGAATAATATTGGCGATATATGTAGGAGATATAGCTTGGGAAAAATAAAAGATTTAACAGGTCAAAAATTTGGACGATTGACTGTTATTAAAGATAGTGGTTTACGGGCTAGTAATAGAAGTGTTAAATGAGAATGTTTATGTGAATGTGGCAATATTTGTTATAAAACTAGTACTTCATTAAAAAGTAATCATTTTCAATCTTGTGGGTGTTATTTAAAGGACTGAATGAAAGAAAATAAAGTAAAGGATATTACTGGACAAAAATTTGGAAAATGGACAGCTTTAGAAAGAACTGATGAGCTTGCTGATTCACGTAGTTATAAATGAATTTGTCAATGTGAATGTGGTACTATAAGAAAAGTTGATTTACACTCTTTAACTACAGGGAGATCTTTATCTTGTGGTTGTTCAAAATCTAAAGGGGAAGAAAAAATTGCTCAATCTTTATCAAAGTTAGGTATAAATTTTATTAAAGAATATACTGGTTTTGATGATTGTATTAATAAAGAAACTAATACAAAATTAAGATTTGACTTTTATTTACCAGATTATAATTGTTGCATTGAATATGATGGTATACAGCATTTTCAATCAGGAACTGGTTGAAATTCTGAAAGTCATTTAATAAAAACTCAAATAAATGATTCTATAAAAAATCAATATTGTATAGACAATAAGATAAAATTAATTAGAATATCTTATTTAGATTTTGATAAAATAAATTCTAATTATCTTATGGAAAGGTTAGGTGATTTATAAGTATGGCCGTATATGTAATTTCAGATATTCACGGCTATCTTTAACTCAGCCGCATGTTTAAAGTTCTTGAAATTGCTAAGTTTGATTGGGATAATGATGAACTTTATGTTCTTGGGGATATAATTGATCGAGGACCTGAAAGTGCGGAAGCTTTAATCTGGGCTATGGAAGAGGCTCCTAGCAATATTCATTTTCTATTGGGAAATCATGAAGACATGGCGTATAGTGCTTTAATGATGGTTAAGGAAAATGGTATATCATATGATTTTTTTGATGATCCTTGGTCTTGGAATGGCGGTGGCCGCACTTTAGAGGATTGTTTAAAACTTAGAGGATATAAATGGTGTCATAAAGCCGCAGAATGGATCAGGGAATTACCTTTATACTATATTGTTGATGATAAACTATTGGTTCATGCGGGGATATGTGATGGTGCACCTAGATTGTCAGATGATTTTATTAGAAGCGGTATAGATGAATATATAGATATTCCTGGGATCAAGCGGCCGCAATGGAGTCAACATCTTCTTTGGATTAGAGATCGTTGGATATATGATCAGAATAGTTATCCTTATGATATAATTTTTGGACATACTCCTACTACATATGATTGGATGCAAGTGGTTAATGATTCTTATAAACTTAATCATGAACGTAATCCAATTGTATGTCAAGGTGGGCCTGGATATATCGTAAGGATGGTTGGTTTTGATAATTACAAAGTAAGATATTGTATAGATACTGGTCGTGATCGTATGGGCCTACTTAGACTAGATGATTATGCAGAATTTTATGCAACTGGAGATTAAATTATGTGGATATTTTTTGTTTTTGCAATAGCAATTTTCATTTTGTATATAATGGCAGTTGATGATTATAAAAATAATCCGCCGAGTGGAGGTGCGGGGGCTTAATGGATTTTTTAACTTGCTTGGGTTTTATTATACTTGGAGTAGGTTTGTTAGTGATGATTACAACTGACGAACCGCCGCAAGAGCATGAATGGTTTCAAGGAAAGTAGGTTAAATATGATAGTTAGTCCTTTTCTAATAGCTGCGGGTATAGGTTTTGGTATTGGAATTATTTTTGTAGTTATTGAAGATATTTTTGTTAAAGATGAAGATAGAGATGAAGAGAAGTTTTAGTATGGGAGCAAAGATTTTAGCAATATTTATAATTTTTATATTCTCTTTAATAGCTTTTGTTAATTTTAAAAGATGTGTTGAATTAGAACAAGAAATAAAAAATGTTAGTGTAGAATCTGAAGATTGCGAAACGGAGTGAAGCAAATCTGAAGATTCGTAAGCCTATTACGAGTATGAAATACGAGTAATAGGCTATATTATTAAGGAGAGAAATGGACATTAATACTGTTAATCTTGATAGTTTGTATAAGGTTATTATGTATTTGTTTGTTATACCGGGAATCTATATTTCGATTTTGGTTTTGATTTTTGGAAATCGACGATCTTTTTAGTTGACTGACTTCTAATTTTATGGTATAATATAATTAGAAAGGAGGTTGATAGTGAGTAAGCAGAATGATTTGTTGATTAGTATTGCGGAGAAGCATATGAAAGATAAAAAGTATGATCCGCAAGTTTCTTTAATTGGATATATTAAAGGTTTTATTAATGATTCACAGAGATTAGTTATAGCAAAGAAAGATTTAAGGAAAGGTTTGAAGGAGATCACTCATTTAACTTATCATAAGTTGAATGTAGTTATTGATAGTTATGTTGAGTGAGGTTTGTTGATTGAAGATGGAGATTACTATTGATTTAATACAGTAGAAGCTCCTTTTGTTGGTTTAAAAGGAGAAACCATTAGATTTTGTGCAAAGCATTTAGGCGTAATAGATCTAAAAGTTTATTTGTATTTAATGAATAAGTATCAGTTAAATTGTATTGGTAAACAAAATGGTCGATATAGTGAGAATTATTTTTTCTCTAAAAAAGAAATTGCTCAGGCTTTAGGGTATAATGGAACGTATGAGCCTAATATTATGGAGATTAATAAGTCTTTGCAAATTTTAACAGATACAGGATTAATTGAGTATTCGGTATCTAAACGAAGAGAAGGACATCAAGGGTATTATCATGAGTTGTATTGTGTGCGGCAATATAGTAGTACACATTTGAAGGCTGATGCGGCATATGTAAAAGAGAAGCATTTGAAAGGTGAAACTTTGTCTGATGAAGGTATGTTAGAATTAGCCGCACCTATTAGAGAAAATATTAAGGTGATTGCTTCTGCGGATGATCCAAAAATGTTATTGGGGCTCTAATAAAAAATGACCCAAAAATTTGTTTAAAAAACCTATATTAACTTTTTTAAAAAACCTATACTAACTTTTTAAAAAACCTATATTAACTTTTTAAAAAACCTATATGCCTATAAGAACCCAGAACCAGAAGTTATATAAGAAGAAAAAATTCCCTATCGGGAATTTTCATTTTTATTTTTAAGGAGAAAAAATGCGTACAACTATATATGTGTGTGATCATTGTGGAAAGGATATGGGGAATAGTCCTATATTTACTGTATCATTTAAAAGTAATACTTTAGCAGTACAGGAACCTGGAGAGTGACATTATTGTTATGATTGTTGAAAACGAGTTAGAACTTTTCTTTCAACTAATCAATATTATATATCATTAGTTAAAATAGATGATCGATATACTCCTTTTGATGATTATAAATTTATTACTACAACTACTACAACTTCTGATGAAGGAAAAACTATGAGTGATGGACCTTTTACAGTAGGATATTGTTGTGAAAATATTAATGAAGATAGTTTAAATTAAACAGACTATGGGAGTTTAAAATGGATGGAAAAGAAAAGAATGTTCCTTTAACAATTTCACTTCCAAAAAATCAAAAAGAATTGTGACAGAGAGAAGCTGAAGCTAAAGGACAAAATATGTCTATGTTTGTTAGAAGAGCAGTATCGGCCTATTTATATGCATTAAATAGTAGAAGGAAAAAAGTTATAAAGGGTAAAATTAATGTTAATCATAAAGATTAAATAAAATTGATAATTGGACAGCGAATGCTGTGGGCGCGCAACCTCTAAGCCCTTTGCGATCTAGCGTATGAGACCCCACGACCGAATTTTAGCCTTTTTGTTTTTGTTGTACAACAAGAGTCCACAATGGATTTTCATATCCAAATTTCGTATAAAATAGATCGTATAGAATAACTTTTTTGCATAGAAAATGTACCCTCGACACCATTTGATCAAATAAAAATTAGGGCCGAGTATTTGATCGTTTATCAATTTTTAATTACTTTACAATATTGTAGCGTCGAAATGAGTGAAATTAACAGAAATGTTAAATCTTTGTTAACATTAGGGCAACTATATCTATTTTATTAAATAAAAAAGACATTAAGAGAGAAAGAAAAGAACCAAAAGAAAGAGAGAAAATGCTCAGGAATTTAGATAATCTTATTAACATGGTTGTTTATGAAATTTCAATTCCAGAAGTTGATCTTGAAGAATATACAGATCTTGGAAAATTGAAATTAATTCAATTCTATTTAATGTGCAAAGAAAGCGATTATTTGAGGGTTAAGTATAGTTATATAGATGCGGCCGCCCGTTAATGTTGGTTGCAAAAACAGGGGATCCGCACATTATTCTTTCTCTTGGAAAAAAGAAATTTCTTGACAATTTTTACTTAAAAGTGATATAATATATATAGAAAGTGAGAGAGAAAAAGGAATTTTGAATTTCATTTTCAATTTTCGTTTTTAAATTTCATTTTCAATTTTCATTTTCAAATGGATCCTATTAATTATTTTCATTTTCATTCTCAAATTGAACTAAAATGAAAAAAAATTAAACAGATCCAAAAGAAAACATCTTGACTCCAGCTACTAAATTATGTTATAATATAATTAAAGAAAAGGAGAAAGAGAAAGGAAATAGAGATGGGGCCGTAAGAAAAAACAAACGGATCCAAAAGAAAGTACTTGACAGCATCAATAAAAATATGGTATAATATAAATAAAGAAAGACAAAGAGGATGACCTCCTCAGAAAAGAACGAGTCAAAGGGACTCGTAACAAGGACCGGGACGCGAGTCCCAGAAAGAAGGAAATCATGGCCGAGAACAAGACCACCCAGAAGGACCTCTACGCTCGCATCGCTACCGTTATGGCTGACGACCTCGAGGTTGTTGCCTTCTGCCAGAAGAAGATCGAGCAGCTTGAGCGCAATGCCGCTCGTCCCCGTAAGACCAAGGTGAACCAGGAGGTCGTTGACTTCCGCAACGCCGTGTACGCCAAGCTCCTCGAGTTTGACGAGCCTCAGACCAACAAGGACATGGCGGCCGAGTTTGCGGTCACCGCTCAGAAGATGAGCGCCGCTCTCCGCTTCCTCGTCAAGGAGGGCCGTGTTGAGCGCATCGAGCCCGAGAAGAAGAGCGGTGCGGCCACTTTCAAGGCGATCGTCGAGTAGAACCTCTCTTTCCCGAGGGGCGGCGGGATTAAGGTCCGCCCCACTGTGGTATGGATAAAACTTTCTAATAGAAAGAGCAAGATATGAATCCTGGAGATCTCAAGAACACTTTCATCGACAAGAACGGCGTTGAGCAGACTGTAGTCATTCCTGCAGAGGTCTTCAGGAACGCTCGTCGAGAGAAGATCAGCAATAAGGTGGCGATTGATCGTTACCTCGCGGAGCAGGGCTACCTGGATCAGACTGCGGTTGAGGAAACTGCGAAGGCCAAGGAGCGCAAGCCCCGCACTCGTAAGCCCAACGATACCAAGCGTGCAATTGTTGATCAGTTGGCAGACTGCATGGCTCAGGCGTATGGGTCAGTTGAGATCACGAATCCTGAGCGTCAATTCCGATTTGAAATTGATGGTAAGACTTACGAGGTTACGTTGGTACAGAAGCGCAAGTAGGCTTGCGGACGCCGCATTTTGAAAGATCCGCCACTTCCTCGAGCTCGTCGCGTATGCGACGGGCTCTTTTTTTTTAGGTTTATTTTTTTAGGGCTCTTCTTTTGCGAAGTGCGGGGCAGAAAAAGGCCGTCACTTTAATTATACCATAAAAAAGCGCTTCTGTCAATAAAAATTATTTGGCGTATGCAGTTTTAGGAAAAATTCAGGAAAAAATCGCGTATGCGGCTTCGAGTCCAAAATTCACGGGACTTCGCCGTATGCGTGCGCGCGGCGGCGGCAGGTCCGAATTCGAACATCAGTTCTACAAAATTCCGCATATAGAACATATGTTCTGTCAAGTGCCAATTTGGCAATCCACAAAATCTCCACAAATCTGAAAATGCGGAAAAATCGAACACCAGTTCGCCGAACGTTTGTTCGGTAAAATGGGTAGCGCTAGTGGTTATACACGTGTTTTGTCCTGCCGCCCTAAAGCCAAGTAGGTGCCCTACCCGGTTCGGTGTGGCCTATTTGGTCGCCGCCTTGAGCACAATTACATAATAGGGCATTGGCCGCATTTGTGCAAGTCTTTCACAAAGTCTTCACAATTCAGGATCGGAGCCCGCACTAGAACGTTTGTTCGACTTTTGGATCTTCTAAAAGTTAGCCGAGGTAAACTTTGCGTGCCGGCGATCTTTGTTACCTTTGGTTAACTTTGCCTGGAGATCCGGTGAAAGTTTGTGCACGATTAAATCGTGTACAAACTAATAGGACAAAAAAAAGTCGCGCCCTTATTCCTAGGTTCGGCGGGATCGGGGGAACACATCCGAACCGCTAACCGTCCCTTGGCTGTTTCCAGCGTTCGGGCATCGCTCTCGGAA
This sequence comes from Bacillota bacterium, assembly GCA_016280725.1. Taxonomy (GTDB): domain Bacteria; phylum Bacillota; class Clostridia; order TANB77; family UBA1234; genus RGIG6105. The sequence goes on along the minus strand of JAEEHF010000031.1, from coordinate 21,601 downwards.
TAAGGGCGTGCGGGTGAGCCTTTTAGCGTCATGCTCGGGACGTGTTGCCTACGCGATAGCGTAGGTGATGGCCTTACCATTCACGCACTTGTGAATGTAACCCAGCTCCACCGCCACGCGGCACACAGCCGCGGCCTTTTGGGTGGTGGCGATTTCGGGCAAGCCAAGGGCCACAATGTCCTTGGTGCTCATACCATCGCCCTTAGCGGCGATAGCATCGCGAACCTTGGCCGCAAGGTTTTCATTGGCCTTGCGAGCCTTGGACACCGCCTTAGCGCGGGGCTTGGTGAGCTGTGCGTGCATCTTAGCAAGCACTTCCACCACATCCGCGTTGTCGGTGCAACGCTCCATCGCGAAAGCGATAGCGTCGGCGCGGGTAATGCCATTCTGCTTGGTAGCCATAGGGCCACTCCAATCTGCCCCACTTTGGGGCTATTTCTTAGCTAGGCCCTTTGCCTAGCTAATAGGCATGATTTAGACCTTTTTAGGTCTTTGAGATATTCGGCTGACAAGGTTCTCGCTTGGGGCCCTTGCTCCCCCTCGCTGACTATTACTATACGCTTGTGAGGGTAGGTTGTCAACCCAAAATCGTGACAAAGTGGCAATCCTCGTGAGCGGTAGGTTTTTGCGGGTGAACGGTCGATCGACCTCTAGTCGCATAGAACCTAAGGTTTATTGCATAAAAGTCCTCACGATCGAGGCCGTTTTTTGCATTTTTTTGCATAAACCAGGCCTTTTATCCAGGCAACCGTTCACCGGCGTTTTCCTACCGCTCACCGGCTTTTTCTTGATTTTCTGGCGCGGATCGGCTAAAATTTTCGGCCACAAATGGCCGCCATTTCTATTATATCACGCTTAAAGCGTTATGTCAAACGCTCAGAGCCTTTTTAAGCGATTACATAATTCATTCACAATTTTGTAAAAGCAAGGCACCTTGTGATCAAAAATACCTCGCTAGAGGCCACCAGAGCCGTTTTAAGGCCCTGTTTTGTTTTTGCCTTACTTTAGGTCAAAAGGGCTTAAAAAGGGCTTAGAATTGGCCGGCGCCAAAAGTTACCCAAGGTTAACTCTTACGAGATCTCGCGCAAGTTAGCCTGGGTTAACTCTTGCGATAAAAAAGCGCCCCGCATGTGCGGGGCTAGGGGATTACTTGCGAGCTTGTACCTTTTTCCACTCTTTGCAAGCAAACACGGGATTAGCGAATTGCTTGTGATGCTTCTTGCGATACTTGCGAGCCTTAAAGTAAATATCGGCTTCAATTTCACAGTCTGCCAAAGCATGGTGTGCTTCTACAAAATCGCTATCACGAGTAAGGTAGGCATACACAGTTTCGGCATTTGTCTGCACGTTGCCTTTTGCGGTAACATGGTTAGTGAGTTGGCACCAACGCACGAATTTATTAGTGTCACAGATGGTAGCAAGTGCCATAGTCATAATGTCTACGATTTCAACATCATCCGCGAAAAAGTCAATGCCATAATAAGCGTTCATGTTGTCATTCAAAACACTGTAGTCGAATTTGGCATTGTAGGCGCACATGACAATTTTTGCATTGTAGCGACCCGCTGCTGCATGAAACTCATTAGAGATGTGCATGAGAGATGCAATCTCAAAAGAGTTAAAAGCCATACCGTCCATGTAAAATTGCGACTTGTTCTTCATGAAACTATCGCGACGAATGAGGATTTCTGCAAACGGGGTTTCTGCAATCTCACTTACAAGGTAGTTGTGCGATTCAAGAGTGTTACCCTTGCTGTCCTTAAGAATCCAAGCAATGTCAAAAGCAAGACGGGCATCGGTCAGAGTCTCAATGTCAAGAATAGCAAAAACCTTACGCATGATAAGCCCTCCTAGGCTCGTGGGTGGGTGTCCCCTTCGGACAACTGTTATATTACGCTTAAACACTTTTAGAGTCAAGCGTTAATTTTAAAATGTAGAGGAATTGTGGAGCGGGGATCCCAGGCATAGGGTAAAAATAGTCAGCATTTTTATTATACCACAAGCGGGTTTTGAAAGTAAATAGCTTCACAAAATCTTCACAAGCGGCGCCGGCCGCGAAAGTTAACTTAGGTTAACTCTTGGGAGATCTGCAAAAAGTTAGCTTAGGTTAACTTTTAGAGCAAAGAAAAACGCTAGGCAACCGAAGCTAACCTAGCGTTTACTCGTTACTCCAAAGGTTGGCGGGGTTTTGCCCTCGCAAGGGGAGCCTTTTAGTGTCATGCTCGGGACAGTGGGCTACTCTTCCTCACCCTCGGGAGCCACAACGGGCTTGTAAGTCACGTTCTTCTTATCCACGACCTTGTGCACAAGCCCCATCTCTTCCGCGACCCTCATAACGGCTGCGGCCTTCTGAGTGGTAGCGACCTCGGGAACGCCGAACCCGACAATGCCCTTGGAGCCAATGCCCTCGGTGGGGAGCATCTTGGCAATCTTCTTTGCCAGACCCTCGTTGGCAAGACGGGCCTTGCTAACAGCCTTCGCACGGGGCTTCACCAGCTGGGCATGCATCTTCACCAGAATCTCGTTGACCTCGGGGACGTCCTTCGTGCGCTCGATGGCGATGGCGATGGCCTGTGCACGGGTGATGGTCTTGACGTTGCTCATTTGGTACCTCCTAGTACCTCGCGGGCGGTGGCTCCTTTTTGCCTTTGCCCTCCTGACAATTAGTATAATACGCTCACTCTTTAGGGTTGTCAACGACTTTTTTCCCTTCACAATTCCTTCATATTTGGGATCCCAGGCGTCTCCAGGCTTTAGAACGTTTGTTCGGGATCACGATCTTGATCAAAGTTAACTAAGGTTAACTTTCATAGGCCCATCCCTCCCTCCCTCCCTTGTAATGGTAACATCTAAGATTCCAAAAGTCAAGACTCATTATAAAATCTCCACAATCTGCGCCGGCAGATCTGATCGAACTAGTGTTCGGTTTAAAGGCTAAAAAAAAGGAACCCTAGTAGAGTTCCTTGGAAAGGGCCTGCTTCAAAACCCGCCGCGCCCTGCGGTTCTGCTTGCAGCGGTAGGCGTTCCGCTGCTTGGTGTGACCCATGCCCTGCAAATCGGGGTCGCTAGTGGCGAAGTCGTGACGACGGGTCTGCTTGAAGGTGTCGGCCATGGTGTCCCTCCTTGGGTGGCGTCTCTTACTGTCTTAATAATACGCCTGTGGTTTAGTTGTGTCAAGACCTCCACAAATCCTACACATTATAAATAAGTGAGTCGATAGCTGCACGACGCCACTTAAAAGCCATTTCAAAATAGAAATCGCGGGTCGTTTCATCCGTTGCACGAGCTGCCGCACGCAGATAACGATAAAAGTTAAACATGCCATACTCAAAACCGCTCATTTCTAATCCTTTCTCTTGGACTAGAATTAATGATACCATAAATTGAAGCGCTTCATAAAATTTTCACAATCAGGGCCGGCCTACAAAGTTAACCTTGGTTAACTTTTGCAAGATCTTCGAAAAGTTAGTCATGGCTAACTTTTGCTTTAAAAGCAAACTACCCCGTGCGGCATCTCTTAGCAGCACACGGGGTAGGCGTTTCACAAGAGGGTTTTTGTGACGGGGAACCCTCTAAAACCCCTCTGACTAGTTAGTAATTTTACTCACCCTCCACATCATCGGCGATGGGCTTGTAAGAAATCTTCTTACCGTCCTTGACCTTGACCGCAAGACCAAGTTCCTCAGCCACACGCATGACAGCAGCGGCCTTTTGCGTGGTCATAATCTCAGGGTTGCCAAGGTTGACAATCTCCTTAGAGGTGATACCCTCAGCGGGGATAGCCTTGACAATCTCAGCAGCAAGATTCTCGTTCATCTTGCGAGCCTTAGAAACGGCCTTTGCACGGGGCTTAGAAATCTGCTCGAGCATGTTGCCAAGGACACCCATGACCTCCACATAATCCACGTCTGCGAGATTCTCAGGACGAATGTTCTCCATGTTCATGAGGTCAAGAGCGTTGATAGCGATGGACAGGGCCTGCTTGCGAGTGACGTTGAACTTCGTCATTTCTGCTACCTCCTAGTAGCTCGTGAGGGTTGCTCTTTTTGCTCCCCTCTGTTGACTATTACTATACGCTCATGAGTGGGGTTTGTCAACGAGAATTTTTAAATGTGAAGGAATTGTGAAGGCGGATCCTCCAGGCGTTGTTCGAACATCAGTTCGATTACAGGATCTTCAAAAAAGTTAGCTTAGGTTAACTCTTGCGGCCGGCACAGAAAGTTAACTCAAGTTAACTTTTTGCTAAGATAAAAAAAGTCCCGTGAGCATCCCCCGCTCACGGGAAAATATTCACACACCCACGCGGACAGGGTCCGGATTGCCCGCGTGGGCGCTTGCGGCATCTTGTAATGCGCCCCGCAAGTTAGCGCCGATTATATATGCGGTTTCCATTCTCTCGTAGGTGCAAACATTGGTGATTCCTCCTTTCACCCGTTCCCCTCCTGACAACTATTATTATACGCTCTTGAAAGTGGGTGTCAAGCACAAATTTCGATTCACAATTCCTGCATAAACCTGAAAACCAGGCGAGATCTTTAAAAAGTTAGCTTGAGTTAACTTTTGACGCCGGTACAAGATGTGGAGGTTTTGTGAAGGGACCTCCAAACCCTTGATTTTAGCACCAAGGTGTAACATAACCTACTTGATGCGGATGATAGATACAAGCTAACTCACAGAAACGATTTGCAGATTGTGCATCAGGAAAAGGAAACTTGGTGTTAAGCGGATAAATAATAACCCAATAGAGATTCATGTTGCACCTTTCTGTCGGGATTCTTACTGTCTTAATAATACACTAATTTGAAAGAAAAAGCAAGCTCTTCACACAATCTTCACACTTGCCTGGGATCGGCCGGTGAAAAATGTGGAGTTTTTGTGTAGATACTCCCAAACTACTTGACTTTTAATCTTCAAACAATTCTTCACTTAGCTTTACTGCTTGAATACGATGTTGCCTATCAAACTCACCATAACGTGAAGCAAAATCTGGATTGTACAAATGCATGTTATTAGCGTCCGCAATCTCTTTAATCTTAGCACGTGCATTTTCAAGACTGTGATAGCAATAGAAATAAGTCTCGCCCCAACCATCCGCAGGAACAACTTCTACAATGTAAATATCCCAATCCATTTTTAACCTCCAAAAGTCATCATAGTAAGATAGACAAGACAAGCAACAAAAAACGCAGTCTCGCCCATTGCAGCCATCAAAATCGCAATTGGTGCAAGTACATCATTCTCATAAGCCCACCATGCCCAAAAAACCGTGATAACTAGTGCAACAACGCTAGCACAACCAAAAGCAATTACACTCACCATGATTTCTAACTCCTTCCTCTCTTGGACTAATAATATTATACCAAATATTTTAGAATCTGTCCTAAGAATTTCATCTTCATAATTTCTTCACAAATGCGGCCGGCGCGGACTGTGGAGGTTTTGTGGAGACCTCCAAACTCCCTTGACTTTTACCGATAATCCCATTGTTGAGTTTCCATGTTATAGAAAAGCTTACCCTTAGACTTAGTAGGCTGCTTTTTAACTGTGTTAGTGTGACACATGCTTTTAGCCATATCCGCGGCCATTTTGTAACCCCTACCAATGCCCTTCATAGCCTTCTTCTTATTCTTTTGAGCACATGTGAGGATAAATGCTTCAATCTCTGCGTCATTTAGTGCGGTGTGTGCTTCAATAAAATCATGGTTCTGTGTGAGATAGCGATAAACAATTTCTGCGCTAGTCTTAGGGTTACCCTTATCAGTAAGATAACCATTGTCGATGCAATAAGACACATATTTCTTAGTACCAGTAATGTTAGCGCAACGTGCCCACACGTCTTTAATAGTAACATAAGAGGGGAAAAACTTAGTAATCCAACCATTAGAATAATGATTAATCGTGTTATCAAGAGTGGTAATATCAAACTGTGCATTGTAAGCCCACACAGTTTTAATGCCATACTGTGCAATAATGTTGTGAATGTAATCATACGCATACTTAAAAGATACACTAATCCACAAACCCTTAGTAACGCCCTCATGATATTGCGGCAGCTTATTAGCATAGTAAGCGGATTGCATCATCGTGTTATTATAAAACGTGTCTGCGATGATAAAAGAGAAAGAGTGAATAATCTCGCCCGTCTTAGTGTTACGCACAACCCCGCCCATGTCATAAACAAGACTATTAGCGGCCATCAACTGCATGGGAACCTTGCGCATCGGGGCGGTCTCAGTGTCGATAACGAGGTCAAACATTGTTTCGCCTTTCTCTTGGCTGCTTTCAATGATTTAATAATACGGCATACCCCAGGCTTCGTCAAGTTCTTCATATTTTCTACACATTTGGCGCCGGCATTAACTGTTAACCTTGGCTAACTTTCATTTGTAAAAACGGAGGGCGCCCGCATGGACGCCCACCTATTCCAATCATCGCCGCAACCAATAAAACAAACGTTCTTCTAGTCATTACCTCACCTGCCATAGAATAAAAGTAACGGGCATTACATACAGTGTAACAAACATTGCAAGAGTGTCAAGCATAGTTACCACCTAATCATGAAATATCCGCGATTGTAATGCTCTGCGACATAGCCATTGGTGCGAAGCATGTAAAGAACAGTTTCAACCATAGCCGCGTCCAATTTAATAGCGGGCTGGTAAGTTGCAATAGAATCGCCATGTGCCGCGTGATAGATAATGGTTGCATCAATGGTTTCAAGCATTGTGAGGATAGCAGACTCATTGTGCGCGTGATAGGTCGCTGTCCTAATCCTTGCGTCACTTGCGTTAATCATTTCTAATCCTCTCTCTTGGACTAACTACATTCTAGATGATTTAGTTAAAGGAAACAAGAATCATTTTCAGTTTCACATTTTCTCCACATTCGGTTTTAGGAAACAGGCTTTATTTTCAATTGTGAATAGTTTGTGAATTGCCAGTTTGTCACTTGATTTTTCCAGGCATGCGCGCTAAAATTTTGCGGCCATAAACGATCTCAAATTTTCCACGATCACGCTTTAAAGGCTTAATAATTCATAATTTGATTTTCAATTCCAAGAGGAAACAAACAGCATTTTCATTTTAGCACATTGTCCAAAAGGAAACAAGAATAATTTTGAAATTCATTTTTTCTTCATAAGCGCGGCCGGCCAACAAAGTTAGCTCCGGTTAACTTTTTTCAGTTTCATTTTTGATGGTTAATAATTCATAATTTGATTTTGGTTTTGGGATCGCGCCTAGATCTGCCCAGTTAGCCTTGGTTAACTTTTTCTATTTTCATCTAAAAGCATCTCGCCCATGCGGCGCTAGGCAGCACACGGGCGAGGAACACGCTAGAAATTCATTTTGAGCCTTTTAGAGACTTGCTCGGGTCTTGTGCCTACTCGGCAATCACCTTCTTGTAGGCGACCTTCTTACCCTCGGTCACCTTCTCAAACTTGCCCAGCTCGCAAGCGACACGGAGAACAGCCGCTGCCTTCTGAGTCGTGGCAATCTCGGCGATACCCAGCGCCACGACGTCCTTTGTGGTGACCTCGTCGGCGGCGAGGTCGTAGACCTTACCAGCGAGGTTCTCGTTGGCCTTGCGGGCCTTGCTCACGGCAGCCTTGCGCGGCTTTGTGACCTGAGCAAGCATGTTGCCCAGCACCTCGGCGGTGTCCTTGTCCCCGTTGGCGTTGGCATAGGCGATGCCGTTGGTGAGAGCCTGAGCGCGGGTGATGTTCTTCTTCTCGGCCATGGTGACCTTCTTTCTGCGAAGTCCCCTTCGCGGTTCTGAGTGGGACCCTTTGTCCCTCTCACTGTCTATATAATACGCCCCACGCCCAGCCCTGTCAACAACAATTTTGCCTCCACATTCCGCACACAAGCCCAAAGTTACCCCAGGCTAACTTTTGCCGCCGGCACAAAGAGTTATCCTTGGCTAACTTTTACCAGATCTGATAGGTTAACCGTTTAATTAGCTGAACAAAAAAAAGCGCTCTTTGCGAGCGCTAGAGCCATTCTTTCAAATCTTCACGGGTGAGTCCCGTGGCTTTCATAAAAACTTCTACATCATTCTCTAAACAAGGCTCGTTATACTCTTCCGCGACGCCAATAAGAGTGTTAAGAATTGCGAGTGCCTGGTCGCGGGTGAGGGTGGCAGTGATAGTCTCGTTCATGGTTTCTTCTTTCTCTTGGATTTCTCATTATAATTATTATATTATAAATTAGAGGGCCTGTGGATTTCTCTACAAGCCCTCCATAAAGGGCGGGCCTAGAGCTGGCGCTCGGTGCAGAAGGTCGCGCCCTGAAACTTGACCTGATAATGGCTCACGTCGGCGCCGTCCGTGAAGGGGACGCTGTCCTTGACCCACTTCTCGCCGAAGACCTTCTCGGTGACGATGCGCTCGGCGTTCTCGCCCTTGTTGTACTTGTTGGCCTTGCACTCGGCCGTGAAGTTAGCGGCGGTGCACTTATAGACGACGTTGCCCATCTCCACGATAGCGCGCTTGACGTCGTTCGTGGGACGGAAACGAAGGGCCGCGTAGCCGCCGCGCTTGCTAGAAGTGCGGGACACGCAGCTTATGGCGACCAGCGTCGCGACGTCCACGTTCTCCATCTTGACGGCATAGAAGATGCCGGCCCACGTGAAGCAGAAGATGTAATCGTTGGTGAACGCCGCGTTATGATAGCCGTTGGTCAGGTTCAGGTGGATGGTCAGGTCGTTCATCGTAGGTCCTTTCAGGTCGTTGTCTTTTGACACTTATATATTATCAAACCTAGCCGGCTAAAAGTAGCACGTTTGTTCTATTTCAGGATTCTACACAATTCCTCCACAAACAAGAATTTTTAAAAAAGTTGGAATTCTCGCTTGTTTTTTCTCGCGCGATGTGCTAAAATTTTGCGGCCAACCACGGGCTCCAGTTTCCCTAGATTAACTTTTAAAGTATTATAAATATTTGTACTTTTAGGATACAGGAAAAACAAATGTGTAGTAATTGTGTAGGCAAAAAAAGTTCTTGACATTTTGTGTCGCGTGTGGTAAAATTTTCTGCCCGTTCTCCACAGAATCTCCACATTTACGGGTTAATCGTTTAATCTAGCATTGGTCGATAGGTAATTAGTTAATCGGTTAATCTGTTGCGCATAAAAAAAGGGCCAACTTTTTAGTTGACCCATTCGGTGATGATATCCTCCACGTTACCCCAAACCGTGGGAACGTTGCCAACGTAGTAATGAAGCACGTTGTTAGCCTTGTTGTTGTAGTGCACGAACAAATCCCCATAGGCGCGGACGTTGTTGTTGGCCCACGCGTTGGCATCTCCACCGATGCCCTTGTACACGACGACGTTGTTGCTGTCGGTGACGGTGAAGTTCTTGGCGGCCATTGTAGTTCCTCTCTCTTTGTTGTCTCTCTTACTGTCTTTATTATAAGGACTAGCACAGACATAAGCAAGAGATGTGCAGACTCTCCACATTATCTCCACAATTGTCCAGGCTTTTAGGATGTGTGATTATTTGTGTAGGAATTGTGTAGGCCAGGCTTTTTTCTTGACAACTGCCCCGCGTGTGTGCTATAATTTCTGGCCAACTACGGCCCTAAATCTACACTACTTCTATTATACTACACACATACATGTGTTGCAATACCTACACATAACATACACACATACATACACATAGATACATGCATACACATAGATACATACATGTGTGTTGTGCATGTGTGTGTTGTGCTAGCGCACACATGGCACTACGCGAACATAGCAGCCTTGCCTCTCCGGCCAGAGAACTAGGTCGATCCCCTAGCCAACAGGATCGCCCTAGCCATGTAATCGGTTAACCATGTAATCGGTTAACTTGTTACGCTAATAAAAAAGGCTATTGTCATAGCCTTTTTAAGTTGCCTAGCAGGCACGATGGATGCCCATCAACCAATCACTGAAATCCTCCAAGTTGATGAGGACACACATCAGACCAAAGTAATCAGCGTCATTGGTCACATAACGCGTAGCCTCCATGATGCGCGCGATGTAGGCGTCCACGGTGGCGAGGATGTTAGCGTTGCTCATGAGTCTGTCCTTTCTTACGTCTCTGTCCGACAACTATAGAATACTAGAACGCGTTAACCTAGTCAATAGAAAAATGTGCCAATCTGGCAACCATTTTAGGGGTTACATTTTTGGGGCAAGGGCTTGCGCAGTTGCGGTGGCTTCAGGGACATACCTATCGCGTTGGCTTAGTGGCGCGAACCTAAGACGCCAGGCGAGGGGACGGGGTAGCGTAGCGAGGTGAGTACATCCCCGCACTGGGGCCGCACATCCAGGACCTCAGAAAGTTCACCGAGGGTAACTCTTTGCGCCGCGTCCAAAAAATTCTCAAGAGCAATTTCTAATTGCTCATTCGGAGCAATTTTCATTTACCTTCTCGGGTAAAATTAATTAAACCCTATTCAAAAATTTTTATATCAACTAAGATTTTCAATTTAATTTTCTTTGAATTTTTCCTTGACAGATACCACGTTAATATGTTATAATTTACTTAGTAAAAAAATTTATTTTAGTAAAGGAGGTTTGTTAGTGGAATTAGACTACTCTTTAACTACTCCAGAAGAACGAGTGGATTATGTTAAAAAGCTTTTAGCTGATAACCCTCCTCTTAATAATAGCACTCTAACCATATTAGCAGACTATATATTATTTATTCGTGATCGCAATCAAACAAAAAAAGAACGTACTGAAGAAAGACCCATATTAACACCCAATAGAGAGTTTACTATTGATAAGAGGCAGATATCATATGAAGGCTTAGTAGAAAAACTTGAAAATGGAGAAGATGGCCTTTATAATATAATCCGCCAAGATAAAAACCAAATTCTAGATCCAAAAGCACCTATCACTATAGAAGATATAGAAAAAATCCCCGGCATCAAAGAATGCATGGATGTAATTATTTCTTTAAAGCAACAAGCAGAAAAAGCATCTAAGTATCGCCGCAAACAATTAAATCAAGCTATTATAGAAACTTGAAAACAAGCCTACACAATAAAAGGCAGCTATAATATGATAGGTCATATTAAATCTAATTCTCAAATTAGAAATCTTGCGGGAATCTCAATTCCTGAAAATATATATCTAGATGAAAATAAGATGCCGCACTCTGATATGCCATTATCTCTTTTAAACCCAGAGCATGTTTCCTTCCTTCTCTGCTACTATCAAATTCTAAAACAAGAATCATGAGAAGATCTTCATTGTGATATGCGGTGACACCTAATTGATTTAGAAGATTTAGCAGAAGAAGCTCTTAAAGAAAATCATCCTATGCTTTGAGATATTCTTATTTGAAAAGTAGATGGACTAACTAATGAAGAAATTAAACAAGAAGTTCTTGAAAAATATGGAGAACTACATTCAGAACAATATTATTCTTCTTTATGACGCAAACGTATCCCAAAATTAATTTCAGAACAATTCCAAAAGAACTATGTAGAATGATATTTTACAGAAAAAGAATATGGATATTGAAAAAGATGTTCTAAATGCGGAAAAATAAAATTAGGTCATTCTCTATTCTTTGCTAAAAACAGCAGCAAAGATGGATGATATAGTCAATGTAAAGAGTGCAAAAATTCTTCTAGATCGTCACAGAAATAAGGTGATAAATAATGACAGTATCAGCAGGTAGAAAAGTATGTACTAAATGTAAACGCAACTTAAAAGAAACAGATTTTTTTAAATTAAAAACAGGAGAACGGTGCGATCTTTGTAAAGATTGTTTAACACAATATATTGATAACCGCAAACCATCTACCTTTATGTGAATTTTAGAAATGTTTGATGTACCTTACATTGAGAAAAAATGAACTCAGATGGCTAATGAGCGCTATAAAAAGAACCCAGGTAAGTTTGGCCCCAAATCAGTTATTGGAGTTTATTTGCGGGCAATGAATATGACACAATATCGTGACTTAACCTATGCAGATTCAGATACTTTATCTAAAACAAAAACTACTCCTGAAGAAGAACCTACTGAAACAGAATACGAGCAAGAATTACTTAGAAAATTAGAAGCTGGAGAAATCACACAAGAACAATATAACACTTTAACAAAGACAAATATTGTTAATTTAAGTGAATTTGGTGGAGGAACTTCTCTTATAGACGAAGATGGATTTATCTCAGGTCTAAAAGAAATGGTTCCAACTGAAGATAAATCTGCGGATGAGCCCTCTACGCCGCAAGAGCAGGCCCCGCAATATCAAATAGATGTAAATTATTGAATAGATCAATTAGATGATTCAGATATAGATTATTTAATGCTCAAATGAGGAACATTATACAGTCCAGAACAATGAATTAAAATGGAAACAATGTATAATAAATATGCTCAAGATTATGAATTAAATGTTGATCGAGAAGAAGTTCTCAAAAAAATGTGCAAAACTTCTCTTAAAATGGATGAATCTCTTGACGCAGGAGACATCACCGCTTATAAAAATCTTGCAACTGTTTTTGACCAGCTCCGCAAATCAGGCAAATTTACAGAAGCTCAAAATAAAGAAGATAGACAACAAGTTCTTTCTTCTATTGGAGAACTAGTAGCACTTTGTGAACAAGAAGGTGGTATTATAGAAAAATTACCACAATTTGATCCAGACCAATATCCGCAAGATAAAATTGACTTTACATTGCGGGACCTACAATCATATACTTATTCTCTTGTATCTAATGAGCTAGGACTAGGAGATTTGATTGAATCATATATTGAAAAGCTTGAAAAAGCAGAAGAAGATTCAGTAGATATAAATGCGGGACTTATTACTTCTGCGGAAGAGGCTGCATCTGAACAACTTACTGATGAAGAAGCAGAAGAGTGAGGAACTTTCCTTGAAAATGAAATTGAAGCAGAAGCAGAAATGCTTGAACAATTCTTATCAGGGGAGGTATAAATGAGTCTTAAAGATATAATGCGGACGTCCAATAGAAAAAGAGAATTAGATGATGAAGCAATTAAAGAAGAAGTGCAGAATCATTTAGATGATTACCGCACATTAATTGCTTATTGAAGAGTTTATCCTGATAAACTAATTGATTATTACCTTTCTCTTGGAAATCCTTATAATTTTAAATTTATTTTTTATCAAAGGGTTTTCTTGCGGGCGCTGTTCCGACACAAATATGTCTATGCTACATTTGTGCGTGCTTGATCTAAATCATTTATGTCAGTTATGGCTTTGATGTTAAAAGCAATATTATACCCTGGCGCTAAGTTGTTTACAGTAGCAGGTGGTAAGCAGCAGTCCGCGGAGATTCTATCAGGTAAAGTAATGGAAATTTGCAAATTAATTCCTGCGATAGAACGAGAGATTATTTGAGATACTCGTGGTACTCGAGCTCGAACAACGCAAACAAAAGATAGTGTTATTTATACTTTTAAAAATGGATCAACCTTAGAGAATGTTGCGGCATCTGAAAAAACAAGAGGTAGACGTTTTAACAGTGGTTTAATGGAAGAATGTGTAGGCATTGATCAAGATATTTTAAATGAAGTTCTTATTCCTACACTTAACGTTGACCGTATTGTTCAAGGTCAATCTGATCCAAATGAGCAATTAAATAAAAGTCAAATTTTTGTAACCACTGCAGGTTATAAAAATACTTATAGTTATGAAAAATTAATTGAATTTCTTTGTCGATCTGTTGTGCGGCCAAAGGAAGCAATTATTTTAGGTGGTAGTTGACGAGTACCTGTTATCTTTGGACTCTTGGATAAGAACTTTGTTAGAGATTTAAAAATGGATGGTACTTTTAATGAAGATTCTTTTGAGAGAGAATATGAGTCTAAATGAACTGGTGATATTGAATCTGCTTTCTTTAATTCAGAACGATTTGATAAAAACCGTAGAATTAATTTGCCAGAATGAAAATATTCCAATAGAACATCTAAAGAAGGTTATTATGTAATGGGTGTAGACGTTGGTCGTTTTGGTTGTACAACTGAAGTTGTTATTATAAAAGTTACTCCTGGTGCGGGCGACATTCCGAGAAAAAGAATTGTAAATATATATTCTTTTGATGAAGAACATTTTGGTATGCAAGCACTTAAATTAAAAAGACTATTTATTCAATATAAATGTAGAGTTGCGGTTATCGACGGTAATGGTTTAGGTGCGGGACTTGTAGATATGCTTACAATGGATACGATTGATCCTGATACAGGTGAAACTCTTTATAATTGAGGCGTAATGAATGACGAAGATAATAAATATCGTAATATGAAAACAGAAGACACAATAACTGATGCGATGTATATTATGAAAGCAAATCAAGTATTAAATTCAGAAATGTATGCTTATTGCCAATCAGAAATAAATGCGGGCAGAGTAATATTTTTAATAGATGAAGCTACTGCAAAGAATAAATTAATGAGCCAAGCGCAAGGTAAAAAAATGAGCCAAAATGCTCGTGCGGAATATCTAATGCCTTTTGTACAAACTAGTATTCTTAAAGATCAAATGCTTAATTTGGTACACGAAAATGATGGTGCGCACATTATTTTAAAACAATCTTCTAGAAAAATTAAAAAAGATAAATTTTCTGCTTTAATATATGGTTTATATTATTGTAAATTACAAGAAGATAGTAGGCATAAAAAGAAAAAAAGAGATATATCTAAATTTATGTTCTTCAATTAAAAACTTTGGGGCAAAAAATTATAACTTTGGTTTAGATAAAAACATATATTGTGAACAAGTAAGTCTTATTGAAAGAGGAATATTATGATGGATTCAGCTATGGAAATTAAAATACACAACATTTTAATGGATTATGGTATTCCTTTTGAAGAAGAATATGAGTTTGACGACTTAGTTGCATCAAGTGGTAGACACTTACGTTTTGATTTTGCCGTATTTACAGAGGACGGTGAGCTTGAATTTTTGATTGAAGCTCAAGGGAGACAACATTACACCGCAGTAGGCAAGTTTGGTGGGGCAAAAGGTGTTGGTAGGCAAAAATTTAACGATATGCAAAAGCGAGAATATTGTTTAAAGCATAATATTAAATTAATTACTATTCCTTATTGGGATGAATCAAAAATTACTTATGATTATATTATGCGGGCAGCTGGATATTAAGGAGGTCGAGCGCTTGAGTGATACAAAAGATTTTCGTTTAGTTGCTTCAAACGAAACTGCACGGCCTTCTAAAGACTTTAATAAGCTACGTATTGACGGAAAGATGTATCGGGACGATGTTACAATGAATACATCTTCTTATCTTAGACGATACAGAAAGAAAATACGTAAACATGATGTAGAAAGAGCTCTTGAACGACAAGATGTTAAAGAATTAAGGGCAATTTCTAATTATTATTTTATTAAAAGCGGTATATATTCAAGATTATGTCGATATATGGCATATCTTTATCGCTATGATTGGATGATTACTCCAATTAGATACGATGATAAAATAAAAGATGAAAAAGTAATTGAAGGTTGACTAAAATCTGTGGCTTTTCTTGATAATTGTAGATTAAAAAAGAATTTTGGAGAAATTGCATTAAAAGTAGTTCGTAATGGTTGCTTTTATGGATATAAAATTTTCCAGAAAAATGCTTGTTATGTTCAAGAATTACCTATTGATTATTGCCGCAGTCGTTTCAAGCTTAATAATCAGCCAATTGTAGAATTTAATGTAAGATTTTTTGATGATAAGTTTTCTGATACGGAGTATCGTATTCGCGTTTTAAAGATGTTCCCTAAAGAGTTTCAGAAAGCTTATATTCAATATAAACATAATACATTAAAGAAAGATCATAATGGTGATGAACTTGGTTGATTCGCATTAGATGCGGGAGCTGCATTTAAATTTAATTTAAATCATTCTGACATTCCTTTATTTATTTCTATTATACCAAAATTAATAGATTTAGAGGATGCTCAAGATTTAGATAAGAAGAAGATGGAACAACAACTTCTTCGTTTAATTATCCAAGAGATGCCAATTGATAAAAATGGCGATCTCATTTTTGATGTAGATGAAGCAAGAGAATTGCATAAGAATGCGGTAAGAATGTTAGGAGATGCAGTAGGAATTAATGTTCTTACTACTTTTGCAGATGTTGCAGTAGAAGACCTTTCTGATAAATCTAATATGTCTGCCGCAGATCAGCTAGATAAAGTTGAACGTACTGTATATAATGAAGCTGGCGTAAGTCAAATGCAATTTAATACAGATGGTAATTTAGCTCTTGAAAAATCAATTCTTAATGATGAAGCAACAATGACTAATTTGTTACTTCAATTTGAGGAATTTGCGGAAAGTTTATTAAAAATATTTAATAAAAATCCAAAACGATTAAAATATCAAGTGCAAATGCTTCCTACAACTATTTATAATTATAAAGATCTTTCCAAGCTTTATAAAGAGCAAACACAAATTGGTTTTTCCAAATTATTACCTCAAATTGCTCTTGGAGAATCTCCTAGTACTGTGCTCGCGACTGCGGTCTTTGAGAATCAAATGATGAAGCTTGATGAGATATTCACTCCGCCACAAATGTCTTCGACTATTAGTAAAACTCAACAGTCTGGTGGCACTAATAGATCTAATAATGAACCAAGTGCGGGTGAAGAAGGTGGCCGTCCAGAGTTGCCACAGGATGAAAAATCCGATAAAACAATTGCAAATGAAGAATCACAGGGTTAATTAGAGGGGAGGTAAAAATGGCATTAAAAAATAAATCTGAGGTAAGTATGATTCAAGGCCCGGAGTTCATTAATTTACAACCTCTTGAAGTTAACCCTTTGATGCAAAAATGCGAGATCAAAGTCTTTTATTTAGGTCATAATAGAAACGGTTCTTATATCAATCGTGAAACTGCATTAGAAATGGCAAAGACCCTAAGAGGAACTCCTATTGTTGCAGCTTTCAATAAAGATAAAGAAGATTTTGGTGATCATGGTCATGTAATGCATATTGAAGATGGAGAAATTACTTTTAGTGTAAAAACTATTCCTTATGGTTTTGTTTCTCCTGATGCGGAGGTATGATTCCAAAATTTTACTGATACAGATGAATTTGACAATAAAGTCGAACGGACCTATATGATGACTACAGGGTATCTCTGGTCTGGTCAGTTTGAAGAACTCACTAAAGTTATTAATGAAGGTCAGCCGCAATCAATGGAGTTAGATTCTGACTCACTTCAAGGACATTGGGCGACTGATAATAATCTTGGTGTAGATTTCTTTATAATCAATGACGCAACTTTTAGTAAGTTGTGTATTCTTGGGGACAATGTTGAACCCTGCTATGAGGGAGCCTCTGTAACGTCTCCAGAAGTCAGTAAGAATTTCACTTATAGTGATTTTCAACAGACTTTATTTACAATGATGAACGACTTACAAACAGCTCTTAATAGCAAAGGAGGGTTGGATATGTCTGAGAATGAACTCAATGAATCTGTTGAAACTATCGAAGCTCCTGAGACTACAGAAGAATTTGTAGAGCAGGTTGCTGAAGAAGTTATCACTGATAATAATGCGGAGACAGCTGAATTTACAGAAGAGACAGCTGTTGAAGAGCCAGCTGAAGAATTCGTTGATAAGAAGAAAGAAGATGAAGATCCTTCTGACGATACTGATGAAGATCCTTCTGATGACACCGACGAAGATGATGCTGAAGATGATGAAGATGAGGATGATAAAAAGAAACCTCAGAATCAACATTCATTAGAAGAATTTGAAGCCTTACAAGCTGAACTTGATTCTCTTCGCGCAGAGAATGAAGAGCTTCGTAACTTTAAATTAAATATTGAAAATCAACAAAAAGATGCTTTAATTGCTTCTTATCATATGCTTTCTGATGAAGATAAAGCTGATGTAATTAAGCATAAATCTGAATACAGCTATGATGATATCAAGGCTAAACTAGCTGTTATCTATGTTGAGAAAAACGTTAATTTCGACATGATTGATGGTCAAGAAGAAGTAGAGAGTGATCCTGAACCTTCTATGACTTTCTCTCTCGACGAAGAAGCATCTGAGGGCGTTCCTGCTTTCGTTGAAGCGCTTCGTCACACATTAAATAATTAAAAGGAGGTTGTAATATGGCTATTACAATTAAGCGTGATGGTTATGGTCAAGTTGAGCCAAATCATCTCTCTGCTCCTCGTGATGGTCGCGTCTATGCGCAGCTTCCCGCCGCTGAGGATATTAAAATCCTTGAGAACGGTATGTTCGTAAAGTATGACTACGCCGCTGGCGAGGTTAACTTTGACGGCGATGGCGCTTGGATGCTCGTTTACAACGAGGAAAAGCTCTATGATGAGCGCTATCAGATGCACAAGCATTGGGCACAAAAAGTTGAGGATTCTTACGATGGTAAAATTTATCCTCGCGTTTTTGGCATCGTTGCTGGTGATATCTTTACTACTAATACATTCGCAGATGATACCGAGCTTGCGGTTGGAGACGACGTTACCCCTGGTGACGATGGCTTCCTTGCAGCTGGTTCTGATGGTGATGTTGTATTCCGTGTTGTTAAAGAATACACTCTTCCTGATGGTCAGCCCGCTGTTAAGCTCCAATGCATCAAGGCTTAATTGAAGGGAGGATTAAGAATGGAATATAATGATCTTCGTGCATTAGCCCGCATTGCTCTCAATGCAGATCCTGCGGCTCCTACTGCTTACTCCTTTGGTAATGAGTCTTATACTCTAGACCAGGTCAATGAAGCTCTTGCTACCGAGTTCCGCAACTTAGCTGGTACTTATCGTGATTATCGTGAGAATAAGAACACCATTTTCCGTCTAATCGAGGAAACTATTGATGAGGTTCTTCCTGCACGAGTTGAACAGCAGTATGCTCAGTTTGCTGAGGTTCGTACTGTTGCTCAGGGCGACAAAGCTGTTTTCCGTATGCGTATTACTGAGGCTGCACGTAAGCGTGCTAAGACCTTCGTTACTCGCGTTGGTTTAGCTGGTCGTTATGAGGTCTTCATGCTTGATGGTAAGACACTCGAGGTTGGAACTGCTGCTATGGGCGGAGCTGCTCGCATTGGTTTCGAGGAAATGCTTGACGGCCGCATTCAGTTCTCTGAGCTTACCAGTTTAGTCATGGAGGGCATGGACGAGTTTATTTATCGTGAGATCGCTAAAGCTCTTGAAGCTGTAGTTAAGGATCTTCCTCGTTATCAGCGTGCTGAGGTAGCTGGATTTGATGAAGCTACTATGGACGAGCTATTAGCTCTTGCTGATAATTATGGCCGTGCTTCTATTTATTGCACATTTGAATTTGCTTCTAAGATGCTTCCTCAGACCAATTGGGTTTCTGATGATATGAAGAATCGTCTTTGGGCTGATGGTTGGCTAGGCAATTATAAGGGTCACAATGTTATTATTCTTCCTCAGTCTGTCGTTGACGAGACTAATATGGAGAAGGTAATTGATCCTGCTCAAGCTTATATTATGCCTGTCGGTCAGGACAACAAGCCTGTCAAGATTGTCTTTGAGGGCCCAACTGCTGTCCGCACCGTTGAGGATAACGATGACTGGTCTACTGATTTCCAGACCTATAAGAAGTTTGGTGTTGCTACATTCTTCACCAATTATATCTTTAGTTATCGTAATACTGATCTAGTCAAGGAGACTCGTTTACATAATCTTCCTGATGAGTAGACTGATCCAGGCACTGATCCGGGGCATGTAGAACCTGCACCAACCCCGCGCCCTACTAATAGGGTAGACACTTCTGATTATGACACTCTTGGGGAAGCTATTGCAGCTGTCCCCGAGGGTGGCGTTTTAGTAATATCTTCGGATCTTACAAGTCCTCCTTTTGCAATTACTAAATCAATGACAATTGATTTAAATGGCCATGAAATTACAATTAATGATGGCGCGGCCAATGTAATTGCAGCTGATGTTACAATTATGGACACAGAATATTCAGATCCTTCTTTCTTTGAGGGACAAGGAACTTCCACCGGTGGCATCGTTAAAAAGACAACCGGGGAAGCATTCGTTGTAGTCAATAATGGAAAGTTAACATTAAAGAGTGGTAATATTGTTTCTGAAAGAACTAATACTTTGCGCGCACAAAATGGCGGAGAGATTGTAATTGATGGTGGTTATATTAAAGCTCAAGAAACAGCTATTATGGCAACTGGTAGAGCTAGTATGATTACTATTAATGGTGGATATTTAGAAACAGTAGATAACTTTGTTATAGGCGGAAATGGTAATGCTAGTTCAGCAGGTACTATCATTGAGATCAATGGTGGTACTTTCTTTGGACATGTTGTTTCTGATGGATATATTGCATGCGGCATTCATCATCCACAAAATGGCTTATTAACTATTAATGGTGGAGATTTCTATATTGAAAATGGAGTCGGTTTGCTTGTACGTAGCGGTAATGTTATTGTTAATAATGTTAATATAACTACTACTGGAAATATATCTGGCAAAGTTGCAGATTCTAAGATATTAATTGATTGCAATGACGTCTGTGTAGACATGAAATCTGCTTATTCAGAAGCTGATTCTACGCATGTAGAAATCAAGAATGGTACATTTATTGCGGCCGAAGAAGTTAATTCTGTTATGTTGTTAACAGATAATCAAGAAGCAGATGCAGAACGTCTAATAGTTTCAGGCGGTACATTCTCAAAGTCATAAGTGCAGCGTCTGAACATTAAGAATATCCAGAGGGGAGAGATTAGTATCTCCCCTCTTTTTATTTTAAACAAGAGATAAAAGGAGAAAATTAAATATGGCAACTATTTTAAGAGATACTACTTTAGTCCCTGTACGTAATATGGTTGATCATAAAGTAGTTTATGTTATTCCAGAACTCAATCGTCGAGTTGTTTTTGAGCCATTCCAAGAGAAGAAGATTCCTGCTGGTGAACTTCGTACTTTAAACTATTCTACAGGCGGAGAAGTATTACTTCATAATTATTTATGTATAAAGAGCAATGATCTTCGTGCAGAATTTAATATTCCAAAAGACATGGTAGAATATGACTGGACAGAAAGAGATATTAAACGAGTTCTAGAAGATTTAAGCACTCCCATCGAAGAACTTGAGGATGCGTTAGATTTTGGTCCTGAAGGTATTCGTGAAATGATTGTGGATTGTGCGGTTAAATGGAAAATTCCTGACTCCAATCGTCGTAAAGTTATTTCTAAGATGACTGGTGTAAATATAGATAGAAAAATTGAGTTCCTTGAAGAAGTAGAAGGAGGAACAGAGCAAGTTGAGCGCACTTCTCGTCGTCGTCTTGCTAAACAAGAACCTGAGCGAACTGGCCGCCGTATAAAGAAATAATTCTAAGGAAGGAGGGCGAAATGTCAGATAGCACTTCTTCCGTTACAACTTTTGAAGAAATGTATGATTTCTTCCTTGCGGGTATTACAGATGATATGTTTATGGAAATGACAAAAGAAGATACAGAAGAGTTATTAGAAGAAATTTTATTAGCTGCTCTTCCACATTTTGAATTTCCTAGAAAAAACATTTTTAATTTAGATTTAACAAATAAAACTTTTAGTGATATTCTTACTCAAGAAGAAATGATGATAATTCGTCAATATATGATTAGTGAATGAATTGG
>JAEEHF010000030.1 GCA_016280725.1 Bacillota bacterium | reverse complement strand
TGAAGACCATATTCACTTACTTTTCTACGGCTAACTTTTGGATTCTTATTGCTCTTTTTGTCATAGCCTAGATAAGCAGGTTCAATGCCTAAACTTCTACATCTCTTTAAGATAGGGTCTTTGCTTTTAGCCATTTATTTACACCTCTTTTATTAATTAATTTACTTCGGATTAAACTCTTCTTCTCTTTGGAGGTCTGCATCCATTGTGAGGAATAGGAGTAACATCCTTAATCATACTGATCTCTAGCCCTGCTGTTTGAAGAGCTCTAATTGCTGCTTCTCTTCCAGAACCTGGACCTTTAACATATACTTCAACTGATTTTAAGCCATGTTCCATAGCTGCTTTTGCTGCAGTTTCAGCTGCCATTTGAGAAGCAAATGGTGTGCTTTTTCTAGAACCTTTAAAACCTAGTCCGCCTGAACTTGCCCAAGAAATAGCATTTCCTTGAACGTCAGTAATAGTAACTATCGTATTATTGAAACTTGAATGAATATGAGCTTGACCTCTGTCAATGTT
The DNA here is from genome assembly GCA_016280725.1 of Bacillota bacterium. Classification (GTDB taxonomy): domain Bacteria; phylum Bacillota; class Clostridia; order TANB77; family UBA1234; genus RGIG6105. The sequence goes on along the minus strand of JAEEHF010000030.1, from coordinate 15,804 downwards.
CTTACGCTCTCTTCTTCTTGTTGTTTTCTTAGCTTGTACTTTACCAGCCACTTTCATTTACCTCCCTTTATTTCTTCTTTCCTGCTACTAGCTTACGAGGTCCTTTTCTAGTTCTTGCATTTGTCTTTGTTCTTTGTCCTCTAACTGGTAGATTCTTCTTGTGTCTAATTCCTCTGTAGCAATTAATTTCCATAAGTCTTTTAATGTTAAGAGCTTGTTCTCTTCTTAAGTCGCCCTCAACTTTATATTCCTTATCAATAACTTCTCTTATTTTGATAACTTCTTCTTCTGTTAAGTCTTTAACTCTTGTATCAGGATTTACGCCTGATTTAGCTAAGATTTCGTTTGATTTTGTTCTACCAATTCCAAAAATATAAGTTAAACCAATCTCAACTCTTTTTTCTCTTGGTAGGTCAACACCTGCTATACGAGCCATTTAAAAAATACACCTCCAAATTATCCTTGTCTTTGCTTGTGTTTAGGATTTTCACAAATTACCCTAACAACACCTTTTCTTTTAATGACCTTGCATTTATCGCAAATAGGCTTTGCTGATGGTCTTACTTTCATTTCTTTTCCCTCCTTGTAGGAATTAAAACTTGACTTTATAGCTCGATATAATCAGCTAAATGATTCACTATAAGTCAAATGCCAGTTGAGTATAGAGCTTTGGGTTATGAGTGGTGAAAAACACTCGTTTGAAATCAAAACTCGTACTCGGTAGTTAGAGGCTTTAAAACCTCTATGGCGCACTAAACATGCGCTGCTACAAATCTAATAATTATGTGGGTTAAACATACTTACTAAATTCATAGCATTTATATTATGCCTTTGTAAAAAGGCTTGCCGCGCAATTTTATTTGCCTCTCCAAGTAATACGACCTCTATTTAAGTCGTATGGAGACATTTCAAGTTTAACTTTGTCCCCTGGTAAAATTCTTATGTAGTTCATTCTAAGCTTTCCTGAAATATGAGCATGTAACTTGTGGCCATTTTCTAATTCAACAATAAATTCTGCATTAGGCAATGCTTCTGTTACAACGCCTTCAACTTCAATAACGTCTTCTTTTGACATAAATTCCTCCTATACCGCTTGGAGCTTACTAAGTTCTTTTTTGATATCTTGATTATTAATCTTATGCTTTTTCGTAAGCCTTAATTTAAGTTCATGGCTACACTCCCCAAATACTTGAATATGTTTTATTTTCTTGTACTTAGGATTTTCAACCTTGTGAATATTGCCGTCTACTATGTAAACATAGTTATCTAACACCTTGGTAACTACGAAATAATTACCTTTGTCTCTTCCAGCCATTGACAGGACTATACTCCCGAATGTCTAACATTTAAACTTAAACCCACCTTTTTAAAATGTAAAAAAAATTTAATGTAAAAAAGCAAAAATTAGTAATTATTAGAAAAGCATTATGTGCTTAAAACATGCTAAAACAAGCCGTTTTGGTTATTTTTAGGCACGAAAAGTCACAAAGAGGCATTCTCTAACTCGTAAATTATACAGAAAAAGTGTACAAAAATCAACTATTTTTGTACACTTTTTTAAGATTTTTTATCTTTTTTTATACTTAAAGAGTGACGATGGTCTGTGACCGTCCACCACCTTGAATTTGGTCAGTTTTTTCAACCTTTTCAGCGATTATACGCCTAAAAGCTGGTATAAGCAAGGTTTTTCCTAAAATTACCTCATAAACCTTTTGAAGTTCACCTAAAGTAAAGGTTTTTGGCATTAGATTAAATACTATATCCGTGTATTCAATCTTATTTCTGAGCCTTTCAAGCCCAACCAGAATTGTTTCCGCATGATCAAAGGCTAGTCCTGAGTTTTCTTCAATAATATATCGATTTTTACCTGAAGTCTTATCTATAAGCTCCTTTTTGGCTTTTATTACTATTTCTTCTGTATTAGATGATAATGTTAGAACCACCGTGTTTTTAGTACTATCCGCTTTTATATTAAACCAAGCCGAATTCGCTGAAATTCTTTCTTTTAGCTTATTTTTGTCGACTAAAGCCATATAAGCTGTGGATACAATTCGCATTCTTGGGTCTCTTTTTACACTACCAAAAGTATAAAGCTGTTCCATGTAAATATCTGTTAGATTTGTTTCCTCTTTTAATATTCTTTTAGGGCAATCTTCAAGTTCTTCATCTATTTTTAAAAATCCACCTGGAACACACCACTTGTCCTTAAACGGATATGTTTTTCTTTTTACTAAAAGAATACTCATTGACTTTTCATTCGTTTTTCTGTAATTTTCTTGTTCCATATCCGAAACACTAAATAACAGTATATCAGTTGTCATTGAAAGTCTTTTATAATCATCAGGATTATATGCCTTCAAAAATTCCTTTTCTGAATTATATTCCATGTTATCATCCCTTTATTTCCAATATTTCGAAAAATCTATACCTTTAAGATATTTTATAGTAGGAGCATATAAATATTTTTTTAGTTCTTCAGTAAAACCTTTTTTTAGAATTTCCATTCTTATTTTTGAAGAAGAGATATTCCTTTTAGATATATTAGCAAGAGTTATCTTATCTGAATATTTTTCATATTTATCCATTATTTCATTAAAATCATCATCTTCTCTTGAAATAACAATTAGCTTATATTTTTTTAAAATCTCCTCATAATCCTTCCACTTATAAAAATTCTTTAATAAGTCCGTTCCAAGAATAAAAAGCAAGTCATCATTTGGGTATATCTTTTTATAATAATTAAGAGTTTCAATTGTATAACTACACTTTGAGCTAATCTCACAATCAGATACTAGAACATTTTCATCTTTTTTGAAAATAGTCTCGACCATACTTAGCCTATCTTCTCCCTTAAGAAGGTTAGGCTTTGAATATTTATCCGCAACTGGAACAACTATTGCTTTATCTATGTAATTGTATTTAATTAGTTTACTAATAATATCTTTATGCATTTTATGTGGTGGATTAAATGAACCTCCAAATATTCCTATCTTCATTATTATTCTCCTTCATTTGTTTATTCTGTCCAAATATTCCAATCTGCATCACTTGGCATAATTAAGTCGCCACGAGGACTAAGTCCAATACTTCCAACTTTTGGTCCATCTGGCATAGAATTTCTTTTAAATTGTTGTGATATAAATCTCTTTAAAAATACATTTAGCCAATTTGATATTTCTTCAGTAGAAAAATCGTCTTTAAATGTTTCTGATGCTATATCTAACAAATATTCTGGAGTAGGATGATATTTTATAAAATGATATAAGAAATAATCATGAAGCATATAAGGTCCAATGTGAGACTCTGTCTTTTGCGAAATGTTTCCATCTTCATCAGGCGGAAGTAATTCAGGGCTAACTGGAGTATCTATAACATCAAATAAAGCTTCATTATTTGTTCTTTCAGCTTCGTATCTAATGATATGTGATATTAATGTTTTGGGTACATTAGCATTAACAGAGTACATGCTCATGTGATCACCATTATACGTACACCACCCAAGTGCTAGTTCTGACATATCTCCTGTTCCTACAACAATTGCATGTTCCATATTAGCAATGTCCATAAGAATTTGCGTTCTTTCTCTTGCTTGAGCATTTTCATAAGCTATTCCTCTATCGTCTGATGAAAGGCCTATGTCTTTATAGTGTAGTGTGCAAGCATCCTTTATACTTATTTCTCTAAAAGTAGTATTATAGCTTTCTGCTATTTTACAACTGTTATTATATGTTCTTTTTGTTGTGCCAAAGCCTGGCATAGTTATGGCAATAATATTTTTATTATCTATGCCTAACTTTTTACAAGCATATGCACACACTATTAATGCAAGTGTTGAATCAGACCCTCCGCTAAGACCAATAACCATTTTATTATTACCAATATGTTTTAGTCTTCTAGCAAGAGCTGAAGATTGCATTTCTAATACTTCTTCGCATCTTAATTTAATATCTTCCTTAGTATCAGGCACAAAAGGATACTTGTTCATTTCCTTTTGCACTCTTTTATCTATTTTTTCCTCTTTACTAATTGTAATATCATTGTTGTTTTTATTAAGTCTAATATCTCCAAAAGTAAGCGAGCTCTCAAAAGAGAATTTGTTTCCTTCCCTAATTATTTCTCCATCATCTATTATCAGTGAATATCCTGAATATACATAGTCACTTGAAGACTCATTAAGACCAGGCATTATATAAACATATCCAACATCATTATCTTTTGAAAGTTTAACCGCTTCCTTTTTAATTTTTGTAGTCTTAGATACTACGTCATAATCAGATGATAAATTAAAGCTAGCCGATACGATTTTATTATCAGGATTTAAATATACTAGTTCTTTCACGCTAAGTTCTACATCAAAGAAAGCTCCCTTATGGTTCGGTACTTCAAAAACATTTCTATCAAATACTAGCTCATTATCAAGCATCTTTACTTTTCTACCATAAAGATTTCTTCCATATTCAAACCATCTAGTTTCTTTATTACTTAGTTTATTTTTAGGAACAAATCCTATGATATTACCTTTATGAATAACAAGAGCACAACTATATAGCTTATTATCTATTCTTGCTGGAGTTCCTAAAATTATTGTAATGTCTATTTCTTGAGTTCCCTCACATATTTTATTGATTGCCTCATTAGTTTTTAAAATTAAGATATCTTGAAAAAACAAGTCACCACAAGTAGCGCCAGTAACACATAATTCAGGTGTAGCTACCACTTCTACTCCATAATCATATGCATCTTTAACTCCTTTAATGATTTCTTCTGCATTGTAACTTGGGTTCCAAAGCTTAATCTTTGGAACTAAAGTACCTACTTTCAAAAAATTATCGTCCATAACTTTTCTCCTTAATAATTCTATTCTTTAGTTATATATTCATTATAATTATACATCTAATTTCATATCGTCTGGTTTAATCCAAGATAATTTTCTTAATAAAATATTAACAATCCATGCTACTATTGCAGGTATAATTAGACAAATTAATACTAATCCAACCCAATCCATCATTGTAATTGTTTGCTTCAATCCATTTGATATGTCACTAATCCAACCACTATACACTCCTATAGGTCCTACAAGTCCACAAGTTCCCATTCCAGATGAAATAGCAGGTCCATTCATCTTTAGTTTAAATATACATGTTGCAATTGGACCAGTGACAATAGAAGCTACGCAAGCTGGAATCCAAATCTTCCAATTTTTTATAATATTACCCATTTGAAGCATAGAAGTTCCAATTCCTTGACTAATAAGGCCTCCAACTTTGTTTTCTTTAAAACTTGCAACCGCAAATCCTATCATCTGCGCACAGCATCCTGCTACTGCGGCACCACCAGCAAGCCCTGTTAAACTTAAAGCTGCACATATTGCAGCACTACTTATTGGAAGTGTTAATGCCATTCCTACAAGTAAAGCTACAATGCTTCCCATAAGGAATGGTTGAAGCTCAGTAGCCCACATTATTGCATTTCCAATACTAGAAGCTGCTATTCCAATATATGGAGCAATTAGAATAGAAAGTGCAACACCAAAAACGATAGTAACTGCTGGTGTAACTATTATATCTACTTTAGTTTCTTTAGATACAAGCTTACCTATTTCAGCAGAAAGAATTGCAATTATTAATACTGCCAAAGGACCTCCTGCTCCACCTAAAGAGTTTGCTGCGGCACCTACTGTCGCCAAAGAAAATAAAACTAAAGGAGGAGATTTTAGTGCATAGCCAATAGAAACTGCCATTGCAACGCCTGCAGATTTCATTGCAAAATCACCAATAGTTTTTAATATCTCAATATTAAATTGATTTCCCAATGTACTTATTATTGTGCCTATAAGAAGTGATGCAAATAAACCTTGAGCCATTGCAGACATTGCATCTATTCCATATCTCTTAAGTGATATTCTAACATCCTTTTTATTTGCAAAGTCCTTAAATCTTTTAAATAAGTTTTTCATTGTCATTCCCCCTTTTAGTAATGAATATCCTTGTTTCGGCGCACAATGTGCGCCATTACCATTGCTATTTCCGTGGTTCAAAAAGGGTACGCCCCTTTCCCTTCGGGCAAGGGACATCCCCATTTTTCAACCACTTGAGAGCCACACGCAGCGAATTAATATTACTTTTCGAGCAGCGAGGAGAAAAGTCATATTCATTCGCGACGAGATGTGGCGACCTGATGCAACAAATTGACACGCTTTGAACCACGGAAATATTATTCATAACGTTGTGCTTATGTATCGTAGATATAGATTAAAATTTTTTAGCATCTTTAATCATTTGCGTTTTTAGCCTTAATAATTTTTCACTTAAATCAACATAGTACTTATGAGGTTTCTCAATTCTCCTGACCTCAGGGTAAATTGTCTTCATTTGTTCATTACAGTAATCTCTCTTTTCAAAAATACCTAAATCTTTATAGATTAATTTTCCATTTTCAAATATCTTTTCACGTAATTTTTTAACAGTATAATTATTTATCTTTAAGAAGTTGGTTTCATTTTCAGGATCAACAAGTGTATATTCATCTTCTGGTATAACCTCATCTTGAAGTGCAATTAAATCGCCAAATGAATAACCTGTTTCATTATTATAAAATCTATAAATTTCTTTAAAGCCTGGATTGATAGTTTTAATTGCATCACCACTAACTTTAATCTTTGGAACTATTTCACCATTCTTTTCAATTGCAACATTTTTATAAACACATCCAACACGAGCATTATCTGGAACAACAATGTTATCTCCTAGTCCTATTGAATCAATAACAGCACCCTGCCTTATTAATGACGCAAGTGTGTCTGGTTTTAATCCATTTGATAGACAAATCTTAACATTAGGAAGTCCTGCCTCAACAAACATTCTTTTTGCTTCTTTAGATAAATATGCTAAGTCACCCGAATCTATTCTTACTCCCCTTAGTTCATATCCATTTGGAATTAAGAATTCTTTAGCAACTTTAATGGCATTAGGAACACCACTTCTTAAAGTATCATATGTATCAATTAATAAAACGCAATTATGTGGAAACGTCTTAGCATAGTTTAAAAATGCTTCATATTCAGAATCTGCTTCTGTAACTAAACTATGTGCCATTGTTCCTAAAACAGGTATATTAAATCTTTCTCCTGCCATAACATTTGAAGTTCCTACCGCTCCACCAATTATTGCACACTTACTAGCTTCAACAGCAGCATCAGGACCAAATGCTCTTCTTGCTCCAAATTCCATAACGCCTATATCTTTTGTCACTTCAGTAATCCTTTTCGTTGCAGTAGTATAGCAAATTGAGGCATTTAAATATGATAAAATTGCAGTTTCAATTATTTGGGCTTCTATAATTGGAGCTCTTACTGTAAGTATTGGTTCATTTCTAAAAACAGGCGTTCCATCAGGTACAGCATAGATATCTCCTGTGAATTTAAATCCTTTTAAGTACTCTAAAAAATCTTCTGTAAAAATACTAAGGCTTCTTAAATACTCAATGTTATCATCTGTAAATCTCAGATTTTGAATATAATTTATTATGTTATCAAGTCCCGCCATTATTCCATAACCTGCATCAACGGGTTCCTTCCTAAAAAAAGCATCAAAATATGCAATCTTATCTTTTTCTCCTTGGCTAAAATATACTTGTGCCATTGTTAACTCATATAGGTCGGTCATCATAGTTTTGTTCTCCATAAAAATCATCCTCTCATTATTTTTATTTATTAAATAATCATTAAAATAATAATACTATATTTTAACTATTTAGAAAACTATATATAAATAGTTGTTTTTATCATTTTGATACTAACAGCTTTGAAAAATAAAATAGGATTTCTCCCATCACATTTTTATTTTACATTTTCAAAATAAAGGTGTCAATATGTTTTTAACAAAAAGTTAATAACATGTTTTAAAATAAAAACGCACCAAATAATAATCATTTGGTGCGTTATTTTTTCCATACAAGCTGTGCTGAATTTCCTCTTACCAAATATGCAAACTTTGCCATTTTGATTAATGGAGAATCGCTGTAATCATCGGTATAGAACTCATCAAAACTATTTATGCCTTCTTTAACAAGCCTAACTACTTTTTCTAAGCCATAACAAAGCTGACCAACAACTTTACCAGTATCTACGTCAAAATGTGAAGCAATAAGTTTGCAATCTAACTTACTTATAATAGGTTCAATAAACACATCAGGTGATGCAGAAACTATAATGTTTGTGCTACCCTTTCGCTTAAAATATAATACCTTAATCTTAGCAAAATGTTTTTCCCAAAATTTATCTAGATCAGTTTTAAATGTATTTATATTGACTAAATACTTATATGAGACCTCAATAAATTTTGAAAGATCAATTAAACCATGCCGAAGTAAAATATAATAAGCACCAATTATTGGTAGAAAGATTCCCCGTAGGAAGTGCCTTTTTAAAGAAAATTTGAAAAAATCTAGAGTAACATTTCCATCATAAACAGTGTTGTCAAAGTCAAAAACACAAATCTTATTTTTGATGCGCATGTGGAAATACCTCCTTTCTCAAAATAATCAAAAGGATAATTAATTTATAATTTATAATTTAAATAATTATATCATCTTAAAAATAGCAATACTATTCATTTGTCAAAATTATAGGACCATTTTTAGTGATTGCAATAGTATTTTCATAATGGCATCCAAGGGAACCGTCTTCGGTAATTATAGACCAACCATCGTCTGACTCCATAATATACCTTTCTCCTTGGCATACCATTGGCTCAATTGCAAGAACCATTCCTTCTTCTAGTCTAGGCCCTTTACCAGGTTTACCAAAGTTAGGAATACCTGGATCCTCATGCATTGCAATGCCAACGCCATGCCCTTGAAATTCACGAAGAACAGAATACCCATTTTTCTCAACATAATCTTGAATAGCATGTGAAATATCAGATATTCTATTTCCTACTTTTGCATATTTTACACCTTCAAAAAAGCTTTGCTTAGTTACATCAATTAGTCTTTTTTGTTCAGGATAATCGTCATCTGTTTCACCATCATCTTTAACTATAAAAGCACGCGCAGCATCTGCAAAGTAGCCTTCTTTATCAACGACAACATCAATTTTAACTAAATCTCCTTTTTTTAAGACATAATCATTTGGAATACCATGAATTATTGCATCGTTAACACTAATACAAGATGCTGCTGGAAATGGTGTTTCATCTCCTTCAGAATAATTCTTCTCAGATGGGTTATATCCATGAGAAACAATGTAATCTTCTACGACTTTGTCTACATCTTTAGTTGTATTCCCTGGTATACATGCCTCACCTGCAGCACATAGTGCCCCATATAAAACATGTCCCGCTTCTTTAATCTTTTTAATTTCTCTATCAGATTTTAAAACAATCATCTGCCATTAAATCCTTTCTAAATGCTATTATTTTTAGCTTTGGTGTATAGTATAAACTATGTGCGGTCGACAAGTGAACTAGAATGTCATTAACTAAACAATATACAAGCAATGAGAAGTTTTTTTAGGGCGCTTTGCGTTGGTTCCTGAAAAAACTTCCATTGCTGTTATTGGTAAGTTAATAGACATTCTGTGAACGAGTCATTTAGCTAAATAGTTTATACTATACACCAAAGCTATATAATATAACTAATTTAAAGCTTCCTTTACTAAAGCTACTGTATCACTAAATTCTTTTTGCCCTTTTACAGTTCTTAAAACACCTTTTTCTGTATAGTACTTAATAAGAGGTTCTGTTTGTTCATGATAAACTCTCAATCTATTTGAAACTGTTTCTTCGTTATCATCATCTCTAATAAATAATGGTGCACCGCATTTATCGCAAACGCCCTCAACTTTTGGAGGATTATCTCTCATATTGTATATTTCTTTACATTCTGGATTAGAGCAAGTTCTTCTATTTAGTGCTCTGCTCATTATTTCTTCATCATCAACATCTATATTTATAACTCTATCTAGTTCAATGTTCTTTGATTCTAGATATTTTGCTAAAGCTTCTGCTTGAGATAAAGTACGTGGAAATCCATCAAGTAAGAATCCATTCTCTACACAGTCTTGTTCATCAAGACGTGAAGTTAATAAATCAATTACAAGTTCGTCTGGAACTAATGCTCCTTTGTCCATGTATTCTTTTGCTTTCTTTCCAAGTTCTGTACCCTCAGAAATATTTTTTCTAAAAATATCTCCTGTAGAAATATGAGGAACATTATAGTCCTTTGTAATCCATTTACATTGACTTCCTTTTCCGCTTCCTGGAGCGCCAAGAATAATTAATCTTTTCATAAATAACCTCCTACTTAAAAACAAACATCTTTACTGCATCACATTTTATCACAAAAAAAGGATAAAAAAAAGAGGCAGAAATAAGATATATACTTATTTCTAGCCTCATAAAACTTAGAGAATTAATCTAAGAATCCTTTGTAGTTTCTTACCATCATTTGAGCTTCTAGTTGTTTAATTGTCTCAAGAGCAACTGAAACAACGATTAGGATTGCTGTACCTCCGAAAGAGATATTAATATTAGTAAATGCTAACGCTATTGGGATAATAGCAACAATTCCTAAGAATATAGAACCAAATCCAGAAACATATTTTAATATGTTAGATAAATAATCAGATGTTGGTTTACCAGCTCTAATACCTGGAACGAATCCACCATTTTGTTTTAGGTTGTTTGCAACTTCTGTAGTATTGAATATCATCTTTGTATAGAAATATGTGAATATTACAATCATCAATAAATAAATGATAATGTGAATAACACCAAATACCCAGTTTTCTCTTGCATTACCTAAACTTGTAAATGCGAATACCTTATATAATCCAGCTAAGAAACCTGTTTCAGCAGCAATGTTTGGATTTATTAATCCAATTACCATTGCTGGAAATTGCATGAATGACATAGCAAAAATGATTGGCATAACGCCTGCCATAGCAAGCTTTATAGGAATATTTGTACTTTGTCCACCATACATTTTTCTTCCAACAACTCTCTTTGCATATTGTACAGGAACTCTTCTTTCAGCTTCAGTAACCCATACAACACCTGCAATAAGAATTATAGCAAGAATTACAACTAATATAGTTTCGATTAAACCAAATATTGAGAAAACTCCATCTGGCATAATCAAGTTATTATAGAAATAACTAATTGCATTTGGTAATCCTGAAACGATACCAGCAAAGATTAGTAGTGAAGCTCCATTTGCCACACCAAGATTTGAAATCTTATCTGCAATCCACATAAGAAGTGTTGAACCTGCAGTAAGTGAAATTACAAACATAAATGGAATTAGAAGTGATTCACCCATGAATACACCATAATTTCTAAATGTCATGTAAATACCAAATGCTTCAACAGCGCCAAGAACAGCAGCTAAATACTTTGTATAATCATTAAGTTTTTGCTTACCCATTTCTCCCTCTTTTTGAAGTTCTTCAAGTTGAGGAATTGCAACTGTAAGAAGCTGAATAACGATTGATGCTGTAATGTATGGTCCAATAGACATAGCAAAAATCGCAAGTTGTGAAAAAGCACTACCTGTAATAATATTTAATGTAGCTAAAATACCATTACCAGCGTTTTGGCTCATAACCTCTGCTATAGCAGCGCCGTTAACACCTGGAGCTGTTATAAATGCTCCTGCTCTGAATAATACTAGTAGGAAAATTGTCCAAAGAATCTTTTTCCTAAGATCTTTAATTTTCCAAGCGTCGTGAAGTGTTTTAAACAATTATATCACCTCTACCTTTCCGCCTTTTTCAACTATTTTGGCTTCTGCATTTTTTGTAACTCTGCTAGCCTTAACTGTTAATTTCTTTGTAAGCTCTCCATTACCAAGAATAACTATTCCGTCATTAACCTTCTTAATTATTCCAAGTTCTCTTAAGCTTTCAGCTGTTACTTCTGTTCCATTTTCAAGTTTATCAAGCATTGATAAAGTAACTTCTGTGTATACTTTATGATTTCTATTTTTGAAACCTCTTTTTGGTAATCTTCTAAATAAAGGCATTTGACCACCTTCAAATCCAGGTCTAACTCCACCGCCGCTTCTTGCATTTTGTCCTTTATGGCCTTTTCCAGAAGTTTTTCCAAGTCCTGAACCTATTCCTCTTCCAAGTCTTCTACCAGAAGGTCTTGAACCAGGAGCAGGAGATAATTCGTTAAGTTTCATATCAATTACACCTCCCTATTTTGTGTGCCAAGTAATGAGTACTAAATGAATAACTATCACTCATAACTCAACACATTTTATATCTCATTAACTTTTTTGCCACGAAGCATTGCTACTTGTTCAGCTGTCTTTAATTCACCTAAAGCTCTGATTGTACCATAAACTGCGTTACGAGGATTGTTAGAACCAAGATTTTTTGTTCTAATGTTCTTATATCCAGCAAGCTCTAGTACAGATCTAGCAGCACCTCCGGCAATAAGTCCAGTACCTTCTGCAGCAGGCTTTAATAAAATTTTACCAGCTCCAAAATGACCAATTATTTCATGAGGTATTGTAGTATTAACTATTGGAACTTCGATAAGGTTTTTCTTAGCGTCATCGATAGCTTTTTTAATAGCATCTGGTACTTCGGCTGATTTACCGTTTCCAACACCTACATGACCTTGTTCATCACCTACAACAACAAGTGCGCTGAATCTAAAAGTTCTACCACCTTTAACAACTTTAGCAACTCTGTTTAAAGCAACAACTTTTTCTTTAAGGTCTAATGTACTTGCGTCTATCATTAAATTTTCCTCCTTAATTTCCTAAAATTCTAATCCAGCTTCTCTTGCTGCTTCAGCAAGTGCTTGAACTTTTCCGTGGTAGATGTATCCACCTCTATCAAATACAACGGTTTTGATACCAGCTTTGATAGCTCTTTTCGCAATTAATTCGCCAACTTCTTTGGCAGCTTCAATGTTTGATTGTTTAGTTTTTACTTCTTTATCTAATGTTGAAGCAGAAACTAATGTTTTTCCAGCAACGTCATCAATAACTTGAACAACTATGTTTTTGTTGCTTCTAAAAACGCTAAGTCTTGGACATTCAGGTGTTCCACTAATCTTAGCACGAACTCTTTCGTGTCTTCTAACTCTTGCAACACTTTTAGCTTCTTTATTAATCACTCTTAATCACTCCTTTACTTTTTACCCATCTTTCCTTCTTTTCTAATTATATGTTCTCCAACATATTTAATACCTTTACCTTTATATGGTTCTGGAGGTCTAACTTCTCTAATTTCAGCACATAATTGTCCAACAGCCTCTTTATCAATACCTTTAACGATAATAGAGTTAGGGCTTGGTGCTTCAATTGTAAGTCCGTCTTTATCCTCAAATTCAACTGTATGTGAATATCCCATGTTCATAACAAGTTTCTTTCCTTGCTTTTGAACTCTATAACCTACACCATTAACTTCAAGTTCTTTTTGGAATCCTTCTGTAACACCAACAACCATGTTGTTTAGAAGTGTTCTAGAAAGTCCTGTAAGATTGTCTTTATTTGGATCTGCAACACTAACGCTAAGAACTCCAGCATCAAGACTAATTTTAACGTCATGATTGAATTCTCTTTCTAGTGTTCCCTTAGGTCCTTTAACTGTAACCTTTTGTCCGTCAATCTTAACTTCAACACCAGCAGGAACAGTAACAGGTTTTTTTCCTATTCTTGACATTGTTTTATACTCCTTTCTTACCAAATATAAGCTAGAACCTCTCCACCGATTCCTTCTTGTCTAGCCTTTTTATCTGTCATTATTCCCTTTGAAGTAGAGATTAATGCGATTCCAAGTCCACCAAGAACTTTTGGAAGTTCTTCCTTATTTGCATATACTCTTAAACCAGGTTTAGATATTCTCTTAAGACCTGAGATAACTTTTTGCTTATTAACATATTTAAGAGTAATTCTGATAATTCCTTGTGAATTATCGTCTATTTCTTCAAAAGACTTAATGTATCCTTCGTCAACTAAGATTTCTGCAATAGATTTCTTTAGCTTTGAAGCAGGTACATCAACTGTATCATGTCTTTGAGCGTTTGCATTTCTAATTCTTGTAAGCATATCTGCTATAGGATCAGTAATGTTCATATCGTACTCCTTTCATTTGAAATAAATTAGTTTAAATTAAAAAATTTCATATGAAATATCATTTATTTTATAACAATAATTTGTGACATCTTTCTTGCAAGGCAAGAGATATATCAACTATGTGCTATGGTGACCAATGGCCACCAAAATTGCCATCACACCAAGTCATTTTTATTAAATAAACTATACTTCATCATTTACTTAATTTAATTCAATAAATATTTTTTAGTTTCCAAATTATTGAGTTATCAAAGTGTATTAGTAAGAATCTTACCATTACACTCATTTCTCAAATTACCAGCTCGCTTTTTTAACACCAGGAATTTGGCCTTTATGAGCTAATTCTCTAAAACATACTCTGCAAATACCAAACTTACGAATATAAGCATGAGGTCTTCCGCAGATTCTGCATCTATTATATGCTCTAGTGCTATATTTAGGAGCTAATTTTTGTTTAGCAATTAATGATTTTTTTGCCATATTTTATTATTTCTCCCTTCTCATTTACTATTTTGCAAAAGGCATTCCTAAAAGAGCAAGTAACTCTTTAGCCTCTTCATCAGTTTTTGCAGTTGTAACAAAAATGATGTCCATTCCTCTAAGTTTGTCGATTTTATCATATTCAATTTCTGGGAATATAAGTTGTTCCTTAACACCCATTGAATAGTTTCCTCTACCATCGAATGAGTTTGGAGATAATCCTTTGAAATCTCTAACTCTTGGAAGAGCTACATTAAATAGTTTGAATGCAAAATCATACATTTTGTCAGATCTAAGTGTAACCTTGCAACCAATTTCTTGTCCTTCTCTAATTTTGAAACCTGCAATAGATTTCTTTGCTTTAGTAGGGATTGGCTTTTGACCTGTAATAATGCTTAAATCTCTCATGGCATTTTCTAATGCTTTTGAGTTTTCTCTAACATCATTAACACCCATATTAATAACTATTTTTTCAAGCTTTGGAGCTTGCATAACAGAAGTATATGCGAACTTTTTAACAAGTGCAGGAACTACTTCTTTATTGTATCTTTCTTGTAATTCAGTCATTTGCGATTACCTCCTTTCTTAATCTAATTCTTTACCACAGCTAGCACAAACTCTAACCTTCTTGCCATCTGATTTAACGTTATATCTAACTCTAACTCCTTTTTTGCATGAGCTACAATAGATGTTAACCTTAGATGCTGGAATAGCAACTTCAGCTTCAATTATGCCACCTGATTCACCTTGTTTTCTAGGTTTAATGTGCTTTTTTCTAATGTTAACGCCTTTAACAACTACTTTGTTTGTCTTTGGATAAGCTGCAAGAACTTCACCTTTAACACCAGCGTCATTACCACTATTGCACATAACTGTATCGCCTTTTTTAACGTGCATATTGTTCATTTTTACACCTACCTTTATAAATTTTCGCGAAAAATTTAGATTTACGTGAATCTAAATATTGTCCTTAACTATAGAACCTCTGGAGCAAGTGAAAGGATCTTCATGTATTCTCCTTCTCTTAATTCTCTTGCTACTGGTCCAAATATACGAGTTCCTCTAGGAGTTTTGTCTTCTCTGATTATAACAGCTGCATTATCATCAAATCTGATATATGAACCGTCTGCTCTTTGAAGTCCTTTTCTAGAACGAACTATAACAGCTTTAACAACATCGCCTTTTTTAACCATACCACCTGGTGCTGCACTTTTAACAGAAGCAACTATA
>JAEEHF010000029.1 GCA_016280725.1 Bacillota bacterium | reverse complement strand
GTTAGCAACTTAGTTGAAGTAAAGAGTAGAGGAGCATATACTGTTGGTTTAACTTTAGCAGGAAACTTCAATATAGAAGATACAGCAAACTTTACTGTTTATGTTCCAAAAATTGATTCACACTTTGCAACTTCGCTCGCAGTAATCCCACTACAATTGTTAGGGTACTACATTTCATGTGCTAAAGGGCTTGACGTTGATAAACCTCGTAATCTTGCAAAGAGTGTAACAGTTGAATAACATAAAAAAGATGCAAGCAAGTTTGCCTGCATCTTTTTAATTGATTATGAATTTAATTCAATGTATCTTTTGACTCGACTTAGTACAAGTGCGATATCGTGACTAACATCAAAATATGGAATCCCATACTCTACACACTGTGCTGAGATTTCCTTACTAAAGGCGATATTTCCTTCAACAAGTGATGTAAGCTTTTCACGAGGAAGTTTTTGCGTCCAACATGTTTTGGTATCATGTGCAAGAATATGATTAACTTTATCTTCGAGCGAGACATCTGTATATCCAAGGAAAACAATAAGATATTTATTTTTATCCAAATGTCTAACGTCCTCAGGATAAACATGTGGAGTATCAAAAATAAAATATTCCATACGAGATGATTCTTGATCATTATCATCTACAAGCTTTTCGATTATTTCGACAGTCACTTTACTAGCTTTGTGCCAATCATGCACACCAGGGCAGAAAATAGAAAAAACAGCCCGTTTTATTGAGTCAAGCCGGTAGTGGACATATCCAAGATAAGTAAGTTCACGAGAAATAGTTGTTTTTCCAGATCTAGGGGCTCCTGCTACAATTATATGTTTCATATAATGAACCTCCTTCTTGATTGTAAAGGTCAGTTGAATTGCTTTATTTGACGGTACTATGATAACACGAGTAAACATAGAGAGCAATAAGCTTTTTGGGGACACGACATTAGGGAGAAATAATTCTCCTCAATGTCGTGTCCCCAAAAGTTCACTAAAAACATGTTGAAAATTATGTAAACAAGTGATATAATACTAACCGTCAAGTTGAATTTGCGGATTTTCGAGTTGTAACGAGAAAGGAGAAAGAACGTGTAAAAAGGAGGATAAATGTCTCATCATCACAAAGTTCTGACGACGTACGAAAGAGAATAGGAGGCTTTTCATGAATATTCTGATGATTATCTGTGTGGTTTGCTTTGCAGGAGTTCTCTTTTTTTCCATTCGGAATGGTGAAATTGAGAAGAAGTATAAGATAGTTTTGATGGCTATTTTGGGAGTATTCGAGATTGCATTCCTGGTTTATCATCCGGTTCTTTGGGGAATTCATGTGGGCTCTTTTGCACTATCTATCGCTTATTTCATTATTGGAGAAAGGGCCACGGCTAATCAAGTGTCTGGAGTATTTCCATTTTTAGGCGGAATTTACCTCTTGGGGATTATTACATCTGGTTCGTTAATTCTTTCTATAGTTGAAGCATTTGCTGGAAGATTTTTCTAAAGCATGCTGAAAGGCAGGTAGTTTGGGCTACCTGCTTTTTTGTTACTTGTCAAATAAACTTGCGACGATTTGGCTCGGGTGGTAGGATATGCTCCCTCTGGTCGCAGATTCCTTCGGAATGCGAATCCGAAGCCCGTCGCACTTTGTGCTAGGTCTTCTTTGTGTTCGAATCCTTTCAATCATGCCATCAAAAAACTCCCCTTTTGAGGGGAGTTTTTCAATGGCTCGGGTGGTAGGGTACTCTCGCTACGCTCGAGGATTGCTTCGCAATGCGAACCCCAATCCAACTTCACTTCGTTCGTTGTCTTGTCGCGGGTTCGAATCACACTAAAGCAAAATAAAGGCAGGTAGCTTAAGCTACCTGCTTTTATTTTGGCTCGGGTGGTAGGATTCGAACCCACGTACTGTCAGAGTCAGAGTCTGATGCCTTACCACTTGGCGACACCCGAATATAAATTAGCAAAAGAAATTTTAACATGAAAAATGTGAAAATTCAAGAATTTAAATCATCTTCTGCTAAAGGTCTCAGCTAAAGCTACTTTCTTATCTGCGAGACATAGGATCCAAGCCTCTTTACTTTTTGGGAGTTTTGTTAAATTAAGAGGCCACATATGGCTTTCTATCATAGATAATTCATGCTCATCTAGGTCAAAGTGCTTTTTTGCATTAATCGCAGCGGTATGAGCATGGGTATAACCATGCAAACGGTGTTCAGTACTTTTTTCGTGCCAGTCATACATAAAAAAGTCATGACAAAATGATCCACATACTAATCGCTCATAGTTTATTTTTATATTGTGCTTCAATGCAAATAAAAAAGCCTCATAGGCAACATTTCTTGAATGTTTGTATGTTGTTGTATTTCCATGCTGATAATATTTTTGGAGTTCTTGCTTTAGTTTCCTAAAATAAGCTTTATTTAGGATTATTTTCCAAAAAGCTTTTTTCGATTTATATGAGTTGATTTTTCCTTTTTTCATTATCTTGCTCCTTAAAAATGGTACAATTTAGCCTATTTTATCATTTTTTGTTTAAGTTATCAAATATTTGTGGTAAAATATCTAAATAAGTTGATTCATGCAGAAAATGAATTAATTTGAGGTATAAAAGGTAGGTTATAATGGATAAGTTTTTAAATAGTGTTGTTGACTTTATAATAAATACAAAACTTTTTACATTTTTTGATGCTAAAAAAGGTTTTTCAAAAATAACTGGTTTAGTTAAAGATAAAGAAAAGTTCGTACATCTTATTAAATACTTAATATGTGGTTTTTTGACAACTATTTTTTGTCTTGCATTTTTTTACTTGCTTATCCAAACACCACTAAATGAAAATGTTGCTAATTTTATTTCAATAGTATCTAGTATTGTAGTTGCATACTTTCTAAACAGGGAATATGTTTTTGTAAGTGATGAAAAAAATCTCTTTAAAGAATTTACAAAATTTGCGATGGCTAGAGCAAGTACATTTGCATTTGATATGGTTTTCTTTTTTGTATTTGCTACTTTATTGAATTTTAACGAAATGCTAGTAAAAACATTAATTCAAATTGTAGTTATTATTTTAAACTATATACTAAGTAAAATATTTGTTTTTAAAGCAAAGGATGGTAAAAACACAAAATAGATAAAAATATTAAAATACAAAAGGAGTGGTCTTATGAGAAAATTGCTATGTTTTATGCTTGCTGGGGGATTGATGGGAACAATATGTTATGCAAAGATATATAATACTCAAGCAGTTATTCCACTAACAAATAACCTTAAGTTTTCTGATTTGCAAGAAGTTGCGAGAGACAGGGATGGAAGAGAAATCAAAATCACTGTTGATGGGAAACAACAGACGGGATATAAATACAATTTTGCAATAAATGAGATACTAAAAGGGAGCGATGTTGGAATCATAGAAGGTTATGATGATGGGACTTTTAAACCTAATAACCCTGTTGGAAAAGGAGATTTCATTAAATTAGCAATAAGCTTGGCACTTGGAGTAAATAACAACGAAAATGGCATCAACAGAATAGATTATTATGATATCCCTACTTCATTCGATCATTATACAGCTAAGTATGTCGCCATCGCTGAAATGCAGGGGATAATTGAACATGGAAATATTAATGCTTATAACATAGATGATCCTATAACACGACTTGAAGTTATTACAATTCTTTCAAAAATACAGATAAAAATGAAAGGCATTCCACAATTTACAGATGGAGAATTACCAAATTATACAGACATAAGTCCGTTAACTGATGAAGAAAGATCATTGGTGTTACATGCTGCAAGATATAGGCTGCTAGAAAATATGGATAATATAAAACAAAAAATTGAGCTTCGCCCATATGCAAATATGACAAGAGCAGAAGTTGCGAGAGCACTTATGAGGGTGTATTAAATTTTAAAGGAGGTATATGACATGAAAGTACACAATTCTATGTCTAAAACAAAAGAAGAATTTGAGCCTATTAATGGTAAGGACGTTAATATGTATGCGTGCGGAATTACGGTGTATGATGATTGTCATATAGGTCATGCTAAACAAGCTATTACGTTTGATATTATTAAAAGATACTTAACTTATAGAGGATATAATGTTAAATACGCAAGAAACTTTACAGATGTTGACGACAAAATAATAGCGCGCGCCAATCAGCTTGGGATAAATGCTTTAGAGTATTCAAAAGAAAGAATAGTTGAAGTTGAAAGAGTTATGGATTTGTTAGGGGTAAAGAGACCTGACTTCGAACCAAAAGCTTCTGAAAATATTGAAAACATCATTGACTTTGTTAGCAAACTAATAGAAAAGGGCTATGCATATCCATCTTCACGAGGAGATGTTTACTTTAGTGTAAAAAGCTATCCTGAGTATGGAAAACTTTCAAAAAGAAATCCAGATGATATGTTAAATGGAGTTCGAAAAGATGTTGAAGAAGGTAAAAAAGATCCTCTAGATTTTGCGCTTTGGAAGTCAGCTAAAGAAGGTGAGATTTCATGGGATTCTCCATGGGGAAAGGGTAGACCGGGCTGGCACATAGAATGCTCTGCAATGAATTTAAGATATTTGGGTGAACAAATAGATATTCATGGTGGTGGAAAAGATTTGATTTTTCCACATCACGAAAATGAAATAGCTCAAACAGAAGCACTTACAGGAAAAAGATTTGCAAAGTATTGGATTCATAATGGTTTGATTACAATTAATGGTCAAAAGATGAGTAAATCTTTAGGAAATTCATTAACAGTAAAAGATGCCTTAGCAAAGTACGATAAGGAAGTTATTAAGTATATGCTTATGCAAAAGCATTATGGAAGCACCGTGGATGTGAATGATGAAGAGTTCTTACTTGCAGAAAAGCATATGTATTATTTTTATAAAACACTTGCTGAAATAAACAAATTTGTTAATTCAAACAACACAAATAATATTGTTCCAGAATTATCTTTGGCAAATGAATTAGAGCAAAAGTTTATTGAAGCTATGGATGATGATTTTAATACAGCGCAAGCATATGCAAATTTATTTGACGTTATGAAGAATATTAATTTGATTATTGCAGATAAGAAGAAGTCAGCAGATCAAAAAGTTCAATTATTGATTCCTCTTAAAGAAAAAATAATTGGGTTATATAATATTTTGTCTATATTTGAGGAAATACCAGAAGAATTTATATCAAACTTAAAAAAGAAATATTTAAATAATATTTCAATCAGCGAAGAAGAAATAAATTCAAAAATAGAACAAAGACGTCTAGCCAAGGAACAAAAAGACTATACCAAGGCAGATGAAATTAGGAATTCACTTGATGAGGCAGGAATTTCACTTTTGGATTCAAAAGAAGGAACAACGTGGGATATTAAAGAGTTACTATAAAACTATTAAGAGGTTGCCTTTTGACAGCCTCTTAAATATTTTTGAGGTGAAAAATGTTACTATCTAACATAAAAATTTATGATGATTTACCTGATGAAAAGGTTTTAGAAATTGCTTGTCAAAAGAATAAAATTAATATTAAAGAGGTCAACACGTGGCAGGTTGTAAAAAAATCAATTGATGCAAGAGATAAAAATAATGTTCACTATATATATTCATTTAAAATAAATGAGCCAATTGATGTATATAAGGATGAAGATTTTTTTGTACAAAATAAGACTGTTTTTGATGAACCTCCAGTAATTGTTGGTGCAGGTCCAGCAGGCTTGTTTGCAAC
Organism: Bacillota bacterium; assembly: GCA_016280725.1. Lineage (GTDB taxonomy): Bacteria > Bacillota > Clostridia > TANB77 > UBA1234 > RGIG6105. The sequence goes on along the minus strand of JAEEHF010000029.1, from coordinate 36,507 downwards.
ATATCTTTTAGCTATCAATGGGTATAACCCAATATTATTGGAACAAGGGAAGTCAATTGATGAAAGGATCATGGATGTTGAAAACTTTATAAATAACCGCATATTAAACGAAAGATCTAATGTTCAATTTGGTGAAGGAGGAGCAGGAGCTTTTTCAGATGGAAAGCTTACTACAAACGTAAATTCAGAATTAAATTTGTTAGTACTAAAAACTTTTGTAAAGTTTGGTGCTCCAAACGAAATAATGTATTTATCTAAGCCACATGTTGGTACTGATATATTAAGAAGTGTTATTAAAAATATGCGTTTATATATGCAGAGAAAGGGTGCAATAGTTAGATTCAATAGTAAAGTTACTGATTTTGTTATTACAAATAATCATATTAATGGAGTTGTTTTGGAAAATGGTGAAATAATAAGTTCCGAACATGTAATTTTGGCTACAGGACATAGTGCTAGAGATATTTTTAACTGTTTATATAAAAAGAATGTTAAATTAGAACCTAAACCGTTTTCTATGCGGATTTAGAATAGAGCATTTGCAGTCTTTTATAAATGAGGCACAATATGGTAATAAAACTAAACTTCATCTTCCGCCAGCTGAATATAAGCTTGTATATCATGATGAAGAATCTGGTAGGACATGTTATACGTTTTGCATGTGTCCTGGCGGTGAAGTAATAGCATCAGCATCAGAAAAAAATGGGATAGTTACAAATGGTATGAGTAATCACAAAAGAGATGGTAAAAATGCTAATAGCGCTATTTTAGTAAATATTATTCCAAGTGATTTTATGATAGATAATAATCCATTAAATGGTGTTACATTTCAAAGGGAAATTGAACAAAAAGCATTTAAACTTGGAGGAGAAAACTATGATGCCCCATCACAACCTGTATACGATTATTTGAAAATAGAAAAACAAGTTGAAAATGTATCTGCATCGTATAAACCAGGAACTCTAAATTGCAATCTGCGAGAATTATATCCTAATTACATAAATGATACTATCAGGAGAGGCATACTATACTTTGATACTAAATTAAGAGGATTTGCTGGAAATGGGGCAATCCTTACGGGACCAGAGACTAGGAGTTCTTCACCAGTTAGAATTGTTCGAGATGAAAGATATAATTCCAGTATAGTGGGTCTTCATCCTTGTGGAGAAGGTGCAGGATACGCAGGTGGAATCATGACGGCTTGTGTAGATGGAATTAAAGTGGCAAAGACAATTATAGAGAAATAATATTTTAAAAGATTCATATTTAAATATGAATCTTTTTTGTTAAGAACATATTTCAAAATGGTTAAATGTGGTCTCAAAATGGTAAATCCGTAAAGAATTATGGTATTATTACATCAAATAATTAGGTTATTATTTGTATTATCGAATGTAATTAGTTTAAGGAGAAAAATATGATTCATAGAAATATAAAAGGGGCATTTCTTTTACTATGCTTTATATTCGTTCTAGGGAGTTATGCATTTTTTAGTAACTCTAAAGCAGATGAAACAGTGTTTATAACATTCCGAGGCACACAAGAAGTAAAGATGGAAGAAACGTCAATGAATGTTGATGCAACAGATTCATCATATACCGCTACATGTACAGATCTTAGTGATGGCAATTCGCTAGCTATTATAATTAGCGAATATCCAAGTTACATTGAGTATGTATCTAATGTTGGTGAGATTATAGCTGAGACTCTAGAAGGTGATTCTGATCCTGAAAATGTATTTATATCGGGGGATAAAGTTGTAGTTTTACAAGCTGGAGCATTTCTATTATCGTTTCCAGAACAAGGAAATCAATATATTCAAGTTATTGTAGATGGCGAAGGGACTCCAGAATATACTAGAATTGAGACAGAAAAAAAAGTACGCCCACGTGAATTGGCATATCGTATCTTGGTGTTTTCTCAACCAACATACGATAAAATTATTCCTTCATCATGGAAGTCAGATAATGAATCAGTCGTACAAATGGGCGGAAATGAAGGACTTTTTGTAGCTAGACAAAACGGAACAGCGATTGTAACTTGTGAAACATTTTTACATAGAAAATTAAGTTGTAGTATTACAGTTGACGATAGCCTATGTGCTCATGCGCATACTGAGAGTAAATATCAGAGATTTCCACCACTTTTAACGTCTCACCATGAATATGTTGCCACTTGCAAGGATTGTAATACTGTAATAATGAGGTCACTTTCACTGCACGATTATACGACGATTGATCCAACAACAAAAAAGGTTATAACGAAATATACATTCGATGCTGATAGTCATACTAAAACATGTGGACTTTGTGGATATCAAAATACATCGAAACACATTTGGAGATATACAAGTGTTGCTAATATTGGTCAGATTAAGACATGCGCAATATGCCAGATGGTGGTCTCAAATGTTGATACGAGAACTGTTGCTCCACCTCCAATTCAAACGCAAGAACCCGAACCATCACAAACAGCTTTACCGGAACCTGATCCTACCAAATTTGTACTTACACCTGAACAAGTAATAATGTTAAACGCAGCAAACGAATCAAGTATTAAAATTGAAAATCCTAATGAGTTTGACATGAACGATATAACATGGACGGTTTCTTCAGTTACAAATGATCCATTAGGTATATTGAACATAAAAAAGGACATTAATGGAAAAAAATTAATCATTAATGCTAAGGCAATAGTTCAAAATACTCTTTTTCAATACAATTTAATAGTTAAATATAAAGGGATTAATGTAGGAACTGTATTAGTTAGGGTAGGAAATAGAAATACCGTACCACGTCCGAATTATGTCTTTGTTCCAAACAAAGTTGATGTTGATTTGACAGGAAGAAATACGGCTGAAGTTCGCCTAAGAATTACAGAAGAAGGAAAACTTACATTTGTGCCTCCTAATTTATTTTCACTTAATACATCTAGCCCTTTTATATCATCAAGAATAGAAGGAAATGCATTTGTACTTACTATTTCGGATGGTGTATTGAATTCAAGACATGTTAATGAAATTAAAGAAGGTATTACGGCTACTCTTAAAACTGCAAGTGGAGGCAGAAGAGCAACATGTGAACTTAATATTTTTCGTCTAGTTGAAACAGAGCCAGAGCCAACAGAAGAAGTTACTCCAGTTATTTCAACACGACCAAGAACGGGATTTTATTTTGATGTAAGTGGTATAGCTGGGAAACAGGTTATTTCAGGATCTGGTACTAATAATTGTGAAATAAATGTATGCCAGGGAAAAGGACAGCTAGTTATTCCAATTCATGCACCAAGCCAAGAACTGCTTAATGAGACAAAATGCTATTCTGGTGGAGACTTATTAAATATTGGTCACGTAGAGACCGTTGCGGTGTATTTGGAATCACCAGTAAAGGAATATGTATATTCATGTGTATATAATGATGAAAATAAAGATGCAACGCCTCTTTGCTATATTAAAGTAAATATAGTTGATCATAATTACTCGAATGGAACATGTACAAGATGTGGTGCTCAAGACCCAGCATCGGTAACGCCAGTACCAACACATGTTCATTCATGGGGGAGTTGGGTAGTATTTAGTGAGAATGAACATAGACGTTATTGTACGTTGAATTTTAGCCATGTAGAAACGCTACCACACACATTTGGAAACTGGGAAAATGGTGAAACGGACGATAGCAGACAAAGGGTATGCCCAACTTGTGGATATAAACAAGTTGAAAAAATCCAAAGCGAAAACCCAACACCGGAACCAACACCATCATCAACACCATATGTATTTTGTTGGATATATGGACATTCGTGGGGTGAATGGCATTGGGTTCAAAATAGTGGAAAAAATAGAATTGAGTCAAGACAATGTGCAAGATGTCAAGCAAGTGAGACTAGAGCTGTTTCACCTGCACCAACTAGCCAAAATGATGTTCCGGTACCAATCCAAACAGAAGAGATTACTCCAGTACCAACGGAAGAACCAACACCAGTAACAACACAGGTACCAACACCAACACCAACGCGAGTACCAACACCAACATCAACGCGAGTACCAACACCAACACCAACGCGAGTACCAACACCAACACCAACGCGAGTACCAACACCAACACCAACGCGAGTGCCAACACCAACACCAACTGTGACTCCGGTAAATACGGCAGCTATTTATTGTAAGATATATGGACATTTGTGGGGAGAATGGGTTGCTAATGGCGGAAATAGTAGAGTTGAGGAAAGACAGTGCGGAAGATGTGGGATTTCAGAAACGAGAGCTGTGGTTACTACACCAAATAACTTACCAGTAGTTTCAACAAAAACACCTACACCAAGTCCGACAAAGACACCAACACCGAGTCCGACAAAGACACCAACACCGAGTCCGACAAAGACACCAACACCAAGTCCGACAAAGACACCAACACCAAGTCCGACAAAGACACCAACACCAAGTCCGTCAAAGACACCAACACCGAGTCCGACAAAAACACCTACACCAAGTCCGTCAAAGACACCAACACCGAGTCCGACAAAGACACCAACACCGAGTCCGACAAAGACACCTACACCAAGTCCAACAAAGACACCTACGCAGAGTCCGACAACGAAGCCGACAAATAAACCGAATCCAAATAATAACGATGTACCAACACAAATTCCAGTAACTCCGGTTTATGTGACAGCTAGCCCAACATTAATTCCGACAACGGCTGTGCCTACTGCAACTCCAATTCCAGTTACAACACCAATGCCAAATATCTATCCACTTAAAAACTTGGGAATTAGTGTAATTGGATTAGAAAATGAAGTGCTTCATGTTTCCTTAGGGAAAAATACTCTGCCTAATGTAGTGGTAACACTTGATGGAATTCAAATATATGACGGCAATGTCACATACTTCATCGAAAATAATGAGATTGCAAATATAAGTGCAAATGAAATAAACGGTATTAAGCAAGGAGAAACGAAAGCATTTATTTCTGCAAACGGATATTTGGGAAGAAACATGACTGTAATCGCAACTGAGCTAAAACAAAATGGTTTCTTAAGTATGCAAACTATGAATAATATCATTGAGACTGCACGACAAAAGGGTGTATATTTAGGCAGTATTAATCAATATGATATAGTTGAAACGATTCGTTCAAATATTCAGATACCAGCTCAAGGATATGGCTTAATGAATGGATCAGAGATAGTGGCCATAAAGTCACATATTGATTCAACATTTGAGAGTGAAGAAGAAAAGATATTAAATATTAATAAAATTATTACTACTGCTGTTCTTCGAGCAAACTCATTAGGTAATATTTCAATGAGTAATATGCTTGGTGAAGCAGTGCTAAATAGAATTACTAGATATGAAAATGGTAGTCCATATTATTTGTTAGATTACATTGGACATTCAACGCTTGTTGATATAAAAAATATCGTTAAATCTAGTGAATTAGGGGATAGTTTGTATAAGAATGTTGATGATTTAATAGTTAAGATTGTTAGCACAGCACCTTATATCACCATGAAGAACTTGGCTGAAAGAATATCTGCTATAAAAGAATTCACTATAATGGTAAAGGATTCTGTGGTTACAACACCTATACCAACTTTAACTGTTGGACCAAATCCAACATCTAAACCACATGATGATAATCCAGATGATGAATCATTCATTATTGATGAAAATAATAACAAACTTGGAAGGATTATCATAGACAAAGATATGTATACTACAATTGTTGTAGATGCTCGAAAAGGTAATAATCCGACATTTACATATAAAGTACAAGATAGTAATATAGTATCTGTAGATGATATTGGAAACGTAAAAGGAAGAAATCCTGGAAGGACAACGTTGATAGTAACTATAACTTATGATAATCTAAAAACGGAACAACTAAAATATACAGTTGTATGCAAAGAACCAACAAATTCAATAGTTATAGAACCAACAAATGTTAATATATCAAAAGACCAATACATGATGATTAGAGTAAATACAACTCCATTAGGTGCAAATAAATTATATATCTCTACTAATCCAAGAGTAGCAATTTGTGCAGGAGATGGTACAATACTTGCAACAGGTACTGGAGAATGTTATATTTATGCAACTAGTGGAAATGTAGTATCTAATAGGGTACATGTTATTTCTCAATAAATAAAATAGTAATAAAAGGAGGAAAGAAACAGTGAAGTCCAATTTGCTAAAAGTCATTGGAACGACTGCATTTATCATTGTTATCACGCTTTTGTCATTAAACGTTGCGCAAAACAAATTGTATGCAGTAGAAAACGAATTAAGTTTTTCAAAAGGCACAAGCACTGTAAATGGTGGATATTCATCTAGTAGTGTAAGCGGAGTAATAGTTTCGAGCAGCGAAAATTTTGAGAGCGGTGAGAGTGGTGAAAGTGGCGAAAGACTTTATACAGAAATCGAGTCGTCAAAGATAATTCCTTTAGATAATCGTACAAGAACTATTGGCATAAAAAGACGTATGCCAGACGATTTAATCCTAGAGAATAGTTGGGCATCAAGTGATGAAAGCGTCGCTATAGTTACAAATGGAAGTATCATAGGAAGAAGATCTGGTCATTGTACAATATATTGCGTAACGCAACTAAGTCGTATTCTTTACTGTGACGTTAGTGTCGGAATATATAATCCAGAAACAAAAAAATATGATATAGATAATTATGGTAAAACTATTCCTCCAAATATGAGGTTTACAACATTAACGCCATCACCAAAATTAAGAGTTTCACTTAAGGTTAGTGGTGCAGTAGCTGAGTTAGTAAATGCTGAAGGAATGGAAGTAAAATGGTCCCTTAGCAATAATAATCTCGTAAAATTAACTGCAAAAGGAAATAAAGCAACAATCTCACGTATTGGGACTACAGTTGGAACTGTAACTATATATGCTCGTATTACGAGGGAAGAAGACTTAGAAAAAATAGAGGGAAGAAAGGGAGAATACTCAAAAAAGATTTCTTATACTAGAGAAGGCGCTAAGTATACAATAAGAACTGAAGATGGAATAAAAATTGCTGAAAGCAAAGACGTTTACTCGGATAATGTTCTAATTGGTGTTGTTGGAGAAGGAGGATTCACGGCAAGTCCTTCGATTCAAAATACAGCAGACCTTGCTAATATGGAATTTAAAGTGTTTGCTCCTGGCAGTGGTAATTATACAGCAAATAGTACGATAGTAAATGAAACTGTAAGATATGCAAAAGAATGTGAAGAACAGGGAAAAGATATATATTTATATTTCTATTCAAGTGGTGGATACCAAGAAGCGGCAATGTATGAGGCATTAACTAATAATGGTGTCAAGGTTGATGGAATAATTTTTGTTGATGCAATTCCTGATGATAAATATACTATTCCTGATGATGTGCCGGTATATATATATGGTACATCAGGAACAAAAAGTATTAGTAATCGAACAAATGCGACTGGTCAGACATTGGCAAACTCAAAATCCAATGTAAAATATGGTCATCTAAATGTTGAACATGGACCTGCTGGAGGTGTAGGATCAGTTGTGTCTGCTGCAATAGATGGTAAAATATCATCTGATTCAACTGTAACTCAGCCAGGAAGAGGGACAAGTTCATCAAGTAATTCTAACTCAAATTCGACCCCAGTTACTGCTATTCCTACAACACCAGTTCCTGTTTTAAGTACAACTTCAAATGAAATAATTGTTGAAGGTACAATAAATAACAGATTGACATTAGTCGCAGATGAGAGTAGAAAGTTAGTTATATCTGTTATTAATAATGGGTCAATTGTGACTTCAAATTTTAAAATCGAATCTAATAGTAATGTTATTACTGTTAATTCTTCAGATAGGACAATTGTTGCTAACACAAACGGTGTTGCTAATTTAACCATTGAGGCAACAGATTTTTACAAAGTGGGAGATAGCAGTACATATTGGGCAAGAAAAGAAATCGAAGTAGTTGTTGAAAGCCCAACTGTCTACATGTATGATACAGTTACATCTGAAAGAATAGGTAGAATATTTCTAAATGTTGGAGATGTAAAAATACTAAAAGCAGAGATTGGTTCTTCATTAGGAATATCATCAAATATGGGAGTTCCACAGTATGAATGGGAAGTACCACAAGACTCAAGTAAAATTATTTCGGTTAATCCTAGTGGAGTAGCGGTAGGAAGAGCCGAAGGTGAAGCAACAATAAAAGTAACTGCAACTTATAGTAATGGAAAAGTTGTTTATGGTGAGATAAAAGCAGTTGTAAAGAATGTTGTAAATAAAATTGAAATCGAACAAAATAGTATCACAATTGAAAAAGGGAAAGTAGATTCATTAAAAGTAACAACATATCCTGAAAATGCAGATACAACTAAACTAATTTGGAGTTCTTCAGATCCAAGAATTGCAATGGTTGATGGAAGAGGTGCTATTTCTGCTCTTAGAGTTGGAGAATGTGTTGTGACAATCTACTCACCTGAAACGGGTGTTAAGGCAAATGCAAAAGTCACTGTAATTAGAGGAGAAAACTCACATAGTTACTATTCAGGCTCTCAATTTTCAAATTCTAAACCGAATATTGGACCAAAAACGTACTCAGATGAAGACTGGGATAGAATGGAAAAAGAATTCTTTGAAAGAATTGAAGATGCTGGCTTTGGAACAAGAGCAGCCTGTGTTGAAGCAGCACTTTACTTAGCAAGCTTAGATTATGCGGTACCTTATAGAGGAACGCCAATGAATAGAGCTGCTAATATTGGAATATATCCAAAGTTAGGATTCAATAGAGGATGGGGAAGATATTGTAGATTAGGTAAAACGGTTGATTATAATGGCAAGCATTACGATCCAAGTTATTGGGCAGTAAATGGCATGGACTGTTGTGGATTTGTCAGCTGGGTAATGGTTAACGGCGGAGTTAAAGATGTTGGCTTCCAAGGTGGAGTATCACCAGGGAACTATACTAAAACATCGAATGCTATTGATTTCAAAGACTGTAAAGGCATTGTTCAACCGGGTGATTTGATTTGTGGATATTCAAATAGCTTGGGAAGATATGCTCATATAATATTTGTTGCAGGTGTAGATGATGAAAAACTTTATTTAATACATGAAACAGGCGGCAAATTAAAGACAACCGTATCTTACTTTAAGGATAGCAATTCTGGTTGGAAGGTTGTTCTAATGGAAGAAGAATACCAGAAAAAGAATGGTACAGGAAATATGCCTGAGGTTGACTGGTAAAAAAAGTTAATTTAAAATACGTTATGGGTGATTTGTTTATCAAGTCACCCATAAAAAATATCTATGGGGTGTATAAATGAGTAGTTCTACTGGAGATATAGCTATGCAAATTAAAGCTATGTTTCAAAGACGTAAAGAGTTATTAAAAGAAAAAAAGAAGAAGAATATATTTATTGGTTGTGCCATTTTTGCGGCTTTTTTAGCGGGAATTTTTTATATTAGAAGTATAATAATAAAAAATGAATTTTTAGAAAAACAACTAGAATTAGTTCAGCAAAAAGCAGATTTAGAAGAACAACAGATAGCAATAAAAGAGCAAATGGCAAAACTAGAGCAAGATCACGAAGAAAAAAATAGTAAATTGCAAGAAACACTTCAAGATACTGAACTCGTTATCCAAAACAATCTATTCCTAATTGAACAAAACATAAAACTTCAAAATGCATTAAAAGAGGCAGCATATGTTGGAATTAAGCCTAAAAACTACAACCTGGCAGATGAAGTAAATGAAGCTGTAGATTTTTCTAAACTTGAATATATTGGTGAATTCGAAGGAACGGCATACACTCCTACTGCCGAGGAATGTGGTAATAATCTAGGATATACAGCATCCGGGAAACCCATAATTGCTGGTGTATCTGTTGCAGTGGATAACAAGTACTGGAAGATGGGAACAAAGTTTTATATTGAAGGGCTTGGATACGTTGTTGCAATGGATACAGGCTCGGCGGTTAAAGGAAAATATAGATTTGATTATGCGGTTTTTGATAAGAAATATGCACTGCAAATAGGTAGAAGAAAATATAAAACATATTTGGTGATAGATGATTAGGACAAATATACATAATGTGTTGACAAACTGTCAAAAGCTTGATATATTCTCGTGAGTAAGTATATCTTACGATATTACCATTCGCAATTGCGAAGGAAAAAGGAGTGATCAGTATGGCTAAGGGTGTAACAATTTCTCTAGAGACCATCAAACGAGCATATGTTCCATTCCTTAAAGCGGGTCCAGCAGGTGTCAATGAACAGGACAAAATGCGGAGATTAAATAAATCGCTAATGGATGTTAGATTTGAAGCACAATATAGCTTATCCGATTCTGAGAGGGAATCTGCCAAGAGAAAGGGACTTACCCACAAACAGTGGAAACTTCGGGAACTTTATAGGTGGATATTTGAGGAAGAGTTTTATTTTTATAAGGAGAATTTATTCTTGAATGAAGGAATCACGGTATCCTATGCAGGACTCACACTTAAAGAAAGAATGGATATGTTTTCGGAGTGTGCTGAAACTGCACTCAATCATTGGGCCGAGGCAATTGGTGTTGTTGAATACATAGCAAAATTCAAAAATGCACTTCCTGTAACTTGTCAGTCTGAGTATTTCATCTTGACTTCGATACTTCAGATTATTGAGTAAATAAAAAAAGATCATTGGGTAATTCCAATGATCTTTTTAATTATTTTTTTTCATCAAGTTCAAACCAAAATTCAACACCATTTTGAAGGTTCTTTACTCCAAAACTATTGTGATGAAGATTCATAATGGCCTTAACAAGAGAAAGACCAATACCAGTTCCGCCAACACTTCTATCTCTAGAAGTATCAGCTTTATAAAATCTTGTCCACAGTCTAGGAATCTCTTCTTCGGGGATTGGCTTTCCAGAGTTTACAATACCGACTTTTATTTTTCCATTTTCGGTTTTTTTGATTTCACATTTAATTTCTTTTTTATCATCAATATTTTTGATTGCATTTGATAAATAGTTTGTTATTACTTGTTCTATTCTTCCATGATCAGCAAAAACATTGTAGGTATTATCGGAATGAATAGAAGAGTGAATGTTCTTTTCATTAAATATTAATTCATTTTTTCTAAAAACATCATTAACTAAGTCGTTGATACAAAAATCTTCAAGACGAAGTGCTTCGTTACCATATTCGAGTCTTGAAAGGTCAAGTAAATCTTTTGTCAGATTACTCATTTTGTTTGCTTCGTCCAATATCACTTCTATATAATATTTTTTGCTTTCTTCGTCAGTTACGATGCCTTCATTTAGTCCTTCAGCATACCCTTGAATAAGTGCGATTGGTGTTTTTAATTCATGCGATACGTCAGAAACAAATTGACTTCTCATTTCGGAGATTTTTGAGGTTTCTTCGATGTCTTTTTCTAATTCCATATTTGTTTCTTTTAAGTCATTAATGGTTTTTTCAAGACTATCAGATAATTTGTTAATGCTTTTGCCAAGATTTCCAAGTTCATCATCACTTCGAACATTATATTTTTTTGAAAAATCAAGATTAGACATTCTTGTTGCGATCTCATTTAGTTCTTGAATAGGTTTAGTAAATGCTTTTGAAACAAAATATACTATTATACTAGCAATAATAGTACATGCTGTTCCAACGATAAGCAAAAATTGATTTGAAACAATGGCGCTTTCTTTTATAGATTCAAGGGGCGTTCTAAAAAATATAAGCTGTCCTTCGCTTAGTACACCATAAAGTGTCAAAAAGTCAGAGCCAATTCTTTTATCTGTTAATAGTTGTATCATGTATGGTCCATCTTCTGTTAAGTCCATATAAATTTGATATAGAGAAGGTGATGAACCATTTTCCATTGGAGGTCCAAAAAGGCCATTTCTTAAAAAATTGTTTGAGCTAGAAAAAATTACATTATTATCTAAATCACAAACAGCAATTTCAATATTTTTTGTTGAATCAACTTTTTGAAATTCTGTAATTATATCTGTTGAATCATCTGAATTGCTTTGAGAATAAAATTCAACTGATTGAGAATACAACTTAATAAGAGATTGTTCTTTTTGATTTCTGTAATACTGTTCTAGCACCGTTGAATTAAGTATTAATACAGATAGGATTAAAAAGATAAAAACGAGTAATACACTTAAAAATAGTTTTAAACTTATTGAAAGTTTCATTTTCTCCTCCAGATTATAGTTCAAATTTATATCCTAATCCTCTAACTGTTTGAATGTGTGCACCTTTTTTGCCAAGTTTTTTACGGACCTTTTTAATGTGACTGTCTATAGTTCTAGAATCTCCAAAATAATCATAGTTCCATACACTATTTAATATTTTTTCTCTTGAAAGTGCTATTCCTAGGTTATCTGTCAAATAAACTAACAATTCAAACTCTTTCATACTCATATCGACTTCTTTTCCGTCTACCGTTACTTTGTGAGAAACTTTATCTATTATTATTCCATCAAAGTCTTTAATATCTTCTTTTGCAGGAAATGAACGTTTAAGTAAAGCTTCAACTCGTGCTACTAGAATTTTAGGGCTAAATGGCTTAGATATATACTCATCAACTCCAAGCTCAAAGCCAAATAATTCATCTCTTTCTTCGCCACGTGCTGTAAGCATAATTACAGGAACGTTTGAAGTTTTTCGAATTTCTCTTAATGTTGCCCAGCCATCTAGAATAGGCATCATTACATCTAATATGATTAAGTTTATAGTAGAATCTTCAAAAAACATATCTAAAGCTTCCTGACCATTTGCTGCTTCTTTAACATTAAAGTTTTTTGCGGTTAAGAAATCTTTGATTAGTTTCCTCATTCTTGCCTCATCATCTACTACTAGTATTTTATTATTCATTTTATTCTCCTTATAATTTTGAAATAGTTCTTGGTGAAAAACGGGGATGTTTCTCTGCCGAAAGCAGGGTATGCTCTTGGCGAAAAATGGGGATGTTTCTCTGCCAAAGGCAGAGAAGCGTACCCTTTTTCGCCAAGAAAAATCATCAAGTAACTTCCTTTTTTCTATCACTCATTATATCCAGTCTCTGTGAACTTAATGTGAACTTCTTGAAAAATTGATATGGTTCTTGATGAAAAATGGGGATGTTTCTCTGCCACAGGCAGAGAAGCGTACCCTTTTTCATCAAGATGAAATATATCAACATTCACATTTGTATTACCTCAAATATACCTGTATAATATCATAGAAACTATTAAAAATAAACAAGGAGAGACGAATGAAGTACACAGAATATACACTAACAGATATAAAGAACTTTGACTTAAAAGAAACTTTCGAATGTGGCCAATGCTTTAGATGGAAAAAAGAGGAAAATGGGAGTTATACTGGAATAGTTGAATGTGGAGTTATTAATGCCTCAATTATAAACGATAAAGTTGTTTTTAAAGGAACATGTAAAGATGACGTGGATTTTGAAAGCTTTTGTAGGAATTATTTTGATTTGGAAGAAGACTATAATAAAATACAAAAGAGTATTCTTAAAGAAGATGATAAGACTTTAAAAAAAGCAGTCGAATTTGGCAAGGGAATTAGAATACTTAATCAAAATTCGTGGGAAATGTTAATTAGCTTTATTATCTCAGCCGCTAACAATATTCCAAGGATTTCTAAAACAATTGATAATATTTCTAGTTCTTTTGGAAAATGTGTGAGATCGGACGTTTCAGGAATTATGAAGGAGTATTTCCTTTTTCCAACGCCAGATGAATTAAGTAAAGCAACAATGGAAGATTTGAGAAAATGTAATCTCGGATTTCGAGATAAATATGTTTTTGAAGCAACGAGGAAGGTATTTTTAGAAGAAGTTAATTTAGATAATATAAAAAAAATGGATTATAAAAATGCAAAAAAGGAACTTTTATGCATTTCGGGAGTTGGATCAAAAGTAGCGGATTGCATATTGTTATTTTCAATGTGTAAAAAGGAAGCTTTTCCTGTTGATACATGGATAAAGCAAATTATGAATAAGGTGTACGTTGACAGTAAAAACGTCAAAAAAATAGAAGAATATGCTCAAAATAGATTTGGCATATTCTCCGGAGTAGCTCAACAATATTTATTCTATTATGCAAGAGAAAATATAGACTTTTAATCATCATTCTTAAACACTCTGTCTAGCATATCTAAAATAAGTGCAACGATGCAAAAAGAAGATAGAGTATAAAGAGACTTTTTTAATATTGCGGTTCCAATGTTATATAAGATAGCTTCATTAGCAAATAATTGATTATAAGCTATCAAACATATGCTAATTATGCATGCCAATAAAACGATAATAGAAACACAAAAAATTATCTTCTTTGAAAAATTATTAATAGAGTTTAGAGATTTTATTAGATTATTCATATTATCATCTCCTCATTCTATAATTTTGTCTTTTGCTAAATATTGATATACTAAACATAAAGTGTTATTAGATAACATAATTATACTACATAATTCGGAATAAATCAAACAAAAAATGGCTGAAAGCACTGAAAAAAGCGGACTTTGCGGTGAAGAAGCTACGGAAGTAAGCACTAGGTGACATAAAAATATTTGCATTATTATGTTAAATGTGCTACAATTTGCACCGAGTTTCTATTCTTTAAAGACTTTGCAAGGAGGAATTTCCATGGCAAAAGGGCTTAATATGGCTAACTATCCGCTTAGAGCTGTTCTGATGGTGTTCCGGCTTCTAAATATAGGTGTTGTTCGAGTAAAGCGCGATGAAAACGGTAATTATGCTATTTTCTCTGTATGTCCACCTACAAAGCTTAGATATCCAAAAGGTTGGTACTATGCAAAAGGCACTATCCGTAACAAGCACAATACATCAAGTGGGGCATATTCGGAGGTAATTTTGCTTACAATTACTGGCGAGACATGGGAACGTTACGCAAATTTTGTGGTTGATGAGTGATTTTATTAGGCTCTCTCCTGTCAGGAGGGAGCCATTGTTTTACCTACTAAGTGACATATCGTTGAACGTAATTACATTTGACAAAAGAATATTGGTTTAGTATAATCACGCTTAAGTAAACATTGATAGGGCTTTACAACCCCTGGAGCTTACTACGTATAATTACCGCGTTAAGGAGATTAATTTTGAGTGTATGAGCAATCATAAACTAGGGTGGTACCGCGAAATGCTTTCGTCCCTAGAGTTTGATAGCTCTTTTTTTATGTGAAAAGGAGAGATAACAATGACATGTTATGAAGATTTAGTTTATAGAGGACTAATTAAAGATCAGACAAATACACCTGATTTTGTCGAAAAGTTAAATAAAGGTGGAATGACATTTTATATAGGAACTGACCCAACTGCCGATTCACTTCATTTGGGACATTTATCGAGCTTTTTAATTTGCGAAAGACTCGCTAAATATGGACACCACCCAATAGTTTTAGTTGGAGGTGCAACAGGCCTTATTGGTGATCCAAGAGAAACAACAGAAAGAGATGCAAGCCAAAAGGAAACTATTTTCAAAAATGTTGAAGGTATAAGAAGCCAACTTGCTAAATACTTTCCAGATTGTGAAATGGTTAATAATCTTGATTGGACGCAAGACATTACGCTTATTGATTTTTTAAGAGATATTGGTAAGCATTTCAATGTGCCATATATGTTAAGCAAAGATATTATAAAAAGAAGACTTGAAGAAGGTATATCTTATGCGGAATTTTCATACCAACTACTTCAAGCAAATGACTTTTTATGGTTATTCCAAAATAAAAATTGTATTATGCAAGTTGCTGGTCAAGATCAATGGGGAAACATTACTTCAGGCGTTGAACTTATTAAAAAAGTTACTGGAAAAGAAGCATATGCTTTTACAATGCCTCTAGTTACAACTAAATCTGGGGTTAAATTTGGAAAGTCTGAAGGGAATGCTCTATGGCTTGATAAAGAAAAAACAAGTCCTTATCAGATGTATCAATACCTTGTAAACTCAGAGGATGAGATGGTAATTCCATATTTAAAGAGATTTACATTCCTTGATAAAGAAGAAATAGATAAGCTAGAAGAGAGTGTTAAAACAGAACCAGAAAAAAGAGAAGCTGGAAAGCGCTTAGCTTTTGAAGTTGTAAAATATCTTCATGGAGAAGAAGAAGCTATTAAGGCAAAAGAAACCTCTGAAAAGCTATTTTCTGGAGAACTTATGGCTGAAAATATGCCAACAGTGGAGATTTCATCAGAAAATAAAGGTATATTAGATATAATGGTTTCAGCTGAAATTGCTCCTTCTAAGTCTGAAGCAAGAAGACTAGTACAACAAGGTGGAGTAACTTTAGATGGTGAAAAGGTGACAGATCCTGCTATGATAGTTGAAAAATCAAGCTTTGTACTTGCTAAAGGAAAGAAAAAGATTGTTAAGATTGAAATGAAATAGTGCTTGATTTTTGACATTAAATATGCTAAACTCTGTGTCGTAGTTTAAAGCGAGCAAGAAGGAGGTGCATTTAAAATGCCAAACATCAAGTCAGCAATTAAAAGAGTTAGAACTAACAAAAGTAAGACTTTAGAGAATTCAATGGTTAAATCAGGATATAAAACTGCAGTAAAGAATTTCCTTGCTCAAGTTGAAGCTGGAAATAAAGATAAAGCTATGGAAAGCTATAAAGTAGCTGTTAAAGAAGTTGAAAAAGCAGCAAAGAAAGGTGTTATTAAAGATAACACAGCTTCAAGAAAGAAATCTAGTCTAGATAAAGCTCTTAACTCAATGAAATAACAAGTTCTTCTAAACTGTTATATTTTGGAAGGAGGGATATTTTAATGGGAGTTAAAGTTAGAGAAAACGAATCTTTAGAGAATGCTCTAAAGAGATTTAAGAGAGATTGTGCACGTTCTGGAGTTCTTCAAGAGGTTAGGAAAAGAGAACATTATGAAAAGCCTAGCGTAAAAAGAAAGAAGAAGTCAGAGGCTGCAAGGAAAAGAAAATTTTAATCAATAAATAAAGTTGCTATGAATAAAATTCATAGCAACTTTTTGCATTCTGGTGTAAAATATGGGTATAAAGAAATTGGGAGGTAATTACTATGTTAAAAGAAAAATTAATGGAAGATTTAAAAGATGCAATGAAGAATCATGATGAGGTTAAAAAGAACACTGTTACAATGATTCGTGCAGCTATAAAGCAAATTGAAGTAGATAAAAAAGTAGTTCTTGAAGATAATGATATTGTTGAGATTATATCTAAAGAAGCTAAAAAGAGAAAAGATGCTCTTGCTGAATTTGAAAAGGCAGGAAGAGAAGACTTAATAAATCAAACTAATGAGGAGCTTGCAATAATTAAGTCTTATCTTCCAGAGGAATTATCGCAAGAAGAACTTGAAAAAATCATTATAGATACGATTGCTGAAGTAGGAGCTGAAACCATGAAAGACATGGGAAAGGTTATGCAAGCGGTTAAAACAAAAACTGCTGGTCGTGCAGATGGAAAAACTATTAATGAAATTGTTAAAGCAAAACTATCATAAAAGTAGCATTTCCGTAAGAAAAACTTAACATTTAATTGATTGACAAAGACAGTAGGAAATAGTAATCTAATCTTTGAGATATTGGTATTTTCAGTATTTTTTTTCTAAATTGTGGAGGAGAATATGGGAGTAAAATTAGATGATATTATAGGCAATAAAAATGATGACATTTTAGTTGATAAATCGAAGAGAACGGTTAATTTATTAATGGTAGGAATAGTTGTAGTTGTTATTCTTATAGCAATAGTAGCCTTCTTAGCGATTAATAAAAATGCTAATGCTAGACAACTTGTAGAAGTTAGGGAAAAGATTTCAGATACTAATGCAATAAGTGAAACGATTAAGAATCTTTCTCCAAGTCAATATATAGGTTTGGCTCAAGATTCACGTGACGTACAGGAGCCTATTAGTCTTGTAATTAATGGCCAAAAAGTTATCTACAAATACGGCTACTACTATCTTACAAGTAGTGAAGCAAATACTCTTGTATCTACACTAAATCTTAAGAATCAAGAATACATCGTTAATTATGAAACCGGAGAAGTTGTTAATATTAAAGGTGTAAAATACAAAGGTAGATTGTATCACGATAAAGACGATTTGATTGCAATTGAAAAACTAATTGATAACGATAAATCGAACGATTATGGAGTGTATATTCCTTCCGATTATACGATATACATCAGTAAACCAGAAGATTTATTGCAAATAAACAAATATCCGGATTATTTTTATAAATTGACAGCTGATATAGATATGGGAACTTACTATGCTTCCGAAGGAAATGGCTGGGAGCCAATCAACAGTTTTTCTGGACTATTTGATGGTAGAGGATACACAATATCAAATCTATACCTAAATAGAAATGATTCAAAAGGAAATTGTGGATTATTCTCTAGAGTAGAATCTTCTGCTCTTATAACAAATCTTGTTTTAAAAGATGTTTCTATATCAGGTGGTGACTATACTGGAGCTATTGCTGGTTCATGCGCTGGATTTGTCACAAATTGTAGTGTAACAGGAACTGTTAATGGCGGTGGAAATGTAGGAGGAGCTTTTGGTAACTTTACTGGAACTGCAAGAAACATTATTTGTTCTGCAAATGTTAATGGAAGCAAAGATAATGTTGGAGGGTTTGCAGGTACCGTTACAACAGGTGAATTATTTAGAATAGCTGTTAAAAGTGCCACAATTACTAATATGGAAGATAATACAGGTGGCTTAGTTGGTTTGATAATGTCTCAAAACGATATTGATGTATCAGAGTGTTTTGTAAAAGATTGCAAGATAAAAGCCCCAAAAAATGTTGGAGGATTTGTTGGTAATATTACAGGAATAGAGAGTTCAACTGGAGTAACTATTGAAAACTCATATGCTAATAGAGTAACTGTTACTGAAGGATGTTATGAAAATATTGGAGGATTTGCTGGCATTATTGATACTAATGGCAGATCAAATATCTCTTTAGGAAGAATTTATACTACTACCTCTTTGGCAAAAGCTAGTGATATAACCAATAGAGGTGGATTTGCAGGAAAATATATTCAAAGTTCTAATACTCAAATACAATATTGCTATTGGCAAAAAGAGAGCCTTGATGAAATAGAGTCTGTTGGTAATTATAACGACACATCTGTTTCGGGCCAAAGTGCATTTACACCTTATACAGCCGATCAAATTCGTAGTGTAGAACAGTATCGTGGATGGGTTCAAAAAGATCTTAATTTATGGAATTTTGATGGGAAGAATCCACCTACATTGAACTGGGAAAGATAAATGAGGTGAGTTATGAATAATAACAAAGGTATAAGTATTGTTGCTTTGGTTTTTATGATTATTATCATTGTAATAATTGCTGGAATAGCTCTTTCTTCAGGAATAATTGGATATGATAAAGCGTATGAGGCAAAAGCGAAAGAAGAAAGAAGGCAGATTGTTAACGCAGTTAGTAATAGATTTGGTGATTTTCAAAGAAGTAAAACGATGAACCCTCTTATCGGGGATGAAATTCCTTCTGAGTATTTAAGCGAGTCAGATAAAGATACAAGAAAAAGCAACGTTAAAGCATATTTGTTTGAGCTATTCCATTCAGAAGGAAAACTAAATGACAGAGATGCAAATATTCAGCTTGAAAAAGATTTAGATGACTTTTTAGAAAAGAACATAGACGAGATGAAATATACTCGATTAATTAGGCATGATCAAATTATTGAGTTAGGAATTGAGAGCATATCATTGCAGTCTGAGTTTTTAGTAAATTATTATACAGCTGACGTCGTTGGGCCTATACAATAAAAGAATTACTAAGGAGGAATATCATGAATAATAGAGCTATAAGCATGATTGCGCTAGTTATTACTATTATAGTGATAATAATAATTGCTTCAATTACAGCACCACTTCTATCAAATGTAATTAGTGATAGTTTGCTAGAAGATGCTAAAGTTGAGCTTAGAAATGTCGAAACTGTTGTTGGATATGCAAAAACTTTAATACTAAATGATGAATTCTCTCCTAACCCAGCATATATTATTTCAAATGAAGATTTGAAATCTAAATTTGGGACTGTTCTTACTTATGAAGAAATGGAAAAAATAAAAGAAATTAATGAAAATAGTAAGATTAAAGCACCATATAAGTATTACCTAATGGATGAAAAAAGCTTCAGAGATGAGTTTGGAAATGGATTTAATGTTAGCGGGATTAGAGAAGCTAAATACTATCTTGTTAACTATATGAATGATATTGTAGTAGGCAATTTTGGAGGTAAAAGACTTACTAATGAAAATGAAGGAAGTATTATTCCTTCAGAAGACGTAATTAGAGGAAAAGTATTTGTTGAGTTTGTTCCGAATGGTAACTCAGAATGGAGCAAACAACAAGATACGGAAGTATTTATTACTGGGAATAATACTGTTTTGGGAGAGCAAAAATATGTTTGGACTCAAAGCATTGCAAAACCAAATGATAGTGAGTTCACAAGTGATATTTCAGATAGGCAAACGGTTGGACTTAATGGAAAAACAGGTAATAACTGGTATTTGTGGATTAAGGTAAATTATACAGATGATGGCGAAAATAGGACAGAATATTTTAAGAGTGAACCATTCTTTGTTGATAATGAACCTCCAACTTTTACCATGGAAGTTGATGAAATTACAAAGTGATAAGCACTAGAAACTGCCTATTGTAGGCAGTTTCTATTTTTAATAAAAACTTCGGAGGAATCTTAATTGGAATTAAAAGGACAAATAGAAAGCATTGTATACCACAACGAAGAAAATGGGTATACTGTTTGCAATTTAGAAGTAAATAATGAATTGATTACAACAGTTGGCTACATGCCTTTTATTTCCATTGGAGATATTATTAAGGTTGAAGGCAGTCTTATTAATCATGCAGTTTATGGCGAACAATTTAAGTTAAATTCATTTGAAAAAATAATGCCACAAACAATAAGTGAAGTCGAAAAATATTTGGGAAGTGGGATAATAAAAGGCGTAGGACCTGCAACTGCCAAAAAGATTGTATCAAAATTTGGTGAAGAGACGGTTAATGTTATAAGATTTGAACCTTATAAATTAGCGGTTATCTCAGGAATTACTAGCTCGAAAGCAACACAGATTTCAGATGAATTTAGTAGAGAGTGGCAGCTATGGCAAATTGTTATTTTTCTTCAGAAGTATAATATTGGAGCCACTAATGCTAGCAGAGTATATAAAGAACTTGGAATTTCTGCCATTGATAAGATAAAAGATAATCCATATATTTTACTAAATATTTTATATGGTATTAGTTTTGATACTATAGACAAGATGGCTATGTCATTAGGTGTTGATTATAATTCAAATTTTAGAATTGAAAGTGGGATAAAGTATGCATTATCACTTTCTAGTAAAAATGGTAATACATGTTCAAGTATAGAAGATGTGGTAGGGTTTGTTGCAAATATTTTAAATGTATCTTCTGATATGGTTCAAAGTTCTTTGGAAGTACTTAATAACAATAAAGAAATATATATGGAAAATGGTTTTGTTGCGTTAGATAATTATTACGAAGCAGAGGATGCTATTTCTAGAAAAGTTATCATGATGTGTAATGATACAGTCAAGAAATGTATAAATATAGATTTAAAGATTAAAGATATTGAGAAAGATTTTAAAATTGAATTATCCAAAGAGCAAAAAGATGCAATCAAAATGATTTTTAACAATAGAATATCTATTGTTACAGGTGGGCCTGGTACAGGAAAAACAACGATTATTAAAACAATATTAAAACTAATCGAACTTGAAAAAATGGACGTTGTTCTTTGCGCACCAACAGGTAGAGCCGCTAAAAGAATAACGGAGACAACAGGAGAAGAAGCAAAAACACTTCATCGACTTTTATCACTTGGAAAAACGGAGGAAGAAGGAATATCAATAAACTATGATGTTCCAAAACTAGATCAAGACATTGTAATCGTGGATGAGGTATCTATGGTCGATACGATACTTATGCACTTTTTGTTTAAATCTATAAAAGATAAAACAAGGCTTGTTTTAATTGGCGATAGTGATCAGCTTCCTTCTGTGGGGCCTGGAAATGTTTTAAAGGATCTTATAGATAGTGATTTTGTGCCAGTTACGAAGTTAACTCAAATATATAGGCAAATTGAAGAAAGCGATATCGTCTTAAACGCACATAAAATCAATGAAGGAAAAAGAATTAATTTAGATTCAAAAGATGGTGACTTTTTCTTTATGACAGGAAATAACTTGGTTAGTCAAATTGCTGAGCTTGTTTCAAAAAGGTTGAAAGCTTATGGAAATTATGACATGTTTAATGACATACAGGTTTTAACTCCTACCAAAAAAGGTGAGTCAGGGACGAAGCTGCTAAATAGAGAATTACAGAATATTCTTAATCCCAAAAACGCTTTAAAAAATGAAAAAGAGTATGGAAGCGTTATTTATAGAGAAGGCGACAAAGTTATGCAAATAAAGAATAATTACGACTTGGTTTGGGAAAGTATTGATGGTAAGAATTATGGTAGTGGAATTTATAATGGAGATATTGGTGTTATACATAAAATAACAGATGACATAATTCAAGTTGTATTTGATAATGATAGACTTGTAAATTATGATACTTCTTCATTGGAGGAACTTGAACACGCTTTTGCTATTACTGTTCATAAAAGCCAAGGAAGTGAATTTCCAGTAGTTATAATGCCAATTATTCCTGGTCCGCCAATGCTGTATACTAGAAATCTTCTTTATACAGGTGTCACTAGGGCTAAAGAGCTTTTAATCATTATTGGCAATAAAAATACAGTGTTTAACATGATTGACAATAATAACATTAAGAGGCGAAACACGGGACTTAAGTATAAGTTAGAAAAATATTTTAATATATTTTCAAACAATTGTAATATATGATATAATTCAAATGAAGGTTATCCTTCAGGAGGGAATTTGATGCATAAAAAAACCATTATTGGGATAGTATTTATAATATCACTTATATGCTCATCTGCCTTTGCTTTTACGGATGTTGAACGGACACTGGGCAGAGAATGACATTCAAAACCTTACAATAAATGGTATTTTAAGTGGTTATAAAGATAATACATTTAAACCAAATAATAATATGACAAGAGCGGAACTTGTTACAATTATTAATAGAATGCTTAATAATTCGGAACAGGACTCTAGGTATATTCCTGACCTTGATACGAAGAAATGGTATTATTCTGAAATGCGTAAGGCCATGGCTTCTGGGATTATTCAAGGTGATGTTGAGGGAAACGTTAGGCCAAATGACCTTATTACTAGGGAAGAAGCTGTTGTTATGATAGGTCGCGCTTTAGTACCAAGTACAGATTCTTTGGCAGTTCTTGATTTTACAGATTCTGATAAGATTTCTTCTTGGGCTGAAAAATACATTTCAGAATTTGTATATTCTAAGTATATTTCACGGATATAATGACAAGACGATTAGACCAAAAGCTAACATTACTAGAGCTGAAGTAGCTAAAATAATTAATAAGATAGTTGATATATATGGTAATTATGGAAGATTTACAGGAAATCTAAAAGGAAATTTACTAGTAAATGGTCCAGGGATTGTGCTTGAAGATCTAACACTTTATGGGAACTTAATCATATCTGAAGGAGCAACAAACGTTGTAATCAAACATGTAATTGTTGAAGGCAAGGCGATACACAGAATTGATTTAGAACTTGATGAAACAACAATCAAAGCAAGTAAAGGGCTATTTAACTTAGTCCCAAAAATTCAAGAGGATACTTCAAAATATGATAATCCTGAATATGGAATTAACTTTTCTATCCCTCAGGGTGGAACAGTTATTTATGTAAGTGGTGATACTCAAAAAATTAACTATAAGCAAAAAAATCTTATGGTTATAAGAATAAACAAGAATGATGATTTATATTTTAAATCGTTTTCAAATGGACTATTTCAAGAAAAATATCGTTTTGAAAGACCATATAATGAATTGAAGCAAGGTTATATTGGCAGATATAAATATGCAATTTATGGTGATGACAAAAACGAATCACAGTTTTTATATATTAAACGTGACAATGTTGAATATAGCATATATTTCTTTAACATTGATGGGCTAAATGTTATTGAAACGCTTGTAGAGAGTATTAGATTCTATGCAGGAACAAATATAGATGAGCATGAAGTAAAAACATACAATAACGAAATACTTCACTTGAAGTTTAATTACATCGATTTAGTTTCTGTTGATGACTCATATAATACAGGAGTTGTTAATGAAGAAGAGTCTTTCTATAAGATGTTTATTCAAGTTACTAACATTGTGGATCTATCTAACTATACAACAGAGCAACTTAAGAGCATTTTAGTAGATCTAGAGGATACATCAAGTGAAATTATTGAATCAAACATAAAGAAGGTTTATGTTTATGATGCAATAGAGTATGTTGTAAAGAACGATGATAAGCTAACAAGGTCTTTATATGTAATCATTGCAAATAAGCTATATCATTTTATTTTCACTGCAGAAGAGGATAGAATGGCAAGTGGTGGCATTGAGATATATGACGATATAGTAAATAACATAGAGTTTTAATTAAGAGTTGATGGGGGCAACTTCTACGAAGGAGTGGCTCCCATTTTGTATAATAAATTATTGAACATAATATACCCACAAAAGTGCATCCTATGTAATAAAATATTAGATACTAGCTGTGATTTTGCTTGCAATATTTGCAAAAAAAAATTAGAATATATATTGTGTGATAGCAGAATAAAAGTGGCAAAAAATCACAGTTTTGATTTTGTTTTTTCATCATTTTATTATCGTGATTTTATTAGAAAAATATTACTTGATTTTAAGTTTCATAATAAAAAATACTTATATGATTTTCTATCTCATAGGATTATTAAATTTGCAAGAAACTATCTTGCAAATAATAAGATTGATTGTGTAACGTTTGTTCCAATTTCATTTTTGAGATATATGGAAAGAGGATATAATCAATCGGAACTTCTTGCAAAAAAGATTTCGCGAGAATTAAGCATACCTTTAATAAAGTTTAACTTGATTAAGATTAAGCATAACAAGAGGCAAAGTGAGCTTAATGTCCTTTTGAGAAAATCAAACACCAAAGGTGTTTATAAAGTTAGGAATGCAAACACTTTTAAAGACAAATGTTTATTACTAATTGACGACATTTATACAACAGGTAATACTGTTGAAGAGTGCTCGAAAGTACTAAAAGAAGCAGGCGCAAAGTGTATTATCGTAATGACCGTAGCAAGAAAGAATAATATCCTTTAATTTAGGAGGTTTATCAATGGATGAATTAGTTGAAAGCATACTAGATTATATAAGAAAGCCATATACTGACCATGCCGTTATGATCAATGGTGAATGGGGAAGTGGAAAGACATACTTCTGGAATAATAAAGTTAGAAGTAAGATCGAGTCTACTGATATTAATGGTAAAAGATATAGAACTATTTATATGTCTTTATATGGAATATCTAATCTAGATGATATCAGCAAAAAGATATTTATGGAAATGAATCCTAATATTAATAAATCTATCAAAAAGATACTAGATGCTAGAAACATGTCTAGTATTCCAGAATATGTTAAAACTGGTATTGATATGGCAAACAGTTTTGGAATAATGCAGGGAAATGAAAAAGTAGATTTTTCTAAGTTTTTTGAAATGGATGATAAAGTTCTTTGTTTTGACGACTTGGAAAGAGCAAATGTAGATGTTATTGACGTTTTAGGTTATATTAACAATTTCGTTGAACATGACCATATTAAAACAATTATTATTTGTAATGAAAAAGAGCTTTCTAAAAAATTAAAGAGCACTAATGTTGAAATGAAGACATTTATTGCTACATATATTTTAAACCACGAGGGAAAGATTAAACCTGAAACAGAAGATACAGAGTCAGTTATTGAGTATGACGAGAACGGTGAAGAACTTGAAGTTAGAAAGCCAATGGTTGAACTTATCGAAGATAAAATTGAGCACATATTTGATAAGGCAAATGATTATGAAAGAATTAAAGAAAAACTTATTGGCGAGACATTTGAATATGTTCCGGAGTTTAATTATATCATTAATGGTGTACTAATGAGATACGAGTCAAATCCAGATCTTATACAGTTTCTTAGAAAAAACTCGTCACTTATTGTACAGACTTTTAATAGAAGTGGAACAAGAAATCTTAGAATTTTAAAACATGCTTTAAATGATTTTCAAAAGATTTTTGAAATTACCAAGAAGTACTATCCAGATATTTCTGATACAGTTTTAAAATCGCTTTTAATATTTACAATTGCTGTTTCATTCGAAATAAAAGCAGGAAAGATTACCAAGGACAAATTAAAAGATATTAATTCTCTTGAAGAATATAAAATGATTCTAGTTGCTTCAAAGCTTATGAAAGATAACAAGCAATTCTATATTAAAGAATTCGATAACAATTATTATTTTACTTTCAAGACAGAGTATAGATTTTTCAAGTTTGTCGAGCATTATGTTAGAACTAGAATATTCGATATGAAAATATTCAGAGATGACATGGAAACAATTGTCTCTGACGAAAATAGAGGACATATTCCAAGCTACAAGAGACTTCTTGTAGAGGACTATTGGAAAATAGAAGATTCCGAGTTTAGTAGTGTTATTCAAGAAACACTAGAGGATGTCAAGAGTGGAAAACTTCAACTTATTGAATATTTGAAATTATATGTTATTTTGAACTTCTTTATTCAAAAAGGTTTATTAGATATAGACATGGAGTTTTTGAAGCTTACATTCGTAAATGGAATGAATATGGCGGCAGCCACATCAAAGTACTGCGATAACGTTGATAGTTATCTAGATGGTATAGAAATTGAAAAAGATGACGATAATATAGCATATATTTATGAGCATTTTAATAACTTGAATCTTCAGACAAAGGAGAAGGAATATATCAACATTTCTAAAGAATTCTTTGAGATGATTCCGGATAAGATCGAAAGACTAGCTGAAGTATTTGCAGATAAACATCTTGATGTTCCAATAATGAAGTATTACAATATGAACACTTTGTTTGAAAGAATGATGATGCTTAATAATGAAGATGTTGTTTTATTTAAAGATTTGGTTGCTGCAAGATATGAAAAAGTTGCTGACGTTGAAAATGAAGAGAGAAATATCAGACTTTTAAAGCAAACGACAGAAGAATATATTCGTGGTAAAATACCAACAATCAAAATTGTTCTACTAGAAGACTTTATTAAAGTATTAGACAAGATTCTACTTGAAAAGAAACCAGTTAAAAAAGGTAGAGGTAGAAAGAAAAAAGTTGAAGTAGTAGAGGAAGAGGCAACACAATAATGGAAAAAAATAATAAAAAGCAAAGCTTTATGGCTGGTGTTTTTACAATAATGTTTGCCCAAGTGCTTATAAAGCTCTTGGGCTTTGCATATAGACATGTTTTAATATTGGTTCCTGAATTTGGAGATGAGGGAAGCGGACTTTATGGAATAGGCTTTAACATATATATGCTTTTATTATCTATTACAACTATTGGTGTCCCAGGTGCAATCTCAAAGCTTGTATCGGATAGAGTTGCAAGAGGTAAGCTAAAAGAGGTAAAGCATATTTTCCGTGTAGCCATGATTTTATTTACAGTTATTGGTCTTGCAGGAACAACAATCATGATTATTCTTGCAAACTCAATGGCCAAGATGGCAGGGAATGAAGCTGCTACCGGAGTTTTATTTGCGCTTGCGCCTTCTGTTGTTTTTGTTGCAGTATCTGCCGTTATAAGAGGATACTTTAATGGCTTATACAATATGAAGCCAGCTTCTTTTAACCAAACACTTGAGCAAGTATTTAAAGCAGGACTTACAATACTATTTGTTTATGGTATTCATTATATATATGTAAACAAGGCTGACTTAGCATTAACATTCGGAATCACAGAAAGTACTGTTACAATGATAATGGCAATATGGGCTAACATTGCATCAACACTTTCTACAGCAATTGGTTTAGTTTATTTATTCATTTACTTTAAACGCCACAAGAAAGATATTAATGATATAGCTGAACTAAAAGACGAGGGAGAAGAAAGTTTATTAACGATTAAATCAACGATTAGATCAATTCTTGCTCTTTCAATTCCTATGTCACTTGCATCAGTTGTATCAGCTATTAATAGAAACATAGATTCATTTACAGTAAACAATATATTACAACAAGTACTTCCAATTATTAAACCTGAGATAGCAAATAACTCTCAAGCAATAGTAGACGAAGCAACAAGACTTTACGGTATTCTTTCTGGAAAAGTTGATATGTTAATTGGGCTTCCACTTGCGATAAATGTGGCATTTGCTACTGCTATAGTTCCAGCAGTTACTGAAGCCCTTGCTAAAAAGGATAAAGAATCTGCGGCAAATAAAATATGTTACTCTATAAAAATGTCTTTACTAATTGCATTACCATGCTCTGTTGGACTTTCACTGTTTGCTGAACCAATACTTGAGTTATTGTTCCACGGTCAGGTTACAACATCTCCAGAATCAGTACTTCTTTTACAGATTAGTGCGTTTACAGTTTTATTCACAGTTATGAATCAAACAATTAATGCATCATTACAAGGTATTGGTAGAATATATATTCCTGCGGTTGCACTATTATGTGGCGTGGCCGTAAAGCTTATTCTAAATCTAGTATTAATTCGAATTCCAGAGATAAATGTCTATGGTGCAGCAGTGGGAAGTGTATGCTGTCACTTAATTGCTACAATTATAGTTACAAGAATTCTTAATAAGAACATTAAACTTGATTTAACATTTTGGAAGCTTGTTACGAAACCAGCAGTTGCGATTGTTATAATGGCAATTGTTAGCTTACTAACAAAAATTGCTCTTGATAATGTTTTGGGAAATGGTTCTAGAATTGCAACTATTGTTTCACTACTTGTAGCAGTTTCATCATATGCAATTGCAGTAATAAAGCTTAAAGTGTTATCTAAAGAAGAGTATTATATTCTTCCTGCAGGAGAAAAATTATATAGTATTTTGACAAAACTTAAGTTAGTCAAGTAGCTTGAAAAAAGCTATATATAAGTAATTTGTGTTACTATTGTTGCTGAATTGTTACAAATCAAGCCTTTTTGGTAGACATAACGCTTGAAACCCTTGAAAAATCAACGTTTTTTTAAATTTTTTTCAAAAAATAGTAGATTTTTTATAATTACATTTGGTACAATACAGTTGTATAAATAACAAGTATAGACAAAGTCTACACTTGATTTCTTAAGGAGGGTATTTTATTATGAACAAAGCTGATTTAATAGCTAAAATTGCTGAAGAAGCTGATTTATCAAAAAAATCTGCTGAATGTGCTCTTAACGCATTCGTTGGTGCTGTAGAGAGTGCTCTTAAAAAAGGAGAAAAAGTTCAATTAGTTGGATTTGGTTCTTTCGAAGTTAGAAAGAGAGCTGCTAGAAAAGGCAGAAACCCACAAACTAAAGAAGAAATCAGAATTCCTGCTTCTAAAGCTCCTGTATTCAGAGCTGGAAAAGCTTTAAAAGATCTTGTAAACAGAAAGTAAGATTTTTAATAGGCAACTAACATTTCGTTAGTTGCTTTTTTTTTGCTTGAAAGCATGGTTTAAAAATGGGGGCTGTTTCTTATCCCGAAGGGGGAGAAACAGCCCCTTTTTGAACCACGATAGAATTGTTTTATTTTACTAGTTTACAGTTTACGCCATTTAAAAATTGAGCTAGGCTTTCTTCAGCATTAAAAGTGGAAAAATAATACGTAGATTTCAAAAGACTTATCGTTCAACATTTACAAAGCCCAGAAAAATTGATAGGCCCGTTTCTGGGTGGTTCCTGTCAATTTTTCGTGGCTTTGTTATATGTTGAATGATTTAGTCTTGCTAGAAATCTATCGTCTCTATTTTGGAACTTTTAATATTGAAGAAAGCAAGCTATCAGCATAGTTTTGAAAAAGGCATATATCTAATCTGCAGTGACGATGTTCTATACCTACATAAGAGCAAATAAGCTATGCCTCTTTTTTGAGAAGCATTTATGTGATAATATAATGCAAGGTGATAGATATGAGATTAGATAAATTTTTGAAAGTAAGTAGAGTAATAAAACGTCGCCCAGTTGCAAACGAGGCATGTGATGGCGGAAGAGTATCAATTAATGGTAAAGTTGCTAAGGCGAGCTCAGAAGTCAAAATAGGTGACATTATTGAGATTAAATTTGGGGACAAAATAGTCAAATTTGAAGTAACTGCAATAAATGAAGTAGCCACTAAAGCAGGAGCAGAGGGAATGATAAGACCTCTTTAATAGAAATATTACAAAAATATTACAAAAGTTATTGACAATTAACATAAAACAATGTAAAATGTGTTACGGAATCCCAAAAAAATAATAGGAGGCGGAGTACTTATGAAGACTGTCGCTATCGCGCGTACCCTTACCCTGTTTGCTCTGATGTTCGCTCTGCTGGCCACCTGCATCTTCGCCGTGGCTGAGGAAGGCGACATCTACAACCTGAACGAGGCTGGTTACCCTGACCGGCACTGGGCTCTGATGGAGCCTGAAGTGGTCGCTTCCTACGAGGAGGCTGGCTGGATTCGGATGACCGGAGTACTTTGGTTTGACAAGGACAACCACGTTGTGGAATTCGTCGACGTGAATGTCAGCGAAATCCCGGACCTCTACAATAAGGGCTATTATTTCGCGATGCTCTTCAACTGGGTTCACGATGGACCAACCATCGGGAAGAACATGGAGCAGAGTGTCTCCGTTGGTTACTGGAAGTTCAACGCCGATGAGGCTATCAACTTCCACAATACCTACGTTGAGCCGGCGCTCCCTGAGCTTGGAGACCCGGCCGAGTTCGGCTACTACTCCTACTGGTTCCTGGACGGTCAGTCCGCGATGGAGCCTACTGGAGAGGAATCCGATGCGGTGAAGGCACTGTTCCAGCTGGTCCGGTTCGAGTACAACCTGTATTCGTTCGGGAATGGAGAACAGATTGCCCTGATGAACGGGAACACGGTGATCTACTCCCTCGAGGAAGCCATCGCAAGTGGCGGGCTCGATGGTGAGCTGTGGCCGCTGAACTAAGCGACCGCAAAAGCAGCCCTAGGCTCTGAGCCTGGGGTTGTTTTTTTTGCCATTTTTTACTATTTTTCGCCAATTTTATTGAAAAATTGGCGATTTTTTATTATCATTCTACTTGTAAAAACCACATTTACGGATGTTTATTTATTGCTTTTGTGGAGGTGCAATTTGAGAACAATAGTATTAAACAACAAGATAATTGAATATGATTTAAAATATAACGCTAAGAAGAACGTCAATATTAGAGTTAAACCAGACCTGACTTTAAAAGTATCTGCTCCTAGATGGGTGCTAAAGGGTGAGATTGAAAGAATTCTTAATGAGAAATCATCTTGGATTTTGGAAAATCTTGAAATTCAAAAGCAGAGCAAGAAAGATGAAAGAAGCAACATTCTTGAAAATGGTCATTCAATCTGGCTTTTGGGAGAAAAATATCGTTTATATTTTAGATCTTCAGATAAAAATACGGTTATGATTTTTGATGATCAAATATTTGTATGTACTAAGAAACCAGATGACCTTGAATATTCGCAAAAGATACTCAAAAACTGGTTAAAATCTTACGCTGAGACATACTTTATGGATACACTAAAAAAATACCAAAATAAGCTAATTAATAATGGATATAAAACTCCAGATTTTGAACTACAAGTCAGAGAAATGAAAACTAGATGGGGAACATGTATTCCATCAAAGAAAAAGGTTACATTAAATATGGCTCTTATGTATACACCGCAAAAATACATGGAATATGTTGCACTTCATGAATTAATTCATTTTCAAGAAATATATCATAATGATCATTTCTATGGTATTTTTGAAGAGGTAATGCCAGATTACAAAGAAAGGCAAACTAAACTTAATAAAGAGTATGCTAGAATTACTAAATAACAAGTATGGGACAGCTTTTAATGCTCGTTTTTATAATGAACATTAAAAACTGTCCCATATTTTATTTAAATAATGATTGTTTTATAGTCAGTATATATAACTTTTCCAGGCATGCTTCCAGAAGGTTTATGAACATTTTTAACCAAAGTATAATCCACACTGACTTTCGAAGACTCTTTGGCTTCACTATGTTTTTTTGCAATTGTTGCAGCAAACTCTATTACCTTATTAGATGGAGAATCAGATTGAATTATAACATGGCTTCCATGAAAGTCCTTAACATGAAGCCAGGTGTATGATTTTTTAGATTCTTTTAGTGTGAGTTTATCATTTTGAAGATTGTTTCTTCCGGCCAGAATAGTTACACCTTCAAAAGTATAATTGTATGGTGGAAGTTTTTCTTCATCTTTATATTTTTTCTTATTAACTGAATGGCGTAGATATCCACTATTTTCGAGTTCTAGTCTTATATCAGATAAATCTTGCAAAGTTTCAGATTCATTAATAGTAAATAGAACACTATCCAAGTAATCAATATTTTTTTCATATTCTTCTTTTTGAGTGGTTGAGTGAGAAATAGCATTTTTAAGTTTATTATATTTTTTGAAATAAGCTTGAGTATTATATGATGGACTCTTGCTTGAGTTTAAAGGTATTGTAATAGGGGAGTTATTATCATAGTAATTTTCAACTGTGACATTTTCCATTCCTTGTGAGAGTTTATACATATTCGTTGTAAGAAGTTCACCATATAACTTGAACTTTTCCATATCTTTTGTCTCCGCAAGAACCTCATTAACTCTTTTTAAATTCTTTGTAAATTTATTTTTGATTGTTTCAACATCTTTTGAAAGATTGTATTTAACAGTGATAAGATTTTGCGATAATTCTTTTTTATGATAATAGTCATCAAGAAATTCAGATAATTCTTGATTATTAATTGTAGTTGAAAAATCATTCAAATTAATATGATAATCATTACCTATCATTTCAAAATGAAGCATATGATTAGAGCTATTCATAAGTACGATAGTAATCAGATTAAAAAGCTCCAAAGTGTTTTGTTTAGTAAATGTGTCCTTGATACTCGTTGCTTCAAATAGATTATTTACAAATGTTTTACTAAAGCCAACAAATTGGTTGGCAACAAATTTTGCGATATTTTCTTTAGAAAAATATGGATCCATGCATGCAACTTGAAGATTTGCAACAAATGTTTCATAGCTCATATTGATAAAACTCTGCTTGTTTAAAGTGGTAGGCTGAATATAATCTCTAGCAGGCAAAACTTCTCTTACAGAAGACATTGATGCATCAACATGTTTTATGCTATCTAGTATTTTATTGGATTCATTGACTAGAATAATGTTGCTATACTTTCCCATCAATTCGATATTTAAAGTATATTTTACTAGGTCACCTAGTTCATTATAGTTTTCTAATTCTAATGAAATAACTCTATCTAAACCAAGCTGAGTTATTGCCGAAAGCTTTGCACCTTGAAGATATTTTCTAAGAATCATACAAAATTGAGGTGCCTTGGGTGGATTTTCTTTTTGATACTTAGTTATATGAAATCTAGCATATGATGGATCAATTGATATTAACAGCTTTTTTGCTCCATTCCTTGTATGAAAACTTAAAACGATTTCATTATTATTTGGCATCTGTATTTTATCTATTTTTGAATCTCTTAATATAGGCAGAATTTCAAATATTATAGAATTAGTTATTATTCCATCAAAAGCCATTTTTTCATCTCCTTACCACGGCAATTATAGCAAAAAAGGTAATAATACTTCAATATAATATGAAAATGTATTATAATTTACTAAAATATCGTATTAAAGGAGTAAGAATGAATAAAAAAGAGAAAATTGCTATAGCAGTAGTGGCTATACTGTTAGTATCAATTGTAGTAATATTTTTTAAGGTTAAATCAAATAAATATAAATTGGGCGATTATGGGGTTGTTATTACTGCTCCTTCATCATATTCAAAAAAAGAATTATTAAGCAAATCTAATATTTTGCGTTTAGAGAATGAAAAGGAGGGAATAGTTATAAGTGCAACATCATTCCCTAAAAACTACTGGGATTCCAAAAAAATGCCAGAAATTACAGACGAATATATTAGATTAATTTCAATGGCTAATTTTGATAAAAGCATATCAGAGGTTTCGAAAACAGAATTATTTATTAATATGATTGAGATTGGTAAAGTATCGTTAACTTTGAAAGGTGATGAGAAAATAACAAAAACAATATCATTAATTTTGCATGAAAATGAGGGAAATCTAGCAATTGAAATTTATGGAAAGCCAGAGGCCATAGATAGCAATATAGATGAGATTAACAAGATTATTGGTAGTTTAAGATATACGGGAAACAAGCACGATTACAGCAATTTTACAGTATTATCAGGCGATTCAGGGGACTAAAATAATTCTTTAAAGTTGTTGACATTAATATATATTTCGTTTATACTACTACTTGTCGCAAGTGAGGACGGAGATTTAGCTCAGTTGGTTAGAGCAACCGGCTCATAACCGGTCGGTCCGGGGTTCGAGTCCCTGAATCTCCACCACTAAGACAAAAAATAATATATGGGTAGGTGGCCGAGTGGCTAAAGGCGGCAGACTGTAAATCTGTTCTCTATGAGTACGGTGGTTCGAATCCACCCCTGCCCACCAAAAATACGTTGGTTTTCTATGAAAGCCAACGTATTTTTTTGAGCAATTTTAATCAATTTTTGCCTAAAAACAAGCATTTTGAAGCATTTTTGAAAAATGATTATTATTGATTGAAAATGTGTAAAAAAAGCTAATTTTTGTTCAAAAAATTTCCGGAAAAACTTTCCGGAATTTTCCGGAAAATCTCTAGTCATATTTCTAAAATAATTCATCTACTTTCAACAATGAAAGGAGGTGAAAAAATGTCTCAATGTCAAATCATAGCAATAGCCAATCAAAAAGGTGGTGTAGGAAAAACCACAACCACCCTTTCTCTTGGAGTAGCACTCTCAAAATTACGGTAAAAAAGTACTACTTGTAGATGCTGACCCCCAAGGGGATCTTACTACCTGTTTAGGTTATTACAATCAAGATAGCTTGTCAAACACGATAGGTTCTCTAATGGCAAACTATATTGCAGATAAAGAAATAATACCTCAAAGTTCCATTTTGTCACATTCTGAAGGTGTTGATTTGATTCCTTCAAATTTGGACTTATCTGCGATAGAAGTTGCTTTAGTAAATGCAATGTCTAGAGAATTTACTTTAAGGAATTGCATAAGTTCTTTAAAGGATAATTATGACTATATTTTAATAGATTGTATGCCTTCTTTAGGAGTAATTACAATAAATGTACTAGCATGTGCAGACAAAATAATAGTTCCTGTTCAAGGAGAATATTTAGCTGCAAATGGTATGACACATTTAATTAAAACAATTGATAAAGTTCATAGACAAATTAATCCTAAATTAAAAGTAGCAGGTATATTGCTAACTCTAGTAGATAAAAGAACTAATCTTGCTACTAATGTAAAAGAACAATTAGAGCAAAATTATGGCAGTTTTCTAAATATTTATAAAACCGAAATTCCTAAAGCAATAGCAAGTAGTAAAGCCACTTCTACTGGAAAAAGTATTTTTGAATTTGATAGGAATAGCACAGTTGCAAAGGCTTATGAAGAATTAGCAAAGGAGGTTTTAGAAAATGAAAGAGAAAAAACTAGATATGAAGTTTCCCAAATTCGATGATCTTTTTACTACTCAAGAAGAAAGAGATTATGAAAAAGCAGAAAAAATTGATGAAATCGAAATATCTAAAATTAAAGATTTTCCAAATCACCCATTTAAGGTAATTGATGATGAAAAAATGGATGATTTAGTTGAAAGTATTAAAAAGCGAGGAGTTCTTTCTCCTGCAATAGTAAGACCAAACGAAGATGGAACTTATGAAATGATTTCTGGACATAGAAGAAAACATGCTTCAAAAAGAGCAGGACTCAAAACTTTAAAATGTCTAGTAAAAGATTTATCTGATGATGAAGCAATAATTCTTATGGTGGATAGTAATATACAACGTGAAGAAATATTACCAAGTGAAAAAGCATTTGCTTATAAGATGAAATTAGATGCGATAAAGCATCAAGGCGAAAGAACTGATTTATCAGATGATTCAACTTTGTCTCCATTGGATACAAAGTTAGATAGTGCTACACAAATAGCTAAAGAAAATTCGGAAGGTAGAATGCAAATATATCGATATATTCGCTTAACATATTTAGTAGATGAGTTACTTGAAATGGTAGACAACAAAAAACTTGGATTTAGGACAGCCGTAGAGTTATCTTACCTTGATGTAGATAATCAATATACTCTTTATGACTTAATGGATGCAAATGAAACAATTCCCAATTTAGCACAAGCTGTTCATCTTAAGAAATTACAACAAGAAAATAAAT
>JAEEHF010000028.1 GCA_016280725.1 Bacillota bacterium | reverse complement strand
CATTCAAACTAATGAACGCACTAACGACATTTTAAAAGACAATCATAATATTTATCCATAGAAATTAATTCTATAAACTATTTATTATCCTCTTTTTCCATTTATAGCACTTCCTTTAAATGAATATAAAAAAACAAGATACATATGCACTATACTTATGCTCTACCAATTGAGCTATCTCCCCATATGTTGGGGAGAACTGGACTTGAACCAATAACACTAAGTTCCCTATAAGTGAAAAAGTTTGCTGGATGTATCTTTAAAACAATATATACCGTTGTGCATGTTTTTAACTCACTCACGGTTAACAAGCAAGTTTTCAGAGGTTTCATGCGCCTCTTGGCGGTCCCACAGGGAGTTGAACCCTGGTCCTCGGATCGACAATCCGATATAATACACCGCTATACGATGGGACCATACTTGAGGTTTTGATGACCCAGACCTCATGTCAGATTGTACTGGGGAGCCAGGGTAACTTTGCTACCGTGCGCACGGTATTACCGCATTGCTGCTCTGTTATGCCTACTCTGTGTGACGAGTGTTAGTGTCTGCTTAACTATTCCAGTTTTAGGTTAGCTACACCTACTGGCGAGGACTTCAACTACTTTCCTCCCATCCCGTTTTTCAGCATATTTTACTTTATTGGCTGTTCATTTCACTCCATTACCACTGCTGCTTTAATCCACATGACTGCTTTTTGGCTTCTACCAACGCATTTCTATATAGCTTCGTGGCACCAATAAATATCTTATAGACTATTGCGAACTTGCGGTCTATTGGCGCGGCACCTTTTTATACTGGGTCATGTATCCAGTTTTTACAAGGCACATTTTCATTTTACAGCTCTACCGTTGAGCTACCGCGCCGAGTGGCGCAGATAGGATTCGAACCTATAACACGTGGTGTACGAGACCAATAAATGATATTCATCAGTTTTGCTGCATGTGCCTTTAATGGCGGGACCGGTAGGCTTCGATCCTACGACCCATCGCTTAACAGGCGATTGCTCTACCGGGCTGAGCTACGATCCCAGATTGGTACCAAATTGGTACCAGGTATCTTTCCCATGTCGAAGGATTGCTTCACGCCGGCTTTTAAGTATTTATATCCCGCTGTCCGGAACGGCGGTCGAGCCCGCGTTGAATTTTTCGAACTCAAGCTTCAGCAGGACATCATTTATAAGAAAATTCAAGACGGCAACTCCCTTTTTATATTTCCTTTTGGGGCATCATCATTAAAAAAATTAAGAGTTTTAAAAAATGATTTCTTTCAAGCTCACTGCTAATACTTTAAAAGCAGTATAATCAATCATAGCTATTATCTTGTTAATAATTATAAGATATTTGCTGAAATGTCGTCTTTTTCATTTCTTACATATTTATTATATCAAATATTTTGAAAAAAATCAATAAAAGATTTTCTTCTTTCGCCCAATTTTTACTTTTTCTGCATCTGAGAGAGCAGAAGCAGAGGAAGCATAGAGTCTTTATTATCTCCATCCTTCATGAGGAAATAGAGCATCATAGGATTTGAAGTATCAATACCCATAATACCGCCACCATTCATCATGGTAAGAGCAAGCAGAGTATTACTATCCATATTACCATCCTTCATCAGCATGATAGGAAGCAGATTTCCGAAAGGCTGGTCAGGTGTGGGCGCCTTAGAATATACATCCAAGAGTGAAACAACCTTAGTTACAAAATTCAGACCGAACATATTAGTTGTCGGAATAATAGTCTTTGCTTCGCCGGCAACAGCATCAACGGCATGAATGCCATCCTTCAGATCGGTTACAAACATCGGTACTCGATTATGAATTACGATATCACCAACCGCAATCTGGTCAATGGCTACTGGCATCTTAAAAAGGAACTTACGACCATCAAAATTGAGAATATCAACATCAATAATCTGCTTTGAGTCCTTATTATAAGACACCCAAGAGCCAGCGGAGTTCTTAACCGCAAGACCATACAGGCTCATGCGGACATTATCATTTGTGCAAGGACCAAAGTCAAAATTCTTTAGCATAGATTTTTCTTCCTTTTTCTCTTCTTTATTTTTATTAAGTGGACATTCGCTTTTTTTACAGTATTCTTCACTAAAGGTTGTAGCCCAGGTTGTTGTACCAGTACTTGTACCTGTATTTACCCACTGAAGATTACTTGGATATGTAATATCAGAATAAGTATATCTTTCATTCTGGCATATATCTACCCAATTTGTATTTACTGCTGTTGTTAATTCACTAAAAGCATTACTTACTGAGGATGCAGTATTAGTCAAGGATTCTATCTCCTTTCGAGTTCCTTTAAAGAAAACATCATAAAGAAATTGTCCTAAACAACCGTCATCTCGGTCTAGGGTTTTAATAGAATCCCAATTGGATATAGCAAAATCGATAGTATCACATGCCACATTTTTGACAATACTAACATTATCAGTATCAGAGATTTCCATATATTTTCGCCAGTCTTTATAAGGAATTCTCTTATACTTATTGTCGCTAACTCCCTAAGTAAACTTATCTTTTAATGCTTCTTTAAAAGTTTTACCTTTTATTATCATATTAATTACTCCAATAAGAATAATATGGAGCGGAATAACGGACTCGGACCGTCAACGTCGCCTTGGAGGGGCGAAGTGTTACCATTACACCAATCCCGCATATGGGGTTCGAGTTTCGGTCAAACCCAGAATAAGCACCGTCTAGACTTAAAGCCAGAAATGGTCAAAGAAGTGTTCAAACCCATCGAAAGGATTAAAATCACCAGTTCGAAGTGTCATATGAAAACTACCATAATCTTTTACAAATTTATTCAGCAAATCATGGTAATGTTTTGCAGCTTCAAGGCTTGCTTTATACGCAGCCTCAACTTCATTCGCACGTTCCTTGCGTTCAGCAGTAAGAGCCTGTTCTTTTGCCTTGCGCTCGGCAATAGCCTTTTCTTCAGCAGCCTTTTTAGCGGCAACTTCTTCATCATATTTCTTTTCAGCAGCGAGACATTCCTCGATAGTTGAATGTTCATTGCCCATCTTATCCAAAATCTTCATAACAAATTCCTCTCTTTGTCATAATATTTTGTGCTTCTGGCGCTGCAGCGTGCTTGCGCACTGGTGGGCAGGGTTGGAGTCGAACCAACTGAGCCGGTGGCAGGAGATTTACAGTCTCCCCCGCTTCCTGATACGGTATACCTACCCATGTAAAATAAGCGGTTTTGGATAAGGATGACCGGAAACCTTGCCAGTGTGTTGTCACACCAAAGTTCTTCTGCGCCCCAAAGAAACACTCTTTAAACGCTGGACACTTCTAATCCCACGTCCTGGCTATATGCGGATTTACTTTACGGTTTCCAATCGTAGATACCGCGCTGGCAGAGCCGGAAGGATTCGAACCTTCAACGACGGAGTCATAGTGAAATAAATTGGTACTGCTCCAATATCTTTAGGTGTTTATACTCCTACTGTTTTCTTTACACTATTACTTCAAGTCCGGCGTGTTACCATTACACTACGGCTCTATATCGCTGAATAATTTATTCAGCTAAATACTATTCAATAGTTAAATTATTTAATTTTTCAAAATGGTGAAACTCTCTATGGCAATTAGCACAAAGTACAATACATTTATCTACTTCTTTTTGAATATCTTCTAATTTATATTTATTAGAAGTCATTCGTGCAATAGTATCTTCTTTTTGCAAAGGATTAAGATGGTGATAATCTAGAACATAACCTCTTGATTCTCCGCATTTAGCACATTTTTGTTGAGCCTTCTATTCTTCAATAATATTTTTTTTCATGGCATATCGTTTTTTCATATATTCAGAATGACATTCTTTACAATCGGCTCGTCTTGTGCCTTTTGATTTATCTCGCCATGGAAAAGCATCTAAAGGTAGTTCTCTACCGCACTATGAACAAATTTTTGTTTCCATAAATTTTATACCTCATTTCTATTTTTTTCTATTAATATAGAAAAGTAAGAAAGGTATTTTTACCTATTTTGACCAAAATTATTCAATTATATTTTTATATAGGCTCTTGTTAAAACAGCCCCGCGACGTGAACATACCTGTGTTAATGCTGGTCGGGGTGGAGGGATTTGAACCCCCGACGTCCTGGTCCCAAACCAGGCGCTCTACCAAACTGAGCCACACCCCGAAGAAACAAGGCGATTTAATTTAGCGTTTTTTGTTTAAAAAGACAAATGCTTAATTTCAAATTTGCTGTTATCGCCTTTCTTTATCTTACATATATATTATATCAAAAATTTTAATAAAAATCAATTTTTATTCTTTTTTACAAGCAAATTAGTAATAATACCAAGGATAAGTGCGCAAGCTACAGTAGTGATTGTAATATCTCCTAATCCAGTAGCAAAACTAATACTTAAACCACCGACTCCGGCAATAAGAATTACTGAAGCAGTAAATAAATTAGAATTTTTATTTAGGTCTACTGGTTGAAGCATCTTTAAACCAGAAACCGCAATAAATCCATAAAGCGTCATACACACGCCACCCATTACGCAGGCGGGAATACTATCAAGTACAATCATTAATGGCTTAATGAATGATACAATAATCGCAAGAAGTGCTGCGGCTGTAATTGTAATTACAGAAGCATTACCTGTAATTGCTACACAACCAATTGACTCACCATATGTCGTATTGGGACAACCACCAAAGAATGCGCCGGCCATAGAACCAATGCCATCACCAAGCAGTGTGCGATGAAGTCCAGGGTCTTTAGTTAAATCACGCGCAATAATAGTTGAAAGATTTTTATGGTCTGCCAAATGTTCGGCAAAAACTACAAATGCTACTGGTACATAAGCAAAGAAAATAGTTAAAATATAAGTTAAATCAAGTTCTTTAATCCCATTCCAAGCTTCAATAAAACTAAAATTCGGAAGTGCAAATACACCATCAATTGATTTAAAAATTTCTAAATCAACAATCGGCGCAACTTTTGTTAAACTAAGAACGAGTGCAACTATATAACCAGCACCGATACCTATAATAAATGGAATTAATCTAATGCCCTTTCCGCCATATACAGAACAAATAATTACAGTAAATAGCGTAACAAGCGCACACGCTAATCCAAGATAACCCGCGCTCATCATATCGCCCACAGCATTACCTGCAAGCGAAAGTCCA
Source organism: Bacillota bacterium (assembly GCA_016280725.1). GTDB lineage: Bacteria > Bacillota > Clostridia > TANB77 > UBA1234 > RGIG6105. Next base: position 7,019 of record JAEEHF010000028.1, on the reverse strand, counting down.
ATGATAGCAACAATCGGTCCAATAATTACTGGTGGCATTAGCTTGTTAATCCATTCTACTCCTGCAAACTTAACAATAAGCGCAAAAACCACATAAACAAGTCCAGCAAAAACCGCGCCAATAATTAGTCCAATATATCCTACACTTATAGATGCAGCGCCCGCAAATGCCGCGAACATTGAGCCAAGAAAAGCAAAAGAGCTGCCAAGAAAAACAGGACTTCTAAACCTAGTAAATAACTAATATACTAATGTGCCAACACCTGCGCCAAACAGCGCTGCAGAAGCGGTCATACCATTTCCAACAATAGCAGGTACTGCAATTGTTGCTGCGACAATAGCAAGTAATTGCTAAAATGCATATATAATACAATTAACAAAACTGGGTTTATCTTCTGGTTTATAAATCAAATTCATATTACTCCTTATTACACAATTGGTTTTTTATCTAAAAATTGAAGTTCTTTAACATCAACCCCATGTTTTTTAAACCAATCTTGTAAGGGACCGCGCTCACTACACGGGTTTGACGGCGTTTCATATACAATTAAAACGATTATTGGTTCTTCTTCAAATCCTTCGATTTCTTGAATATCTCTCGCAATTCGTTCTAACTGTTTTATCACATAATTAAAATCCAAGGTATCTAAATGTACGCGATAATCTTTTAAAAAATCACAATTAGCAGGATTATGTTCTATACAACTGGGCCCGCATTCACACTTATAATCCTTTGGCATTAAAAAAATATTTGCACGAATACCATTATATATTCTTCTTTTATCTTGAAAAATATAATTATAATTTCGAGTAAAATCATGATACCATAAGGGGTCACTATATGTTGTACTTATTGGTATCATATTCCGTGTAAAATGTCTTATGTGATAAAAATAAGATGTATATATTCTCATATAATATGAAAAAATTAAAATAGTTTTTAATTATTGGTGTCCAAAAAAACTATGACGCTTTAAAGGGGAGAAAGCGTCATAGAAAGAGGGAGAAGTTGCATGTCATTATGCAACTGGTAGGGATGGTGGGACTTGAACCCACACGGTCATACGACCAACGGATTTTAAGTCCGGTGCGTCTGCCTATTCCGCCACATCCCCATATTTAATTCATGCTAGGCACTTACAATAAACCAGGTTAGCGACCTAATATTGTCAAATTTTGCTGTGTGTGCCTTATTAAATTTTGTTTAAGATTTTCTTTTTGAAAATGTTTCAGTTTGTGAATGACAATTTGGGCATAAAAATCTTAAATTTTCTTTTCTATGGTCTTGATGATTTCCATTAATATGGTCTAATTGTAATATTAATGTTTTTCCCTACCATTCTCCTTTATTTCCACAAAATGCACATTCATAAGGAATAATGTTTGCTTTTATTAATCGTTCTTTAAATTTTGTAGTATTTCTATATAAAGAATTTTCTACCATTATTTCTTCTAAAGTGTATCTTGTAGAGGCTTGAATTGCGGCTGCTGTTTGATTCTAATTAAAATGAGATAAATCTATATTTAATTCACTACATCTCTTTTTTATTTGATAATAAGAATTGCTACCAGCTGCACTTAATCCTAATGCCTTTGCTACATTACAAATAGAAGTGGAATCGTTTATTAACTATCGAAAATCTTCATCTGATAATTCATAAACTTTACTTATTCTTGCCATATAATCCATCTCCTTAATTTTTATTATATAATAGTGGCGGCCCCGCTGGGACTCGAACCCAGAACTTTCGCTTCAGAGGCTCGACATTTAGAGTGTCGCGTGTTACCATTACACCACGGGGCTCCATTATATAATAAAAATACAGATAAACGGATTAAACAAAAACGACCGTTATTTCTTTATTCCTTATATATATATTATATCAAAAATTTTGATAAAAATCAAATTTCGGCTCTTTCCATCACGATGTTATCAACCTCTGTGCCGGCATCAATTACTGCATTGCTTGCGTCCCACAGATAAGAACGATACTTTTCCACCTGCTTCTGTGCGCGTTCAAGGTTAGCAGCAGCTTCAACCGCCTTATTAAAAGCTCTTTCTCTACGCTTAACGGCAACCTTGTAATTACAACGAGCTGCAGCAAGACGCTTACCGTATTCCTCATCATAGGTATCTTCTTCAGCGCAGGTGGCAATTCCCCTCACCACACGTCCAGCATATGTGCTCACTGCGATGATGCGATTTCCATGCTTGTAAAACCTATATCCATCAATCGGAAAACTCTTCATAATTTACTCCTCTTTTTATTTTCTATATATATTATATCAAATTTTTTTATAAAAATCAAATTACAGACCAAATTCCGCAATCATGGCTCTTACATTATCCAACTCTTTTTCATCCATCTGTGCGGGTTGGTAACTTGGTGTCACCTGGGTAGCAGCATTAGCCATTGCACTAAAATCCATTTCTTCATTTGCGGGGTTAAATGGAACCTTCGGGCAAGTCATGCCAATAGCAATCTGCACTTTTTCTCCACCATCATCAGCATATACATAAATTTTTCCATCGGCCATGCCAACATAGTCAGCACCAAAAGCCTGCTTAATTTTCTCACTTACTACTTGTTTTGCATTTGTTCCTCTTGCAGCCATATATTACTCCTTTATCTATATTCCCAACATTCTCTACAATAATATTTTTGCTCTTCTTCATCCCAATAAGCATCGTCATAATTTACGACGCCACCACAATCAGCGCATATGACACAATTATCAGATACGCAATCATTACACCACCATTCTTCATCTACTGTCCAAAGACCATCATCTTCATTTTGAAAACGACGATTACAACAACTACAAACCCAGGGAGTCATTTCATCATAAAGACAATCCCAGCAAGAGGCCTGCGCAATAAGGTGCTTACCGCATTGCGGACAAGTAACTGTTGTTCCGCCAACAATAACGGGCTTTAAAGTACGAGCTCGTGGCACCATAGTCCTATTTTGACCAAATAGATAATATGGTTTAGTATAAATATGACTTAAATTTATATCGTCATAAAATAATTTTGAAATATTATTAGGTTGATATAAGGTATGAATAGGATAAACACACCCATCAAAACATGATGCAATATGATTTACGCGAAAGCTAAAATGATTTTTATCCTTCCAACCTACCTTTTGGCACCAATTATTTTCCCAATCTTCAGCATAGAAATTCTCGGGAAAAATTTGCTGAATTGCTTTTTGAACAACTTCCAACATTCCTGTCATTGAATCAGGATATTGTCTGCCAGCAAATATTGTTTCTCCTTCTGGATGACAGAACAACAACATACGCCATTTTTTACTATTCCATGGCACTGAATCAGGAAAGTTATTAATTTTTGTCATTGTATTGTCATCAACATAACAAACCAGGGTCATTTTATCCATCATATATTCAATATTACCGGCCGCATAATCACCATCAAGAGAATGGCAAGAACGCCAACCATGACTATTTTCACTAACAGAAAGATAGTCAAGAGGGTCTACTGAAATATGAAAATAACCAGAGAGTTTGGTTTTACTAATAACCAAATTCATTGCATCTTGAGCACGAGTAAGAATCTCTTTATCATTGAAGAAATACTTAAAAGCGCGCAAAAGCTTCATTCCAGCAGGAATTTTTGTACCATCAGGGCAAACATAGTCTTCTATAACCAAATTTTCCGCAGCTTTTGTACCTTGTAATTCGATAAATTCTTTAAAAGGGTCAAAAGAAAAAGTCATATTCTCAGGCGGATAAATTCCAAAATGAGACTCTACATCGTGTAAAAATCCTTGAATCTCTGTTTTCTTTGCCTCTTCATTAAGAGTACACTCAATTTTTTCCGGATATGTATAAATTGTCCCATTAAAACGTTTAAGCCAAGGAGCTTTTGCGACAAGCCAATTATCTACATATTCTGCAATTACATCTTCTCGAAGTTCACGATGCAACGCATAACTTAGAACTTTATTAATTACATCAATGGTGTCTTGTCGTCTTTTATCCAAGGAAATGTCTCCCATCCCTCATAAACTCCTTTTTCTTTAATATACTTGAATGGTTCTGCCGGTGGCGCTGAAAGCATTGCTAGCACTTTATTATATGTCTGATTGGCCCAGTTAAGATGCCAATGCTCTGCTTCACTGTGCTCTTCTAAATATCCAACAGAGAGATTTACTCCGGCAATTCTAGTTTCTGGCATTAGTGTAGATATATCAGAAAATGTACCATATGACCATATAAATCCAAATGATTCAACATAATCAATAAATTCTTCATTTCCGCAAGAATAAAATACACAATCTTCATATCCCATGCGGTCAAGTTGAATCATATATCTAATATCAAGTTTTAATCTATCAAAATCAAATGAAAAGTCTAATGCACCAATACCACCAATTTCTTCATCATGCGTAAAAAGAACATGCGGTCGATAACCAGCTTCAAGGATTTTTAGAATTAAGATAACACCCGCTCTATCATCCGCGCCAAGTCCATCAGGAGACCACATAACTTGCTGTGAGCGGTCATAATAAATTTGCATTGTGTGTCGAGTATAATCTGGATATACTGTATCAAGGTGAGCTACCAACATAATTGGAATATCACCTCGCGCTAAAATATATCGTTTTTCAGAAATTACTGTTGTTGGGTAATATTTTGTTAGTTCATCTAACAAATACTCATGCAGTTCTTTTTGTGTTTTGCGAAGTATCGCATAAACAGGAATCATCATTTATTCTCCTATACTTTATATAATAATTATATCATATAAAAATAAAAAAATCAAGTGGGGAACTTATTCTCCACTTGAGTTATCCTTTAAATCTCTTATTTTTTTCATTATAGGTAGTTTTGCAAATGAACTTATCAAAGAACAATAATGACATTCACCGCCTCGCTGACACCGCTGACCGCAATTTGCACGCCGTTCTACAAACTCTGGTGGCAAGGCTCGATTTAGAATATCTTTATCGTGAACAGAGGGGACAATATAATATAGTTCACCGGGCCATTCACCCTTTGTATAAATACGCCAAAGAGCCTGTTCTTGTTCAATGTTATCAGCATCAAATTCCGCAACCTGAATAGCATTTGCTACTATTGGATTAGTCATATCTTCAGGGCGGAACCAACCTCCAACGATTCCATTATTAATGGGGTCATCTGGTTCAACTGCATTGGAGGAATTAACATATGCGCGAATCTCAATATCATAAGCTACAAGAGAAGAAAGGTAATGGGTTAAAGGTGGTGCTATTCGTGCCGCGCATACACCGAGGCTTACATAATAATTTAATGTATAGAAGTCGCGGATAGGAAAGGAAAAGAAATAATGGTCTATGCCAAATTGATGACATCTTACAATGTCTGTGGGAGTATTAATTGCCACTTGGCAATTGGGACAAGCACGATATGTAACATGTAATGCTTCCCAATCAATTTGTGGTTGGTCAAGTGTAATAACAACACGAACCTAGCCTTCACGCAAGTGAAGAAGTTCTGCAACATAATGTAATTTTGAATAAGGAATATTTACTTCATCGGCTTTGAGCAAATATTCTTTGTCTTGACTTCCTGATAAACAATAAATCATATTTTCACCTCTTTATAATTATTATAACAAAATTTTTTTAAGATGTCAAATGAGAGATGCGCGAACCAGCTCAACCCGATCGGCATTTACTAGAACTTTCACACGGATTGAGTTGGTTCGCGCAGTTTTTATATAATAAATTTAGAAGTTTCTGGTAATAAATCTTCAATACATAAATCATTATAATAAGTATATGGAATGCGAATCATTACAATACCATTATCTTTACACCATTGATTTTTAATATTATCATGTTCTTTTGTTTGAGCAACTTTTTCTGGAGAGTCATATTTTCCATTTCCAATTTTAGTGTGCTAAATTCCATCATATTCAATAATTGTATTCTAATTTGGTAAATAAAAATCAAAACGAGCTAAATAAGATGTATCTTTATATCTACAATTAGGATTGGTATATTCTTTTATATATAAAATATTATTAGAATCTAATATTTCTTTTATTTTTATTTCTCCAAGCGATTTTGTACGCTAGCATCCACAAGATCTAGTATTTCCAGTTAATAAATCATGACTACGTACATAAGTATAATTCCCACAATCACATAAACATTTCCATATAATACTTTTATTAACGTCTTTATATTCTAAAGCTGGTTCAATGGCTGTTAATAAACCAAAACGCTAATTTTTTAAATTTTTCATTCGTTTAGAGGCTGCTTTATTTGAATTCTCTTTCCGTAAACATCCGCATGATAAAGCTCCTCCTTGCCGTAATCTTGTTCCTTTTGTAATAATTATATTACCACAGTCACAACGACATTTCCACATCGCATTTCCATTTTTATTACTCGGTGCTTCTTCAATAACTAATAAACGACCAAATCTTTGATTTAATATATTTTTTTTAGGCATAATAAAAAAATCCTTTCATTTTTTCTATTATTATATAAAAAATCAATTAAATATTTTTACTGACTTTGACCAACTGAGTATAAATAAAAAATACCCGCGTCCCATTTCTGGCGCGCGGGCTAATCCAACTATATTATTTACGCGAGAGCGTAAACAGTCACTTTCTTGTTTCTACCTTCGGCGTCCTGAACCATAGCTTCTGCCTTCTGGGCAACGCCAGTTTTACAAAGCTGGGTCAGACGATAGCCAACCTTACCGACGGTCGCTTCGGGGTCAGATTCCGCAACGCGAGCAGTGATTTCCTCACGATTTGCGAAGTCCACAGTCAGAACACCAGCAACCAGAGCCTGCAGCTCATCACCGGCCTCACGCTTTTCAGCAGCGCGTTCCTTAGCCTTCTCAGCCTTGCGGTCAAGAGCCGCAATCTTCTTTTCGCAGTATGCAACAACTGCTTCGTGGTCCAGAGTACCTTCCATAATAGCAACGAGAATTTCTTTTTCAGTCATCTTAGTCATAATTTTTTACCTTTTCCTTTTTTAATATTTTTTT
>JAEEHF010000027.1 GCA_016280725.1 Bacillota bacterium | reverse complement strand
TCTGCGATAAAAAGAGTTTTCAATTAAACTTCTACTTCTCTGTTCACCAATTTCTTTTGTAGATAACAAAATCTGCGGTACTAATACACAATCCAACATCTTAAACTGCTTCATTAGAGCGGCATCCAATGGCAAGTTCATATCATACCAAAGAAATTCGTCATCATCAAGGAACATTACAATGTCTTGATTTTCAAATCCTAAAGTATTTTCATTGAGAATTTTATTGTAAAGATTCCATTGGTCAGGCCAACCCTTAATGAACTGATATTCATCTGGCGGATTTACATATCTGTCAATTCTCAAATCACTATCATTATGGAATACATGAATTTTGTCAATTCCTAATGCTTTATGCCACTTTTACCAAAGTTTAAAATCGTTATCATTATATGGTTTTGTCAAACAAACTAAATGTATCATTTAAAATCCTCTTGAATCTTGTTCAAATTGTATTTAATTAGCCCATTTTTATACATTGTACAGGCTAGGTTGTTAATGTATTCTACTTGATTATAAGGCAAATCACGCATACTAATTTTTTGTAAATCATAAAGTTCTACACTTAAAGATTTCCATTTTTTACAAGTTATATTAAATGTATTTTCCTCTAGTTCTTCTATGAAAATACCAATTCCATCATGTTCTTCATTGGTAAGACAGTACTCACTTTTCATATAACCACCAATTCTCAAATCCCAACCATCTTTTTCTAAATTTTTAAATAAATCTTTTCTTGTCATTTAAAATCCTCCTGGGCTTGTCTTAATTTTAAACTTTCTTTCGCAATCTTTAAATCTTTTTCTGCTTCTTCATATAATTGCCAAACTTTATCAATCAGTTCTTCTAACATTTCTAGTGGTATCATTTTAAATGGAATACACGCTTCTCTATCACGAACCATACCAATGCCGTAAATCATGTTATTATCTTCACTAATTTTATAATCTATCGCATAATAAAGATATTTGCTACCCAATGAGAAACAACGACCGGGCCACCAATCAATATAAGCTGATGGAATACACCAGTCATCATTTCCTTTGTATGATATGAAACCGCGTTTCTTTATAATTTTCGCTACTTCAGCCTTTGATATATTAGATACAAACTTTGGTTTCATTGGAAATCCTTGCTTGCGTTTACTTCATTCAAATCAATCAATGCGTCTTTATACATTTTCCAAGCTCTGTTAATAAGGTCTTTTAACATATCTTCAGGGAGTTGTTTGTATGTAATTTTTAAACTTTCGCCAACCGCAAATGAAATATATGAACCGCCTTTAATGTCAGTTTCAATTTCATATCCAGTAGCAACAATCATATATTTTGTTCCAATTTGAAATACCTGGTCATTGTATGAGTCACCAATTCCATTTGGAATAACCCAACCATCATCATACATATCGTCAGGAATAAACCCAGCTGCTTCAATTAGTTTTTCAACAGCTTTCTTTGAATAGTTATTTGCTAATGGGAATTTGCTAATTCGTTTGTGTTTACTCATTGGAAATCCTTTTCTATATCACATTCTAGTCTTTTGGCTCGCAATACCTTATATTCTTCTAAAACTTTTTTGATATGTTCTTTACATTCATGATAGTTAGGTGGTTCATTTGTTTTATAAGATGATGCTTTTACACCACAAATAAAACCATCTCTTAATTGTAATCCTTCACATCTAATAATATAGTGCTGAATACATTCTTCCATAATAAGTGCAAACGATTCACCATAAATTCCAATATAATAAATCTCTTTTCCTGAACCAGACCTATGGGTTTCTAATTCAGGAAAATCTTCTGCCAATTTATTTAACAGTTCTTGATTTGTCATTTGAAATCCTCGTTAATTTCTTTTAATAAGTAATCTTCCAAATACTTATGATACGCATTTAAACATTTGATATATTCGTGTTTAAATTTTTCAAAATCTGTAAAACATCGTTCAGTAGTCATTTCTTCTTTAGGACAACGATAAAAATTCTTAAAAACAAGTTTGTATTGTCTTTCATTTTCAACATATCCAATAACCGCATAAAAACTTTTCATAACATTAAACCATAATGATTTATTTTGAATATATGGTTTATTACTGAAATAAATAATACCTGATGTAATGCCAATTTGGTTTCGTTCATTAACATATAAGCAGTTGAGTTCTCGGGCTAACTCAACTATTTTTACACCCATATTCATCTGTATGGGTTTTGTTTTATTTTTAAATTTGTTTATTAAGTTACGAAAAATCATCTATATTCAATTTAGTAATTGCTAGGATATTTTCAAGAATTTTTACCAAATACTTCTCATTCCAAAGAACTTCATCATTATTTTCAATCATATACTGAAACATATTTTTGCGTAATTCTTTACAGAACTGTTGAATTAAATGAATAGGAACTTTAGAAAAATTAAATCGTAATTCGTCAAATCTTCCATTAACAGATGTACCAACATAATACTGTTTCATTACATTAGGAATATACGGTTCCAATGAACATTCAACTTTATTTTCATTTGAATAATTTTTGTCTGGATAAATTGTTGTATCATTCCAAAAATCCACTAGCAAGGATAATAATACAACAAAATGTGGCCTGAGACCAGCCACATTATTGAGCATTTTCTTTTCTTCTTTAGTTACACCATTTTCAATTAGTGAAGTAAATTCGTTCCGTTTAATAATCATATAAACTCCAAACAAATGAATTTTAAGTTTTGTACAGTAGGATTTTTTACATCATAATCTAAAATTGTATTTAAATTAAGTCTTGGTTTGAAACCATTTTGTAAATTACGAAAGAATTTTAAACCAGGGTCGGTATAATCAAATTCTATTTCACATTCAAGTTTACCATTTCTTATTCTTGATTTAGTAACATGTGCACAAACATCGTTTATACTCAAAAATTCACTTCTATCTTTTGAGCCTGCGTAAATATATGTCGCATCTTCGTCTGTGTCAAGAATATGTTTTACCCATTTTAACTGTTCTTTATTCAAATTACCGAAAATAAAATTTAATTCAGTTTTATAATGGTTGGACTTAAATATATTTGTCCATCTTTCATATTCTAATTTAATTCTTGCTTGTTCTGCTTCTATTTCTTTCTGTCTTTCTGCTTCAATATCTTCGTATGTTTGTAAAGATTGGTAGCGAACACAAGGACCACGATTTACATCAAATGACTGTCCATCGTAAGTCCCAGTGATTTTCACACCCAATCCACCTAACATCGGACCAGGACCATCACCCAAATCGTCAAATTCAAAAACCATTGGGTCAATGTTATTTGCAGCTATGTCAAGATACATTTGTGGGTCAATCATAATGTATTTATGATTTTATCCACAAACCTCCAATTCATTAGCATTTACTGGTCTATACCACGCATCCCAACACACACAGTTTTGAATATAATTTTTACATTTATAATCAAATCGTGAAAGGCTTGTTTCTTGATGAGTATGACCGTGAACAAAAACTACATTTGAGTTAATGTCATTTGGCATTGTATTGTGTACTTCACCAAAATCGTGATGTTGTACATAATAGATTTTATCCCCTTTTACGAACTGCATATTGTCAAGCATTTCAATCTCTGGGATTCGTTGGTGGAGTTTTTCGTCATGATTACCCTTAATCCAATAAAATTGCTTTCCCTTATTTAATTTGTCAAAATAAGAATGGAAAACATTTTTATATCTATCGTCTCCAGGTACACACATCATAAAATCACCCATAAAGATTACAATGTCATTATCTGTAATGGTCTTATTCCACATAGTAATAACATCTGCATCCATTTGTTGAGTTGTATCATATTTGCGTACTTGGTCAAAATGATCTGGGTAACTCTTAACCAACTTATTATGGTTAAAATGAGTATCACTCACCAAAAATACATTTTCATTTGTAAAATCAAACATCGTTGCTTTCAGTTTCCTTTGTTTCGTTTTCATCAATAGCTGGAATACCACCAAACATAGTTTCAGTATCCATATCAATTTCAAATTCTTGTTCGCATTGGGTCAGTGCTTTAACAATTTTACTATTCATACCACTAACCTTTGCACAAATTTCGTTAAATATACCTTCTAGTGTTTCTTTATCTTTATTACTCAATGTTGGCTGAGAACATTCTGTGGCACGAATTGAGAAACAAGGTGGGTCTTGGGCAAATCGGCTAGTGAAGAATGAAATGTTATTATCAGGCTTGTAATAAATTACCAAACGATTTTGATAATTTACAGCACACCATTTGTAAAATGAACGATTCCACATATTACCATTTACTTTTTCGTGGAATGATTTACCATTGTACATATCCGATTCACTACCTGAGCGGAATATACAATCTTTGTTTTCATCTGCTAATTTGCCAAAATACGCAATAGCATTGTCAATCCACCCACTCTTAATTTCATCTGGTGTCATTTTATGTCCCATTTATTTTCTCCTTAATCAAAATCTTTGTTAATTGCTTCGTGTTCTACGAGAACGCGGTATTCTTTATAACCTAACAAGAACTGGTCAAACAAAACATCAAATTCTTCAATGGTTGAGTATTCAATCCAATAAAGATTTCGTCCTTCGTCATCTTTAATTCTGTCATAACACACATCTCGTTTAGAACCTCTAATGTCTAAACCTTCTTTCCTCATCCAATCCCAATTAGTACCATTATAATTCCACGGTTTATCTTCCGGGTCATATACATCTGGGAATCGTGTAATTTGAATGGTATGAATATAAAATTTTCCCTGATGGCAAACATAGTAAATATCACCATCGGGAGCTTCCCATTTACCATTTTTGATGTTGAGTTCTTTCAAATGGTTTTTGAGTTCTTCTTTTACTTTGTTATCAATTTGTTTAGCCATAGTTTATTCCTTAATCATTAAAATCTCTACTCACATCATTTTCTTGCTGGGCCTGTTGATATTCTTTATAACCCAACATAAAAATTTCCCAAACTTCATTAAACTTTTCTAACGATTGCCCATAATCAAACTGGTTGGTATATCCACCATGTTTACCATAATGACAACGAGTCGGTCTGTACTGAACATGCTTTCGCCAAGTTCCGTCATGTTCTTTAAATCGTGTAAATTTTAGTGAGTGTAAATTAAACATCCCACCTTTACATACTTCAAATGATTCTTTACCATCCGACCACGCACCACCAACGATGCCGAGTTCTTTAAATCTTGCTTTTAGTTCTGGTGTAGCAGCTGCCATTTATTTCTCCTTAGTAATCACTATTAAAAACAACATATTTCTGTTTTAGAGCAAATTCAAGAACGTCATCAACAGTTAACTGAATCGTCTTTTCATCACAGTCGCCATTACTATCCCACATTGTATAATAACCAACATCATACACATAAGGATTTGAACCATCCACACCCTTACCGGCATTATCTACAAAGAAAGAACAAACTATGTCTTTCAATGTTACATGATTTGAATTATAAAGATAATTCTCAGCAAAGTTTTCACAATTTTCAACGAAATAGTCTAACGCACCAGCAATCTGTTCGTCTTTTTCATTTTCCATTGTACCAAATTGACGAAACTGAAGTGTTTGAATTTCACCCATTTTAGTTTCGTTAATTTTCTGTTTGAGTTTTTCTAACTGCGGAATGTATTTATCTTCATATTCAATATACATTATTTCTCCTTTAAAATTTCTTCTTTCCATTCACCAGCGCCTGTAGTGTAATGGATTCGTTTAATACCAAAATTTTTGATAATTCGCATACACATCGGGCACGGTCGTGATTCTTTTGAAACTTCATTATTTCGGCAAACCCACAATTCGCATTTATGAATAATCTTTGAATGATGTTTCATCGCTCTCATAATTGCGACCGGTTCTGCGTGAAGTGCTTTTAAATCATTATATTGTTTTGTGAAATCATTAAACAGATTTGAGTTCACACCACTAGAAATAATGGCATCGTTGTAAGTTAATACACACGCATGTCGGCATCTTTTGTATTGATGGGCATTTTGTTTAATTGCCAAATCATTACAGTATTCTGTTACATAATTTTCAAAAGTACTTCGTTTCATATTGCTACCTCTACCATAATATAGAAAAACCCACTGACTTTGTCAATGGGTTTTATAGGGGGAGTCTGTAAAATTTTGTTTACATTACTTCTTTTTGGAACGATAATTACTATCCTGAATGAGCTTCATAGCTGCTTCGTTGCCATGTGGGTGCTGCTTATTCAATGTAGTAATGAATGACTTAAAGGTTTCATTATCAAATGCGAAATCCCAGTCTAGACGATTTTCGGACTGCATTGTCATAATCTGTTGAATTGCCTTTTTCATAGTAACATTTCGGGCAAATGCTTTTACATAATTATCCTTTGCGGAACATTCAATTTTCGCCTTGGTAACAAAGAACTTTTGCTTTTCACCACAAATTCGTGAGGCAAAATCTTCACCGCCCTTATATGATTCGTCATCTGTCAAATAGAAGATACTACACATACCAGTTCTGCGTTTCTTCTTGGTTACTTCTTTTACTGGGGTATGGTCAAAGCGAACCAGGAACCATTCGTTACCGCGCTTACCATCTTTATATACAACATTTGCTTTTACTATCATTTTGTTTTCCTTTGTTATTAGTTAAATTTAAAAATGACTTTTTTCAAAGAAACTGTAAGAAAACCATCGTAATTTTTATTTCGTTTCTTTTTAATAAATGTCATTGGATAATTGAAATAAACTCATTAGAGAAAGGTAACTTTTGTACTTTTAAGAGAAAATGTTCCCTCTAATTTTGAGATTTTTGAACCATTATAGCGGATTATCCTATGGCTGCTCAAATATCGTGGTTACTCACTCAATTTAAACACGATAGCCCAAATCCCGCTTAAATCGTCTGCAAAAAATTTGTACGAAAAAGCCCTAAACAAATTATTCCAACAACTCGGTCAATTATTCACCGTAGATACGGGTATAAATTTCGTCATTCAGGTTAAATACGAGTTTAGCCTGAGAATTGTTTTTAGAGAGTTCATCTTCAAGACGAACCTTCTTCTGCTTCAATGTTTCTAATTCTTTAGTAGCATCAAATTCAGTAATCTTTTCCAATGTGGCTACTTCCCAGTTACCGGTAACAGGGTTACGAGATTTGGAAGTACGATTGGCTTTTAATTTGGTTTCAATCTGTTGAACCAAAATGATTTGAGCATTTACTTTGTTCAAATCATTAAGAATCTTCTTACCTGCCAAATTCTGTTCATCAATCAAATTGGAAAGTTCACGATTTGCTTCCATCAATTCGGATAAGAATTGATATGAACCTTCTACATTCTTTGTTTCAAATGCTTCAAGGATTTCTTCCTTTCGTTCTGGCTCAACAACATATTGAGCATAAATCATTTGAGCATTAATCTTGTTAATGAGTTCTTTAATGCGTTTACGGAGTGTAAATGCGGTAGTTAAATTTAAATCTAATTTCATATTTAATTCCTCTTTTGTTTTGTTAAAATATAGTTTTTAAAATCTTATTGTCAATGGGTATTACTACAAATTATGTTTAATTAAAATCCTGCGATATATCATTTTCTAAACAACTCTGTCGGTATTGTTTATATGCCCATTCAACCATTTGGATTAATCTCTCGTTATCCATTTGTGAAAAGTAATACTGATTCCAATGTTTGTATCTTAATTGATTCAGTATTATACAAACTATCTCTGTACAATAACTCCAAGGAAATGCAGTATTAAATTCATAATTTGGATATAACTCCACAGCTTTATCCATTGAAATGTAATCAGTATACAATGTTCGTATTCTGTTTGTTATATTCACAAATTCTTTCATTTCATTAGATTCTTCATCATAGTTTAATATCCACTTCAATTCGTTGTGCTTTTTAATAGCACAAACAAATTCAAATGCGGATAACATACCAATAATTCCTTTACCTCTAGGATATGCCATTATGAAAAATCCTTTTCTAAAAGTTTAATTTCTAATTCGTTCTTGAATATTTTAATCTGTTGTTCACATAAATTTCTCAAATCGTCATCAGACATGTTAGAAAAATAGTATTGATTCCAATGAGCATATCTAATAAGTTTGAGTATTCTCCATACAACACCATCTTCCCAACTGCCAAATGGGTCATAACAGTCAAATAAACGCATTAGTTTATCAAATTCTTCTACACTAAACATATATTTGATTCTGTGAAACATAGTCGCAAACATATCTATCGTTTCTGGCGAACTTTTACGCCATTCAAAACAATTATATATGTTTTGTTCTATTTGGGTGAAGTATTCTGTAACATCCATTAATAACCTTCACAAGATTTGGCTAATAGTTCTCTAATATCTTCTTTACCTGTGAATGAATATCTTTTATCCATTTGGCTAGTTGAAGACCTAGATACTTTCATATTAACCGCATCTATAAACAATGTAGATACTGTGATATTTCCGTCTTTATCAAACATATCATAGTCATGTCCCTGATAAATCAAATTGAATTTATCATCTGGCATACCCAATGTTTCTTTTGGATTTAATTGTTCCAAACCGAGACAATCAAAAGAAATTAATTTACATTTTCTTTCAAGCATTGGTAAATCTTTCTTTAATTGTTCAATGTTGGCTTGAATTTCCGCAGAATGTTTAGACAAATTATCATGACCTCTACGCAAATCTTTATATCCAAGAATAAGAACCTTTCTTCCATACAAACGATGATAATCTTCAGGCTTTAAAATACCAGCAATCGTATGGATTACAACATTCTGCCCCATTTTATTAATGATTTCAAAATCTTCTTTATTTGTATGGTCAGTTAATGATATACCAATACCCATTAAATTACCATGTTTAATATAAAGGTCCATTAAGTCATCATAAAATGATTTTAAATGTTTTTGGTTAATTGTAATGTTTGCGATTATACCGCGGTCATTTAATTCATTAATAAACCATCCCAAATCTGGGTGAGATAAAGCATTTCCACCGCCAATAGCAACTTCTGTTCCACCAACCATTGTATCTAACATTGGAAGTAATGCTTTTAGATCTGCGTGTTTGCCATTGACAGTAGAATTTTCGTGACAATACAGACAACCGGCATCACAATAGTCGGTTATCTTTAAATCAAACGATTCAGGAAATTCGTATGTAAAATGGTCATCATCAGGATTAATAGTTTCCTTTATCTTTGTTCCGTCACTGTATAACCGAACATTG
This sequence comes from Bacillota bacterium, assembly GCA_016280725.1. Lineage (GTDB taxonomy): Bacteria > Bacillota > Clostridia > TANB77 > UBA1234 > RGIG6105. The sequence goes on along the minus strand of JAEEHF010000027.1, from coordinate 2,410 downwards.
TGATTACCATTCACATAAGTTGAAATTAATTTAGGTGAAATCTTTTTCCAGTTCATGTTTCTTTATCTTTTCGTTATATTTCTTAATAGTGTTAAAGAATTTACCAATTTCTTTCTTGAAATCAGTTAAATTATCCACAATGGTAGATTCGTAACAATCGTTTACATCATCACGAAGGTTAGTTAGAATAAAAGGTGGCTTTGCTTTATTATCACCACACCAATAATGTTTTGGTGGTTTTACAATAGAGAACTTGTAAATTTCTAGTTTTAGTTCACCTGTGTAACTAACCAAATCTACTACCACTTCCCATTCGTTTCTTCTGTTTGGGAGTTGATATTGCCAACCATTAAAGAAAGTATAGTTTTCTTCATTACCAGGATGGAAATATGCCATTTGATGTGATGTCTTAAAACCCATTGATTCAAGATATTCAACATAGGGTTTAACTTTTTCCCAAAGCACTGGCATATCATCAATTAATCGTTTATCCATAATTTCTCCTTAGGTATGATAGAAATTCAAATCAATTTCACGGGTTAGCATATCTTTTGTGGTAATAGTATTGTCATCATTTCCGTTTTCGCTTTCATCATAATCAAAATCGTAAACATTTATGTAATTATCATAATAGTCGGTAGCACTTTTATAATCGTTTGAAAGCAAATCATTACCACACATACCAAAATACTTTTTAGCATAAGGCCAATTTTTAGCATCTGGTGTTTTCTTGATTCTCTTTTTAATGGCGTCTAACCAATCTTTCTTTGTATCGTACCAGGGATTTACTCCTTCGGCATAAAACCAATGGTGTAAATTTTCTTTGGTTACATATACTTTGTTATCACCGATATCAAGAAAATAGTATTTAACATCTGTTGGTGGAGTTAAACCCATTGTAGTATATGCATCTTGTAAATCTTTCAAAAACAATTCGTGGTTTTCGTCAAAATTATTTTTGATTTCGTAATTCTTTCTACTGTACATTGTCTGTTCACTAGAAAATACTGCGTGTGCTGCAAGATATTTAATAATTGTTTCAACTGAAGACAAATCAATAGCATCGTTTTCTTTAACTTCCATATCCCAATAAATGTCAAGTTCAATTTCAAGAACATTATCAGCATTTAGTTTTGGGAATGTAGAAGCATCACGAAACGGAATTTCGCTAATTGTCTTATAATCTTTTGAGAATGATGCACAATGAGTAGTACTTGAATTGGTTTCAAATACACCGCGTCTAATAGTTTTCATAGTTTATTCCTTTATCTTACTTCAATTACCCAAGCCCAACCAGCATTATTATATCTGTAAGTATGACCATCAATAGTGGTAAACATTAAATCGTTTCCATTCGGATTATATTTCTTTGCTTTGAAATTTACACATGTATCGGCGCCACCACCAATAGCACAGATTTTGATGTTGTAATAACTGTCGCCCTTTCGTGATTTATTTGGACCTTCGCAACAACCGACTAGCAACATAAGAATAAGAGTTAATAGTATTTTCTTCATAGTTTTATCTCCGTTTTACTATAATATAGAATTTTACTGCGATTTTGTCAATCACTTAAAATCTTCTTCTATATCTTTTAGTTTTTCTTGAACTTTGAAATTCTTTACATATTTCATTGACCAGTATATTCTGTTTTTAAGAGCATCACCAGCAATTATACAGGTCTGTTTTACTGGGTCATCAAACAATGGCAAAAATGCCATAACTGGGGTATTCTTTACCAATTTATAACTGCTAAATGACCTACCGCCTGGTGTTCGTATGGATATAATCTTATATCCTTCGTAACTGTAACCATAATCGTAATGACTACGGTCCCAAAAATCAGTTTTCATTTCTTTTAGTCCACATTCTTTACAGACTTGTTCGTATTCTTCAAAAGTCATCATCGTCCTTACAATTATTCTTTATACACATATTTCTTGTATAATCACTATAATTCTTTTTCTTACACTTTTCTTCACATGTTTCTTCAACTTCAAATTCTTCAAATACAAATTCTGTTGGGTTATTATTTCGTGGTTCAAATACAATGGGCTTTGGTGCACCGAAATTACTAGCAATTACTGGTTGCTCAGTTACCTGTGGTTTTGGTTCTGGTGCTTTTGGTGTTGGTTTATTACCCATATTACCCGCAATAATTTCAAGAGCATCTGCGATTCGTCTTAATTGTGCTTTACAATCGTAATCACAAGCATTAGCAAATACAGAACCGAAGAATACTAACATTATAATGTATTTAGTCATTACTGCCTCCACATTTGGTTTCAATACAATCAGTTCGTCTTGAAGGCGGATATTCCATCATACATTCATCAATACATTCTGTATCAATGGTTGGAACTGCTTTTAAAGACCTGCCATTAACTTTTGATTGATATGTTTTCTTGAT